>JAVVRP010000001.1:0-208294 GCA_036654655.1 Clostridia bacterium
CTATTATTTAATTAAAATATCAATTAATTTAATATTTTAAAATAATAATCTCGCATATGCGCATATAAGAATTAATTACTAAATAAAAAATAATATTTTTTTAACATAGCAAAGCGTTAAATTAATATTATTTATTTTTATATTTAAAATTATATATTATTTTGAAAATGTTTTTTTGCACATTTAATAATTTAATATTAATAAAAAAATAATATTTTTTTAACATGGCAAAGCGTTAAATTAATATTATTTATTTTTATATTTAAAATTATATATTATTTTGAAAATGTTTTTTCAGAATGATTTTCTGTTTTATTTTTTTGAACTTTCACGCGTCTTTGTTTAGCACTTGCTATTGTTGTTTTTGTTATTTCAGTTTGAATTTTTTTTCCGTGTAAATTGTCAGCCAGCCCAAAAGTGCTTTGCAAAATTTGTTCATTTAATTTGTGAAGAAGCAAATAATCTTTTTCGTCATAATCTTTTTTATTAAGTTTATCAAGTTTATTAATTGCAAATTCCATTGCATTAATTTTTTTTATTTCTTCATTTACTGGTGCCACTTTAAAGTTTTTCATTGTGCCTCCGTTTTTATCATATTATATATCTTGTGCATCAATGTGTCAAGAGCATTAAAATTTTTTATTTAAAATACATTTTGAAAACTTGTGCCCATTATATGTGTGTATGCCTTTGAATAAAAAACAATCAGGCTTAAACTTTCCCTAAAATTTTCTATTTGATTTAACGCAACGTCTGCTTCAAGACGAGCAATTTCCACTCCAATTTCATCAATGTCCTTATGGTTAATTAAAAAGCAAAGCATTTCCTCATTTTTTGCAAAACTGTTTGAAAAACTTTCTACCTTTGAAAGTATTTCTGCGGTGTTAATATTTTTTGTGTTTGCTGTTAAACTTTGAAGTTCGGTTGTCCTTATTGTTAAGTCATTAAAAAATTTGTACACATAAACTTCTTCCCAAATAATAAGAGATGCAAAAACAAAAAAACAACAAATTACAAAAATTACACGCCTCATTTGCTCTCCGTAAGTTTTACATTAAATGATTTAAATTTATCAAATTTTTTTTGAAGAAAAACTTTTCCTGAAACATCAATTGTTAAAACCAAAACATCTTTTAATTTTTTAATTTTATTTTTATTTAGCAAATTTGTAACAAACTCTTTTGAAATATTTGCAAGCCCTGCATTTTCAGCCATAAACACACCTTCGCTAACAATTGTTACAGGCAAAGACTCCTGTTGAACTTTTATTTTAAGGTCTCCATTAGTAACAGGCGTAAATTCTGCTTTTGGCATAACATTTAATTTTCCGTTTGTTTCCATAATTGCGTATTCAATTTGTTCCAAACCAAAAAAGTTGCAGGATCTAATTGCTTCAAAAAGATCGTCAACACTAATGTTTAGCGCTTTTAAAGAATTGTAATCAATGCCATTAGGGTTAATAACAATCACGGGTTTTCCACTTACCAAGTTGTTAAAAATTACGCTTTTTTTGCATAAAATTGTAAGAAAAAAATGAAGAACAACAAGTGAAAGAAGCGGAACTATTCCATGCAAAATTGGTACTGAAATTTCAGCCATCGGAATTGTTGCAAGGTCTGCAATAATAAGTGCTAAAACAAATTCAAAAGGTTGCATTTGCCCCAGTTGGCGTTTTCCCATAATCCTAAATAATAAAAGTACCAAAAGATAAATTAGTACTGCGCGTATTATTAATGTTGCCATATAAAAATTATTAACAAAATTTAAAAAAATATACTTTACATAACAAAACGTTCAAATTAATTTGAACGTTTTGTTTTAACAATTAACCATTTTTTTCTGCTGGCTTAATTCGTTGTTTAAGGCGCATGTCATTGTTTAAAATAACTTTACGTATCCTTAAACTTTTAGGCGTTATTTCCAAATATTCGTCATCGTTTAAAAATTCAATGCTTTCTTCAATGTCCATTGTGTGAATAGGGACCAAACGAAGCGCCTCGTCTGAACTAGAACTTCTTGTATTTGAAAGATGTTTCTTTTTGCAAACGTTAACAGGAATATCTTCGCCTTTTGGATTTCTGCCAACAATCATCCCCTCATACACCTTAACATTTGCACCGATAAACAAATCGCCACGCTCTTGTGCATTAAACAATCCATAAACAATGGCATCCCCTGTTTCACAAGCAATAAGAGAACCGTAAATTCTGCGTGAAATTGGGCCTTTGTATGGCTGATATTCCAAAAATATGGAATTCATAATTCCTTCTCCACGCGTGTCTGTTAAAAATTCGGATTTAAAACCAAACAAACCTCGCTCTGGAATTGAAAATTCAAGTTTCATTCTGTTTTTGTTTTCATTAATGGAAACAAATTCGCCTTTACGTGTTGCCATTTGATTAATAATTGTGCCAACACATTCTTTTGGAACGTCAATAAAAAGTCTGTCAACAGGCTCTTGTTTTTTGCCATCAATTTCTTTAAAAAGAACGCGAGGCATACTAACTTGAAATTCATAACCATCTCTTCTCATGTTTTCAATTAAAATTGAAAGATGCATTTCACCACGTCCGCAAACCTTAAATGCTTCGCTTGTTTCGCCATCCATAACTCTAAGAGATAAGTCTTTAACAGATTCCTTGTAAAGTCTTTCTCGCAAATGTCTGCTTGTAACATATTTGCCTTCTTTTCCAGCAAATGGGGAATCATTTACCAAAAAAGTCATTTCCACTGTTGGCGGATCAATTTTAACAAAAGGAATAGGTGAAACATTGTCTTTTTGGCAAATTGTATCTCCAATTTGGCAGTCTTCAAGCCCTGCAATGCAAAGAATGTCCCCAACGCTTGTAATGTCAATAGGAGTGCGTTTAAGCCCCTGATATTCAAACAGTTGCTGAATTTTACCGTATTTTAATTTTTTGTCGTGATAGTTGCAAACAACAACGCTTTCGCCAACTTTGCAACTTCCTTGTGCAACCTTTCCAACGGCCAAACGTCCTAAATATTCACTATATTCAGCGGACGAAATAAGCATTTTAAAACTATCTTTTTCTGATCCTTGCGGAGCAGGGATGTGCTTTAAAATTGTTTCAAAAAGTGGTTGTAAATTAGTGCCAAATTCTCCTTCAACAAGAGAACTTACGCCCTGCCTTGCAGAGCAATAAACAAATGGAGAGTCCATCTGTTCATCGTTTGCATCAAGTTCCATAAGAAGTTCCAAAACCTCGTCTTTAACTTCTTTTAGCCTTGCATCTGGGCGGTCTATTTTATTGATTACAACAACAACTCTTAAATTAAGCGCAAGTGCCTTTTCTAAAACAAATCTTGTTTGAGGCATTGTGCCCTCATATGCGTCAACAACAAGCAATACTCCGTCAACCATTTTAAGGACGCGTTCAACTTCTCCACCAAAATCTGCGTGTCCAGGGGTATCCACAACATTAATTTTAACCCCGCCATAAACGCAACTTGCATTTTTTGCAAGTATTGTTATTCCTCTTTCACGTTCAATAGCGTTGCTATCCATAACCCTGTCCATGATAACCTGATTTTCATGGAAAACATTTCCTTGTTTAAGCATTTCGTTAACCAATGTTGTTTTGCCATGGTCAACGTGGGCAATGATTGCAACATTTCTAATCTCTTCGTTTGTCATAATACTTCCTTATAATCATACCTCAGAAGTTTGCATATAAATCAAAATTTTTATGCACAAACTTTTTTTTCTGAGTAAAAACCAGTTTTAAAAAAAACGAGCACTAGTAAAATCTGCTATTAGCAAATTTTTTAAACAGTGTACGTTATTAAAAAAAATTTCCAACTGTTTTCTTTTGTTTATTATAACAGAAAATAAACACAAAAACAAGTGTTTATTAAAAAATATATTACCTTTATTTGTATGTAACAAAATTTTCATTTTTCATTAATTTTGTTTCTTTAAGAATTATTTTTGCTATTAGTGCTTGCCCCTTTTCATTTGGATGAATCCCGTCATCACATAGTAAACTAGAATAATGTCTATTTAACAAAAGGGGAGTGCGAATATCAACAACAGTGCAATTGTTTTTATTTCCACATTTTACAATAACGTTGTTATAAGCCTCTTGATGCCTGTAAATATTGGTTATGTCACCTTGCAAAAATTTTAAAACAGCATCTCCATTTGCTTGTTTGCAAATAAAGTTAGAAAAAAATCTTGCAGAGTGTATTGGTGGAAGATTTACAAGAATAACTGTGTAGTTGTTTTTTTTCAGTTTTTTAATGTTTTTATCCAACAAGTTGTAAAATTGCGATATTGGTGTTTTTGGAATATGATTTTTATTTGGTGAAATTGCAACCTCTTTCCAGTTGTAGTCCGAATCATTTCCACCAATGGAAAACACAACAACATCTTTACCCTTGCCTTCAATTATATTTTCAATAAATTTTTTTTCGCAAATTCTGGGCAATGTTTGCCCAAACGCAGACAAATTTATTATTTGAATATCCAACTCTTTTTCCAAAATACTTATTGCAGAATTTTGAGAACGTTGTAATTTCTCGTCAACATAAACAATTCCTTTTGCAATAGAATCTCCCAAAACATAAACTTTTTGTTTCATTTTTTTTCCTCCCAAATTCATGATATATAATAACAAGCAAAAAAGGCAATCCACTTGTTTAACAAACTGTCAACTGTTTGTGGCAAGCAAAGTAGAGAAGCGATGTGACAATTCTACTGACAGTAGAATAACATTATTCGGCATTAAATTCATTTGCAAAGAATTTAAAAAGTTGTTATAATAAAAACATGGATGAAATAAAATCAACAATATCAAGTAATTTGGTTTTGTTAAGAAAAAGAACAAAAATAACGCAGGCAGAACTTGCGCAAAAACTTAATTATTCGGATAAAGCAATATCAAAATGGGAGCGTGGAGAGTCTACGCCAGACATTAATGTGTTAAAGCAAATTGCTTGTATTTTTGATGTATCTGTTGATGATCTTGTATCACAAAACATTGCCAACATAAAATTAAAAAACAAAAACATGAAAAAATTGCAAACAAAACAAAAAAGTATAATTGCCATTTTATCGGTTGTTATGGTTTGGTTTATTGCAATTTGTGTTTTTGTTTGTTCAAATATTTTTAATTTTTCATGGGCAAACTCTTGGCTATGTTTTGTTTATGCAATTCCTTGTTCTTTTGCTGTTTTAATAGTTTTTTCAAGCATTTGGAAATGGACTAAATTTTTATTTATTTCAATTACATGTTTTTTGTGGGTGGCTGGACTTTCAATTTATTTAACATTTAAAATAACTAATTTATGGTTGATATTTTTAATAGGAATTCCTATTCAAATAG
This sequence comes from Clostridia bacterium, assembly GCA_036654655.1. GTDB lineage: Bacteria > Bacillota > Clostridia > Christensenellales > UBA1242 > JAVVRP01. The sequence continues at coordinate 5,346 of JAVVRP010000001.1, forward strand.
CAATTGTATTAACTTATTTTTTCTTAAAAACAAAGCGTAAAAAACTTTAATTTAAAAAAAATATAATAATTGTGTAAAAACTCTTGCAATAACATATAAAATGTGATAAACTCAGCAAGTCTAAAACAAATAAGCACCCGTGTTCCATTTGTTCACCATTGCCAAAATTTTGGTTGTGAGCAGAGTAAGCACGACGCGGGGAAGGTTAAAAAAAAGAGGAGAAAAAGTATGTCAGTAATATCAATGAAACAGTTGCTTGAAGCGGGGGTTCACTTTGGGCATTTAACAAAAAAATGGAATCCAAAAATGAAAAAGTATATTTTTACAGCAAGAAACGATATTCATATTATTAATCTTGAAGACACATCAAAACTTATAGACCGAGCATATTCATTTGTAAGGGATGTTGCATCAACAGGAAAAAGTGTTTTGTTTGTGGGCACAAAAAAGCAAGCGCAAGACGCAATGAAAGAAGAGTCTGCTCGTTGCGGAATGTTTTTTATAAACACACGTTGGCTTGGCGGAACATTAACAAATTACAAAACAATTAAAACCAGAATAGATCGTTTAACAAAACTTAATCAAATGGAAAAAGTAGGAGAGTTTTTTTTACTTCCCAAAAAAGAAGTTTCCAATCTTAAAGCCGAACGCGACAAGTTGGAAAATAATTTGGGCGGAATAAAAGATATGAGAGATTTACCGGGCGTTATTTTTGTTGTTGACCCAAGCAAAGAACATATTTGCGTAAAAGAAGCAAAAAAATTAAATATTCCCGTTGTTGCACTTGTTGACACAAATTGTGATCCAAGTGGCATAGATTACGTTATTCCGGGAAATGATGATGCAATCAGAAGTGTAAAGTTAATTGCAAGTGCAATTGCAGATGCCGTTATTGAATCAAAAGAAGGTGCATCTTCCGAAAAGATTGTTAACACAGTTGAAGATGAAATTGTAGATTTGGAAAAAGAACTTGCAGAGGCTCGTCCAACAACAGAGCAATCAGAAAGCGCAGATGATAGCAAAAAACCAAGAAGAAAAAAGAAACCAGTAAAAAAGTTTACAGCAGAAGGAAAAACTGAAACAACAGAAGAAGTTAAAAAAGAACTTGCAGAACCAGTTATAACAGAATCTTCTGCACAAGACAAAAAGGTTGTTAAAGAAATTGCAAAAGAAAAACCAGCAAAAAAAGCAGTTTTAAAAAAAAGTGTTGAATAATATAAAAATAAATTAAAAAGGAGATAAAAATGTTTACAGCACAAGACGTTATGAATCTTCGAGCAAAATCGGGCGCGGGAATGATGGATTGCAAAAAAGCACTTACCGAAAATGATGGAAATTTTGACAAGGCAGCAGATTGGCTTAGAGAAAAAGGAATTGCAGCAGTTGCAAAAAAACAAGATCGTATTGCGGCAGAAGGTGTTGTTGCTTCTTACATTCACATGGGTGGAAAAATTGGAGTGTTATTGGAGGTTAATTGTGAAACGGACTTTGTTGCAAAATCTTCACAATTTGCAACACTTGTAAAAGATATTGCAATGCAGATTGCAGCATCAAAGCCAGAATTTGTTGCACCAGAAGAGGTTCCAACCGAAAATCTTGAAAAAGAAAAAGCAATTCTTAAAGCACAAGCATTAAATGAAGGAAAACCAGAAAAAATTATTGACAGAATGGTTGAAGGCAGAGTAAAAAAGTATTACGAAGACGTTTGCTTGCTTGAACAACCTTTTGTTAAGGACACATCAAAAACAATTCGTCAGTTAATTCAAGAATCAACACTTGTTATTGGAGAAAAAATTTCTATTCGACGATTTACAAGATATGAAATGGGCGAAGGTCTTGTTAAACGTTGTGATAATTTTGCAGATGAAGTTAGCAAGATGGGCGTTAAGTAAAAAAATATTTAAAAATTTTAAAAAACTTGTCAAAAACGCTTGACAAGTTTTTTTAAGTGTATTAAAATTGGCAATGTAAGCGAAAGAGTGCTAGCAATCAAAAGGAAAACATGAAACTATCAGAAAGAAAACATAAACTTTTGGTAAATGCAATTGAGGAGCATATAAAAGATGCCAGCCCAATAACAAGTGGCAGTGTTGCAGAAAAACAAAATTTAAATTTGTCAACAGCAACTCTTAGAAGTGAGTTGTCTGCACTTGAAGAAATGGGATATCTTAAACAAATGCACACCTCAGGTGGCAGGTTGCCAACAGCAATGGGTTACAAGTATTATGTAAATTCACTTTTAAACAATTTGAAAGCCAGCCCAAAGCAACTTAAAATAATTCATGAGCAGTTGTTAGAGCGGGCGGATTCTCTTTTAGACATAGTTTCAAAAATTGCAAAAACGGTGGCGGAGCAAACATCATATCCAACAGTTGTACTTTTGGATGGAGCAGGAAAACTTGTTATAGAACAAATCCAAATTGTATCACTTGTTGCTAATCAGGCGTTGATATTAATTAAAACTCAAAGTGGATGTGTGTATAACACAATTTCAACAAATGCAACCGAAAGTTCATGTAAAGATGTTTCAAACTTTTTAACCCAGCAATTTAAATCCAAAACTCTTGAATTTTTGCTAGAAAATATTAATCAGTTTACAGAGGCTTATCAAAAAATGTTTTATGATTTTAAAAACATGATAAACAACATTATAGACATAATAAGAAAACTGTTAAAATTTCCACCAATGCAAATAAAAGGGCACGGAGCGCAGAAAATGCTTTCACAATCAGCAATGGAACAAACTCAAAAAATTTTTGGTTTGTTGGAAAATGAAAGTACACTTGCAAAAGCCGTTAAATCGGACAACGATAATTTAACATTATTAATGGAAGATGATGGCGAAATGCAAGGCTGTGCAATAATTAAAGCCCCAATACGCATGGGAGGTCAGCAAATAGCGTCTATTGGTGTTGTTGGCCCCGAAAGAATGGATTATGCTTCAATAGCAAGCACGCTCAAACTTGTTACTGATGAACTCAGTGGCCAAACAAAAAATAAAAAAAAGGAGAAAAAATGAGGGATAAAAAAACAAATTCAAAAGATAGAAGTCAAACAGAATCTTGTAAAAATTGTTTTAACACTCAAAACAACACAGAAAACGAATTGCATGATTGCGCCGACAAACAAACCAGCGCTTGTGAAGAAGGCTGTCAGTGCAATGATGAATGTTCTTGTGGATGTGATGACCAACATGAATGTGATCAGAATATACATTGTGAAGAGTGTGAAAAAAATTTGATTGAAGAAAAACAAGATTACATTAAAATTGCACAGCAACTTCAAGCCGATTTTGATAACTATCGAAAACGTAGCGAGCAAATTTTTGAAGATGCAACAAAGGAAGGTATTGCACTTGCAATAAATTCAATGCTTCCTGCATATGATGCAATTGTAAATTCCATATCGTTAATTGTTGAATCAAAAGTTCATGAAGGCTTGCAAATGGTTGAAAAGCAGATTATATCTTCATTTTCAAATTTAGGAATAGAAAAATTGCCGTCATGCGGAACAAAATATGATCCTAATTTGCATAATGTTGTTGCGCTTTCACATGATAAAAACATAGAAGACGATATAATCACACAAGAATATCAGTCGGGGTTCAAATTAGGTGACAAAATTTTAAGACATGGTCAAGTTGTAATAAATAAAAAAGGAGAATAAAAAAATGGAAAAAGTAATAGGAATTGATCTTGGAACAACAAATAGTTGTGTTGCGGTTATGGAAGGTGGAAAAGCCACAGTAATTGCAAATGCCGAAGGTGATAGAACAACTCCATCAGTTGTTGCATTCACAAAAGAAGGAGAAAAATTGGTTGGAAAAGTTGCAAAACGTCAGGCCATTGCAAACTTTGAAAACACTGTTTCTTCCATAAAAAGAGAAATGGGAACATCATTTAAAGTTAAATTAAGCGGGAAAGAATATTCCCCACAAGAAATTTCATCAATGATTTTGGCAAAATTAAAAGCAGATGCCGAAAGTTATATTGGTGGAAAAATTACAAAAGCAGTAATAACAGTTCCTGCATATTTTAATGATGCTCAACGTCAGGCAACAAAAGACGCAGGAAAAATTGCGGGTCTTGATGTTTTAAGAATTATTAACGAACCAACAGCGGCCGCTCTTGCATATGGTTTGGATAAAGGAGAAAACAAAAATCAAAAGGTTCTTGTTTATGATTTAGGTGGCGGAACTTTTGATGTATCAATTTTGGAAATTGGAGATGGAGTTTTTGAAGTTCTTTCAACAAACGGAAACACAAGGCTTGGCGGAGATGATTTTGATAATATTATTATTGATTTATTGGTTAGTGAATTTAAAAAATCCAATGGCGTAGATTTATCCAAGGATAAACTTGCAATGCAAAGGCTTAAAGAAGCAGCAGAAAAAGCAAAAATAGAACTATCTGCAACTCCAAAAACAACAATAAGTTTGCCTTTTATCACTGCGGATGCAACAGGCCCTAAACATTTGGAATATGATTTAACACGTGCAAAATTTGATTCCTTAACACAGCATCTTGTTGACAAAACAATAGATTGCACAAAACGCGCATTAAGTGATGCACAACTTACAAGTTCAAACATAAACAAAGTTATTTTAGTTGGTGGTTCAACAAGAATTCAAGCAGTTTTTGAAGCCGTTAAAAACTATACAGGCAAAGAACCATTTAAGGGCATTAACCCAGATGAGTGTGTTGCAGTTGGCGCAGCAATTCAAGGTGGTGTTCTTGCGGGCGAAGTAAAAGATGTTTTACTTTTGGACGTAACACCACTTTCGCTTGGAATTGAAACTTTGGGCGGAGTGTTTACAAAACTTATAGAAAGAAACACAACAATTCCAGCAAAAAAGAGTCAAGTTTTTTCAACTGCATCCGATAATCAACCAGGCGTTGATATTCATGTTCTTCAAGGCGAAAGAGAATTTGCATCACAAAATAAAACACTTGGACGTTTTCAACTTGCAGATATTCCACCAGCACCAAGAGGCGTCCCTCAAATTGAAGTAACATTTGATATTGATGCAAACGGAATTGTTCACGTTTCTGCAAAAGACAAAGGAACAAACAAAGAACAAAGTATAACAATTTCTGCAAGTGGTAATTTAACAGAAGAAGAAATTCAAAAAGCAGTTAAAGAAGCCGAAGCAAATGCCACTGAGGATAAAAAACGTCGTGAATTTGTTGAAACAAAAAACCAAGCAGATAATATGGTGTATTCACTTGAAAAACAACTTAAAGATAATGGAGATAAATTGACAGAAGATGACAAAAAAGTTGTTAACGATGCTATTGAAAAGGCAAAAAAAGATTTTGAAAGCACCGACATTGAAGTTGTTAAAAAGGGGTTAGAACAATTAACAGAATCTGCAAGTGGCATATTCCAAAAACTTTATCAAAATGGCAGTGCACAAGCAAATGAAAAAACAGATGAACAAAAAAATAAAAAAGACGACAAAAATGATGGTGATCCAGAAGTTGTTGTAGATTAAGGGACAAGATGAAAGATTATTATAAAACACTTGGCGTGGAAAAAAACGCAAGCCAAGACGATATAAAGTCTGCATACAGAAAACTTGCCAAACAGTTGCATCCAGATGTTAACAAATCTCCTGATGCGCCTGCTAAATTTAAGGAAATTAATGAGGCGTATCAGTGTTTGGGTGATGAAAGTAAGCGTGCAAACTATGATAATTATGGGTCCGCAGATGGCCCTCAGGGTTTTAATTTTGGCGGTGCAGAAAGTGGAGGATTTAACTTTGGGGGCGGTGGTTTTACAGACATGTTTTCCGATCTTTTTTCGGCATTTGGCGGTGGCGGACAGCAAAGACATACAGTGGAAAAAGGTGACGATATAAATGTGGCAATCACAATAACGCTAGAAGAATCAGCATTTGGAGTTACAAAAAACTTATTGATAAACAGATATGAATCTTGTGACAAATGCTCAGGTACAGGAGCAAAAAATGGCACAGCATATTCCACATGTCCAGATTGTAATGGTTTGGGCAGAATTAGAGTGACTCAACAAACAATGTTTGGCACAACAATAAGAGAGGGAGCATGCAAAAATTGTAACGCAACAGGAAAAATAATCCGTGAAAAATGTGATTTGTGTGGTGGCAAAGGTTCATCAAGAAAAACCTCAACAATAGCCGTTAAAGTTCCGGGAGGAATAGCGGACGGACAAATTCTTAAAATGGCAGGGCAAGGAAATGCTCCTGTAAGGCAAGGAGTTAATGGAGATTTATTTATAAAAATTAGTGTGGCACCTCATAAAGTTCTTGTAAGGCAGGACAGCGATATTCTTTTGGATTTGTTTGTTCCATTTACAACTTCACTTTTGGGAGGGAAAGTAATAATTCCAACTTTGGAAGGTGATTATGAGTTGCAAATAAAAGAATTAACTCAAAGCGGAACCGTTATGCGCTTAAAAAACAAAGGTACAAAAGTTTTAAACAGGGAATATAGGGGGGATATGCTTGTAACAATTAAAGCAGAGCCACCAAGAACTTTGGACAAAAAAACAAAGGACTTACTTAAACAAATAGAAATTCAAAACCCTTTATCATCATATGCAAAATCATGCAAGTTTGAAAAATAAAATATAAAAAAAGCCTTTTAAAATTTTAAAAGGCTTTTTTATATCAAAACATTGCAAAATTAACTTAAACTATGATATAATAAAAATTATGTTTATAGATACTCATGCACATTTAAATAACGAACAATTGTTCGATATTAGGCAAGCATGCGTTAATAATGCAAAAAATGCAAATGTTAACGCTATTATTTGTGCTTCATCCGATTTAATAACCAGCAAAAAGGCATTACAAATTTGCACAGAATTTGACAATATGTTTTGCACAATAGGTTTTCATCCTGATGATATTTCACAAATGGATGTGCCTGCGGAAAATTTTTTGTTAGAAAATGCAAAAAATAAAAAAGTGGTTGCCATTGGAGAAATTGGATTAGACTATCACAATAATATAAGCAATCACGCAGAACAAAAAGTTGCTTTTAAAAAGCAGATAGAAATTGCAATAAAATCAAAAAAACCAATAGTTGTGCATACAAGGCAATCAATAAATGACACAATAACAATTTTAGAGCAATATAAAAATGAAAAAGTCTTTGGAGTTGTTCATTGTTTTGCGGGAGATATATCACATGCAAAAAAAATTATGGAACTTGGTTATGTTATGAGTTTTGGTGGAACATGTACTTTTAAAAATGCACCAGAAATAAGAGAAGTTTTGGAACAAATTCCGCTTTCTCATATCTTGTTAGAAACTGATTCGCCATTTTTAACGCCATCACCATTCAGAGGCAAAATTAACGAGCCAAAATATATCCCACTTATTGCACAGCAAATTGCAGATATAAAACGTGTATCACTTGAACAGGTAGAAAAAACCACCACTCAAAATGCAATACGCGTGTTTGGAATTAACATATAAAATAAATTAGTATTTTAGTTAAATGGAGAAATAATGAATGGAAATCAAAAATTAGCACAAGATTTTACTTTCAAAAAAAAATATGGTCAAAATTTTTTATATGATTTAAACATGCTAAAATTTATTGCAAAAACGGCAGAAATTTCTTGTGCCGACAACGTTTTGGAAATTGGGGTTGGTGCAGGAACGCTTACAAAAGTTCTTGCAGAAAGTGCAAAACTGGTTGTAGGTTATGAAATAGATGCAACGCTAGCCCCAGCAATAAAGCAAAACACACAAGGGTTAAATAATTTAAACATAATATATGCCGATGCCTTAAAAACCCCAATAAAAATAATTGAAAACAATTTTAATGGACAGCCTTATAAAATTGTGGCAAATATTCCATACAACATAACTTCACCACTTCTTATGAAATTTTTGGAAGAATCCACAAATGTAACAAGTGTTACATTAATGGTCCAAAAAGAAGTTGCAGAAAGGCTTGTTGCAAAGCCATCATCATCAAATTATGGTGCATTAACAGTTGTTGTTGCATATTTTGGCACAGCAAAAATTTGCAGAATAGTAAGTAAAAACATGTTTACACCTCGCCCAAAAGTTGACAGCGCAATAATAAATATAAAACTGTTTCAAAAAACAAAAGACAATAATTTTGCTTTTGTTGTTAAATCTGCATTTTCAAACAGAAGAAAAACACTTGTTAACAACTTATCACAAAGTTTTAACTTAACAAAAAATCAAGTTGAAGAAATACTTGAACAACAAAATATTCCAAAATGTGCCAGGGGGGAAACATTAACTGTTCAAGATTTTCAAAAACTTTCACAAAAAATAAGTGAGATAAAACGTTTAGACAAAACTTGTTAAAATTAGCCAAATTTTTTATTTCATTCACAATGCAAAGTGTTATACAATATATATTGTAATAGAGGTGAATTTTGAACAAAATAACACTTGTGATGTCATCCACAAATTCTAGCGGACAAAAAGCAGTTTTAAATGTGGAACAATCTGCAAAAGAAACCTGTGGTTCTGTTAGGTTATTTAATTTTAGCAGAGAACCCGAAGGTATTTTAAGCCTAGGTTTTGCAACAAACGGCACAGTTGTAAAGTGTGGGCTTATGAAGGGTTCCGATATGAAGTACAATTTTAAAACAGAAGAGCAAATTGATTTAAATCATATGTCTTGTGCGGTGGTTCAATTTACGTTAGGGTCGTCAATGCCAATTCTTTTTGGTGGGGTTAATGGAGCAAAAATTTCTGCAACAGAACTTAAACTTGCATCAACTTTGGGAGTTTTGGATCAACCAATTTCAGCCGAAAACACAAAAAAAGTTTTGGATGAAAACCAAATTTTTTTAGAAGATCAAGATTTAATAGATAAGCAAATAGACAAGGAAATTGAATGTAGTGTTAATTGTAATAAGTGTAAATATAGAGAAGCGTTTTTTCAAAGTGAAGAAGATGCTCCAAAACAAAACGAGCCAATGTTTTTTGAACAAATAAAAGACTCTCTTTCTTCGCTAATGGAAAAATTTCCAGAAGAAAATTTTTTAGCAGATATTATTCCAAATTCAAAATGGGTTAAAGTTGATTATGAAAACAACGGAGAATATTATGTGGTTGGAGTAATATATCAAGAAGGTGCAGTAAAATATGTTTGTTATGGCGTTCCGGGATATTATTCCAAAGATGCACCCGAAGAACTTAGGGGGTTTTCAAAGTGGCTTCCATTGGACGCAAACAAACCAACAGAGTTTGGATATTGGCTTACAACGCAAGATGCAGAAAATGGAGATAATGTTGAACTAGATATAATTTAGAAAAAAAACATTATTCATGTATTTTTTTTAAAAAATTGAGCAAACTTAATTAACAAGGTTAAAGCCTTGAATAATGGAGGTGAAACAATGTTTGGCAAAAACAAACAAGCCGGAAAAAACAGCAACTCAAAACACTCTAACGGAGCAAATGCGTCAGCAAACAACTCAGAAGTAGACAGTGCAAAGAGTGCAAATTCCAGCAATCGCAACAGCAACAGAACAACAAAAAACTGTAACTAATGCGAGAGTGACATAAAACACTTAAAGTTTCACAAAAAAGAAAAAACGGCTACATAGCCGTTTTTTCTTTAAGAACAAAAATATTAAAAAAATCATATAAAATCTTATGAAATAAGCGTAAAAATTGTTGACAAGAGAATTGGTTTCTGATATATTATATGAGCAATCAGTAAGGGTGCGGGAGTTTAGCTCAGCTGGCAGAGCATCTGCCTTACAAGCAGGGGGTCATAGGTTCGAGCCCTATAACTCCCACCAACTTGGTTGTAATCAGTTTTTACGTTGCGGGAGTGGCTTAGTGGTATAGCGTCGCCTTGCCAAGGCGAAGGTCGCGAGTTCGAGTCTCGTCTTCCGCTCCAAATTTTTAGGGACTTGGTACCATAGCCAAGCGGTAAGGCAAAGGTCTGCAAAACCTTCATTCCCCAGTTCAAATCTGGGTGGTACCTCCAAACCTGCCGATGTGGCGGAATGGTAGACGCACAGGACTTAAAATCCTGAGGATGTAAGTCCGTGCCGGTTCGAGTCCGGCCATCGGCACCAACATTAAAAAAACGCTTACAAAACGTGAGCGTTTTTTGTTGCAACAAAAAATTGAAATTAAGGTTTTGTTGCTTCAACTTTTTTATTAATTAAAAATGAAATATTAAAGTTAATAAAATTATTATCGTTTGCGCTTACAATTTTTCTAATATATTTATTGTTTCCATTTTGTGGCAAACTGTTAAAATTTGCGGTTAAAACGGTTGAGCCATCTTTTGTTTTGGTTTCGGTTATCATGTTAATGTCGTCAGTTTTGTCTTCGGGCGTTAAATCAAGTAAAGGTTTTTCAGTATCATTTAAATCTATTTCCAAAAATGTTGAAATTAAACGTGATTCGCTTGTCCCGTCACCTTTGTTAAATTCATACTCAATTGTAATTAAACAATAAACTATTTTTGATTTAGCAAAAATAAACATCTTTTTGTTAATGTTATCAAAAATTGAAAAATCTGTTTCTTCTTTAAAGTCTGGCGTTGTAAAATTTTCAAATTTAACTCCGCGAGAGCGAGGGTTTTCATCAGTTGCATTGGCTGAATCAATGTTTTTATTAAAGTTTTCCAGTTCTTTATCAATTAATAAGTGTGAAGAAAACACATCTTTTAAAAAGTCACGATCATTTGACATTGAAATTTTAAAACTGATAATGTTGTTTATGTTTGAGTTTGTTTTATCTTCAAAACAAAAATTATTAACCGAAAGCAATTCTTCATTTTTTTCTTTAAAAACGGAAACGTATTCACCTTCGGTGTTAATGCCAGCAACAAACGAAAAAGTTGAATTGTATGAAACTATTTCATTGTTTTTAAGCCAAAACATAAAAGTATAAGTATTTCCATCAAGATTTTTTTTTGCAGTGGTTGAAATGTTTACTGTTTCGCCAGTTGTGTATGTTCCAGAGCCAGAAACGTTGCAAATTCTGATATTATAAGCCTTAACCATAATAACATGCGAAAAAACCTCTTCATTGCATGCAGAAAACAAAACTGAACACAAAAGTGTTAAAACAAAAAAAATGTTAAAGCAAATTTTTTTTCTCATTACTTATATAATATCAAATTCAAAGAATATAAGTCAAATTTTTTATATGTAATTTTTTTTATAAAGTTAAAATAATATGTAAAAAAAAATAATATATAAATAATATTAAAAAATAAACAAAATAAATAAAAAAAAATTGAGTAAAAAAAATCTTTTCACATAAAATACTAAAAAAAGGAGCCCAAAAGATGTGGGAATTTGTTGTTCGTTTAAATTCGAACTGCTGTGATGTTGCTGACTTCATTTGCAAAAACGTAAAAAAGTTTGCAAACACTTGCGGAGGCGTTGCAACAATGATTGAGGAGGGCAATACACTTGCGATAGCAATGGCATGTGAAGATTTTGACAAACCTCGCTTTCAACTTTATGTTTTGGACACAATTACTGAGGCAATTTGCACTTTTTTTAAAGCAAAATTTTTAAATGAAAACTTAAAAATTCCCCAATCAAATGAGTTGCACACAATTGCACTTAAAAGTGCATTAATTAATTTTGACCGAGAAACAGACAGATTTTTAATAACAAAAAGTTTGGAAATAGAAAAAAACTTAAATTTAGAGTCGTTTTTTTTGTTTAAACTTAAATCATTACGAGAAAAATGGAGTGAACTTGTGTCCATTGCAAACGAAAACGGAATTGAATTAGCAAGCACAACAACATGTGAGGGATTGCTTAAATTTTTGGTGGAAAATTTGGAAATTGCAAGTGGTGCAGTGTTAATTGATTGCGTAAACAACGATTATAAAATATTTGATGAAAATGGGAACTTGATTGAGTGCACATATCCAAAAGACGCGTCTGTTGACGGAATTTTAGTAAGCAAACTTATAACATTAAACCCTAGCAAAATAACAGTAAATTGCCAATTAGAACAAGAACTCCAATTATTTTTAGGAGAACTTTTTGGGGCAAAAATTGCGTTTTTAAAATAATATTTAATTTATAATAAACATACAATAATATATGAAAAAAAACGCAAAGTTTAAAGTGCATATATTATTTTTTTTGTTTGCAATAATACTTGTAATTTTGGGTTATATAAAAGAAATTTTAACATTTTTTTTTGTTGTTAGTTTGCATGAATTAGCACATGCATTTGTGGCAAAAAAATTGGGTTACAAACTAACAAATTTTAAACTTTTGCCCTATGGTGTAAGTTTAAGTTACAAAGAATTTACAACAAATGCAAACCACGAAATTGCAATAGCAATTGCTGGGCCTTTGTTCAACATTGCTTTATGTGTTGTTATTGTTGCTCTTTGGTGGGGTTTTCCTATAACTTATGTTTACACAGATTTTTTGTGCAAAGCAAGTTTTGTAACGGCGGTGTTTAATTTTTTGCCAGCATTTCCACTTGATGGTGGAAGAGTGCTTGTTGGCATATTATCTCATAAAATAAAGCGAGAAAAATCAATTAAGATTTCGTGCGTGTTCAATGTTATTTTAACTGCATTTTTTTTAATATTGTTTTGTATGTCACTTTTTATTAAACCAAATTTTACGTTTATAACAATTTCAATTTTTTTATTTGCTGGTATAATAGAAGGAAAAAATGAGGGTGAATATCAAAGGTTAAGTTTTAAAGATTTTGGAGATATCAAACATATAAGCGGAGTTAAGGTGCAAGCATTTTTGGCGTCCACACCACTTTACAAAATTGTCATTAAAATGAAAAAAAACAAGTTTAATGTGTTTTTTGTAATTTTTGCCAATGGAAGTGTAAAATTGTTTTCGCAAATTCAACTTGCAAAAATGGCGGAAAAGTTTGAACTATCAAATTCCATCCAAAACATAATTAAAAATTAACATAAAAATATTGGCTGTTGAATATTGTTTGCGAATTTGCATATAATGTTGTATACTTGTTTTCAAGAGGAGGGGATTATGAATGACTTTCCATCAGAAACAACTAAACTTGCATGGCAACTATTTAAAAACAGTGGACAAATTCAATATGCAATGCTTTTTATTGCATTAAACAATCCCCAATTATTTGAGGAAACCAACCTCATGACCTTTTAATTAGGTAATTATGGAAGAACAAAATGGACAACGTGCAATTGTTATTGGCACGCATGATAAAGGTGAAAAAGATGTCACAGTTAACTTGTTTTCGCTTGAAAACGGCATTATTTCTGTAACATTAAAAGGTGTTAAAAATTCTAATGCAAAACTTAAATTTGCCAAAGAACTTTTTTTGTTTGGCAATTTTTTTATTACATCAAAAGGAAATATTGTTACAAATGCAGAGGTAATAGAAAGTTTTTACAATATTTCAAAAGACCTTAAAAAGTTTTATGGTGCAAGCGCAATTTTGCAAATAATCAAGGCATCTGTTATGCTTGATCAGCCAAACCCACAATTATTTGTTAATGCGTTAAAAAGCCTTAAAACCTTGTGCTATGAAAATGTTTCACACAAAATTGTTGTTTGCAAATTTTTGATTTGTGTTTTTGAATTGGTTGGATTAAAACTTTCGCTTAATAAATGTTCAAACTGTGGTGGAGAATTTTTTGCTAGTTCTTATTTATCTTTAAACTCAGGTGGAATTGTATGTTCAAGTTGTAGGGGTTTTGATGCCGTTAAAATTGAAAAGTCAACTCAAACTTCATTGAGATTAATTTCAAATACTCCTTATGAAAAATTAATTTCAGTAAAAATTCCAAACGAAACAACAGAAAAAATGCTTTGCTTGTTAACACAAAATTTTAATCAAAGATTTAACAAAAACTTAAATTTTTTACAGTTTTAACAAAATACACCTAAACAAAATTCATAAATTAACTTTTGTCATCATATTTTACAGCAACGGAGGATATATGGAAAAAGAAATTTATGATGATATTGCCACGCGAACATGCGGGGATATTTATATCGGCGTGGTTGGTCCCGTGCGTTGTGGCAAATCAATGTTTATTACAAAGTTTATGCAAAATTTGGTTATACCAAACATAAAAAACAAACACATGAAACAGCGTGCAATAGATGAACTTCCACAAAGCGCAGAAGGAAAAACAATTATGACAACTCAGCCAAATTTTGTGCCCAATGAGGCTGTTGAAATTGCACTTGGCAATGTTGAAATGAAGGTAAGAATGGTTGATTGTGTTGGATATTTAATTGGTGGCGTTATGGGGCATGAGGAAAATCAAAAAGCACGCAAGGTTAAAACACCATGGAGCACACAAAATATGCTCTTTGAAGAGGCGGCGGAACTTGGCACAAAAAAAGTTATTCAAGAGCATTCCACAATAGGGATTGTGATAACCACCGATGGAAGTATAACGGACATCCCTCGTGAAAATTATGTGGATGCCGAAAAACGAATAATTGCAGAAATAAAAAAACAAAATAAGCCTTTTGTTGTTTTGATAAATTCAAAACATCCAGCCGACGCATTAACAGTGGCTTTGTCAAATGAAATTGCAACAAAATACGGGGTTGTTGCAATGCCGGTTGATGTTTCAAAATTGGATGTGGAAATAGTTGAAGAAATTTTTGAAAAAATATTATTAGAATTTCCTGTTCAAAGTTTTAAGGTAAAGATGCCTCAATGGCTTCAAGCCCTTCCTTATCAGGACCCAATTATTCAAGAGGTAATTACAGAAATTAAAAAGTTTGGTGAAAATGTTAAAAAAATTGGACAAATAGATAAAACAAATGTTGCATTTTTAAATAGTGAAGATTTTGAGCCTGTGGTTCTTGGAAAAATAAAAATGGGAGAGGGTAATGTGTTTTTTGATGTTACTCCCAAACAGCATTTGTTTTATAAGGTGCTTTCATTGCAATGTGGAACAGAAATTAAAGATGATTTTGCTTTGGTTTCACACATTCATCAACTTGCATATGCAAAATCGCAGTATGATAAGTTAGAAAATGCCTTAAAAGATGTTAAAGAAACAGGTTATGGCGTTGTTAGCCCAAAACTTGAAGACATGAGTTTGGAGGACCCTCAAATTGTAAAACAGGGTGCAAGATTTGGTGTAAAATTAAAAGCATCTGCTCCAAGTTTGCACATTATGCGTGTTGATGTTGAAACAGAAATAAATCCGCTTGTTGGAACAGAACAGCAGTCCGAAGATTTGGTTAAATATTTAATGGATGAATTTCAAAAAAATCCAAGTTCAATATGGGAAACAAACATGTTTGGAAAATCGTTGCACTCACTGGTTGGTGAGGGAATTAATTCAAAAATAGTTATGATGCCGGTTGAGGCACAACGTAAGATGCGAAAAACGCTTGGAAGAATTGTTAACGAGGGTAAAGGCGGAATAATTTGCATATTATTGTAAAATAAAAAAAAACAATGCTTTTAATATTAAAAAGCATTGTTTTTTTTTATAAAATTTCTTCTAATTTTTTTAAAAAATCATATCTGTCTTGTGCATCTTTTTTGCATTGTTCAAACAAAAATTTTGCTCTATCTGGGTTTATTTTTTCAAGAGCAGAAAACCTTGTTTCGCCACTTAAAAAATCTTCAAATTCAAGGATTGGTAAATCGCTATCCATGGTAAATTTTTTTGTTTCATTTGGGTTAAAGCGGAACAAATTCCAATATCCACTTTGCACGGCACGTTTCATTTCTATGTTAGAATTACTCATATTAAAGCCATGGTTAATACAAGGAGAATAAGCAATTATAATGCTTGGCCCATCAAAGGCTTCCGCCTCCTGAAATGCCTTAATTGTTTGTGTTGGGTTTGCTCCAAGTGCAACTTGTGCCACATATGCGTTTCCTTGCATAATTGCAAGTAGTGCTAAATTTTTCTTTTTTGTGGACTTTCCGTTTGAAGCAAACTTTGCAAGCGCTCCACGTTGAGTGGATTTTGATTGTTGTCCGCCCGTGTTTGAGTACACTTCACTGTCCAAAACCAAAACATTAACATTTTCTTTGCTACAAAGCAGGTGATCCAATCCGCCATATCCAATGTCATATGCCCATCCATCACCGCCAATAATCCAAACACTTTTGCCTTTTTTTGTTGCTTCTCTTGCAAAACTCATTCCCATTCCAAATTCTGCATTATCTTCAAACAAACTGTTAGCCCAAGCAGGCCCCTTTCCGTTGCAATCTTTTGCATAAGGGCATGCTGGGGCAGAACCACCATATATGCTAGAACATCCCGTTGCATTTGCAATCACCATTTTATCACCAAAAAGTTGAGTGGCAATTTTAATATATGGTGTTTCGCCACATCCTGCACAAGCAAAATTAAATTCAAAATATGGTTTTGCAAATTGTAACCCTTTTGGAGTTGATTTTGAATAAGGGCTTGGTTCTTGTTTTAACAATAAAGAAAACTTGTAATTTTCCACTTGTGCATCAAGTTGGGTGGAAGTTGGGGCCATTTCCAAGGCCTTGTTTTTAAGGGGACAAACTTTTGCGCAAACTCCGCAACCAGTGCAGTCAAGAGGGCTAACTTGCATTCGATATTCAAGGTTGCCTTGTTTTATTGTTTTGTAAGTATCGGGGGCAACTTTCAAATTTTCTTTTGTGGAAAGTGTTGCACGCAAGCATGCGTGTGGGCAGGAAGCAGAGCAAAGCCCGCAAGCAATACAGTTTTCTGGAATCCATTTAGGCACATTTAAAGCAATTCCACGTTTTTGAAATTTTGTTGTGTCTGTTGGAACGGCACCGTTAGGGTTAAATGCCGAAACGCCCAAACAGTTACCTTTTAGTTCATCAATAGGTTTAATAAAATTATCGTAATAATCATTTCCTGTTTTTAAAGCAGAGCAATGGTCAATTTCTGTAAATTTGTTTACATCAACTTCAATCAAATTGTTGCAACCCGCTTCAATGGCCTTTATGTTTCCTTCAACAACAGTGGGACCTTTTTTGCCATACGTGTTTTTTACCGCAGTTTTCATTGCAGTAACAGACGTTTCAAAATTTAAAATATTTGAAACTTTAAAAAATGATGCTTGCATAATTACATTTATTTTGTTTCCTAAACCGTTTTCAGTTGCAATTTTTTGTGCGTCAATTATAAAAAGTTTTGCATTTTGAGTTTTAAGGGTGTTTTTAAAATTAAGTGGAAGATTTTTATCAAGTTGATTGGCTGGTAAAACTGTGTTTAAAAGGACAGTAGAATTTTTTGCAAGTCCGTTTAATAAATCATATCTTCCAATAAAAGAAAAGTTATGTATTGCAACAAACTCTGGTGAAGTGATTGTGTATGGCATGTCAATTGGCTTTTGCGCAGTTCTTAAATGAGAAATTGTTAAACTGCCAGACTTTTTGCTGTCGTATTCAAAAAATCCTTGTGTAAATAAACTTGAATTTTCTCCAATTATTTTAATTGTGTTTTTGTTTGCAGAAACGGTTCCGTCAGAACCAAGCCCAAAAAATTTGTATTCTTTGCACTCCAAAGGAAAATCAAAGTTATTTTGTGGAAGAGATAAATTGCAAACATCATCATTAATTCCAACCGAAAAATTATTTTTAGAATTTTTAAGTTTTAAATTATCAAAAACTGCCTTTGCAAATTCGGGAGTAAATTCTTTGCCACCAAGCCCATATCTTCCGCCAAAAACTTGAATATTTTTGTTTTGCATTTTAACAGCGGTTACAACATCTTTAAAAAGAGGCTCGCCATTTGCGTTTACATCTTTGCATTTGTCCAAAACAGCAATTTTCACAACGGAATTTGGCAAAACTTTGCAAAAATCAGTAGCAGAAAAAGGGCGAAACAATCTTACATTAAGCACGCCAACATCTTCACCATTTTTACAAATTGTTTCTGCAACTTGTGCAAGTGTTTTTGTTGCACTGCCCATGGCAATTACAACATTTTTTGCATTAGAACTGCCATAATATTCATAAGGCAAATAAGCCCTCCCTGTTTCATTTTCAAAAGTTTTCATGGCAGATTTTACAATGTTATAAACATTTCCATAAGCCACATTACATGCCTCACGATTTTGAAAAAATATGTCGGGATTTTGTGCTGTACCCATTTGAATTGGATTGTTTGGGTCAAGCGCTTTGTTTTTAAACTGTTCAATTTTGTTAAGCGGAAGCATATTTTTAATTGTTTGGTCGTCAATTTCTATTATTTTTTGAATTTCGTGAGAAGTTCTAAACCCGTCAAAAAAGTGAATAAAAGGTAAACTTGAATTAAGCGCAGAAATATGTGTAATCAGCGCCATATCTTCGCATTCTTGAACAGATGCCGAGCAAATCATGTTAAAGCCAGTGGAACGGCATGCCATAACATCGGAATGGTCTCCAAAAATTGAAAGTGCATGAGATGCAACTGCACGAGCAGTTACGTGAAATACAACGGGCAATAATTCTCCCGCTATTTTGTACATGTTAGGAATCATTAAAAGCAAACCTTGTGAGCACGTAAAAGTTGTTGTCAGTGCCCCGCAGATGGCACTGCCATGTACGGCGCCAGCAACGCCACCTTCGCTTTGCATTTGCTTAACAATAACAGGATTGCCAAAAATATTTTTTTCTCCTTTGCATGCCCACTCATCACTTAGTTCTCCCATTGAAGTGGAAGGAGTAATTGGATAAATTGCAATAACTTCGCTTAATTTATATGCAATTTTTGCTACTGCTGTGTTTCCATCAACATTAATATATTTTTGTTCTTTCATTTTTTCTCCATAATAATTAAAGTATATTTGCTTTTTAAATTAAAGTCAACCATAACGTACTTGCAAAATTTAAAAAAAATTGATAGAATATTATCATGAAACGGATTTTATTAACAATTCAATATGATGGCACAAATTTTTGCGGTTGGCAAGCACAGCCGGGGCAAAGAAGTGTTCAAAAAGAAATTGAAAATCAGTTAGAAAAAATTTTTGAACAAAAAGTAGAACTTTTTGCAAGCGGACGTACGGATGCAGGAGTTCATGCAAAAAATCAGTTTGCTCATTTTGATTATGATGGCAAGTTTGAAATAACTCATATTTGCAACGCACTTGCCTCATATTTGCCAGAAGATATTTCTGTAACTTGCGCAAAAGAAGTTTTGCCAAATTTTCACGCAAGATTTTGTGTAAAACAAAAAATTTATCGTTACATTTGCTATGTAAGTGAATTTAAAGATGTTTTTTTGAACAAGTTTGCGCTTCAAATTAAAAAAATGCCAAATGTTCAAAAAATAAGGCAAAGTGCAAAATATTTTATTGGAACTCATGATTTTTCTGCTTTTTGTGCAAGTGGTTCCAATATTTTAGACCATGTTCGAACAATATATAATATAAAAATATTAGAAAATTGTAATCAAATAATTTTTGAATTTTCTGGAAATGGATTTTTGTATAATATGGTAAGAATTATTGTCGGAACTCTTTTAGATGTGGGATGTGGCAAAATTCAAGTGGAAAAAATCCCTGAAATAATAGAAAGTAAACAAAGACATAATGCCGGCAAAACCGTTCAGGCACACGGACTTTGTTTATACGATGTTGTTTATTAATTGCATTAAAAAAAATATATGAATTATTATTCATTTTTTTGCATAAAACCCACAAAAGTACTTGATTTTTGTTTTAATAAATGATATTATATAAAAAAGGGGTTGAAAATGTATCCACTGGAAAAAGATAGTGACTTTGAAGAGTTTGTAATGTATTACTGTCAAGTATATAAAACATATCTGCAAAATATGGGTGAGTTAGCACTTGAAAAAAAATTTAATACGTTTGTAAGTGGGCAGTTAAAATCTGCATTATCAACTCATTTAACACAAAATAGTGGTGCTGAAATTATTGCAATATTGGAAGGGCAGTTTTTGCCAGAAATTCAAGTAAAAGTTAAAGTTTGCACAACAACAATTAAAAAAAGTGATGTAATTCATGAACTTTTAGGTAAACTTTGTTATTTAAAAAACAAGGATGAATATTTTTCTAACTTAATAAAAAAAGCAGGCGATAAAAAAAAGGATCTTAACAATTTCATAAGAACAAATGCTCTTAATATTCAAAGAAGCCAAGCAGTAAAAACTGAAACAGAACTTCAAAAGTTGGGCGTGGCACACAAAAATTCAGTCATGTGCTTAAAAACATTTAAAACAGCAATGCAAAGTGAACAAATTGTAAAACAAACATTTTTGGCCAGCCAACTTTCCAAAATTGACTTTAAAAAACGCTTGGAACTTAGCGAGCATGAATATATTAAATCTGTTGAAGATGCACGAGAAAAAAATTTTTTAGCGTTAATTGATTATGAAACAAATTATTTTGCAAATTTTTATTATCAAACAGAAATTCCAAATCTTGCAAATGCTTAAATGATTATTATTTAAATATGCATAATTTACATAGACACAAATTAATAATTTCTTGCAAGAAACAAAAATAAGTGTTAAACTAATTCAGCAAAACTTTGGAGAGGTGTCAGAGTGGTCTAACGTGCCATCTTGGAAAGGTGGTGTTGTGAAAGCAACCGCAGGTTCAAATCCTGTCCTCTCCGCCAATGATGATGCCGTTAAAGTCATTTTAAAAAACACTTTAACGGCATTATTTTTATTTAAAAACACATAAAAAATAAATTTGTTTTTTTAATTTGTAAGTGATAATATATATAAATGAATAAAAAAGAATTAAAATTACAAGTTGTTTTGGGCACTTTGCTTAAAACAAATAATTGGATAGTGGGTGATAGCGAATGTGCAGTTTTAATTGATTGTTCGGCACCATTGTTAAAAATTAGTGAAATTATAGGAACTCGCAAACTTTTAGGAGTTATTTTAACGCATGGGCATTGGGACCATTTTCAATCAATAAATGAAATTGTTAATCATTATGATTGCAAAGTGTTTTTACATCAAAATGCTTATCAAAAATTAATGTTTATGTCGCGTGGTTATGCAATTAAGCACATTGACATCAAATTAAATTCACAAAGTTTTGTATTTGTAAAAAATGGCGATACAATAACTTTTGATAATTTAATATTTAATGTTTTTGAAACGTTTGGGCACACCGATTGTAGCATAAGTTTGCAAATGCGTGAAAATTTAAAAGTTAAAACAAATTTGCCACTTAAAATTGATGTAAATGAAATATACAAAAAAGGCGCATTAATTGGTGGCAGTGTGTTATTTACGGGGGACACGTTATTTGATTGTTCATATGGAAGGGTGGATTTGCCAACAGGCAATGCGGAAAGCATGAAAAAAAGTTTAAATTTTTTGCTATCAAATTTTGATGATAAAACTTATGTGTTATCTGGGCATGGCAATATTACAACAATTAAAGATTGTAAAAAATATTTTAATGTTAACATTTAAAGCCGTTAAAAAGAAATTAATTGACAACATAATAAAGGTTTGTTACACTAAACAAAAAGCATGGAAAGGTGTCAGAGCGGTTGAATGTGCCAGTCTCGAAAATTGGTGTTGTGAAAGCAACCGAGGGTTCAAATCCCTCCCTTTCCGCCAATAAATGGAGTTGTTATGTTTAATGGGATAAAAAGAATTAAAAGTATGAACAAACAAATTGGTGATGTTCATGAAGAATATGATGAAAATGGAATGTTAATTGTTAAACTTAATTTAAGAGATGAAGATAATTTTTTGTCACCATTTTCTTATGGAAGTATTCCAATTTTGGATTCTAATATAGAACAATACTTAAACAGTTGCGTTCGTCCCGCAAAATGTAAACAAAATATTCACCTTAAAATTTACAGTTATACTATTGATGAAAGCGAAAAAAAAATATATGAGCAGGCAATAAGAAATACTTTTAAGCAAAGTTATGTCAGCGAAAAACAACATATGCAAAAAAGTTTGATTGCATCGTTAATAATGCTGTTTGTAAGTTTAAGTTTTTTATCATTAATGTTTTTGTTTGATTATTTTAAACTAAATTCAATTTTTATAGAACTTATTGACATAATAGCATGGGTTTTTATGTGGGAGGCGGTTGATATTTTTTTCTTTAAACGGCATGTAATAAATTGGTCACAACAAAAAAACATTGGTTTTTACAATGCAAAAATCTCTTTTTTATCGGCTCAAACAAAGGAGATTAAATAAATGAAAAAAATTGTAATAGGTTTGGTTGGCAGTGGAAAAACAACTCTTTACAGAAAATTAAATGAAAGCGGGCAATGTTATGCAGTTGAAATGGAATTTCCGCCAAGTTTTAGAAATAATTTTGAAAGCGAAAAAGAAAAGATATTTAAAATATTTTTAAGTTGTAAAGGCGTTGATTGCATAATTTCTCATCCTATGTACTTGCCAAAAAATTTTGAAAAGTTTTTAAAAAAAGATGTTGTAATTGAGTTTTTGGATATTGATTTGCAAGAAAGAAAAAGTAGAATTAAAAAAAGAAGTATGCAAACTTTTAATGGTGAAAACAACTGCATTATTTTTGATGAAAGTTTTTTAAGTCAAGAAGAAGAACTTTTAAAAAAAATAAAACAACAAGTATTAAAAAATGGAAGATGATTTAACATTCTTCCATTTTTAATAATTTTTCAAACTTCCAGTTCGATAATATTTCAGTTTGAACAAATTAATCAATTAATAATTTTGTTTAAATTTATCTTGCAATTGGTTCATTAAAACCATCTTCATATGTGTAAATAAATTTTGTTGCATCGTCTTCTTTAACTTTAACTGTAAAAAAGCCTTTTTCAACTTCGTCAACAGAATATGTTACTTTGTAACCTCCTGTTGCATCTTGTTTAACAAGATATTCAACTCCATCTGCAACGTGTTGTGCATTTTTAAATTGAATTTCAAGTTCTGGCTTTTCATTTTCTTCACTTTCCCAAGAAACTTCTGTTTCACTAATTACATTTTCACCATCTTTAATTTCATAACCAAATTCAATTTCATTAAGTTCAACTGATTGTTTAACAGTAATTGATTTTGTTCCTTTTGTTGTAACAAATTCAACTTCTGCTTCTGTTTCATTTCCTTCGGTAGTAACAGTACGTTCTCCTGTGATAACAAGTTCTTCTGGTGTTGTTGCTTTTGGATCACCAACAACCATCCAGCCATTAAGAGATGTTGAAACTTCAAGTTCTTCATCTTCTGCCTTAACAACAATATCATCAGATGGGTCAGTTGCATCAGTACCTTTTGCTACTTCGTTGTAATAAATTGTATATTTAACATTACCTTTGCTTGTTGCAAGTGTGCTAGAAAGTTTTATGTTATATGCACCATATTTTTCGCCATCAACTTCAACTGTTGGCTTTGCACTTTCTGGCTTAACACTATTGGCTTTTAAATAACCTTCAAACATACCAATATAGGTGTTTACTTTTTCAATGTCATTTTTAATTAATTCTGGGCGAGCAGTGCCAGCATATGGGGACGCAGAAAATAAATTATTTTTGTTTAACCCATTTTCATTAGATTGTGAAAGCCCAGTGCCTCCACCTGAGGTTAAGTATTGCCCACTTGTAAACGCAGAAAATGCGTAAACACTTTTTGCACTTGCAGATGCTTTTGCGGGTGCTCCACAGCAACCAACAAGAATGCCTGCTATTGTTGGCACAAATAATGCAAGCGCTAACACAAACGGAACTGTTCTTTTTTTCATTTTTTCTCCTTTAATTTTTTTTATCGAACTACATTATATACAATAGCACATAAAAAATTTCTAACAAAACAAAAAAAATGTTTATTTTTATAATTTTTTGTAAATTAATCGTTTTTTCCATTAATTAATTCTTTTGCAACTTCAATTAAATCTTGCAAAACATCTAAATATTCGTCCTCATCCCCACCTGTATTTAAATCTTTTAAAATTTCGGCAAGGTCAGTTGCTTTTTCTTTAAGTTCATTGCATAGTTCTTCAACAAGTTCAAAAATATTTTCATCATTATCAATATTATCAAAATCATAATCTAACAAATCAAAATTGTTTCTTGCACCAAACACTTTTATTTTTTCAATATTATATTTTATTGCTTCATCAGTAGCAGTTGCCCAATCAAAATTTAAAAGTTCTTGCGAAAACAAATTATATGTTTTTATTTTAGAGTCCAAACAAGTTAAAAGTTTGGCAAAAAATTCATTATTTAGTGTTAATTCAAAATTGTCCAAAGTGGATTTAGAATAAGATTGCAACCACAAGTTAATTTGATTTATATCAATTTGAGAAACAACAACATTTTTTAGACCTATTTGAGTTGAATAATTATCTACAAAGTTAATAATTTCATTTGATTTTTGTTGTAAAACGTTGTTTTTGCCGTCATCAACAAAAATATTAATTTGTTTGCCCGATGTTAAATAGCCATAGGTTTCTGCAAGATAAATTATTTTTTCCGTGGCATTTTTTATTGATAGTCCAAGCAAATTTTCTTTAAACAAAAGTTTAACACCATCTTCATTTAAAGCAATTTGTTCTGTTACAATTCCATTTTTGTCTGTAATAATTTCAACACGAGGATTAATTGAAAGCGTGATATGAAATTCGTTGTTAATATTGGTTTTTATAACGGATGGCACAAAAACACAAGTAAAAATTAAACATAAACTAATAATCATAACAAAAACGGGTTTCCAAATTTGCTTTTTTGATTTTATTGAACTGTTAAATAGTTGGGCTTTTATTTTGTTTTTTATGTCTGGAATTTCGTACATCAGTTCTTCATTAAGTTTTTTTATTGCTTTATTTTTCATCATACACCTCCTTATATAAATTTTTTATTTGCTTTAAACAATTGTTATATTGCCAATTAATTGTTGAAATAGGTTTATTTAACATTTTTGCAACTTCAACTCGTTTATATCCATAAACAATGCAAAGTTCAATAATTTTCCAATCATCAGGCTTTAATTTGTTTTGGCAAAGGTTAAGCAGGGGCGTGCCATTTTGCGGAAGACTTTGAAATATATTTTCATAATCAGAAACATTCACGGAAGGTTTTTGGCTTTTAATTTTGTTAATAGCAGTGTTATGCGCAATTGTTAATAGATAAGAGTATGGATTTGATGTTAAATCTATTTTATGTAAATTTCGTAGAAATAACAAATAAGTATCTTGCATAACGTCTTCAATAAGCGAGCGGTCAAAGCATATTTTTTTGATGGTATAAAAAACACCTACTTTGGTTAAATCGTAAAATTCTTCAAAGTGTTTGTATGTATCTTGTTTAAGTTTTAATATGCAACTTTCAATAGAAGCGCTCAATTTTGTCTCCTTATATATACAAATATAAATGCTATAATTCCAATTAATCTAATTATTTTCATAATAACAAATACAAATGCAAAATGCAAATATAAAAAAACATAAAACTTGTTAAAATCGTTTTGAAAAATTTAAAATATCTGCTAATATGAATAAAGACAAAATAAAATAACATAATATTTTAGTCAAATATTCAATATTAAGGAGAAATATGAAAAGAGTAAAAATTTTAACAACAATTGCTGCCTTGGCGTTAGGAACATTTGCAATGGTGTTTGGGGTGCTTTCTGCACGAACACTTAATTTTTCTGTTGGAGCAAATCTTTCTTTCGATCTTCAAAGAGTTCAAGTTACAATAAATGGTGGATTAACAGGAGCCAAAAAAAATGCCACTAATGAAAATTTTGCTATTGCTGACACAACGGCAGCATTAGGAACAGTTGACGCAAATGGGAATATAACAAAATTAATATACGAATATAATCCAACGGGAGCCCCAGATGCAATTGGAGAATGGGCAATTGGCCCAATCTTTTTTAACAATAAGTTAAAAACAGATATTGTTTTCAGTGTAAAAGTAATAAATTACACACCTAACAAAAAAATTAAAGTTTCAATTCAAGAAATGAATTCAACATATACAGCGGTTGCAGACGCACTTGGAACAATTGCAACACATAAAGCAGTTGATGCCACAGCACTTGCGGCAACATCAGGCGTAACAATAACTCCATCAGCAGAAGTTGTTGCAACAATGACATACACTTTAAAAGATATTAACATGGCAACAGCCACTGCAACAAATTTGTATTTAAAAGTAACGCTAGAAGAAACAGTTTAAAAATTAATCAAAGTAAAAAGTAAGCCTTTAAACGGCTTATTTTTTTGTTTAAAATTTACAAGTGTGCAATTTAGCATAATATTTTAAATTTGTGCACACAATAAATTTGTGAATAACAAAATAAAAAAATCTGTTAAAGACCATAAAAATAATGATTGCAAGCAACTTGCAAAAGTTGTTTCAATAAGTATGGTTTGTTTAACGGCTTTTTTTGTGTTTGCGTGGATGCTTCAAATTGTTTTGTATCCAATTAAATTTAAAACAGAAATAATTACAAATTGCAAAATATTTAATGTTTCACCTGCACTTGTTGCAAGCGTTATTAACGCCGAAAGCAGATATAACACTAATGCAATTTCAAACAAGGGTGCCATGGGGCTTATGCAAATTTTGCCGTCAACAGCAACATGGATTGCCACACAAATTGGGCAAAAAAATTTTAAGCCAGCAGATTTGTTAATTTCGGAAACAAACATAAAAATGGGATGTTTTTATTTAAATTATCTTTCCCAAAAATTTTTTAACTTAACAACAATTCTTTCTGCTTATAACGCAGGCGAGGGAGTTGTGTTTTCTTGGCTGAGTTCAAAAAAACTTTCTGCCGATGGAAAACTGTTAAATGAAATTCCTTATAAGCAAACAGAAATGTACGTTAAAAAAATTGACAGCAACATGAAATTTTATTTAAAAGTATATAAGTGGTAAAATAATTAAATGCTAAAAATATTTTATTTTTTTTAAAAACAGAAAAACATTTCACAAAAACAAAAAAAAATGATAAACTTAAATGTAAGTTATTTAATTTGCCTTGTGTTATCAAAATTTTTGTTGTATAACATAAATCGGCAATTTAAAGATGTTTAATTTAAATTAACAAAAGAGGTAAATGTGGCAGCAGCAAAATATGAATCAAAAGACATAATAGTTTTAGAAGGTCTTGATGCAGTTAGATTAAGGCCGGGCATGTATATTGGAACAACAGGGCCAAAAGGTTTGCATCATCTTTTGTGGGAAATTGTGGACAACGCAATAGATGAGGTTACAAATGGTTTTGGAAACAAAATATATATTTCCTTAAATCACGATGGAAGCGCAACTGTTGAGGATAATGGCAGAGGAATTCCTGTTGATTTGCACCCAACCCTAAAAAAATCGGGAGTGGAAGTTGTTTTTACAAAACTTCATGCAGGCGGAAAATTTAATAATGATAGTTATGGTTATTCTGGTGGATTGCATGGTGTTGGAGCATCTGTTACAAATGCATTGTCAACTTGGCTTGTAGTTTCTGTTTGCAAAAATGGTAAAAAATATCAAATGAAATTTGCAAGCGTGGAAGATCCATTAAACAAAGATAAAATTAAAAGTGGAGTGCCTCAAACAGAACTTGAAATAATTGGAAGCGCCCACTCAACTGGCACAACGGTAATGTTTTTGCCGGACATAAGAGTTTTTGGTGATGTAACTTTTGATTATGACACAATTTTAAAGCGTTGTAGGGAACTTGCCTTTTTAAACAAAGGTGTAACAATTGAAGTTAATGACAAACGTGAAAATAAAAACATTGTTTTTTGTTATGAAAATGGTTTAAACGATTTTATTAACTATATAAACGATGGCAAAACAATTTTAAACAAAAATCCAATTTATGTTACAGGGCAAAGTGCTGTTCTTAAACTAGAAGGTGCCATTCAGTACACAGATTCTTACACTGAAAACACATTTTCATTTGTAAACAACATTCCAACAACTGAGGGAGGCACTCACGAAACTGGTTTCAAAATTGCAATAACAAAAGCACTTAATGATTTTGCCCGTTCAAAAGGCTGGCTTAAAGAAAAAGATATTAATTTAATTGGTGAAGATTTTAGAGAAGGCATTACAATTTTAATGTCTATTAAAATGCACAATGTTCAATTTGAGGGGCAAACAAAAACAAAACTTGGCAATCCAGAGGCAAAAACAGAAGTAGAAAACATTGCCTTAAAAGAAATAACCAAATTTTTGGAAATTAAAGATAATGAAAAGATTGCAGAAGTAATAATAAACAAAGCAAAAGGCGCTGCAAAATCACGAGAAGCGGCAAAAAAAGCAAAGGAAATATCACGAGCAAAAAACAGCGTGGACAACTATAATTTAGTTGGCAAACTTTCTTCTTGCAGTTCCCGAAAACCAGAAATATCTGAACTTTTTATTGTTGAAGGAAACAGCGCAGGTGGCAGTGCAAAGCAAGGCAGAGATAGGGCGTTTCAAGCAATATTGCCCCTTAAAGGAAAACCGTTAAACGCGGAGAAAAAACGATTGGATCAGGTTCTTGCAAATGAGGAAATAAGAACAATAATTAGCGCATTAGAAACAAGAATAGGCGAGGATTTTGATTTAACAAATTTACGCTACAACAAAGTAATTATACTTTCGGATGCAGATCAGGATGGTGCTCACATTCGTGCAATTTTGCTTACATTCTTTTTTAGATACATGCGTGGGCTTATTTCAGAGGGGCATGTATTTATTGGTATGCCTCCTCTTTACAAAGTAGAAAAAAAGGGAATAGTTGAATATGCCTATTCCGATGTTGAATTACCTGAAACAATAGAAAAAGTTGGCAAAGGATACACAATTCAAAGATATAAAGGGCTTGGTGAAATGGATCCAAAGCAACTTTGGGACACAACCATGAATCCAGAACATAGACTGCTTGTTCAAGTTTCCATAGAAGATGCCACCGAAGCAGAAAAAATGGTGACCACGTGGATGGGCGACAATATTGATGCACGAAAACAATATATTAGTGAAAACTGCAACTTTACAAGAGAAGATAAATTTGCAAAGGAATACGGAATAGGAGAAAAAAATTGAAAATTGAAGAACTTCAAGAAAATCACCAGCCATACATATTAAAATCAATAGACGAAGTATTGCATGACTCCATGATTCCATACACAGAACATGTTGTTATGGAAAGGGCATTGCCCCGAGTTGAAGACGGTTTAAAGCCAGGGCAAAGACGTATTTTGTATTCCATGCTAGAACTTGGCCTTGGCAACGACAAAGCATACAGAAAGTCTGCCCGAATTGTTGGCGATTGTTTAGGTAAATATCATCCTCACGGAGATACCTCTGTTTATGAAGCAATGGTAAGAATGGCACAGCCGTTTTCTTTAAAAGAACCACTTGTAGATGGACAAGGTAATTTTGGCTCAGTAGATGGAGATACTGCTGCCGCAATGAGATACACAGAGGCAAAATTAACACCTCTTGCAATGGAACTTTTACGAGATTTAGATTGTGACACTGTTCCGTGGAGTTTAAATTTTGATGACACACTCAAAGAGCCGGACATTCTTCCGGGGCGTTTCCCAAATTTATTGGTAAATGGTGCTTCGGGAATTGCAGTTGGCCTTGCAACAAATATTCCAACGCATAATTTAAGTGAAACAATAAATGGGGTTGTTGCTTTTATTGATAATCCTCATATAACAATAGACCAAATGATGAAATTTATACCTGCGCCAGATTTTCCAACAGGTGGAATTATTATTGCAGGAAATGAACTTAAAGACGCATATACAACAGGTAAAGGTAAAATTATAATAAGGGCAAGAGTAAGCATAGAAAAAAACGGGGACAAACAAAACATAATTATTTCGGAACTTCCTTATCAAGTGAACAAGGCACTTTTGCTTCAAAAAATTGCAGAACTGAAAGAAGAAAACAAAGACAAACTAACTGGAATTGCAGAGATAAGGGACGAAAGTGATCGCAAGGGTATGCGTGCAATAATAAAGATTAAAAAAGAATGTAACGCAGAGGCAATTTTGGAGTATTTGTTTAAGGCAACAAATATGCAAGTAAGTTTTGGAATAAACATGGTTGCAATTGCAGGCGGAAAACCTAAGCAAATGGGATTATTAGATATTATTGAATATTATGTTGAATATCAACGTTGTGTTGTGTTAAGGCGTTCAAAATTTTTATTAGACAAGGCAAAAGATCGTGCACACATTATTGAAGGACTATTAATTGCAATACATAATATTGATGAAGTTGTAAAAACAATTAAAAAAAGTGAAAGTTATAATGACGCAAAAGCAAAATTGCGTGCAAAATTTTCACTTTCGGAAAAACAAGCACAAGCAATTTTGGACATGAGGCTTGCAAGGCTTGTAAATCTTGAAACAACAAAGTTAGAAGAAGAGATGATAGAATTAACCCAGCAAATAAAAAAACTTAGTGAAATTGTCAATAGCAAAAAAATGCAATATGAAACAGTTAAAACAGAATTGCTGGAAATTAAAAAAAAATATGGAATGCCACGCTTGTCCACACTGGTTATTAGCGATGGTGTTGCAAATTTACCAGAAATAAAGGAAGAAGAAGTTTTTGCAAAAGAAGTTTATGTTGCATTAACAATGGCAGGCACAATTAAAAAAATTCCGCAAAAAAATTATTTAATGAGCCAAAAAGAAATTACAGATGCAACAACATCAAATGAAATTCATACTCAACTGATTTTGGTAAAAACAAACGAAAAGGTTTTAATATTTACAAATCTTGGTAATTGCATAAAAATTGAAGTTGATGAGATTCCAGAAGCAAGGTGGAAGGATAAAGGCAAAGAACTTAAAAGCCTTGACAGGGGCATTTCCGCCGAGGAAGTTGGCGTTGCCATTTTTAAAGAAAATCAAGAGTTTTGTGATAAGTTTGTTTTTTTTACAAAATTAGGAATGATAAAATTAAGTGAATCAAGTGAATATTGTGTTAATAAAAGTGTTTTTCAAGCAATAAAAATTAAGCCAGAAGATGAACTTTTGGACGTTCAAAACTTTACGCCCGAAGGTGGAGTTTTAATGGTTTCAAAATCAGGAATGGCACTTAATTTTGAAAAAACAAACATTCCAATTCAAAACAGAATTTCAGGCGGAGTTATGGGCATAAATTTAGAAAGTGATGACACGGTGATTTATGCATCTCAAACCGACAATGGAGGAGCCATCACCGTTGCAACAGATTATGGATACATTAAAAAAATTCCAATAGGAGAATATCCAGTAAGTGCAAGATATCGTAAAGGTTTAAAAATGTTTAATTTAAAAAATAATGGAACAAAACTAGTGTTTGCATCTTATGGCTCTTATAAACCTATTGTTGGGTGGAATGGAAGTAAATTTGTGTGTATTGATGAATGTGATATAATGTATGATGACAGGGGCGGGAATGGCACACAACTTTTTGGTTCGCCAATTTCATCAGCAACAATGTTTTTTAATTAAAAATTAAATTTATTTTAAAACTCTGCTTAACAGGCAGAGTTTTATATTTTTTTTAAAAATAATCATAAAATAAAAAGTAAAATAATACATTATAATCAAGAGGCGAAAAAGTAACAAAAAAAGACATTTCATATCGTAATTCCGCCTTTGAAAAAAGTTGAAAAAACATTACAATAAAGGAGTGATTTCAAATGCCATTTTGTGTTGTGAAATCCAAACACATTAAAATAATTTTGTTAATGATTTTGGTATGCGTGCTTTTAGGGTTAAGTGTAAACGGGGTAACTTCTGCACAAGTATATTTTGGTTATCCGGCAAGACGTGTTCCAATATACAGTGTTGCAACAACAGAAAAAAAAGTGGCAATTAGTTTTGATGCTGCATGGGGAGCGGATAAAACTGAAAAAATCATGGAAATTTGCAAAGATTTTAACGTTAATGCAACTTTCTTTTTAGTTGGATTTTGGGTGGATAAGTATCCGGAACTTACCAACAAAATTGCCAGTCAGGGTTTTGAAATAGGCACGCACTCAAACACTCATCCAGACATGACAAAACTTGACAGGCCATCAATGAAGGCAGAATTGCAAACGTGTGTAAGCATGATTGAAAAATCCGCCCAATGCAAAGTTAAGTTGTTTCGTCCTCCATATGGGGCATACAACAACACACTAATTGAAGTTAGTGAGGAGTTGGGGCTTACAACAATTCAGTGGAGTGTGGACTCATTGGATTGGAAAGGCTTGTCCGCAGAAAACATTACAACAAGAGTAATGAATGGCGTTAAAAACGGATCAATTATTTTGTGCCACAACAACTCCGATCATATTTTGGAAGCCCTGCCACTTATGCTGGACAGATTAAAAAACATGGGTTACAAAATAACAAATATTGGGGATTTAATTATAAAAAATAATTTTCAAATTGATAAAAATGGAGTGCAAAAAGCAAATAGTTAAATAGTATGTGTAAAATTTAAACAAATAGGAGAAAAAAAATGAAAAACTGTGATGCAACAAATAATGTATTTCTTTCTGGAACAATAAAACAACCACCAATATTTAGCCATGAAAGTTATGGAGAAGGCTTTTATGAGGTTATGGTGGAGGTTGCAAGGCTAAGTGAGCAAGTTGATTTGGTTCCGGTAACCGTTTCAGAAAAAATAATGGGAAACAAATTTGAGGAAGGCAAAAACATATCAATCAAGGGACAGTTTAGATCATACAACAAAATTATTGATGGAAAAAGTAAACTTGTGTTAACGGTTTTTGTGCGTGAAATTTTGGATAATGACGAATCTTTAAATCCAAATATTGTGGAACTCAGCGGATTTATTTGCAAGCCACCAGTTTACAGAACAACTCCATTTAATCGGGAAATATGTGATATTTTAATAGCGGTTAACAGGGCATACAACAAGTCTGATTATATACCTTGCATAACTTGGGGAAGAAACGCAAGATATGCACGGGATGCCGAAATTGGAAGTTCAATTGAAATTGTTGGAAGAGTGCAAAGCCGTTCGTACCAAAAGCGGTTGGAAGATGGAAGTGTTGAGGATAGAATTGCATATGAAGTTTCTGTTGGCAAAATCTTTATCAAAAGCCAACAAGTAGAAGACGTTGTTCAACCATAAACAATTAAAATAAAAAAAACTGCTAATTTTAACTAGCAGTTTTTTTTGATATTAGTTATCTTGTTTTTTTGTTTTTTTTGTTTCAAGTTTTTTTTTTAACTGTTCCTTAATTTCAAGTTTTGCTTTTTTGTTATTTTCTGCAACCATTTTGCGTTGAAGAGTAAGCAAATATTCATCTGTGTTCATATCCAAAACTGCGTTTTCAAGTTTTGTAAGTTTGTTAACAAGAACAGTATGTTTGCTTGCATACAACTTAAATTGTTTTTCTGTGGAACGATCAACAACTCTGTTTCCTTTTTTTCTTTCATCTGCAAGACGTTTTGCATTTTCATTTTCAAGTTCCACCATGGCAACTTTTATTTCTTCAATTTCAAGTTTTACTTTTTTAACTTGTTGATTTTTAAGATTTTCTGCTTCAATTCTTGCAACATCACGATAAAGCGTTTTGTTTCGGTCATATTCATTTTGCTTTTTAATTTCCCATTTATGAAATTTAATTTTTCTTGTTACATATCCAACAAGAGCAATAACAAGTGTAACGCTTAACAAAATGGATGGCACCAAAAGAAAACTAAACTGTGATTCTGTTGGGGTTGGTTTGTTGTCTGGTTCGTTTTCGTTTTCTGTAATGGTGGAGTTAACAAGTAAAACATTTTTATTTTCATTTGCTTCATTTTTTGTTCTTGCAGTGCTAAATGCTTTTTCATCAATTGTTTCAAATTTAATGTTGTCAAATGCAACAAGTCCACGTGCTTCACTTGAAAAAGAATTAAGTGCAAATCTTAAAGTGCAGGATGCTGTTTCTGTTGCCTTAATGTAAATGGTGTATGTTCCCCATTCGCTGTTGCATATTATGTTAGAAAGCAATGCTTTTTCAATTCCTATCAGACCAAATTCTGCGCCATAATCTGTTTTTTCTGGAACATCAAGTGATGATTTAAGTTTTGTTAAAACATCAACAGAAAGTTTATAATAATTATCTTTTGTTAAAGAAAGTTTGTCATTTGCAGAAATGGTGTAAAAACTTCTGCCAAATGTTTCAATACCAAGAAGGTTTTTTATTATACTTGTGTTGTTTGGGGATGCGGACAACCCGTAGGCATTGTTTCCAGACTGCAAAATACCTGCGCTTGCATTAGCGTTTGAACCTGCAAGAGCAGACATTGTGTAAGCAAAAGGTTTGTGAAAATTATAAACAATTTCACCCATTAAGTTTGTTTTAAAATTTGAAAAGTCAATAAAGCCGTTTGATGTGTTTTTAACGTAATCTGTGTATTCTGCTTCTGTCATTTTGCTTGTAGAAATTAAAACTTTGTCAATCCAAACATAGCCCTTAACTGGTTCTTTCAATGTTCCAAGAGCAAATTTAACCGTCATATTTTGGGTGGTTTCATCACTCCTTATAACAACGTTATGTTCTGCCCAATTAAGCGAGGAAAGTCCGTTTTGTGAAAATAACAAATTATTCAAACTGTCATAAACAAAAAAACTAAGTAACTTTGATTGATTAACATCATTTTGTGCGGTTTTAAAAAAGAAAGAGAGGTTGTGAAATGTTGAACCTGTAACAGAAAATGAAGAACTTGTAACATTTTGATATGCAAGTTCGTTGTTTCCCATAACAAGAACATTTTCTACTTCACTGTTATTTGAACTTCCTGGGTTTCCATTTGGCAGGGTTGAATCATTTGATTTAACAACACCACTTATTGTGCTAAGTTTATCACTTGTTGCTTGTGTCCAAGATGTTGGAACAAGTGGATATTTTAATGTGTTTTCTGCTTTTTCTGCCGAGTTAAACAAGCCATTTTTTATGCTGGGTTCCGCGGTAAGGGTTGTTAGTTTAACTGTTTCTTCAACCCCGCCACTTGTGTGATTGTTTAATGTTGCAGTTGAAATTGTTTCAAGTGTAACATTATCAAAAAACACGGTTCCTGATGATGCGGTTGTTGCCTCTGCGTCTTTATACCCAAGCCATAAGCCAAGTTTTAAAGATGTGTCATATAAGTTATGCCCAGAAACATAAAATGAAATAGGAGTAAAATCATTTGTGAATTTATTTGTGTTATTGGAAGAAACCTGAATTTTTTTTACAACAGGTGTGTAAAAGTCTTTATCCATCTGGTTGTTTTTATAAAAATCTAAAATATCGTTATTTTCTGTAAGAACAACATACGCAGACCCAGATAAATCTGCAACCTTAACCCAAACGGTTATTTTTACATTTTCAAAACGTGGCAAATTTATATTTGTGCTTTCATAACCAAGTGCCACTTTTGTGTTTTTATCACTGTGAATAACAAGTGCATTTGAATTTGTTGTCTTTTTGTTGTTTGCAGGAAGAAGGTGGCTACCTTGCCATTTAATTCCATAAGAATTTAATGCTGATGCGGAACTAATGTCAACAACTCTTGAAATCCCGCCACTTGTGGAATTTGTTGTTTTGGTCCAAAAATTAAGCGAGTCCTCAAAGTCAAAATTTGCAACGGCAGGTGTGTGTTGTCTTAAATCTTTAAAAACAGCCAAAACTAAATCGGTCGGATATTTTACAGCCCTGTTTGATTCTGCTTCTTTGCTGTTTTGCCATACGTCACCAGAAATTTGAAAGGCCTTAACTTCGTCAAAAAAAACAGCACCAATAGATTTTGTTCCTGCTTTTGAGCCAAGCCAAAGTTCAATATTAACGTTTTGTGACGTTTCACCTGTTGCTACAAAAAATTTAAGTTCTTGCCAGTTACCTTCTTTTTTAACAAGAGTAAACGAAAGTTCTTTGTCCATTCCAGTTAAATAAGCGGAGGCAACAGCGTCGTTTTGAGTTTTAACAAGAAATGAAACATAATAATAAGAGTATGCCGAAAAAGTTAAAGGTGAAGAAGTTGAGTACCCTTGCCTACGCTCACCAGTAAAATTGGTTTTTGTTTTTGAGTTTAACATTAAAACAAAAGTATCAGTTGACATTGCTGGTTTTTCTGGATTTTCAGTCAAAAAATAGGTTTCTGCTTTGTTGGCGGAAAATTTTTCGGTGTCTATATTAATAGCACCAGATGTTCCGCTATCTCCAATTTTTTTTGTCCAGTTAGAAGGGTTGTTAACAAAATTTGAATAACTAGAATTAAAACTCCCGTTGTTCACAACAATTGGAGAAATAACTGAATTTGAAAAAGCCGTGCTTTCACAAATTGCAATGCCAGAATATGGAAGTATGAATAATGATAATAATGCCAAAATAATTGATGCTGAAAGTTTTAAAAATTTGTTTTTTTTCATAGTTTGCTTGTCCACCTTGTAATGTATATTTTTTTGTTGTTATATCTAAGGGGAATTATATACTAAAATCTTGCGTACGTCAAATAATTTCTTCAATTTGTGGCAACATATTTTTATGAAAAAGCAAAGTAAGTTTAAAAACTGGGTGTTAACAGTTATATGTGGATGTGTAATCGGTTTTGTAAATGGTTTTTTTGGTGCTGGTGGCGGAATGATTTGTGTGCCACTTTTAGAAAAAGTTTTAAAATTATCAAATCAAACAAGCCATGCAACAGCAATTGGTGTAATTTTGCCCATAAGTGTGATCAGTGCAATTGTTTACTCTCAAAAAGTGGATGTGCAAAATCTTAATCTTTTGTGGGTGACCGCGGGAGTGATGGTTGGCGGAATTGTGGGGGCGTTATTATTAAAAAAACTAAGTTCAAAAGTTGTTCGGCTTGTTTTTGCACTTGTAATGTTAAGTGCAGGAATATGGATTGTGGTTAGGTAATTAAATGCAAACAATTTTAGTAATATTATTTGGAATTTTAGGTGGGCTTTTGGGAGGAATGGGAATGGGCGGAGGCACTGCACTAATTCCATTATTAACAATTTTTTTAGGATTCAACCAACAATTAGCGCAGGGGTTAAATTTAATTTCATTTATTCCAATGGCGGTTGTCGCCTTGCTAATACATTTAAAAAATAATATGATAGAAAAAAAAGTGCTTTTACAAATTATAATAAGTGGAGTGTTTTTTTCTGCTGTGGGCTCGATATTAACAAATTTGGTAGACGGCAAAATATTAAAAAATTTGTTTGGTATTTTTTTAATAATTTTATCGGTCATTGAGTTGATAACATTTTTTATATCTTTAAAAAACAAAAAATAACAAAAACTGTAATAAATGTTTGATTTGCTTTGTAAAAAATGCTATTATGTAAAGTACATAACATATTGGAGAAAAGATGCAATTATTAATTACGGCAAATCAAATAAACGAACAACTCGAAAAAATTTTTGAATTTAGTGCTTCATTATTTCAAGATGATGCAGAGTTTATATCTTCAAAAATTTCTGACGAGAAACTAAAACAAATGGTTTTAAACACAAAAGATTTAAACATAAGAAAACAAGGAATAGACGATTTGTGCGGGCTTGTATTCCAACTTAAAAATCCACTTTTTGCACTTGCTAATATGACAAAAATGATGCTAATAAGCAAAAACTTTGATGCTATTTTTAATTTTGTTTGCAGATTGTTTGTTAGCCATATTGGGCAAACAAATTATCTTAGCCAAACACCAAACATAACAATAATAGAACGATATTTTGATCGTTTTGTTGAGATAATTAAAAATTGCGACATAAGCCCAGAAATGTTTATGCCATTAATTTTAGATATTTTTCGCAGTGATAAGGTGGGCGGGATTGTTGCATGGCGCAGACCATCCATTGAATTTCTGCAATCTTTTTGGGACAAAAATCAACAATGGACAATTGACTATTTATCCAAAAATAATGAACTGAAATACCAACTATTACTTGCAATCACAGAGTTTAACACATTAAAAGGTATTAATTTGCTTGTTCAAGATTTTTTAAATGGTGGTGATCAAGAAAATATTTTACATGTGCTTAAAAATTATAAACGTGAAACATTAATGGTAATTGATAAAGAACTTATGACTGCGGATGACCAAACAAGATTAAAATTAATTGAACTTATGTGTTTGTTTGACACAGATACAGAAGTTTTAACCCGTTTGCAAGAAATTTATTTAAAAGAAGTTTCCGAAGATATAAAAAGTTTGATTGCATCAAAAGTGGGAGTTACAAAAGTTTTACCTTTTAAAACAGAAAAACAGTTTCAATACATTGCAAAACGAAAAGTTAAAGAGCCACAAGAGCGTTCGTTAGGCATTGCATTTCAAAACTTGCCTTTGTTTTTTGAAAGCGGAATAGAAGCCACCAGTGTTGACAAAACAATGCTTATAACTTTGTTTAAAGATGAAAAACAACTTGTAAATTTGAGTAAATTAAAAATATTAAATACAATTTTTAATGTTGAGTCATTTTCTAACTTTGCATTTAAGTTATTTGATACATTAACAAAAAAAGATGATATTAAGGAAGCAAAATGGTGCCTTAGGTTGGCGTCTGTGGCATGCGGTGGCAAACATATGCAAACAATTTTGGACTTTGCAATTTTACTCTTTCAATGCAATCGTGCAAAAGAAGGTAAATATCTTTTACTTTGTTTAACACATTGTGCAAGAGACGAAGTTTTGGACATATTTAGGCGGTTGTCAGATATTAAAATGCAGGAGTTTTTAAACAACAAAAAAAGTTTTGTAGAATTGTTCTCGCAGTCTGCCAGCATAAGCCGTGACCTTGTTTTTGATAAGATTGCTAGTGAAAATTTTGACGACAAAATAATTAAAGAAGAAACAGAAAGGCTGTATTGGACTTTTATTGGTGGCAGAATGTATTTGCCCGAAGAATTTAATCAAATATTTTTAGCAAAAAGATTGTTTAATTATTTAGGACAAAAACTTGTTTTTGGCGAATATATTTTTGGAAGATTACATTCTGCATTTATATTAGAAGGAAAAGAAAAAAAATATTTATACGGAAATGCAATTATAAACGAGAATCTTCAAATTTCAATAATTCACACACTAGATTTAAGTTTTAGACAAGAATTTTTAAAAGATGTTATTGCAAAACCACTTTTTGAGCAATTTCCAGAAAGCAGGTTTAATGTTAATGATTTTTCACGATCTTCAATTTCTGTTGCAAGATTTGATGGCATGTTTGTTAATTTGCCTGAATTTACAAAAAAAATGATTTCATATGGTTTTGAAATTAACAAAAGGGACGACCAAGCAGAATTTGAAAGTTTTGTTC
The DNA here is from genome assembly GCA_036654655.1 of Clostridia bacterium. GTDB lineage: Bacteria > Bacillota > Clostridia > Christensenellales > UBA1242 > JAVVRP01. The sequence goes on from JAVVRP010000001.1 coordinate 44,477, forward strand.
ACGATTTTAAGGGTGGAAATTTAATTGCAGAACTTTCTTTAAAGCACAGTGCAACAATAAACACAAAAACTGCAACACTGGGCGCTGTGTATTTTGTTCGTGAATGTGACGTTTTGAACGATAATGGTGAATTTATAATATTAAAAACAAACGCAATTAGTGTTGGGGCATTGCCATACAGATACTTTGATTTTGTACTTTCAGCAATTTATAACGCATGTATTGCGGGTATAAATTAAAAACATAGGTGAATAATGAAAAGAGTATTTATAGAAACTCCAATAATTACAGAATATATAGACGTTTATGGTGATGAATTTTTACATTTATGCGTTGTTTTGCGTTCAGAAGTTGGGGAAAATGTTGTTGCAATTTGTGATGACCAATTTGATTATAATTGCACCATTTTTAAAATAAACAAAAAAAGTGTGGTGCTTAAAGTAATTAATAAAATTAAAAACTTGGCAAATCCAACAAAACGGATAACACTTTTTCAAGGCATGCCAAAATTTGACAAACTTGAACTTATTTTGCAAAAAGCAACTGAACTGGGTGTTTTTTCTCTTTGCCCTTTTACAAACGATTTTTGCATTGTAAAACCAACAAATTTTAAGGAAGAAAGGTTTAAAAAACTTGTTGTTTCGGCATGTAAACAATGTGGCAGAAGTAAATTACCAACAATTTTGCAACCAGTTAAATTTGAAAATATGATAAATATACTTTCCAGTTATGACATAGTTGTTTTTTATTGCGAAACAGCAAAAAAAACAAACATGCAAGATGTTATTAATATGCTAAAACCTGCAAACAACATTGCAATTGTTATTGGCAGTGAAGGCGGTTTTTCCGATGCAGAGCGTAAACAATTGGAGTTGCCAAACGTGATTGAAATTGGGCTTGGAAAAAGAATTTTGCGAACAGAAACAGCATCAATAGCGGGGATTGCGTTAATTTCACAAATGTTGGAAATTTAAAGGAGAATCATGAACTTGAAAGTATGTTTTTTAACTTTGGGTTGCAAAGTTAATCAATGCGAGGCAGATTCTCTTGCAACAATTTTTGAGCAAAAAGGATATCAAATTTTAAATAAATTAGAGCCAGCCGATGCATACGTTTTGTCAACCTGTGCGGTTACAAATTTGGCTGAACGTAAGTCAAGGCAAATGATTGCAAAAATTAAAAAAATAGCACCAAACTCAATAATATATGTTTGCGGTTGTGCAAGCCAAAAACAACCAAACCAGTTTAAAAATCTTGCAAATGTTATTGTTGGTGCAAGCAATAAAATTTTAATTTTTGAGCAAGTTGAAAAACAAATAAACAATAATTTAAACAGCAAAATCAACCCAATTCAAGTTTATGAAAATTTGCCTTTCCCAAGGCAAAACACATTACGCCCGCATTTAAAAATTCAAGATGGTTGCAACAACTTTTGCTCTTATTGCATTATCCCATATTTGCGGGGGCAAAGCAGGTCTAGGGATTTTGAAGATTGTATTAACGAGGCAACACAGATGGCAAAATTAGGCGCAAAAGAAATTGTTATAACAGGAATTGATGTTTCTGATTTTAAAAATAAAAATAAATTTGCTTTGGGAAAATTAATTGCACAATTAGATAATTTGAACGTAAGAATAAGGTTAAGTTCACTTGAAGTTGGAGTTGTTACATCCGAATTTATTGAGCAAACAAAAAACTGTAAAAATTTTTGTCCGCATTTTCATTTATCTTTGCAAAGTGGTTGTGATAGCGTTTTAAAAAAAATGAACAGAAAATACACAACACAGCAGTATTATAACGCAGTTCAAAAACTAAGACAATCATACACAAATGCATCAATTACAACTGATGTTATTGTTGGTTTCCCAACCGAAACAGATGGTGATTTTGAACAAACTTTAAGTTTTTGCAAGAAAGTTGGTTTTGCAAAAATGCACATCTTTCCATATTCAAAACGTGATGGCACTGTTGCTAGCAAATGGGGGACACTGGATGGCAAAGTTGTTAAACAACGGATCAAAAATCTTGCAAAATTGGACAAAAAAATGGCTTTAAAATTTGCAAAATCAAGCATCGGGCAAGTTCATGAAGTTTTGATTGAAAAATCAATTAAAGGCGTTGCACAAGGATATACAAAAAATTATTTATATGTTCAAGTTAATGCAGAATTAAAACATGACGATATTGCACAAATAAAAATTGTTAAAGTTCAAGATGAAAAAACGCCACAAATTTTTGCAGAATTGTTAAAATAAAAAACATATTTTTATTGACAAAACATTTATAAAAGCATATAATATACAAGAATATAAGTAAGGGGAGGTGATTTTAATGACAGCAATCAAAGTTGGCGAAAACGAAAGTTTGGAAAGCGCGCTTAAACGCTTTAAACGTAAATGCCAAAAAGACGGAATCATTGGTGACCTCCGCAAAAAAGAAGCATACGACAAGCCAAGTGTTGCTCGCAAGAAAAAAGAATTGCAGGCACGCAAACGTGCACGTAAACGTGGTTTATTTTCAATTTAAAAATTCGGGTGCAAATGCACTCGTTTTTTATTTAAAAATTTGAATAATTGTTTGCAAACAAATTGTGTTATATTGTATAATAATTTTATGGAGAAAGCAATGTTTGATATTGTTATAGTTGGCGGAGGGCCTGCTGGTTTAACATCTGCAATTTATGCCAGGCGAGCGGGCAAAAGTGTGGCCTTAATAGAACACTCAGTGCCGGGTGGGCAGGTTGGATTAACTCATGTTATAGAAAATTATCCGGGTTTTGAAAAAATTGACGGCGCAGAACTTGCAACAAAAATGTTTGAACAGGCATCTAACTTAGGCACCGAAATTTTTTTTGATGAAGTTTTGGGTTATAATTTAACGTCAAAAATCAAGGTTATTAAAACTCATAATAATGTGTTTGAGTGTAAAGCATTAATTATATGTACAGGTGCGTCCGCCAAAGAACTTAATTTAAAAAATGAAAAACTGTTTTTGGGCAGGGGGGTAAGTTATTGCGCAACGTGCGATGGCAATTTTTTTAAAGATAAAATCGTTGCAGTTGTAGGTGGCGGAAACACTTCTTTTGAAGATTGTTTATATCTTGCCAATATTGCAAAAAAAGTTTATTTAATTCATCGTAGAGATGAGTTCAGGGGTGATAAGCACACTTTGGAAAAAATAAAATCTCAGTGTCTTGGAGATAACCCTAAAATTGAACTTGTACTTTCAAGTGTAATTAGTCAAATTAACGGTACAAATAAACTGGAAAGCATTGTTGTGGAAAACAAGCAAACAAACACAAAAAGCACTATAAATGTAGATGGCCTTTTTGTTGCAATTGGAAGATCCCCAGACACTGGTTTAATTAAAGGCATTGTTAATCTTACAGAAAATGGATTTATTATAACAGACGTTAAAAAACGCACTAATATTCAAGGTGTTTTTGCTGGCGGGGACGTTTGTGACAATCCGTTAAGGCAAATTGTTACTGCATGTGCGGATGGTGCAATTTGCGCAACTTCTGCACACGAATATATTTCACAAAACTTTAACTAAAAATTTTTATGTTTCATATAAATTAAAATGGAAACAAAAAAATGAAAGTAAAAATTTGTGATGCAAAAAAATTTGGAACTGCATTGTCAATTTTACAAGGTCGAACTGGCGCAAACATCATTGTTGTGTGCACAACTTGTGAAACGCAAAAAAATATTGTTACTGGCATACAAAACGCTTTATGCAAACCGATAGTTTTGGAAAAACTGCCCTTAAACAAAGTGGAAAAGGCCATAGAAAACTTTAATGCAAATTTATGTGTTAAAGTTATGTTTTGCAAAAATATCTCAAATTTTTTTGAAACAACAATATTTAATGGAAGTGGAAAGCCAATTATTAAGCAACAGCAAATTAATTTGGAATTTTTATTGAAATAAAGCATATACTACAAAATAAAACCCAAAAAAAACAATAAATAATTAAAATATAAAAAGTTTGTGCGGGTTGTATAAAAGTACATTATTTGGCAAATATTTTAGCCAATTGTTTGACTATTTTAAATTTGGAGTTGTATACTACTAACAGTTGAAAGGAGACAACATGAAAAAAATTTTATCTACATTATTACTCACCTTGCTTTTTATACCTTTTTCGTTTTTATTTTCCGCTTGTGGAGAAAAGGCGGTTGTAGGCATTGAAATTGCTGGGAATATTATATCAACAGGTATAATTGCCAAAAACACAGAACTTACTGGGCTTCAAGTACGATTTGCATATGAAGATAGCACAAAAAGCGAATATGTTGAAGTTACTGCTGATATGATAAGCGGTTACACAAAAACATATGCTGGAAAGCAAACTGTAACAGTTACATATCAAGAAAAAATTAATACATTTGATGTAATTGTTTATGATAAACTTATCACAACAAAGGCAGAACTACAAAGTGCTCAAACACAACAAACAGACAATGAGGTTTGGGCAATCAATGGAACAATTGGTTCAACCGAAGATTACATTATAACAAAACTAAGCAAAAAAGTTCAAATTTATGGAACAAAAAATGCCACTGTTTATGGAACTTTTTTTGTTGGTTCCGACAATGTAATAATTGATGGAATTAACTTATTTGTACGTGGTGGTGGTGGAGATTTTCTTAAAAATGGAATGAATTTGGTTTGCAAAATTGTAACAATTAAAAATTGCAAATTCACATTGCCAAATCCAACCGCACTTGCATTAACAGGCGGTGTTGGAAATGGAATTGTTATTTGGCCATATGGAACAGCAAATGCAAACATTCAAATTGTTAAAAACACTTTTATTGGTTTTAATGCAGTGGTGGCTGAATGGTGTTCATCAGCAATTGTTACAGCCGAAAATCTTGCAATGGATCGCTTTGGCAAAACAGGTGAAAGTTCAGTTACACTTGGGCTTACACAACAGCAAGAAGTTGCTTTTGGCTCAGAAAACACATTTAATGGTTGCACAATTAATTATGGAAGACAAAATTGGGCGGTAGGCAGTGATTCAATTATAACAATTTTAGGTGAAGAAACAGTTGAAGTATCAGGCACTGTTTTTGACAAAAATTGCAAATTTGTTTCACAAAATGTAATGGCTGGTTTAAAAGAAAAAAGTGAAGCACTTTTCACAAATTATTATAATAAGGAAAATACATCATCAGATAAAAAATCAAGACAAACAGTTGAAGTAACAGATCAAGAATTTTATATTGAAGTAACAAAAAATTTGATAATGAACCAAAATTCGTCAGTTTTAAAAATTAATAATATTATTGTAAATAACAATATTACAGGTTTCAGTACTGGAAATAACCGTTTCTTTGACAAAAAACCATATTTTATTAAAGACCAAAAACTTTATATTGCAGTTCCTGTGTTATCTGTTGAAGCAATAAATGGAAAAGTTATATGCAATTTAGATAATCAAGATTTTACAGTGTATGCATTTCCAGCAGGTGATAATCAATTGCAACTTAGCAACGTTTCAGCCGTAGCACCAGGAGATCATACAGGCACAGCAGGAAAAACATTTGCAAATAATGTTTACACAATTAATCATACAAAATCTCACGGAGATGTTTATATTCTATTTACATACAAAGTTGGAGAAAACACTTCTGTTGCAAGTGGAACACACGTGTTTACAAAAAAAGTTAAACAAAGTGGAACATCTTACGGGATGGATGTAACCGGAACAAATGGAACAACATTTTACTATCCAACTGCTTATAACACCGAGATTTACACAGGTATCACTGAAATAAATTACACAGTAAACATTGTTGGATTGGGCACTGTTCATATGTTGGTTAAAGTTTCACCAGTTGCGTAAAAATATTAGCAAAAACAAAAAATGGTTGCTGTTACAACCATTTTTTTTAATCTAAAACATATTAGTTCATTGACAAAAAACATGCTTAGTGGTATTTTAATTAAAATATTTTGTATTTAAAAATAAAATATTAAAGAAACAAAAGGTAAAAAAAATATGTTAAAAAACATTGAAAGCAAATTTAACAAATATTTAAATTTGGTGTGCAAAGACAAAGATTTAATTTTATATTCGCAGTGTTTTTTTAATGATTTATGTAAAGAATTTAATGGAAAAGTTTTTACAAAAAGTGATTTTGAAACACAAGTTTATAAAGGGAAAACATATATACAGGACAGTGTAAAGTCACTGTTTAAGTTTAAAAGAGAAAGAAAAATTGACGAAATTTTTTATTATCTTTTTAAAAATAATGTTAACGTCATTGAATATTTTTTACCCGAGCCATATGAAAACACATCTGCAGATTATGCTTATTACCGCAAAACAATAAGAATTGCAAAAATTAACATGGAAGAATTAATTCAAAGTATTTTGGCAGAAAAAGATTTTAAAACAGAAACATTAACAGAGGAGCAAATATATCAAAAAGCATTGGGAGTTGCAAACGAAGTTGCAAGTTTTGAAAATAAAGAAAATTTGTATCATGAATTAGGGCATGTTTTGGACTTTAAAAGATTTAAGCATAAAAGCATAATTAAACATAGTTTTCAAACTCATTTTGTTTTAAGAAATATATTCGAAGATTATAAAACTTGTGAAACTGAAAGTTTAAATAAAAATGCTGATAAAACAATAATGTCAAATAAAAAAGTACTTAATTTGGCAAAGATGCAGGTTAAAAGAATTCAATTAGAAGGTGAAAGTGCATTAGATGAAATTTCAAATGAAGTATTTGTAAACAAACTTAATAATTGTTTTATAATTAATCATTTTCAAAATATATCTTTAAATCGTGAAAGTTTGTTTCAAGGTGTGATGGAAGGTAATTGTTCATATAATGAAGACATTGATATTTTAACTTTTTTAGAAATGGCGTCAAAAAAAACAAGAGTGAAAGACACGTTGTTTAATTCTCATTTAATTATTAATGAACTAAATGGCAAAAATTTTGTTTCAAAATTGCCAATGTATAAAAAAAAGATAATAGAAGAAATTTCAAAAGATGTAATTATCAAAAAAAATGATTTTGAATTTTTTGAATGTGAAAAACTTATTAAAAACTTTTCTATTTTTGACACAATAACTTTTGCAATGGGAGTGGTTAAGTTATTTAGACAAAGTTGCAAAAATAGTTGTGATAAAATAAAAATTAATGAAATACAGTTAAAAGAGGAAATAAAAACTAAAACGAATAAAAATTTATATTTAACTACTTTATTAAAAGATGGCAATGGAAAAATTAAGGAATTAAAATTTAAAAATAAAAAATTGGCAGAAGAAGTTGAATTGAGCAAAAAAATCCAGTTAAATTTTAAAAAAATTTTAAAAGAAATGTTTTTAGAAATTATTAAAGAAAATATGCTTAAAGAAATTAATGATTCAAAAACAATTAAGGATGAAAAATATTTTGTAGAGTTAAATAATAAACTTGAAAACATTAATACTTTTATTGGGTATGATTTTGAAATTGAATACAAAAATTATTATAATTTTGATACCAAAGAGGGCAATTTAAATTTAGTTTTGTTAAATGATAAAACTGTTGAAAATTATGCAACAGAAAAACCAAACGAAAATTTATATCAGTTATTTAATGAAATTGTAAAACTTGCTGAAAACGAAGTGATAACCCATTCGTCAAATGCAAAAGATTTTATTCCAACAATGACATTTTTGTTAAAACAAATTAAATTAAAACAAAAATTAAAAACAAGAGAAACTTTAACAAAAATGGAATTAAATTATTTGGATAGTCAAAGCAAGTTAAACAATAATTACAACAATTTAAATAACCAACAAGAACTGGAAATGCAAGAGGAAATTAACAGGCGAAAAAAAATTTATCAACAATATTTGCAAGTGCATAACATAAAAGTTCACAACAAAAATGTTAATCAAAAATCGCAAGAAATTAATTTATAAAACTGTTATTTTTCAACTGAATTTTTTTTTGGAGAATATGTCGGTTTTATTTTACTGTGGAAAAACTTTTTATTGCCAGTCGTGCTTTTTGTCCCAATTGTTTTTTTCTTTTCAAAAGAAAAATTTTTATCGGCAAATTTTTGTTTGCCGTTAAATCTGGAAGTTTCTTTAAATTCACTTTTTGGTGCATAACTTCTTTTTTCTCCAAATTTTGAACGAGATAAGTTTTGGTCTTGAAAAGAATCTTTTGTTTTATCATAAGACGATTTAGAATATGTTGTTTTTTTGTCCGTATAACTTTTATTTAATTTTTCGTTTATTTTTAAGGCATATCTTGGTGAAGAATGTGCTTTACTTGCATAATGAACTTCTGCACTTTTTGTTGCCAATTCATTATTAAAAGATTTTCCAAGTGGTTTGCTATTTGTTCTTTTTGATATATTAAAATTTTGTGATTTGCCTTGGTGCGACCCAGTAAAGTTATTTTTAAAAGATGGTGCAGAAAAATTTTTTTTTCTTTCACCAGAAAAACTTACACCCCTAGAACTTTTCTCATTCAAAAAATTTGTTTCTTGCAAATATTTATCTTGCGCTGTGTCCCCATTAAGCAATATTTGATTAATTGTTGCTTTTGTTTCTTTTTCAATTAAAGCAAGTTGTTTAATTTGCATTCTTGTTGTAACAAAAGAAATTGCCACTCCTGTTAACCCCGCACGCCCAGTTCTGCCAATGCGGTGAATGTAATATTCAACATCTTTTGGAATGTCATAATTAAAAATTATATCAACATTTTTAACATCAATTCCACGTGCAGCAACGTCAGTTGCCACCAAGTAATTAACTTTTCCAGATTTAAGTTCTTGCATTGCTTTTTGTCTGGCACTTTGCCTCATATCTCCATGAAGAGAAACAGCCTTTAACCCGTTTAAAACAAGCATATCTGTAACATCGTCAACCATTTTCTTTGTGTTGCAAAAAATAATTGAAGTTGTTGGTTTCATATCTAAACATAATTGAATAAGAGCGTCTTTCTTTTCATGAAAAACAAACGACTGTTTAATTAATTTTGTTGTTTCATTTTTATTTCCAACTTCAATAAGAATTGGATTTTTCATAAATTCGTTTGTTATTTTTAAAATTGGAGCGGGTAGTGTTGCAGAAAACATAACAGTTTGTCGTTCTGGATTAACTTTTGCTAAAATTGTTTCAATGTCTTCTTTAAAACCCATGTTTAACATTTCATCTGCTTCATCAAGAACAGCCATTTTTAAAAAGTCCATTTTAAGGGTGCGTCTTCGCAAGTGATCCATAATCCTTCCCGGTGTGCCAACAACAATTTTTGCACCATTTTTAAGCGCCATTTTTTGCCTGTCCATGCTGTTGCCACCAAAAATAGGAACAACCTTGCAAGATTCTTTAAAAGCAGTTATTTTTTTAAATTCTTCACATACTTGAATTGCAAGTTCGCGTGTTGGGCAAACCACAAGTACCTGAACGCAACTTCGTGTGGTGTCAACTTTTTCTATTGCTGGAATTGCATATGCAATGGTTTTTCCACTTCCAGTTTGTGATTTTCCAATAACGTCTTTGCCTTCCATTATAAGAGGTAAACATTTTGATTGAATTTCAGTGGCTTCTTCAAACCCCTGCTTTGCAACTGCGTCTATTATGTATTGTGGTAAATTAAGTTCGGTAAATTTCATTTTTTCTCCTTTGATTTTTAAAGTTAATTATATTTTTTTAATGTTATTTTAAATTAGAAAACAAAATTTTAATTAACCAATAAAATTTTTGCCTCATTCACAATTTTTAAAACCTGCATCACCAGATTTTTTTGAACGATTTGCAAGTTTACAAGTATTAATACTTAACAGAACACACAACAACAAAAATAAATATGCGTTTGTTAAAGCACAACAATGCAAAACTTTTAATTTAGCATAATATTAAATTTTTTAAAAAATAAAATTTATATAAATGCCTCGAACAAGTTCCAAAGCGAACATCACTCAATTATACATCAAAATAATGATGTTTTTTTGTTCGAGGCGTTTGCTTTACACAATAATTGTTTTTAATAACGCTTAATCATATCACACATAACACGTTTAGTCAATAACAATAAAAACTTTTTTAACAAACAAAAATATTTGCAAATATTTTTGTTTTAAGTTATTATTATTGCAAAGATAATCACAAAAAACATGGAGAACGCTATGCGACAATTTGAAAAGGTTGCTAAACAACATATTAAATATAATAATTTTAATGTAAAACTACCCGCAAGAGCAACAGCACATTCTGTGGGCTATGATTTTTACTCGCCAATAGAATGTGTGATAAAACAAAATGAAACAAAACTTATTTTTACAAATGTAAAAGCAAAATTTAATTTTAATGAAGCATTAATTTTATCATCAACAAGCGGAATGGGAAAAAAAGGAATAATTCTTGCAAATGGCATTGGAGTTGTTGAATGCGACTATTATGGAAATAAAGATAATGATGGCAACATTGGGTTTATGTTGCATAATCAATTAGAAAACGATTACATAATTAACATTGATGACAAAATAGGGCAAGGATTTTTTATCAATTATTTAACTGTTGATAATGAAAAAGAAGTTATTACTCAGCGTGTCGGTGGCTTTGGAAGCACAAATAAAACAATTAAAAATATCAATAACTAAATTAGTTTTAACAACTTGTTTTGCACATATTCCCACACAAGTTTTGGAGTTGGGGTTAAAATATATTGTTTATTTTCTAGTTTTTTTACAAAAAGGTTTTGCGTTTGCGACAAATTCTGCTATAATAATCAAAAGGAGGCAAGAAATGGAAAAGGAAAAATATTTGAATGGAATGTTGGATAATGTTGGGATTTATGAACTAAGAGAACTTGCCCGACGTGTTGGGGTTGCTTCACCAACCACAAAAACAAGAAACGTTTTGGTTGAAGAAATAGAAAAAGTTTTAAATGGAGAACAGCCAAAACCATTGCATGTTGTAAGTTCTGCAAGCACAGGCAGACCTCCTAAAAAAATGGAAGATTTTGATGCGTTGTTTGATTTAATTGTTCCAAAGGCAATTAGAGATATGGCTCCTCAAATTCAAGAATCGGCAACTTTTACATTTGGAAGTGATGATGAAAGCACAAGGCCACAAAACAAAACAGTTTCGGGTGTGTGCAGAATAATTGAAGGAGCAGTGTATTTTCATGATACATCAACTTTAAGTAGCCCAAGAGTTGTTTCTGCACCTTCGCAGGTGGTGGAATTGTATAATCTTGAAGAGGGTGACAGAATTGTTGGCGAGGCAAAAGTTTTGCGTGGCAGAGGGTTTTGTGTACTTACAGATATATTTTCAATAAATAACAACTTAAAACTTGAAAACAGAAAAAAAATTGATTTTAGTGCTATTGTTAAAAGCAATGAAATAATTAATATTGCTGCTCAAAAAGTAAACGAGGGAACAAGGGCTGTGTTTTATTCTCCAAGTACAACAGAATTTGCTCAAAAACTTGCAAAGGAGTTATGCTCACTTAAAAATCAAGGATATGTTCCAATTTTGCTTGCAACAAATGTTTCACCAGAAAATCTGAGCGCCCTGCGTTCTGCTCTTTCGGATACAAGTTTTATAACGCAATATGAAGACACTCTTTTTGTGTGCGAACAAAACATAACAGATGCAATAATAAGTGCAAAAGCATTGGCAAGAAGTGGCAAAAAAGTTGTTTTTGTGGCTTTTGAACTGGAACAGATTGTGCAGTCCTTAAACCTATATCATGCGTCAAATGGTGCTCATTTTTTTCAGGGGCACACAATAAAAGCAATAGAAACTGTTAAGGCAATGTTTTCTCTTGCAAGGTGTTTGGATAATGGCGGAAGCATAACAACAGTTGTTTCGTGCTCAACCCCGCTTCGTGATGATGTGTTAAAAACAGAATTAGAAAAACTTTCTTTTAAAATGTTTAACTTTTAAACAATTTTTCAATAATAAGAGCAAATCGTTTGCAAAATTTTTTATATTTTGATACTATTTTATAGTAAAAAAACAACAGGAGAGTATATGAAAAAAGAAAAATATGTTTACGCATTTTCAGAAGGAAATGCAAAAATGGTTGAATTGTTGGGTGGAAAAGGTGCCAACCTTGCAGAAATGACTAATATTGGCTTGCCAGTTCCATTTGGATTTACAATTTCAACAGAGGCTTGTAATCAATATTACAATAATAATGGAAATTTGCCTGAAAATATTTTGCAAGAAATAAAAGTTGCAATTCAAAAATTAGAAAAGCAAACAGGCAAAAAGTTTGGTGATTTATCGAATCCACTTTTGGTTTCTGTTCGTTCGGGAGCAAGAGTATCAATGCCAGGAATGATGGACACAGTTTTAAATTTGGGCTTAAATGATTCTGTGGTTAACGGGTTGGCAAAACTTACAAACAACAAAAAATTTGCCTTGGATTGTTACAGAAGATTTATTCAAATGTTTTCTGATGTTGTTATGGGAATTGAAAAAAGTAATTTTGAAAAAATTATAAGCCAAATGAAAAGCAAAAAAAACATAAAATTTGACACAGAATTTTCTGCAGAAGACATTATGGAAATGGTTAAAAAATTTAAGGCATATTATAAAGCAGAAAAGGGAGAAAACTTTCCAGAAGACCCACAAATTCAACTTTTTGAGGCAGTTAAAGCAGTGTTTCGTTCGTGGGATAATCCACGTGCAAATATATATCGCAGAATGAACGATATATCTGCAAAGTGGGGCACGGCAGTTAATGTTCAAATGATGGTTTTTGGAAATATGGGAGAAACATCTGGAACAGGAGTTGCATTCACTAGAAATCCGTCAACGGGTCAGAAAGAATTGTTTGGAGAATATTTAATGAATGCACAAGGCGAAGATGTTGTTGCTGGCGTAAGAACTCCAATGCCTATTAGTTCACTAGAAAAACAAAATCCAGAAATTTATAATCAATTTGTTAAAATATGCAACACACTGGAATCGCATTACAACGACATGCAGGATATGGAATTTACAATAGAAAATGGAAAGTTGTTCATGCTTCAAACCCGAAACGGAAAAAGGACTGCAAGGGCTGCTTTAAAAATTGCTGTTGATATGGTTAATGAAAAAAAATTAACAAAGGAACAGGCACTTTTAAAAATAGATCCAAGACAACTTGATGCACTTCTTCATCCACAGTTTAAAGCGTCATCATTAAAATTGGCAAAGGTTATTGCAACAGGATTGCCAGCATCGCCGGGAGCAGGCTGTGGTAAAATTGCGCTTACTGCAAAAACAGCAGTTGCAATGAAATCTGCAAAAGAAAAAATAATTCTTGTAAGGCAAGAAACATCTCCCGAAGACATTGAGGGTATGATGGTTTCACAAGGCGTTTTAACGTCTAGGGGAGGAATGACTTCACATGCCGCTGTTGTTGCACGAGGGATGGGGACGGCTTGCGTTGCAGGTTGTGGGGCATTAACAGTTTATGAGGACAAAAAATATTGCACAATTGATGGCAAAAAATATTTAGAGGGCGATTATATATCTTTGGATGGTTCAACAGGTAAAGTTTATGGTGAAAAAGTTGAAACGGAACCAGCAAAATTGTCCAAAGAATTTGCAACAATAATGGAATGGGCTGATAATGTAAGCGTTCTTAAAGTAAGAACAAATGCGGACACCCCAAAAGATGCAGAAACAGCATATAATTTTGGTGCCAAGGGTATTGGATTATGCAGAACAGAGCATATGTTCTTTGATCCAGAACGTATCTCAAAAGTTAGAGAGATGATTGTTTCAAACACAGTTGAAAGCCGAGAAAAGGCACTTGCAAAACTTCTTCCAATGCAGAAAAAAGATTTTATAGGATTGTTTAAAGCAATGAAAGGTAATCCAGTAACAATAAGATTTTTGGATCCACCTCTTCACGAGTTTTTGCCAAACAAAGAAGTTGAGATAAAATCTTTGGCAAAAGAAATGGGGTTAACATATGAAGAACTTAAAGCCACCGTTGAAAAATTGCATGAAGTAAATCCAATGATGGGGCATCGTGGGCTTCGTTTAGCAGTTACTTATCCAGAAATTGCAAAAATGCAAACACGTGCAGTAATTGAAGCCGCACTTGCTGTTAACAAGGAAGAAAAATATAAAATTATACCAGAAATTATGATTCCACTTACTTGTGAGAAAAAAGAATTAGAATATGTAAAAAATGTTGTAACACAAGTGGCAGATGAATTAATTGCAAAAAGTGGGCAGGAGTTAACATACAAAGTAGGCACAATGATTGAGATCCCTCGTGCAGCATTAACCGCCGACAAAATAGCGGAAGTTGCAGAGTTCTTTTCATTTGGCACAAACGACTTAACACAAATGACTTATGGATTTTCTCGAGATGATGCAGGCAAGTTTATTAATGATTATTATGAAAAGAAAATTTTGGAGCAAGATCCATTTGCAAGATTAGATCAAATTGGCGTTGGAAAGTTAATTGAAATTGCCGTTAAACTTGGAAAGCAAACTCGTCCAGACATAAAACTGGGCATTTGCGGAGAGCATGGTGGTGATCCATCTTCAATTGAATTTTGTCATAAAAATGGATTACAATACGTTTCTTGCTCACCATTTAGAGTTCCAATTGCAAGATTGTCCGCAGCACAAGCAGCATTAAAATTTCCCATTAAATAAGTAATTATTTTTTAAAGTCAATATCAAATATTTAAAAAATGTATAAAATATAAATTAAGGATTTAAGCAAAATAACTTTAAAACGTTACTAGCAAAAATTCTTTTTTTATTTTAAAATTTAAGCGAAATTTATTTTAAAAGTTTGATAAGGGTTAAATATTAATCAGAATAATAAAATTTTCATAAAAATTAAGTAACAATTAATTTATATTTATTAAAAATTGGCAAAAAAATAAACTAAAAACTTAAATTTGCAAACCAATAATTGTAAAAAATAATTAAAAAAATCTAGTAAAAAAATAAATTGTAATTAATTTGTTAATAATTTTAGTTGCAAAAATGATTGACAACATTTATAATTTTTGATATTATAATAATGCATTTAAGTTAGTTGTAAAACTGGTTTAAAAAATGATAAACGTGGGGAGGCGTAGTTTGCAAATTATATTTTTATAAACTTAAATAAGTATGCTGGCATTATAAAATAAAAAAGCAAAAACTTGCTTAAAAAAATATAATTAAACGAAGTTAACTTTAAAAATCAGAATTGCAACTATAATATTTTGTTTGTATGTTGAACCCGTTGTTATTAATTGTTTTTATTAATTCTAAAAATGCAAAAAAGTATTACAATTCAAAAAATAGTACAAAACATCTAATTTATGCTGGTGTGGCTTAGCGGTATAGCACCGCCTTGGTAAGGCGGAGATCGCGGTTTCAACTACCGCCACCAGCTCCAAGATATAATAAATCTTACAGTATAAAAAGTGCCTAAAAGCACTTTTTTATATTTCAAAATCACTCAAATTTAGTACTTTTTACTAAAACTGCGACTAATTTTATGGCACAAAAAAGACAGAAAGTTCATTTTTAGTACTTTTTACTAAAACTGCGACCAATTTTATGGTACAAAAAAGACCGAAAGTTCATTACAAACCTTTGATCTTTTTCAATAATTTATTTGAAATTATGTTGTATTATAAAATTAATTGTGCTATACTTTTAAAAAAATAGAGAGCATGAAATTGCGGATATTTTGGCAAAAAATTGGAAATAAAAAACAAAGTAGGAAAAATAACAAAATGACATTAGCACAGTTTTTTAACAATCTGGGTTTATCAAAACAGCAAGTGGAATATGTTTTGCAATCACACTATAACTCATTTAATGCTAATGTTGAAACATTGCAAAAAAAGGTTGAATTTTATAAAAAAACATTTAATCTTACAAATGAAGAATTTAACAAAATTTTTGTAAGTTTGCCTGCTTTGCTTAATCGTGCGGAGTCCACAGTTTTATTAATTATAAAATTTTATAAAGAAAAACTAAAAATAACTGATGCAGAATTTAACAAGATGTTTATTTTGTATCCATCTTTGTTAACACATTCAAAAGAAGGGCTAGAAAATAAACTTATTTTTTATAAAAATCAGTTTGAATTAAACGAAGCCCAACTCCAAAAATTAATAGTTGGTTTTCCAAACTTATTAAATTATGCTATAAATGGAGTTGTTGAAAAAATCTTATTTTATAAAAATCTTTTAAATTTATCTATAAAAGAAGTTAATAATTTACTTGTTTTAAACACAAGGCTAATTGGATTTTCGCAAGAAAGTGTATTAAATAAAATAGATTTTTATAAAAAAACATTTAATTTAAATAATGACCAATTTAAAAAAATATTAACAGTCCAACCAGCCCTTCTTAATTATGCAGAAGAAAGCATACAAGGAAAAGTTAATTTTTATAAATCAACATACAAAATAAATGATGAGGAATTTAAAAAAGTTTTTTTAGCCCAACCAGCCATACTTGGGTACGCAGAATGTTCGGTTTTAGAAAAAAATGCCACATACAAAAAACTTTTTTGCTTGAATGATAAGGATTTAAAAAAAATATTTTTAATTTTGCCATCAATTTTATGTTTTTCTAATGAGGGACTTAATGAAAAATACAAACTTATTGCAAATTTAATAAATTTGAGCGAGCAAGAACTAGCAAAAATTTTTACAAACCAGCCAACAATAATTTGCCACTCAAATCAAAGTATTGTTAACAAAATTAAATTTTATAAAAGCACATTTAAAATGAGTGACCAGCAATTTAAACATGCATTTGTTTCTCAGCCATCAATTATTAGTTTTGCAGAAAAAAGCGTATTGCAAAAAGCGGACTTTTACACAAAAATTTTTATGCTAAGCGAAAATGAATTAATAAATGCCATTGTAACTCAACCAGGACTTTTATGTTTTGCTGAGGAAAGCGTAAAAGCAAAAATCAAACTTTATGCGGAAACATTTGGGCTAAGCGAAAAGGAAATAAAAAAAGTTTTTTTACAAATGCCAACCATGTTATGTTTGGCAGAAAAAAGCGTGATTGCAAAAAAGAAAGCATTAGACGAAGTTGGAATTACAAAAAAAGAAATTGTTGATAATTTTGTTATGATTGTAACGCCATCAAATAAATTGAAAATAAGGTTTATGTTATTAGCAAGTAATTTTGGGCGAGAGCAGGTTATTGATTCGAAAAGATGGTTTATGACAGGCGAGCAAAAGGTTTACGCAAGGTTGTTTTTTTTAAAAGAAAACAACAAAAAATTTACCTTGACGCAGTTGTTGTATGATGAAAAACGCTTTATCTCAAAGTACAAAATTTCAAATGACGAACTTGTTAAAAAATATCCAATAACCAATTGTTCATTAAAGGAAATAGAGCAAGGCTACAAACAAAAATTTGCAGGTTCTGCAATAAGTTTAAATGATTATGTTTTAGAAGACAAAATGGAGAATGAAAAATGTCAAGCGTTGAATTTATAAAAAACACTTTTGGAATTGATAACGAAACCATAATGAATATGATTAATATTTGTGAAGGGATTTTAATTATCGATAAAGATAGAATTTTGCAAAATGCTAAAACATTAATTGAATTTGGCTATCCCAAAAATGAACTTGGCATGCTTTTTTCAGTTAATCCTGCTGTTTTGTGCTATGATTACAAAGAATTAACTGCAAAACTTAAACAAGTGATAAAAAATAATAATAATTTAGAAGAATTGTTAAAAAATAATCCTTTTTTAATATAATTATTGTTCTTTTTTTAATTTTTTTAACCGATTATTTATTTCAGTTATTTGGACATTATTATTTTTAAATTCATCATAAAGTTTAACAAGATTTTCATTATTTTCGTTAATAGTTTTAGGTTCAATTTTGCAAAGTTTTTCACACAAAATTTTATATTCAGATGATTTAGTTTCAAGTTCATTTACAAGTTTTTCAAGTTCATTTTGTTTAACTTTCATTTTATTATTTACTCCTTAATTCTATTTTAATTTTTTGTTTATTTTTTACAACACTGAGCAACGGTTTTAATAATTATTTCATCCAAATTGTCTGCGGATTTAAAGCCGAGTTTTAAATAATTAAGTTCTTTTTGAGTTGGAGTGGGATCAATAAAAAACTTTTTACACAAAATTTGCGTCATAAGTTTTGGAATGTTTAATCCACTTTCAAGATTTTTTGATTTTTCTTTATTAACCAATTTTTTTGTTCCAAGCGCACATAAAAAGGCGGGGACGCCAACAAACTTTCGGTCAGGGCTAATTTGTTTAAGCATGGTTAAAATTAAATCTTTAAACATCATGTTTTTGTTTCCAACTGGATAGCATATTTTATTTTTTCCATAAAATGCTGTTGCCACAACTGCTTTTGAAACATCACTAACATCAACAACAGCAGTTCCGCCATTATTTGGGAACATAATGTTTTTCATCGAATTAAATCTGTCCAAAAAATGTTCTTTCCAAAGGGGTTTGCGATTTGGCATTGTTCCAAAAATATACGGAAGTTGTAAAATCATAATGCTAAATTTGCTATCGCCAAGTTTGATTAATTGTTTTTCTTGTTCTGCCCTTGCTTTAATATATGGATGAAATTTAGATAACTCGCCGTTTTCTTTTTTGTCAAACAAAGTGAAATAAGATCCAAGTATTATACAGCGTTTAATATTTGCCTTTTTTGCACATTCGCAAATTCTTTTGCACTGAACAACCAATTTTTCGTAAAAAAATGGATAAGCAGGGGCTTTTGGAACAACCCTATCATCTGGGCCAAGTGCATAAACAAAAACATCATACAAACGCACGGAAAACATCTTTTCTAGTTCTTCGTTGGTCATTTCAAACAAATTTCCAGTTTGCAACCCAATTTCTTTTGGGAACCAGTTGTCAAGATTAATTTCGTTGGGCAAAGCAATTGTGTCCACATTTATTTTTAATTTTAAAAATTCCAGTGCAGAGTGATATCCCAAAAAGCCTGTGCCACCAGCAATAAAAACATTTTCAATTTCTTTATTCAATTTGTCTCCTAAAAGTAAATTTTAATTAGTATATAACTATTTAATAAAATAATACAATTAGTTTTAACCTAGTAAATTTTGTGTTTTAATAATTTTGCGTTACAAATAATTTCTTTTTTAATATTTTTAATTTTTAAATTTGCATTTTTAATATCTTTTTTTTGTGCTGTTTTTATCAGTGTTTTTATTTTATATTCACTTAATTGATTAATTGTTTTTTCGTCATAATATATTGAATTGTTAAATGAATACATAAAGTCGCAAATATTTTTCAATGCATTTGGTTTTTTTATCTTTTCAATATTGCTTCTTAATGTGTCAAGTTTGTTTGGAAATAAAATAAGTTGTTGAATAATATCTTCCAATTTGTTGTTTTTATCAATTGTTAAACATGCGTTATTTTTTTGTAAAAATCTTACATTTCCAAGTTCTTGCCTTGTAAGTTTTGAAATTGAAATTAATGGTAGTTTTTTACACAAAGTTTCGGTTGAACTTATTCCTCCGCATTTTCCAACCATGCAATCGCTTGCTGTCATATAGTCTTGAATGTTGGATACAAAACCTAAATTATGAAAAATGTGGCTACTTTTGTTTTTTGCAATAAAGGAATCAATTTTTTTCTTGCTATGTTCATCTTTTCCATTAATTGAAATTATTTGAATTGGCACATTAACTTTTGTTAGTGATAAAAATAACTTAATCATTCCACCAAATCCACCACCGCCAGTCATAAGCATAACAGTAAACATATTTTGTTTAAGTCCCAATTTTTGTATTGTTTCAGTTTTATTTGTTTCAAATAAAAAATTTTCCTTTACTGGCAAGCCAAAACATTTAATCTGCTCTTTTTTAAACCCCTTTTTAATTAAAATTGTTTCGGCATCTTCACAAGGTGTAAAAATATAATCTATGTTAGTTGCAGATTCATAAAATGGGTGAGGTTCGTAATCGGTTAAAATTGCGCCAACTTTTGCGTCTATTTTAAAAATTTTTTTTAAATTTGTTAAGGCTATTGCTCCATATAAATGCGATGTAACAATTATGTCCGGTTTAAAATTATAAATTTGTTTAAGCAAAAAGGGAAGTTCATTTTTAACTGCAAGTTGAACAGGAGTTGTTTCTCTTTTGTTTGGATCCCGATTTGCTATGTAATTGTAAATTTTGTTATAAGCCCCAAGAGCATATTTACATGACGCTCTGTAAGCGTTATCAAAAATGAAACATTTAAATTTATTTCCACATTCTTTATATATGTCTAACAATTTTACTTCTGTGTTAGCATATGTTTTAAACTTATCTGCCAGTGCTTTTGCCACTGAATTGTGACCTTCACCAGCGGTTACAGTTAGTATAAGAATTTTTTTCATTGCTTCTCCATTTTTTAATACATTGTAGCCAATTATTTATGAATAAGCAAACATTTTACATTAAAAACTAAAAATAAACAATTATTGTTTTAAAAATAAAAACACAGTTTAAAACAAATGCTTTAAACTGCGTTTTATCATTACAAAATAATGTATTTTAAGGCTTTATAGTTTTTGAAAACAAACTGAGTTTATTTTGTAAAATCATTTCTAAATTAGAAATTGAATTTACCATGCTTTGTACAGATGAGTTAACGGCAAGAAGTTGTTCTGGGGTTACGCCTGGAATAGCAAGCATTGCTTGAATTTTTTCACCTTCTGCATTCAAAATGTGTGAAAGCCCAGTTTCTTGCAAAGCAACAGATTCAATTAAATCGTTTATTGCTTGCTCGGTGGTTGTTGTGCCTGGCACAATTACTGGCATTGACATGTTTTTTCTCCTTTTATGTTTTATAAGAGTTAGTTCTCTCTGATACATGTTATGTTGTTTTATAAAAAGTGTGAAAAATTAACATATATTAAAAATTTTTAATTCAAAACAATAATGCGAAAGCAGTGCTTTGTTTATTGTTATAACAACACTTCTTTGTCCATTGCATTCAGCATATATGCTTAATTTATCACAAACTTCAAAACAAGGGATGCAAAAATATCCACAATTATTTGTATGAGTTGTTGTGATATTTTTTCCGCAGGCAAAAACTTCTGCGTTAATTAATCGTTTCCCGCATTGATTATAAACAATTCCTTCAACACTAACCAAGTGTGGAATGCATGGAGGAGGTGGGCAAGGTGGTGTTGGTGGGCAAGGTGGAATTGGTGGACATGGTGGACAAGGGCAACAATCACAACAACAAGCAGTTTTTAATTTATTGTAAAGCATGATTTCAAGGCTGGTTACATCCATTATTGTACTTTGAACAGAACAGTTGATTTTTAAAAGATCATCAACACAAGTTGCAAGTTCAAGTGCTTTTTGTAACTTTTCTCCTTCTGCGTTAAGTATGTGCGCAAGTCCGGTTTCTTCCAAAGCAATAGATTCAATCACGTTGTTTTTTTGACAATATTTTTCATTTTTTTCAATCATTTTTTTCCCCTTTGTTTTTCATGTATTACATATTATTTCCGCTATTTTAAAGTGGAAATAATATGTAAAACAATTTGGGAAGTTTGGAGCAAGAAAAATATGTTTAAAGATTAATTGCATAAATTTATCACACTTAAAACATTGATAATTTTATATATCATATTATGAAAGGAATAAAATTTTGTTACAAAAGCACTTTTAAAGTTGATGGCATAAAATTGACTTGTTGTTAAAATTAATTTTTAAAAAAAGCAAAACATAGTTGACAATAAGATTATGATTTGTTATTATAATATAGATTTTGTGCCACAAGTTAAAAACATAAAATCAAGGCCAACAAATCACAACAAAACAAGGGGGCAAAGGCGTTGTTTGAGCAAATATTTTCTTGGATACGCAATTTGTCAATGCTTAACAGGGGCTTAATAATTGGTGTAATGTTTATATTTGGGCTTTTGGCATTAAAGTCGATAATAAAATCAACATATGGAGCCGAAAAACCAAAAATTAAATTACTTCACATTATGGGCGTTATAATTTGTTTTGGCATAGTCGTGCTTTTTGCGGTTGCATAAAAAAGGAGAAAAAATGTTTTTATCAAGTTTATTAGATGGTTCACTTGTTCCACAATGGGTAACAGTTTCGTTTCCAATTGTGAGATATGTTTTGGTAGGAGTTATGTTTGTTTCTGCACTTGTAATTATTGTAACAGTGCTTATGCAAAATGAAAGTGAGGGAGGCGGAACAAACGCAATCTCTGGCGTTCAAGAAAGTTTTTATCAAAACAACAAAAGTGGAACGCGTGAAGGAAAACTTAAACGTGTGACAATTACAATGGCAATCATAATAGCCGTAAGTATTGTTTTGTACTTTGCGTCTTTGCTTATTCAACAGGGTTAAAAATTGTTGGCTTTGCATTTTGCGGAGCCAAAATTTTTGTTAATTACTTAATAATTTACACAAAGGAGAAATAAATGGGGCTTCAAGAGGCAATATTAGAGTATATAAACAAAAACGCGGGAGTAAAAGTTTTGTTCAAGGACATTGTAAATGAGTTCGGCAGTCAGCATGATGTTGCCAAAGCAATAGCAAGATTAAAATCAAAAGGAGATATTCTTATTACTAAATCAAAAGACTTTGTGGTCAACCCCAAAAAACTTAAATTATCAAAAGCAAAAGTTGTTGTGCTGTCTAATAATGTTAGAATTTGCAACAGTTTAGACGACGGCAAAGATTATTTTATTAAAAACAACAAATCTTTAGACGCCTTTGTTGGTGATTTGGTTTATATAAAAACTTTTGGAGATAACAACGGTGCGGAAATAGTTTCAATAATAAAAAAAGCAACAAACAGTGAAATTTTGGGTTTTGTAAAAGAAACCACTAACAAGGAAAAATATATTGTTCCTAAAAACAGGAATTATAAAATAAAAATTAGAGTGCCTGATAATCAACTTGGTGGGGCAAATGTTGAAGATGCCGTTATGGTTACAGTGCATAAAGTTGATCAAGGAGATGTTTACGAAGGAAGGGTTCAAAGTGTTTTAGGAGAAATTAACACAAAAGAGCAACTTGAAAATGCTGTATTTCACGAATTTAATGTTAAAAGGGTTTTTCCAAAAGAAGTTTTGGAAGAATGTGAAAAAATTCCAACAGAAGTAACTTCCCAAGATATAATTGGAAGGCGAGATTTAAGAAATTTAAACGTTTTTACAATTGATCCTGCAACCGCATTAGATTTTGATGATGCAATATCTGTTGAAAAAATTGGTGAAAATTGGAGATTGGGTGTTCATATTGCCGATGTTTCACACTATGTAAAAGAAGGATCAAGGATTTATTCGGAAGCAATGTTAAGGGGCACAAGTGTGTATTTTCCAAATGGCGTGATTCCAATGTTGCCATCAAAACTTTCAAATGGAGTTTGTTCACTCTTGCCAAATTTAGATCGTTTAACTCTTTCTGTTTTTATGGATATAAATCAACAAGGCGATGTTATAAAAAATGATATTTGTGAGTCGGTTATAAACAGCAAGTCCCGAATGAATTATGAAGAAGTTATGGCAATTTTTAATGGTGATAAAATTATTGCAGAAAAATATAATAATGTTTTGCCAGATCTTTTGGAATCGCGAAATCTTGCAAAAGCATTAAAAGGGCAAGCAGAAAGGCGTGGCGAACTTCGTTTAGATATATCGGACATAGAAGTTCATGCCGACCTTGGCAAATTTACAAACATAACAATTTCAAAAGATGTACAAGATGAAAGCCATGAATTAATAGAGCGTTTTATGGTTATTTGTAATAGTGTTGTTGCAGGTTTTATGGATTCAAAGGGGCTCCCATGTGTTTATCGTGTTCACCCAGAGCCAGATGGAATACGAGAGTTTGCAAAATTTATGAAATTAAATTTTGGTATAATTTGTCCAAAAGAGCCGTCTAGTTTTGATTTGCAAAACTTAATTGATAAAGTGCCAGAAAAGGTAAGAGATATTGTATGCTCTAAAATGCTATGTGCACTTGCAAAGGCAATTTATTTAAATCATCAGTTAAATGGGCATTATGCTCTTGCTTTAAAACATTACTGCCATTTTACCGCGCCAATTAGAAGAACTCCGGACCTTGTTGTTCACGCAACACTTAAAAAATTTATACGCAATACATTAGACATGGTTCATTGTGGCGCAAAAGAAGAGAGCAAGGTTTTTGAATGTGCAGTTGAAAGTAGCGAAAAAGAAAGAAATGCCGATAGCGTTGAGAGAGCACTAGCAAAGTTGTTTTGTTGTTTTGATCTTGAAAGTAGCATAGGGAAAAAATTTAAGGGAACTGTGTATAACATTAATGAAGATGAAATACAAATAAAACTTGAAAATGGAATTTTTGGTGCAATACCGATAGCAGAACTTAGTGGTGATTATAAATTAGATTTAGATAGGGTGGCTTTAATAGGAAATAAAAATTCATATAAATTTGGGCAAACTGTTGATGTTACGCTTATAGATGTTCAGCCAAGTACAAGACAAATATTTTTTAAACCCACATTGCAACTAAAAAATAGCCCTAAATTTGAAGACGATAAAAAATTTGAAATAACATCTTGAAAAAGGTTTAGAAAGGTGGTATAATATGGATGGAAATAAAATTATTGCAAACAATAAAGTTGCTTATCATAACTATTTTATTTCTGATATCCATGAGGCAGGCATTTCATTACAAGGAAGTGAGGTTAAGTCCATAAGAGATGGTGGCATAAGCATTTTGGGTAGTTATATCATTATTGAAAATAATGAATTATATCTTAAAAATGCGTTTATAAAACCATTTGAAAAGGCTTCCAATTATATCCCAGATTCCAGACGAAACCGAAAACTTTTACTTAATAAAGACGAAATTTTAAAATACGAAAAAAAAGTAAAAGAAAAAGGATTCACACTTGTCCCGTTAAAAGTATATTTAAAAAGGGGGCTTGTAAAAGTTGAAATTGGGCTAGGAGAGGGAAAACAACTTCATAACAAAAAGCAAGATATGATAGAAAAAACTGCCAAACGAGAAATTGACAGAGCAATGAAAGTCAATTTTAAGTAAATGTGGGGGCGACATGGCTTCGACGTGCTTGGGTTCAAAAGTGTAAAGCGTGTGGCAGAACTTGAACTGCCTAAAAAATCAGGAAAAAATTTAAACGCAAATAATTATCAAAGCCCAGTTGCAGCGTAATGCAACTTGCTTGTTTCAGTTGGCTCATTTGCTGATTTCAAGCACGAGAAAATGAGATGCTGTTGTCACACTTCTCCGATGACAACCTAAGATAAGGGGGAATAGCAAACAAAAAGAGTGTTTATGTTCGTTTTATTTGCAAATTTAAATCATAAACTGCACACGGAGAAAGGCTTATTGCATCAAGTTCGGACGCGGGTTCAATTCCCGCCGTCTCCACCAAAAAAATATAGGCAGAGGGGTGAAAATATGTTCACAGACGCAATCATACAAGTTTTGGCAATAATAGGGATTGTTTTAGCAGGCGGATTCTTGGTTTTTTTTATTGGCGATATTGTAATTTCAATTTTTGATGGAAAAGGTTTTAGAGAAAGACGTCAAAAAACAACGTCAGAAAATGCAAGGGTTGCAAACAAGCAAGTTAAAGCAAATGCTAATGTTTCTGCATATGTTCCTCTTATTGAAGAAAAATCAAAAGAAAGTTCAGTTTCTGTGAGCAATAAACCTCAAACAGAACTTAAAGAAGAAAAATCTGTTTTTGAGCAAGAATTAGAACGCTTAAAAAACAAAGATAAGCAAATAGAAATGCCATTAGGAAAAAGTTCGTTTGATAATTTAAGAGAAGAAGAAGAAAAGTTTAGGGCGGAAAGATTAAAAGACATTGAAGAACGAAGAAATAATATTATTAAGCAAGATGAGAAATCTGTTTCAAAAGATGATGAAGAAATAAATTTGGATGATATAATTTTTGATGATAATGATTTTAATTTTGATAATTTGGACTTAAAAGAAGAAAATAAAGACAATAAAATTCAAAAAGAAGAAAATCAACAAATTTCAATGGTTAATCAAGAAATCCAAAATGCAATAAACTTACTTAAAGAAGAAGTTGCAAAGCACAGATCCGAAATTGAAACAATGCGAGAAGAGGCTCAACAAGAAAGACAAAGTTTGTTGGATCAATTGGGCGAAGATAACAAAAAACAACGCAAAGAAATTGAGCAATTAATTCAAACTGTTGAAGAAATAAAAGCAGAAAAGCAAGAATTACAACAGTCTTTGGAAAATCAAAAAGAATTATTACTTGCTGAAAAGGCAAGAGCAACACAAAAGTTGGAAATAATAGACAACACTTCGGACAAACAAAATCAAGAAGTGATTGCCGAACTCAAACAACTTAACGGGCATAATCAAGCAGAGATAGATAGGTTAAAAACCGAACTTAAACATAAAGAAGATAAAACCGAACAGCAGTTTATTTGTGCTCAAATTGAAGATATAACAAAAAATTCAAATGACGAGCAAGAAAAACTTATGTTAGAACTTAAAAAACGCAACGCTGAACTTGAAATGGAAAAGGCAAAATTAGAAGAAGAATACACCTTGAATGTAGAAACTTCGGAGGTTGAGAGAAATCAAATTTTAATTAAGTTAAAACAAAAAGACGATGAACTTCAAACAAAAGAAAAGCAATTGGACACAATTGCCAGCACCGCAGTTGAAGTTGGGTCAAACTTAACAGTTGCAGAATATTCTGAAAGATTGGAAATGCTTCAAGAACGTTTAAAAGCAAACGAAAAAGAATTTAAAATTTGCAAACGTGAATATCTTCCACTTAACAGAGTGAGAAAGAGTTTGGAACGTGATAGAAAAAAACTTAATAGGCGTGACATTATGGTAGCCACACAAAAAGTTATTTTGTATGGAGTAAACAACATAGTTGACATTGATGAAGAAAAAGTTAAAAAACTTCAAGACGATTTGGACCTTTTGGAAGGGCTAAGATTATCAGTTCAACATTGCGAAGATGTTATAAAACAAAATGCGGACAGAATTCCTATTTTAGAAAAAACTTATAACATTTTAAAAAATCAAAACAAGGACCTTAAATTGGACATTGCAGAATGTGAAAAAGCACTTAAAGATTTAAATGAGGAAGGTAAATAAAAATTGATATAAAAAATAATTGTAACGTGTTTACGATTATTTTTTTTAATTAAAATTAAAATATATTAAATAGTTTGCAAATTGTAAAAAATATGTTAAACTATCAGTGTGAATGATTATACGCATTTTTTTAATACAGAAAATTATTTAAGGTTCAAACAACAGTTTGAGTTTTTGCCTCACGCAATTTTAATTTTAAGCCCAGACCAGCAGAGCAATATTGCAATTGCAAAATGTGCTGTAAACCGATTGTTTTGCAACACAACATGCGGAACATGTAAAAATTGCATAATGATGAATCATGGCACGCATCCCGATTTGCATATTTTGCCCAAAATAAAAAACTTTGTTGTTTCAGATAGCGAGTATGTTATTGAAAACTCAATTTTATCGCCAATGGAAGCAAATGAAAAAGTTTTTTTGTTAAATAATATGCAAAATTCAACCCAACAAGCACAAAACAAACTTCTTAAAATTTTGGAAGAGCCACCTGTTAATGTGCATTTTATTTTAACAGCAACATCACTAGACAACATTTTGCCTTCGGTGTTAAGCAGAATTCAAATATTTAACCTTTTTGAATTTTCACAAACTGACATTCAAAAGATTTTTGAGAACTCAAATGAGATTGTTACAAGTGCCTTTGTTTGGCCGGGTATGGCAGATGAATTGTTAACTAATCCAAAACTGCGCGAATCATATAATTTTGCTCAAAATGCTTTTTTTGAACTTAAAAGCAGTAAAGATGTTCCAAAGTTTTCGCAACAGATGATTGCGTTGGAAAACATCCCCATAAGCCTAAAATTTTTAATGGAACTTTTACACAGCACTTTGCTTTGTTTGTGCAACAAGGAAAATTTGGTTGCAGATGATGTTAAAGATAAATTAAAAAGCGTACAGCAGGATTATACCGTGGAGTCCGTTGTAGAAATTATGAAAAAAGTTAACATTGCCATTTTGCAACTTTTAAGTAATGTCACACCCGGAATTGTGGCAGATAATTTAATGATTGGAATTTTGGAAAGTAAATTTAAACATAAAAAATAAAAGGAATAAAAAATGTTGTATAAAGTAGAAGTAAAAACACTTAAAAAAACAGAAATTTATGAATATGAAGGCAATTTAAGCCTTGGTGAAAATGTTGTTGTTGACACAGACTATGGCAAGCAACTTGGAAAAGTGCTTACAAAAATTGATTTGGACAAAACAGTCGAACATTTTAATATAATAAGAATTGCCACAAAACAAGATATTGACGAAACGATTAAACAAGAAAAGCAAGAACAATCACGCAAAAAAATAGTTAAAAAAATGGTTAAAGAACGTGCACTCGAAATGAAAATTTTGTATATTTATGAGTGTTTAGATGATAACAAGTTAACAATTTTGTTTTCCGCGGAAAACAGAGTGGATTTTAGAGAACTTGTACGCGCACTTGCAAGTGAGTTTAGGGCGCGAATTGAACTTCGCCAAATTGGGCTTAGAGACGAAGCACAAATTATTGGCGGGCTTGGCCCTTGTGGAATGCCATGCTGTTGCAAGCATAGATTACAGTGTTTTCCGCACACAACAATTAAAATGGCAAAAACGCAAAATTTGTCACTTAACCCAACAAGCATAAGCGGAATTTGTGGCAGATTAATGTGTTGTTTAAGTTTTGAAAATGAAACATATGCAAAACTGTTAGAAAAAATGCCAAAAACAGGAAGCGAAGTGCAAACCCCACAAGGCAAGGGAGTAATTATTTATGGAAATATTTTGGAAGAAAAAGTTACCGTAAAAATTGCTAAATCTAACGGGGATTTTGAAACGGAAGAATTTAAACTAGATCAAATTACAAAATTAAATATTAATGCCGATAAGGTTGTAGAAGATTTAAAGCAAAAAGATACAAATAAAAATTGATGGCAAAAAAACAATTAAAGTATTTTGCAAAAACACATTAAATATGTTAAACTAATTAAGTTAATAAATTTATAAATTAAAACATAAAATAAGGAGAGAGCACATGCAGGACAAAGAAATGATTGACGAAATTTTAATGGGCTTTGATGCATCAATAGAAAAGGCAACAGCATTTTTAAAAAACGAATACTTAATAATCAGAGCAGGCAGGGCTAATTCACACATTTTGGACAAAGTTTTTGCAGAGTACTATGGCGTTTTAACTCCAATTAATCAAATGTGCAATATTTCAACACCAGAGGCAAGGCAACTTGTAATAAACGTTTGGGACCAATCTCAACTTAAAAATGTTTATAAGGCAATTTCAGAAGCAAATTTGGGCGTTTCAATTAGTGAAGATGGCAAAATGATAAGGTTAACTTTTCCAATATTAACGGAAGATCGCAGACGAGATCTTGTAAAAAATATTAAAAAATTGGCCGAGGACGCAAAAATTTCACTCAGAAATGCGCGTCGTGAATGTTTGGAGTTTTTTAAACAAATGAAAAAAGATGGAGAAATAAGTGAGGACGAACAAACAAGTTTGGAAAAAGATGTTCAAAAAAGTTTGGACGTTGCAACTGCAAGCATAGATGCGATGAGCCAAAACAAAGAAAAAGAGATTATGGAAATTTAAAAGAATGTCAAAAATATTGTTTAAAAGTTAAAATATAGGGCGAGGTAAGTTGAAAAAAAATAAAATTCCAACGCATGTTGGCATAATCTTGGACGGAAATGGTCGCTGGGCAACCAGACGAGGATTACCCCGTGGTGCAGGCCATAAAAAGGGTATAGAGGCAGTTAAAAAAACAGTTAATGCATCTTTGGAACTAGGAATTAAAGTTTTATCTTTGTTTTGTTTTTCAACAGAAAACTGGAAACGTGACAAAACAGAAATAAACGGCATTTGGCAACTAGTTAGAGAATATATAAGTTCCACATTACAAGAATTTCAGGACAAAAACATTAAAATCAGAACAATGGGAGATCTTACAAAATTACCCAAAGACGTTATGGAACAAATTGAAGATGTAAAAGAAAAAACAAAAAACAACAATGCATTAATTGTAAATTTGGCAATAAATTATGGCGGAAGAGCGGATATTATTATGGCAGTTAACAAGTTGCGTGGCAGTGAAAATGAAATAACAGAAACGCAATTTTTAAATAATTTGCAAAGTGCAGGATTGCCAAGTTTAGATTTAGTTATAAGAACAAGCGGAGAAATGAGAATTTCAGGGTTTATGTTATTTGAATGTGCCTATGCTGAATTATTGTTTCCAAAAGTTTTGTGGCCAAACTTTTCAAAAAAACATTTATTAAAGGCAATAAAACAGTTTAATTTTAGGGAACGTAGGTTTGGAGGAATAATAATTAAAACAAAGGAGGAAAAAAAATAATGAAACAACGAATTTTAACAGGATTAGGGATATTTTCGATTTTAATTTTGTTTTTGTATTCCAGACAACTATCCCCATATATTTTTGATGTTTTTAGTCTTGCGATTGGAGTGGCTGGCGTTTTTGAATTTTCAAAACTTTTGTCAAAATCAGGCAATTTTAACAATCCATATTTTGCAATTTTGCAAATGGCATGCGCGTATGTTGCAATGATTTACTCCATTATTAAAAAACTTGATTTAATTTATTTTTTAATTTTGCAAATTATTGTAATTTTGTTTTTCTTTTTATTATCTGTAAGTATAACTTTGTTAATGAAAAAAGATTGTGAAAATGAAATTAAAGTGAGAAAATATCAGGGAAGTTCTTGGAAATTTTCATTGATAAAGTCAAAAAATAATATGTTAATGTCACTGTATCCAACATTTTCAATAATGATGCTTGTGTTTTTAAATCATCTTGGAGAACTTTATCAAATAATGCCATCAATAAAAAAGTTTGAATTTGTGGGATTGTTTGCACTTGTACTTGTATTTGGAATCCCAATTTTTGTGGATACTTTTGCAATGTTAACTGGTTCAATTTTTGGAGGTAAAAAACTTTGCCCTGCCCTAAGCCCAAAAAAAACAATTTCTGGTGCAATTGGTGGAGTGGTTTGGGGTGTTGCTGGAACGGTTTTAATTTATTATATTTTTTCATGTTTTTCTGTTTTTGATGTTGCTTTTGCAAGTTTTAATTTGCAAGTTTGGCACATGGTCATTTTAGGCATTGTTTCAAGCGTTGCGTGTCAAGCAGGTGATTTGTTTGAAAGTTATTTAAAGCGTAGGGCAAATGTTAAGGATAGTGGCAATTTGTTGCCAGGTCACGGCGGTTGTTTGGACAGAGTGGATAGCCACTTGTTTAACATCCCGGTAGTTCTTGTATTTATGTTAATTTGTTTAATTTAAGGAGAAATCATGCAAGTTTTAAGCACAATTTTATATGTAATTTTGGCAGTTTTTATATTGTTGTTAATGATTTTAATTCACGAGTTGGGACATTATGTTGCAGGAAGAATTTTACACTTTAAAATTGATGAGTTTTCAATCGGTTTTGGTAAGGCACTTTTTACAAAGGTGAACAAGAGGGGTGAAAAAATCTCTTTAAGGTTATTTCCTGTTGGAGGATATTGTGCCTTTTCGGGTGACGAAGATGAGGAGGATAACCCCAAAAATGTTACACAAAAAACTGATTCTGATGTTGAAGTTTTAAATGAAGCGCAAGCCAAAAAAAAGGAAAGAGCGCATGTAAATCCTAACAAAGGTTTGCTTTTTAATCAACAAAAACCTTGGAAACGAATTATCGTTTTTTTGGCAGGAGTTACTTTTAATTTTATTTCTGCAATAGTATTTTCTTTTATTTTATTAATATCATTTGGATATGACGTTCCCGAAGTTGTAAACGTTGACACAAGATATCAATATGCAGTTGTGCAAGGGGAAACTTTACAAGCCGGAGATGTTATAACAGAAGTTGAAGGCATTAAAATAGATTTTATTAAAGGCAATACATGGCCCAAATTGTTGGGAAAGTATGATATTAATCAACCTATTTTAATTACTTTAACAAGAAATGGCGTGGAAACTAAAATGCAAATTAAATTAAGCCAAAAGTTAGACAATAAAGGCGTGCCAGAAGTAAACGAAAACAACGCTCCAATAAAAACTCTTGGAGTGGAAGTTAAAGCGCATCCACTTCCATTTTTTGAGGCTTTGGGCCATTGTTTTTATTTCACAATTGGCCTTGCGTGGATTGTTTTAAGCACATTATGGCAATTAATAACTTTTCAAATTCCATTAAATCAAATTGGAGGCACAATTGCAACAATAAGCGTAATTGCACACATGGCTCAGCAGGGCATTGCTAATATATTTATATTAATGCCTCTTATTGCAGCCAATCTTGCAGTGTTTAATCTTTTGCCTTTTCCGGCGCTGGATGGAAGTCACGTTGTTTTTACCCTTATAGAATGGATTCGGAAAAAGCCAATTAATCGCAAGGTTGAAAATATGATTCACACAATAGGGTTAATTGCATTATTTACTTTTGTGGTTGTTGTGGATATTATTTACTTTTTAAAATAAAATTTTAAACTAATAAATAAGCGCTATAAGTGCTTATTTTTATTAAAACAAACTTTTCTTTTTAATTTTTTTGTGATATTATAAATCTATGGAAAAAATTACACAAGAAATATCAAAAACATTTAATGGAGAGTACGATTTTTTAAAATTGTTTCAAGTCACTTTTGATAAACAAACACAAACGTGCACCATTGTTTTTTTGTATCCCGAAAATCAAGTGCGGTTGTCAAACGAACAAAAAATAAAAATTCGCAATTGTTTAAAAAATTTTTTTAATATAGATGCCAAACTAGAAGTTAAATTTAGGAAAAGTTATTTGGAAAAACAGATATTATACAAATTATTTTATCATTTTTTAAGCGTTAATTATTTGTCTTTAACCACAGATTTTAAACAAGAAAATTTTATTTCTAGCCATGATAATGGGAATGTTGAAATTCTTATAAAATTTGGGGAATCGGCATATCAATATTTTGTGCAACAAAAATTAAGTAAACAATTTGAACAGTTTTTCCAGCAAAATTTTTGCGGAAAAATTAGTTTTAGTGTAGTTAAAATTGCAGATGTTAATCATGAAGATATTTTGGAACAACGTTTGGAAGTTGCAAAAGAAATAAGAACAGGCGAAAAAATTTCTCGATATGAAGTTCATCCAATAAAAAAATTATTTGGCGCCGACATCACGCCCTTTCCAGAATTTATAAAAAATATTAATCAGCCAAAATCATCTGTTTTGTTGGCAGGCAAGGTTGGTAATTTAAAAATAGGAAAGTTTAAAAAAAAGTCAGGTGGAAAAAATGCGGGGCAAGAAAGAGAATATTATTCATTTTCAATAAATGATGGAACGGGAATAATTTACGCCATGCATTTTTGCACTTTAAGTAGCCAAAAGCAAATGGTTCATTTTTCCACCGATGCGCATGTTTTGCTTAAAGGGGATATAAGAAGGTCCAACAACGAAAAACTTGTTATATATGTAAATTCAATTACTCTTTGTTTTGAACAAAAAAAGCAAGAACAACTGCTAGCAAAAGAAAGTTTGGAAAAACGAGGAATAGTTTTCCCTCAACCTTATAATTCCATTTCACAAGTTGAAATTTTTGAGAAACAAAAAATTTATAATGACTTTATTAATCAAAATACAATTGTTGTTTTTGACACAGAAACAACAGGAATAGAACTTGAAATTAGTGAATTAATTGAAATTGGTGCAGTTAAAATTAAAAATGGTAAAATTATTCAAACTTTTCAAACATTAATCAAGCCAGAATCTCCAATTAGTGACTTTATTACATCAATTAACAATATTTCAAATGAAATGGTTCAAAATTCGCCTTGTGCAAATGATGTTATTTTTGATTTTATGGATTTTTGTGCAGATTCTGTTTTAGTGGCATATAATGCCGATTTTGACATGAAGTTCATTCAAAGAGTTGCAAAAAATAACGGAACAATTTTTAATAACACAGTTGTTGACTGCTTAATTTTAGCCCGTGAAAAACTCCACCTTAATTCTTATAAACTTGGCAAGGTTGTAAAGCATTTGAATATATCATTAGTTGATGCTCATAGGGCACTTGCGGACGCCATTGCAACTGCAAATGTGCTTTTAAAACTAAGTGAAGTCTGATAGAACATAAACTGTTAAAATTATAATAAATATTATTAAAACACTTGTATTATATGTGACAATGTGATATATTAATTAAGACAAGAAGTAACGGGGTGGGCAAATTTGCCCACCTGTTATTATTAAAGGAGGGTTATGCAAGGCAATATTGCAAGTAAGGTAAAGTTAAAGGTTGAACCCATTATAATAAGTTTAGGATATATGTTGCTAGAAGTTGAATACCTAAAAAAACTTGATGGAAATCATTTGGATATAACAATTTTTAAAGAAGGCGGAGTTTCCATTAATGATTGCGAACTTGTCCATAAGGCAATAGACAAAGTTATTGATGAACTTAACCCAACAAACGATGTCCAATATTATTTAAGTGTTTGCTCTCCTGGAATTGACCGACAAATAAAAACAGAATGGGATTTTGTTCAAAACAAAAATAAAGATGTTGTTGTTAAACTTTTTGCAAAAGAAAGCAACAAAAAAGTTTATGAAGGAAAACTTATTGAATATAACAATAATATTGTGGAAATTCTAACTGAAACTGGAAATCTTAAATTTGATAAAACAAAAGTTGCAAGCATAACACCAAAATTTAAAATAAAAGGGAATGAACAATGATAAACAAAGATTTTTTTCAAGCATTAGATGAACTTGAACAGCAAAAAAAGATTAACAAAGAACAATTTATTGAAACGCTAGAAACAGCCTTGACTTCTGGCTACAAAAAGATGTATGGAGAGGCAAAGCACGCACTTGTTAAGTTGTATCCCGAAAAAAACACAATTAAAATTTATTCATACAAAGAAGTTGTTGAAGAAGTTGAGGATGCCGACAAACAAATTTCACTTGAAGAAGCAAAGGAAATTAAAAAGTCATACAATATTGGAGATCATGTTGTAACCGAAGAAACAACCAAAGATTTTGGAAGAATTGCCGCGCAAACTGCCAAGCAAGTTGTTTTTCAAAAATTAAAAGAAATAGAAAAGGACATGGCAATGAGTGAACTTTCTGAAAAGGAAGACGAACTTTTAACCACAGTAATTAAAAGAATTGAAAATGGAACAATTTATGTTCAAATTGCCGATTCTCACAGTGAAGGCGTTATGCTTCCAAATGACCAAATTCCGGGCGAGCATTTTCGTACAGGAGAAAGAATTAAAGTTTATGTTAAAAAGATAAAAGATTCTTTTCGTGGTCCACAAATTCAAGTTTCCAGAAGTAACATTGGTTTTGTTAGACGTTTGTTCGAGTTGGAAATTCCAGAAGTAGAAAGCGGTGACGTTATCATTAAAAATATTTCACGTGATGCAGGTAGCAGAAGTAAAGTTGCAGTTTATTCTGAAAAGCCAAATCTTGACCCAATAGGTGCTTGTTTGGGCAATCGGGGTGTTAGAATAAACACAATTATGAGCGAACTAAGCGGAGAAAAAATAGATTTAATTTTATATTCCGAAGATCCGCTAGAATTTATTGCAAGAGCGCTTTCCCCCGCAAAAGTTGTTTCCGTTGAAACAAATGACGCACTTAAAGCAAGCAGAGTTATTGTTCCTGATGATAAACTTTCGTTAGCAATAGGAAAACTTGGGCAAAATGTTAAACTTGCAGCACGTTTAACCGGTTGGAAAATAGATGTAAAAAGTGAGAGCCAAGTAAGAATTAAAGAAGAAGACGTGCAAGCAGAACCTGCCGAAGTTGATTATGAAA
Organism: Clostridia bacterium; assembly: GCA_036654655.1. GTDB lineage: Bacteria > Bacillota > Clostridia > Christensenellales > UBA1242 > JAVVRP01. The sequence goes on from JAVVRP010000001.1 coordinate 80,383, forward strand.
TCACAAATGTTACCGATGAAGATACATTTGCAGATTTTGAAGATATCAAAGAATGATAAATAAAGGAAAGAATGGAAAAAGAAAAAAGAATGTGTGTTGTTTGTAAAACAATGAAGCAAAAAACGGAACTTGTTAGGCTGTGTAAAAAAGATTCAGAAATTGTTGTTCAGCCTAAAACTGATAAGTATGGCAAGGGCGTCTATTTTTGTAAAACTGAGCAATGCTTTTTAAATTTAGAAAAATCAAAAGCACTGAACAGAGCGTTTAAATGCGCAATATCACCAGAACAAATTAAAAAGTTGGGGGAGCAAATTGACAAAACTTGAAGCCATAAAAGGCTATGTTGGGTTGGCAACAAAGGCCAGACAAGCAGTGTATGGGCTTGACAACTTAAACAAGCAAAAGTGCAAATTTTATTTGCTTTTCCGTAGCAATGACTCCGGAAGAAATTTAATAAAACAAACAAACTTGTATGTTGAGCGGACAAAGTGCGAAATGATTGAAATTGAAGATTACGAGATGATTGCAATAACAAATATGCCAAACTGTAAAGTGTTTGGAATAAAAGATAAAAAAATGGCAGAAGTTATTAAAAATACGTGGGGTGAACATGACACAAAATCAAACTGAAAAAACAGGATTTGCTTCATTGAAACAAATTCATAAAATACAAACCAGCGGGGAGTTGCAAGAACTCCTCAGAGATATTCGTGCTTGTAAATCCGAGGTTGAAGAAATTCAGTCAAAAGTATATAATGCAAAACGTAATATAGAAAGAGAAAAACAAGTGGAAGCAAAAGAACCATATGAAGTTGTTTCAGAAAACATTTTTCATACTGATGAACCCGCTGTTGCAGAAAAACAAAAAACGCCTGTTATTGTGTCTCCAAATGTTAACCCAATAATTAATAATTTAAACACAACGGAAAAATTACCTTTAAATGAAAGCAAGGATGTTTTATCCAATCTTACAAAACCAGTTGAAAAGGAAGTAAAGGCCGAAACACAACAAAATGATGTAAAAATAAAACAACCATACAATAATACTTTAAATCAAAGAACATTTAATAATCGTCCGCCGTATGACCCAAACAGGCCACGAACATTTGATAATCGTCCGCCATACGACCCAAACAGGCCACGAACATTTGATAATCGTCCGCCATACGACCCAAATAGGCCACGAACATTTGATAATCGTCCGCCATACGACCCAAACAGGCCAAGACCATTTGATAATCGTCCGCCGTATGACCCAAATAGGCCACGAACATTTGATAATCGTCCACCATATGACCCAAACAGGCCACGAACATTTGATAATCGTCCTCAGTTTGGATCTCAGGGTGCAACAGGCAATAATTTTGCAACAAGCAGAGGTAATTCATTTCGCAAATTTGCTCCAACTGAAAGCATCTCTGTGCTTGCCCAGCCAGAACGTTCCTATGGAAACAAAAACAAAACAAGCACACGTTCACTTGATGAAAAAAAACAACCAAGTAAAAGAGCAATTGCTAGATTAAATTATTCTAATGGTGATTTTGAAGATGATGGCAGAACAAATCGTAGAAGATTTGCAAGACCAAGAAAAAAGGAAGAAGAAGTTTTTGTTTCAACACCTATAACAAATGCAATTATGAGCAATGAAAACATTTCTGTAAAAGAATTAAGTGAAAAAGTAAGTAGACCAGCGGCACATATTCTTAAACAACTTATGATTTTAGGGATTGTTTCAAACATAAACAGTGTAATAGATTTTGAAACTGCTGAACTTGTATGTAGCGAACTTGGTGTTACTCTTGAAAAAAAGTTTGAGCAAACTTTTGAGGAAAAACTTATTGAAGAGTCAAAAACTCCAACCGATGAAAATCAAAAATATCGTGCTCCTGTTGTTACAGTTATGGGACACGTGGACCACGGCAAAACTTCAATTCTGGATTATATAAGAAAATCTAGTGTTGCAAGCGGAGAAGCAGGCGGAATAACGCAAAAAATTGGTGCATATCAAATTGAAACAAAGGGTGGCAAAATAACTTTTATTGACACCCCAGGGCATGCCGCTTTCACTGCAATGCGTGCAAGAGGTGCAAAAATTACAGATATTGCAATTCTTGTTGTTGCTGCCGATGATGGCATTATGCCTCAAACCATAGATGCAATAAATCATATTAAATCTGCTGGTGTTCCTATGATTGTTGCAGTTAACAAAATGGACAAAAAAGACGCAAATTTAAACAGAATAAAAGAGCAACTTGCAGCCAATGGCGTGATGCCGGAAGAATGGGGCGGAGATGCAATATTAGTTCCTGTTTCTGCCCTTACTGGTATGAATATGGACAAACTTGTTGAAACAATATTGCTTGTTGCAGATGTTCAAAATTTTACTGCAAATCCAGACAGTATGGCAGTTGGAACGGTTATTGAGGCCGAGTTGGATAAAAATCGTGGCCCTGTTGCATCAGTTTTAATTCAATCTGGAACGCTTAGAGTTGGCGATAACATTGTGTCAGGAATAACTTATGGTAAAATTAAAGCAATGTTTGATGAAAATGGCAAAAGTGTTAAAGAGGCAGGCCCATCTACCCCAGTTGCAGTTTTAGGTCTTGGCGAAGTTCCATTTTCTGGTGATATTGTTTATGCAGTTGCCGAAAAACTTTCCAAACAGGTTATAGAAGAGCGTGTTTCAAAAATTAAGCAAGAACGTTCCAAGACCACTTCTGGTGTTACAGCCGATGAGTTTATGAACAAGGTTAATGAAGGTAAACTTAAAGCGCTTAACATTATGATAAAGGCAGACGTTCAAGGCTCTGTTGAGGCTCTTAGGGAAACACTTGTTGCAATTGAAAACAAAGAGGTCAAAGTCGTTTGTGTGCACAGTGGAGTTGGGCAGGTTTCTGAATCAGACTTACTTTTGGCGCAAGCATCAAATGCATTTGTTATAAGTTTTAATCAAAAAATTACAGCAAAAATTAAAAATATTGCAGAACAATTTAAAGTTAAAATTCAAGAATACAAAGTTATATATGATGTTGTTGATAAAATAACAGAAATTATTAAAAGCATGATGACAATTAAATATGAAGAAGTTGTTGTTGGGCATGCAGAAATCAGAATGTTGTTTAAACTTTCTTCGGCTGGTTTAGTTGCAGGAAGTTATGTAACAGACGGAAAAATGATAAGAAAGGGAAATGCAAGAATTATGCGTGATGGCAAAGAAATTTGCTTAACAACAATAGAAGCATTAAAAATTATAAAAGATGACAAATCCGAAGTTGCGGCAGGTTTTGAGTGTGGAATAAAACTTTCAAACACTGCGGATGTTAAGGAAGGGGATATTATAGAATGTTTCCAAAAAATTGAAGTTAAAAGATAAAGTTATGTTTTGTTTTAACAAAGATGGGCTAAAACAGTTCATCTTTTTTAATTATTAAATAATGTTTGAATTTTAGCGTATGTTGTTGTATAATCTTACAAAGCAAACAAATAAGAATTTAAAATAAAAAGAGGGAATTATGTCGCAAAAAAGAATGGAACGAGCAAATTCAAAAATCGCAAACACAATTTTTGAAATTTTAAGAGATATAAGGGATCCCAGAATTTCCGAAAGTTTTATAACAGTGTGCAGTGTTAAAGCAAGCCCAGATTTTAGGCATGCAATCGTTTTTGTGAGCATAATGGAAAATGGGGAAGAAATTGTATCTTTACTTCAAAAAAGTGCAGGATTTATTAAAAAAGAATTGGTGCAAAGGCTAGATATGCCTCACGTTCCAGACTTAAAATTTATTTTAGACAAGGGCACAGTTCACAGCGAAAAAATAAATCAAATTTTAGAAACATTGGTTATTCCAAAATTACAAGAAGATATCACAAAAGAGATGAATAAAAATGAAACTGAATGAAAAAAAATTAATTCAAATAGCAGAAAAAATTAACTATGCAAAAACATTTGCAATTTTTATTCATACATCTCCCGATGCAGATGCGTTGGGTTCGGCTAGTTCACTTGCAATGTTTTTGACAAAATTAGGCAAAACTGCTCACTGTTTTTGTGAAACCCCAGACCAAAATTTAGCATTTATGTGCAAGGATATTTTTTATTCAAATGAATTGCCGTTAAAAACATACGATATGTCAATTGCTCTTGATTGTAGCGCAAGTGACAGGTTATCAATTTTTTTAAGTTGGTTTAAAAGTCAAAAAAATTTAATTTGCATTGACCATCATGCAAAACATACGGCATTTGCTAATTTGGAATATGTAGAAAGTGAGGCATCCTCCACTTGTGAAATAATTTTAAAGTTAATGAGCATTTTAAAAGGTGAAATATCTTCCAAAATGGCAACAATGCTTTACTGTGGCCTTTCCGCAGATACAATGAGTTTTAAAACAACAAATGTAAGTTTGCAAACTTTTAAAACTGCCACCAAACTTGTTGAACTTGGTGCGGATGTGAGAATTGCAAATGATAAATTATGGAACAATTTAAGCAATAAAGAGTTTGAACAATTAAAATACGTTTTAAATAATTTTAAACAAAAAGGAAATGTTGCATATTCGGTTATTGATAAAAAATTTTACAAAAAATATAATTTGCAAAGTTTAACAACTAACGTTAGCATTTCAATGCTTATGCAAAAAGAAGATGTAAACATTGCTTTTATAATAAGGGAAGAACAACGCGGAAGTTTTTATTTGTCCATGCGTAGCAGAATTGGTTTTGATTGCATAAAAGTTGTTGAGGCATTTGGAGGAGGCGGGCATAAACAAGCATGTGGCTGTCAGTTTATTTCAACAAAAAAAAATAAGTTAAACATTCAAAAAATTGTAAATTTGGTGCTTAATCAAATAGAAAAAATTAAAAATATGCAAGGTTTATAAAAGGAAGTTTTAATGGAAAAACAAAATATAGACGGAATATTTGTGTTAAACAAACCTGCGGGAATATCTTCTAACTCTGCGGTCAACAAAGTTAAGTACATGTTAAACGCAAAAAAAGCAGGGCATTATGGAACTCTTGATCCGCTTGGAATGGGAGTTTTGCCCGTTGCACTAGGCAAGGCAACAAAATTGTTTGATTTGTTTTTAAAAAAAACAAAAGAATATAAAACAGTGTATAAATTTGGAGAAGAAACAACAACATTAGACACAGAAGGCGAAGTAACAAACAAAAACGATGTTATTGTAACAAAAAAAATGATAGAAGATATTTTGCCAAAGTTTGTTGGCAAAATAGAGCAAATTCCACCTGCATTTTCCGCAAAAAAAATTGGCGGGCACAAGGCATATGAACTTGCAAGAAAAGGAATTAAAGTTCAACTCCCACCAAAATTAATAGAAATTTTTTCAATTAAGTTAATATCACAAATTGCAGAAAACGTTTTTGAATTAATTATTAATTGTTCATCGGGTACGTATATTCGTTCGTTAGCAAGAGATATTGCTTATGCTATTGGCACATATGGTACTATGCAAAGCATTGTTCGTACAAGATGTGGTGTGCTATGTTTAAAAGATGCATATACGTTCGAAGATATAGAAAACGGAACATATAAAATTATTTCATATGAGCAGGCAGAAAAACTGCTATAAAATTTGTTTTTATATGTTTTAAATCATGGAGGACAAAATGGCAGAAATAAAATTTGGGCCATCTGGGAAAGGCGAAATATTTTATAAAGAAGGCTTTTTACATACAACTGATATGCCAATATTTTTAAAAAATCATGGGTTAGATTGTTTTGAATATTCTTTTGGAAGAGGATATACAATGTCTGCGCAGACTGCGAAAGAAATTGGTGATGCGTGCAAACAAAAGCAAATTTTAATTAGTGCACATGCGCCATATTACATAAATTTTGCACAGGAAAACGAACAAAGCGTTGAAAAATCTTTTAAATATGTATTGGACGGGCTTAAAATGTTGGAATATTTTGGTGGACAACGCTTGGTTGTTCATCCAGCATCTTGTGGAAAAATGAAAAGAGAATTTGCTTTTGAATTAACAAAAAAACGATTTGCAGATTTGGCAGAAAGAGTAAAAAATTTTCCATACATAAAGGATAAATTTATTTGCCCAGAAACAATGGGTAAAACCTTGCAGATTGGCACATACAAGGAAGTTGTTGATATATGTTCTCTAAGTGATAAATTTTTGCCATGTTTTGATTTTGGGCACATAAATTCAGTTACATTTGGCGGGCTGAAAATAGCCGATGATTATAACAAGATTTTTGATTATTGTAATGAAAAACTCGGTGAATTTCGCACAAAAAATTGCCATATTCATTTTTCCAAAATTGAATTTGGTGCCAAAGGTGAATTAAGGCATCTTGACTTTTCTAGCACACAATTTGGGCCAGATTTTTCTGTTTTGGCTGATGTTATTGTAAAGCGAGATTTAACGCCATATGTTATATGTGAGAGCAAAGATTTTATGGTTGAAGATGCCATAACCATGAAAAAAATGTATGAAAATGCTTTAAAGTTAAACAAAATTTAAAAAAATCTACTGGACAAACATAAATAAATGTGGTACCTTATTAGGGTAAAAATAGGAGAAAATATGATTTCAGCTGGTGATTTTCGCAAAGGCGTAACATTTGAGATGGATGGTGGAGTTTGGACAGTAACAGAGTTTTTACATGTAAAGCCCGGAAAAGGCTCTCCGTTTGTCCGCACAAAACTTAAAAATATAATGACTGGACAAGGGCTTGAACGTACATTCAACCCAACAGATAAATTTCAGGTTGCAGTTATTGAGAAAAAAGAAATGCAATATTTATATAATGATGGTGAACTTTATTATTTTATGGACAATGAAACTTATGAGCAAATTCCTCTTAACAAAAATCAAGTTGAAGATGCATTAAATTTTATGGTTGAAAACATGGTTGCAACAATTCAATTTTTTAAAGGGAGCGCATTTTCAGTTGTGCCTCCACTTTTTGTTGAACTTTTAATAACAGACACAGAACCGGGGATGCAAGGTGACACGTCAAAGGCAGGATACAAGCCTGCAATACTTGAAACTGGATATAAAATCAATGTGCCTTTATTTGTTAACAGCGGTGAAAAAATTAAAGTTGACACCCGTGATGGTTCTTATTTAGAGCGAGTTAAATAATTTATTTTTTAAAAACAATAAGTTTTAATTAACTTTTTTTGTCAAAAGACAAGTCTTTTGGCATTTTTTTTGCGCAAAATAATTTTACAAAAAATTTATAGCATAGTGTATTGCAAAGGAGCAATTATCTTGCTTGAAAAAATTATAAATGAAAATCTTTGGAAAATAATTTCCACAAAAGTTGGAATTAAAAACTTGACAGAACTGCGTTTAAGAGCAGGAAAACCAATTGTTGCGTTTATGGGAAATATTCCTTGGTTTGTGTGCGAAAACGGATTAACAGAAAGTTTGGAAAAAGCAATTTATTTTACTTATGAAGAAATTCAAAGCATAATTTTTTCTGCAAGTGAATTTTCAATTTATGCAGTAAATGAAGAAATAAAGCGTGGATATTTGGTGCTTGCTGATGCAACAAGAATAGGTGTGTCGGGAAGGGTTATAATTGAAAATGACCAAATAAAAACAATATCAAATTTTACTTCAATAAATATTCGAATTCCACATCAAATAAAAAATTGCAGTTTGTGTTGCTTCAAAAGTCTTACATCAAATGGTGTGAAAAGCACATTGGTAATTTCGCCACCGGGAGGTGGTAAAACAACATTTTTGCGTGATTTTGCCTTGCAACTTTCGTTAACTGCAAACCCGTTAAACATTACAATTTTGGATGAGCGTGGTGAAATTGCAGGTGGCGAAAGTGGTGGGTTGTCAACTGGAAATTTTACTGATATTTTGTCGTTTGTGCCCAAAAAACAAGGTTTTGAAATTGCAACACGAACACTTGCGCCGGATATTATTATTGCTGATGAAATTGGAACAGAAGAAGACGCCAATGCTGTTTTTAGCGCATTTAATGCAGGAATAAAAATTTTTGCAAGTGTACATGCTGGAAGTTTGGAAGAATTAAAACATAAGCCGTTTTTAAAAAAACTTATTGAAGAAAATTGCTTTGAAAGATACGTTTTGTTATCAAAAAAAAATGGGCCCGGAACGTTTGAAGGTGTTTTTGGAAAAAATTTTTTACGGCTTGGTTTTGGTGGTGAACAATGAAAATTTTTGCAATATTTGCAGTTACTGCACTTACAACTTTTTTAGGGTATTGGCTTGCTTCAAAATATATTCAACGCAAAGATTTTTTTAATGCAATTGTTTTTTTTGCAAATTTGATGGAAGTTGAGGTTGGTTTTTCTCAAAAAAAGACAGAAGAAATAATAAATGAAAACATAAAAAAATTTTGTGCAGAATTTCAAAAATTATTAACTTTGTTTATTGCTTCATTAAACACAAAAAAAACAATAACCACAGCGGAAATTTCCAATGTCGCAAAATTTTTAAAAAATGAAGAAATTCAAGAAATATTTTTGTTTTTTAATGGAATTGGCAAGTATGACAGCGAAAATCAAATTAAAAATATTACGTCACATAACAAGCAATTTGTTTTATGGCAAACAAATGCAAAGCAAGAAAGTAATAAATATGTAAAATTGTATGTAAAACTTGGTTTTTTGTTAGGGCTTATCATTTCAATAATTATTATGTAAAAACGGCTTAAAATTTTTAAACATAATAAAATTAAAATAAGGAGAAATATGGGAGTTGATATTATTTTTAAAATTGCTGCTATTGGCATTATAACTGCTGTTGTAAATCAAGTGTTAAAACATTCTGGCAAAGAAGAAATTGCAACCTTAACAACTCTTGCGGGGGTAGTTATTGTTTTAATTATGGTTCTTGGTTTAATTGATAATTTGTTTAACACAGTAAAAACAATGTTTGGATTTTAGCCTGAATTTAAGTACTATGCAAATTTTTATAACAAATAATGAAAACAAGTTACAAAAGAAAAGTATGGTACTATGCAAGTTGCAATTTAATTTTTTTCATTCCAAAAATACGGCGGGCAATTGATGATAAAAGTGCAAATTAAACTTTCAAACTTTTTAAAAAAAAACAAAGGAGCATAATGGACATTTTTAAAATAATTGGCGTGGGTTTAGTAACACTTGTCGCATCACTTTTGGTAAGACAAATTAGGCCTGAAATTTCGCCACTTATTGCACTTGGCGGTGGCGTTATTATTATATTAATGGTGCTTAATTATGTTCAGCAGTTATATTCAGCATTTAATTTGGTTGTGGACAAAAGTGGAATTAACAAAAGCCTTATAATTTCAATTTTAAAAATAGTTGGAATTGGATATTTAACTGAGTTTTCTGCTGGTGTTTGCACCGATAGCGGAATGCAAACATTGGGGGATAAAATTGCACTTGCGGGAAAGGTGATTATTCTTTGTTATTCACTGCCAATTATAACAAGCATTATTGAAATTGTTGTGGAGTTGTTGCCATGAGGTTATGTAAATCTTATTCAAAAATAAATTATAATTTGATGTTAAATTCATCTTGCAATTTTTTTAAAAACTATCAAAAAAATGCACCAGTTTCTAAAAGAAAAAAAAGGCTATTTGTATGGATTTTAATTTTGATTTCAATTATATGTTCAGGTGCGTTTTTTGTTTCTAATGTGCTTGCAGAAGATAACACAAGTGATATTCAAAAAGAAATTTCTGATCAAACTGATAAACAACTTGACAACCTTGACATTTCTGGATTTGATAACATTTTAAAAAAGTTTACTGATGATGAATTTAAAATTTTTGGCGCATCAAGTTTTGGTGAAAAATTAAGGCAAATTATTAATGGGGATTTTAAAGGAGGCACCGAAAACATCCTTGGTGCAGTTTGCAATTTGGTGTTTGCTGACCTTGTAAATTTTTTACCTTTAATGGCAACCATACTTGCAGTTGCAATAGTTTTTAGTATGGTTTCAAAAACACGTGGAACGTTGAAATACAAGTCTATTGGTGATATAATTCACTTTGTTTGTTTTGGAACAATTGTAACAATAATAATTACTGTTGTTGTTCAAATGATTGAAATGACAACGGGAGTTTTGGGTTTAGTAAAAAATCAAATTGACGTTGCATTCCCAATTTTATTAACACTTTTAACTGCTATTGGAGGAACAGTTTCAGTTGGAGTTTATCAACCTGCAATAGCGCTTTTAAGCGGATCAGTTGTTATTGTTTTTACAAAAATATTAATGCCTATATTTGTTTTTGTATTAATTTTTTCCGTGCTATCAAACATGTCGGACACGGTTAAATTAGAAAAATTTTCTGCATTTTTTTCTTCATTATTCAAATGGATTGTTGGTGCTGTTTTTACAATATTTTTTGCATTTTTAACAGTGCAAGGAATAACTGCAGGTACGTATGATGGAATATCAATTCGCACGGCAAAATTTGCAATAAAAAGTGCGGTCCCTGTTATTGGCGGATATTTGGCAGAAGGTTTTAACCTTATTATTTTTAGTTCTGTGCTTATTAAAAATGCAGTTGGGATGTGTGGTTTTTTTATTTTACTTTCAACAATACTTTTGCCATTAATAAAATTAATTATTTTTATGTTTTGTTTAAAACTTTCTTCCGCAGTTTTGGAGCCAATTATTGACATAAAAATTTCTAATTTTTTGTCTAGTGTTGGGAAAAGTATAAATCTTTTAATTGTGGTTGTTTTAGGTGTTGCCTTTATGTATTTTTTATTAATAGGCTTAATAATGTGCACTGCAAATGTAATTTAAAATTGCAAATAAGGAGGTAATCAAAAATGTAAAATGTAATTAAACTTATATAATTTTTTTAAAAAAAATGAGGTAAATTGTGGAAGGAATGTCTGGTTGGATTTTGTCAATTGCTGGTGTTTGTTTATTATCAGTTATGATTGATTTAATTTTGCCGGAAGGCAAAACAACAAGCGCAATTAAAAATGTTTTTTCTTATATTATTGTGCTTGTTATTATTGCACCATTGCCCAAGTTGGTTGGCAAAAAAATTGACCTGTCAAACATTTGGAACAAAACTGAAATTGTGCTACAAGACAATTTTTTGGAAACAGTAAACCGTACAAAATTAGATAAAATTGAAAAACAAATTGAAGATGATTTAAAAGCAAAAAAAATTGAAAATGTACAAGTGTTTTTGTCGGCAAATGTCTTTTCTTCAAACATGGAAATTGAAACTGTTTTTGTTGATTTGTTTAACCTTCCACAAACGGATAAAAATCAAACAAAAACTATCAAACAAGAAATTTTTTTAAGCATCAAAAAATATGTTTTTATAGGCGAGGAGAAAATTATTTTTAATGAATGAATTTTAAAATAGCGGGGGTGAAATATGAATGATAAAAAAAAGTTAAACTTATGTGAAAAGTATCCAATTCTTGAAAAACTTAAAAGTATAAAACACATAAAAATTTATTGCATAGTACTTGCTTGTTTATTAATTGCAGGAATTTTTGGTGCCAGTTTAGAAAACAAAAATATTAATGAAAAAGATACAAAAATTTTTGGTGCAATGGAATATGCCAAGGAACTAGAATCAAAATTGTCAAATGTTTTATCCCAAGTTGAGGGCGCTGGAAAAGTTAAGGTTATGGTTGTTTTAGAATCTGGTTCTGAATTTATTTATGCATCAACAAAAGAAGATAAAACAAACACCTCCGGAAATGGCTCCAGCACGTCTAACACGTCTTCGGAGCCAATAATAATTAATAACGGTGGAACCAGTACACCAATTATTATTAAAGAGTACATGCCAAAAGTAAGTGGTGTAATTATTGTTGCAGAAGGCGGTTCAAGTATTATTGTAAAAATGAATCTTTTAAAAGCAGTGCAAGCACTGTTGGCAGTGCCAAGCGGAAATATTGAAATTTTGGTTGGTAAAAAGTAATTTAATTTTAATTACAAAATTAGACATATATTTTTTTTAAAAATGGTATAAATCAAAGTTTTAAGAGCATAGCATAAAGATAAGGAAAGGAGAGTAAAATGTTAAAAAAGAAAACAAAAATTATTATTCTGTGTGGGATGATTGCACTGCTTGGATTAACTGCGTATTTAAACATAGCGTTAAACAATAGGGTAGTTGACGTTAATGCAAATCAAGTTGTATATACAAGTTCATTTGATGAGTATAGGGCACAACGTCAAGAAACACGGGAGCAACTTATATCGTTATATGATGGCATAATCACAAGCGATGCATATTCAAAGGAAGAAATACAAAGTGCAAAAGAACTTAAAAACGAACTTATTGAAAGAATTAAATATGAAAATGTTACTGAGGGAATAATTAAATCAAAGGGATTTAAAGATGCAACTGTTTCATTTTCAAAGGAAAAGTGTATTGTTGCACTTAAAAGTGAAAAAGCACTAGACCAAGCCCAAATTGCACAGGTAAATCAAATAGTTAAATTACAGACAGGATATAGTGCAAAAAATATTATAATAATTCCATCATAAGGTTTGCAAAAATAAAAAACTTATGTTATACTTTTGGGCGAATAGGAGTTTTGTAATGTCTGATATTAATAATTTGCCCTTAGAAAACAAAGGCAAAATAACATGTAATCGAAACATATTGTTGTCTATTATTAGTTTGGCAACAAAAGAGATAAGTGGAGTTGCTGCTTTATGTGACAATTTTTTGGCAAAAACAAAAAAAATATTTACCAAAAATGATGGAAAAGGTGTTAAAATAAAATTTGATGCAAACGGGAATTTAGTTGTTGAAGTTTTTGTTAGAGTATTTTATGGTTTTTCTGTCCCCGATGTTGCGTATAGAATTCAAGAAAACATTAAAAATAATATTAGTTCCATGGTTGACATGAAAACTGCAAAAGTTAACGTGCATATTGTTGGGGTAAGTTTTCAAAAAGAAGAAGTAGTTTAAAAAGGCGTAAGATGAGAAAAAATGCGAGAGAAGCATCATTAAAACTAATTTTTGAAAGTTTTTTTAATGATGGCAATTCAATATTAGAAATTTGTGAAGAATGCGAAGTCAAGTCTGAAAATGACTTGGCTTTTGTGCATAATGTTTACAACAGTTATAAAACAAATAAAGAAGAAATAGACATGCTTATTTATTCATTAGGTCAGCAAAGTAAAACTGCAACTCTGTTCAGTGTTGACAGAGCAATCGTTTGCATGGCAATTGCCGAACACAAACTTGGAGAAGTTCCAAAAGCGGTTATTATTAATGAATGCGTTGAACTTGCCAAAAAGTTTTCAACAGAAAAAAGTTTTGCATTTGTAAACGGAATTCTTAGCAAGGCAATAGAAGAATGACCGAGCGTGAATTAACCGTTTCGCAGGTGGCGGGCTATGTTAAAGGCATTTTTGAAGCGGAGGAAATGCTTCATTCAATTTTGGTGGTTGGAGAAATTGCTTCGCTTAGCATTGTTAGAGGCTTTGCCTACTTTAATTTAAAAGACGAGGAGTCCGCTTTATCTTGCGTATGTTTTTCTGTTCAAGATTGCCCAAATGTAAAAAATGGAGATAAAGTTGTTGTTAGGGGTACTTTTGAATTTTACACAAAGGGTGGAAAACTTAACTTTAATGTTTCACATATTCAAATATATGGTATTGGAGATTTATTTCAAAAATTTTTGCAACTAAAATCAAAATTAGAAGCAAAAAAATTATTTGATTTTTCTCACAAGATTCCAGTCCCGAGTGACTGCAAAAAAATTGGAGTTGTGTCAAGCAAAGATGGCGCGGTTATTCAAGATATAATTAATGTTGCAACCAGAAGAAACCCAAGTGTAAACATTTTATTATCACCTTCAAAGGTTCAAGGAAATGGTGCCGAATTTGAAATTGTAAAAGCCCTTGAACTGCTTGAAAAAACAGATGTAGACGTAATCATTTTGGCACGTGGAGGGGGCAGTATTGAAGATTTACAAGCCTTTAACACAGAAGTTCTTGCTTATGCAATATTTAATTGTAGCAAACCAATAATAAGTGCCGTTGGTCATGAAACAGATTTTACAATTTCGGATTTTGTTTCAGATTTAAGAGCGCCCACACCAAGTGCTGCGGCAGAACTTGTAACCGCAAACAAACTTGCAAAGGTGGAACATTTTGAACAAATTTTTTTAAGGCTTGTGCAGATTAGTTCCACAAAATTTTTAACAGCACAAACAAGAGTAGCAATGCTTTCTCAATTGGCTGTAAAAAATTTTGAACTTTGTACTGAACGAAATTTACAAAAAGTAAATCAAGTGTTAAATATTCTTGAAAAACTTGATCCAAGGAGTATATTAAAATTAGGATATGCAAGGATTGAAAAAAAAGGTAAATTAATTAAAAGTGTTACAGAGTTGTTGCTTAATGATGAGTTTTTGGCTACAATGTATGATGGAAGCGTTATTGCAACTGTAAAGGAGAAAAAATGAGTTACGAAGAAAACATGAAAGAGTTAGAAAAAATTGTTGCAAAACTTGAAAAAGGAAATGTTAGCATGGAAGAAGGCGTGCAACTTTTTGAAAAAGGTGCAGAACTTGCAAATGCTTGTAAAAAACAAATTGAAACTGCAAAAGGAAAAGTTAAGGAATTAAAAATACAGATGGATAAAATTATTGAGGAGGACATTTTATAATGAGAATTTCACATTTGGCTGGCGAGAGGGTTAAAGACTCTCCTAGTTTGGCAACGTCTAAAAGCCATATTTTATTGCACCGCGCGGGATACATAAAACAGGTTAGCAATGGAATATATTCGCTTTTACCACCAGCACAAAGGGTTAGTTTGAAAATACAAAACATTATTAGAGAAGAAATGAACAAAATTGAAGGACAAGAAGTTTTAATGCCTGTTGTTATGCCACGTGAACTTTGGGAAGAAAGTGGAAGATATTCTTTAATTGGCAATGAAATGGTTAGGTTTAAGGATCGAACAGGCCATGATATGCTTTTGGGCATGACTCACGAGGAAGCGGCTGTTCATATGATTAAAAACACAATAAAAAGTTACAGTCAATTGCCACTTATGATTTATCAAATTCAAACAAAATTTAGAGATGAAGCAAGAAGTAGAGCAGGGCTTATTAGGGTAAGAGAATTTACAATGAAAGATGCATATTCTTTCCACGCAACCCAACAAGACTTAGAAGTTTATTATCAGCGAATGCTTAAAGCGTACATTAATATTTACACACGTGTTGGCTTAAAAAATATTATCTCAGTTGCCTCTGATACAGGTATGATGGGAGGTAAAGTTGCTCATGAATTTATGTTTTTAAACGAAATTGGAGAAGATAGCATTGCCATTTGTAGCCATTGTGGGCAAATGAGCAATGTTGAAGTGGCTACTGGCTTGGTTGAAACAAAAACAAACATTCAAAAACCTTTAAAGCAAGTTTACACTGGCAAGGCAAAAACAATTGAAGAAATTTGCACAATGTTCAAAATTGACGCAAGCCAAACGTGCAAGGCAGTTTGCTATGCAATTAAGGGAGATGAAAGCAACATTGTTGTTGCGTTTATTCGTGGCGATTTGGAAGTTAATGAAGCAAAACTTAAATGTGTGTTAGGAAAAGATATTGTTCAAACAAAATTGGGAGATAGTGGTCTTGTTGCTGGAAACATTGGCCCAATTAATCTTAAAGCAAATAATTTAACAGTTGTTTATGATGCAAGTTTAAAAGATGAAAAGTGTTTAATTGCAGGCGCAAACAAAGATGAATATCATATTATAAATTTAAGTTTTTCAAGGGATATGAACGTTAAGTTTGTTGACTTTTCAAAGGCATATCATAATCAAACTTGTGCAAATTGCAGGTGTGGAAAGTTTTCTATTTCTCGTGGGGTAGAAATTGGAAACATTTTTCAACTTGGAACAAAATACACAGCGTCAATGGGAATGACTGTTCATTCCGCAGAGGGAGAAGAAATTAACCCTATAATGGGTTGTTATGGAATTGGTGTTGGAAGAACTCTTGCATGTATTGCAGAAGAAAGTTGTGATAAAAAAGGTCTTTGTTGGCCTTTTAGTGTTGCCCCATGGCATGTTTATTTATGCCCACTTAAATATGAAAATAAAAACGTTAAAACAATAAGTGAAAAATTGTATGAAGATTTAGAGCAAGCGGGGATTGAAGTCCTTTATGACGATAGGGAAATATCTGCGGGCATAAAGTTTGCAGAAAGCGAACTGGTTGGAATTCCTTTAAGAGTGATTGTTAGCCCTAGGGGTTTGGAAAACAACATGGTTGAATTTTCTTATCGCAAAACTGGCGAAAAATTTGAAATTAATATAGACCAAATTGTTGAAAGAGTAAAGGCAGAAATTAAAAAGAACATGTAACGTTATCAAAATTAATTGATAAACAACATTTTATTACATTTCATTTAATATACTAAATCATGATAGAAAATAAATTCAAAATTAATAAATCTAAAAATTTGTTAGAAACCAGAAAAGTAAAATGTCAAAAAAAAATTAATTTCCATTGGCCCATAAAAATTTTTGTTTTGACTGTTGCGTTGTCTTTGTTATTTTCTATTTCAAGTGAATTTATCATGAGCAAAACAGGAATCTTTGTAACAGCGCTTATTATTGTTTTTCTTATTTCTGTTGCAACACTTGCAGATATGTTGGGCGTTGCGGTTACTGCATGTGATTGTGAGATAATTAAAAATAACAAAAAGCGGGGAGTGCGTGAATCGTTGTTTTTGCTTAAAAATGCCGACAAAATTTCAAGCCTTTGCAATGATGTAATTGGGGATGTTTGCGGTATTTTAAGTGGAGCGGCAGGCGCTTCAATAATTGTAAGGATGTTGCCGGTGCAAGTTTCTTCAATGATGCAAATAGTGTTAATGTCGGTTGCAAGTTCATTTATTGCTGGCTTTACAATATTTGGCAAAGCACTAGGTAAAAAATATGCCATGGAAAAGTGTGAAAATATCGTTTTGTTTGCAGGAAAAATAATTTCTTATTTTTGTTTGCAAAAGTAAAATTAAAATTGCCTAACTTCCACATGTATAAACTTGAATAAATATAAAATGCGCATGCAAAGTGATGCATGATTGTGAATTTTAATAAAAAACCGCAAGAATAATTATGCAAAAATCACTTGCATAATTATAAATTTCATTGTATAATAATGCCGAGGGTGAAAAATCTAACTGCATATATATAAATTTATATTTATGCATAAACGGCTAAAACGCGTTAACAAAGCGTATTTGGTTAAAGATTAGGGAGTTAAAATGGCACGTTCGTCAAGGCAATCAAAAATTCTTGAACTTATTTCAACCAAGGAAATTGAAACGCAAGAAGAACTTGTGTCGCAACTTAAAGCGGCAAATTTTGACATAACGCAGGCAACTATTTCAAGAGATATAAAAGAATTGGGGCTGATAAAAATTTTAAGTAACGATTCTGGAAAATACAAATATGCAATAGTTGAAAATGGTGAACAGGCTGTTTCCAACAAGTTTATTTCAATTTTTAAGCAATCCATAATTTCAATAAAAACAGCACAAAATTTGTGTATTATAAAAACAGTGAGAGGAATGGGCTCTGCAATTTGCGGGCTTATTGATAAACTTAATGTAGAAGATGTTTTAGGTGCAGTTTCAGGAGATGATACAGTTATGGTTATTTTGCCAACAATTCATATGGCGGAAAATGCTTGTTACACCTTAACGGATCTTGTGAGGTGAATATATGTTAACAAATGTGGACATTAAAAATTTTGCAATAATAAAAGATCTTCATATATTATTTCAAAAAGGCATTAATGTTTTGCTTGGAGAAACTGGTGCTGGAAAAACTATAATACTTTCTGCTCTTTCTTTTGTGTTTGGTGGAAAAGCAGATAAAACATTTGTTAGAACTGGTGAAGATCTTATGAGTGTTGAAGCGGAATTCACAAACTGCCAGCCAGCAAAAGATGTTATCCAATCGTTAGGGCTAGAATTTGAAAATGATTTAATATTTTCGCGTTCTTTATCCTTAGACGGAAAAAGTGTTTGCCGAATAAACGGGCGTCTTGTTACGGTGGCCATGCTTAAAACAGTATCTAATTGCTTAATTAATAGTTTTTGCCAAAATGAGAGTGTTGAAATTTTAAAACAAAAAAATCATCTTAAATTATTGGATGAGTATTGCCCTAACGCAGTAACCCCTTTTAAAGAGCAAATTTTAAATATATGTGATAGAATATCTGAAAATGAAAAACTAATGAAAGAAGTTGGTGGAGATTCACAATTACGTGAGCGAATGATAGAAATAAAAAAATTTCAAATTGCCGAAATAGAAAATGCCAAACTTTTTGAAAATGAGGACTCTCAAATTTTAAGCAAGTTGCAAATTATATCCAATTCAGAAAAGTTAATAGAACAAATTTCCATAATCCAAAAAAATTTGCAAATAGAACAAATTAAAACTGCGCAACATGCTTTTGAAATTGCCTCAACTTTGGATTGCTCATTAGCAAACGATTGCAAACGTTTTAAAACTGTAATTTACGAATTGGACGATATATTTGATGATTTAACTGCATATATAGATAATGTAGCATTTAATCAAGTAGAATTTGATAAACTTGATTTAAGATATGACTTAATAAAAACGTTAAAAAAAAAGTATGGCGGAACAATTTCTGAAATTTTGGAATTTTTGGAAAAAACAAAAAAAGAATTGCAAATGCTTGAAACAAGTGAAGAAACACTAAATGAATTGCAACTAAAACAAACAAAACTTGAAAAAGAGGCAACTGCTTTTTGCAAAAAACTTACAGAAGCAAGAAAAACAATTGCAAAAGAAGTTGAAGATAAAATAAAACAAGAACTCGAACCCTTAGGCATGAAAAATGCAAAGTTTCAAGTTAAATTTACAACAAATGATGGCAAAAACTATGCGTCTTATGATGAAGTTGAATTTATGTTTTCTGCAAACGCTGGCGAAGAAGTTAAAAGTTTGGCAAAAACAATTAGCGGTGGTGAAATGAGCCGTTTTATGTTGGCTGTTAAAAATGTTTTAGCAGAAAAAGATGGCGTGTCTTTGTTACTTTTTGATGAGGTGGATTCAGGAATAAGTGGAGTTATTGGCGCAAAAGTTGCAGAAAAAATTGCAAAACTTTCAAAAACTTTTCAAATTATTTGTATAACACACTTGCCACAAGTTGCGTCTATGGCAGATTGTTATTTTTTTGTATCAAAAAGTTTTGATGGAGTTTCAACAAAAACGGTGATAAGTAAACTTAAAGGAAACAACGCAATAAGCCAAATTGCAGGATTGTTTTCTGGTGAATTTAACAGCAGTTCTGCAATAACGCACGCTGGTGAATTAAAACATTGGTGTGATAATTTTAAAAACACGTTGTAATTTTTAGAGTTTGCACAAGAAAATTTATTCTAGTTGAATATTTTTTTTTATTTTGTGCAAATTATTTCAAAAGCGGTGGTTATGTTTAAAAAGTTTGTAACAAAATTTATTGGATTTATTTTTGGTGTTGCACTTATAATGGTTGTTTGTGGCACTCAATTTCACAGTGTATTTTCTTTTCCTGAAAACTCTCTTGTTTCTTTTTCTGATGTAGAGTTTTTAAATTCCGATAAAACTTTTGGACAATATATATCTGCAAAAATTGCCGAGGAATTCAAGGCGGGTAATTCTAATGAAAAAGAAACAAAATTAATTTTTAAGTTGTTTGGATTTTTGCCAATAAGGCAAATAAATGTTAAAGTTTCTGAGGATAAACTTGTTTACCTTGGTGGAGAACCTCTTGGGTTTGCAGTAAATACACAAGGTGTGATTATTGTTGGGGAAAATTCTGTATTAACAAATGTTGGACCAATTACAACTCAAAAAAGTGTTGAAATTTGTGTTGGAGATCTTCTTGTTGCAATTAATGATGAATCCGTTTTAAACGAAAACAGCGTAATTGAATTGGTCCAAAAACATGGCAAAAAACCAATAAAGGCTACTTTTGTTCGCGGAAAAAATAAGTTTGATTGCAACATCACCCCTGCACTTGACGAAGATAGCCAGTTGTTAAAAATTGGGTTGTGGGTTAGGGGAACAGCATCTGGTGTTGGCACTCTCACTTTTATTGATAGCAAAACAAACAAGTATGGAGCGTTGGGGCATCCAATCACAGATTTTGAAACAGGCATTTATGTCCCAGTTAGTGGTGGAAGCGTTTATAAATGTAATTTAGTTGGCATAAACAAAGGCAAAAAGGGCGAGCCAGGGGAACTTAGATGTTTATTTTTGCAAGGCAACAATCAAAAAGGAACGGTGGAAAAAAACACAAAGTTTGGTGTGTTTGGCGAAATTTCAAAAATTGATGGCATGGGGAATGGCAAAATGGCAAATGTTGCAAGTCGTATGACTGTTTCTCCTGGTCCTGCAAAAATTGTAAGCAGTGTTAGTGGAATTTGTGAGGAATATGACATTGAAATAATAAAGGCAAATTATCAGCCAGAATCAAATGACAAAAGCCTTGTTTTTAGAGTTAAAGATAAACGCCTTTTAGAATTAACGGGAGGGATTGTTCAAGGCATGAGTGGTAGCCCAATTTTACAAAATGGAAAACTTATTGGCGCTGTAACACATGTTTTTGTTTCTGATTGCACAAAAGGCTATGGAATTTATGCAGATTGGATGTTAGGCAGTGCAACTTAAAATTTACAAAACTATAATTACATTGCATTGAAAAATAAACAACAACAAACATTCAATCGCACAAATTATTGCAAGTGCTAGCATAAATAAAGCAAAAGTTGTAAGTGTATTTGGCGGACAGCAAGTTCCAAATTTTCGTTTTTGATAAAACTTTTTTTTAAAAAAGCAAAAAGCAAAACACATTAGCATAATCATGCAAAGTTGTAATGGCAAAATAATTAAAACACTTGTAACAATTCCTCCAAAACCAAGTTTCAAAAAAATTAGTACGCAGTTTAATCCTAATAAATATGCTCTAAAAGCAATTGTGGTAAGCCCAATAAAAGAAATATAAGGCACAAATGTTGTTCCAATAACAATTAAAACAATTACCCCGCAAGAAAGAATTCTGTCAAAAAAATGAGCAAAAGTGTGAACGTCGCCATTAATAAATTTTAAAAGTTGATTGTTGTTGTAAATTAAAGAAATATCATCAATTCTTGTTGCCGTTAAAATTCCAGTGAGTAGCCCAAAAAAAACAATTGTGCAACAAATTAATAAACAAATTCTGTTTTGTTTTAAAAAATCTTTTATCCAAAAATGTGATTGTGCTTTTAAGCACGAAAATTGTCGTTTCATAAAATATTGTACGTTGAAATTTTAAAAATATTTACAAATTATAAAATATAATTAAAAAACATTTGTTGTTTGTTTTACAATAGGTTATAATGTGGATATGCAAACATCAAAAGTAATAGCAGAATATCTTAAAAAGCAGTTTGGTGAAATTCCAAGCACTGCATTAATTTTAGGTTCAGGAATGATAGATTTAATTACAATCCAAAAAAAAGTAAATTACTTAGATCTTGGGATATCAGCAGGAAACATAAAAGGGCACAATGGTTTTTTTGCAGTTGGAAAATTTGGCGAAACACCTGTTTTTTGTGCAAGTAGAATTCATTTTTACGAAAGTGGAAACATGGATTTAGTCAGAATTCCTTTTGAAGTTATGCATAATTTAGGAATAAAAAATCTTATTCTTCAAACAACCGTTGGCGGGATTGACTTAATGCCGGGCGATGTTGCAATCATAACAGGTCACATAAATTTTACTGGTCAAAATCCGTTAGTTGGCTTACAACCTATAAAGTTTATTGATATGGAAAACTTTTACAACAAAAGCATCATAGATAAACTTAAACTTGAATGTGTTTTTCAAGAAGTTAATTTAAAAGAATCAACACACATGCAATTTTTGGGGCCAAATTATGAAACATCTAGTGAAATATACATGGCAAGGCTTTTTGGAGTTAAAACAATGAGTATGAGCATGGTGTATGATGCACTTTTGGCTTGCTATTTTGATTTTAAGGCAATTTGTTTTGCAGTTGTTGCTAACACAGCGGGTGACGGACAAAAACTCACTCATGACGTTGTTCTTGCAAATGTTAAAAATGGTGAATTTGCGCTTGTAAAAGCAATTACAATTGCAATAAAAATTTTAAATGAGTAAATAAAATTTAATTAAATTTATAATCAAAACAACAATAATAAGTTGTTTTTTTTTGCATATTATTTTAATTATTGCAAAAAATACTAACAAGCAAATGTTGTTTGTGTTAAATAAAGGGAGAAAAAATGAAAAACAAATTTTTTTTAATTACAACATGTGGTGTGTTATGTTCAATAGCACTTACAATATGTTGTGCCCCAAAGCCAGTTTTTGCAATAAATGAGCCTCTTGTGAATGCAAAATCTGCTTTGCTTGTGGACTTTAATTCGGGCAAAATTTTATATGAAAAAAATGCTGACGAAAAACTTCCAGTTGCCAGCATGGTTAAACTTATGACAACACTTTTAACCTATGAGGAAATAGATGCAAAAAAATTAAATTTGGACACAAAAGTTACAATAACAACCAATGCTTCAAATTTGGGAGGTTCACAAGCATTTTTGGACCCGTTTGTTGAATATTCTGTTGGTGAACTTTTGCACAGTGTAATTATTGCATCTGCAAATGATTCCAGCGTTGCGCTTGCAGAGCATATTTCTGGAAGCGAAGATGCTTTTGTTGTTGCAATGAATAAAAGAGCAAGCGAACTTGGAATGAATGACACATGTTATTCAAACGCAACGGGGCTTCCTGAACCGGGACAATACAGCACCGCAAAAGATTGCGCAAAAATAATTAAAGAAGTGTCTAAACATAAAGATTATTTTAACCATTCAACTGTTTGGATTGATGAGCTTGTTCATCCATCAGGGCGTAAAACAGAACTTGTTAACACAAATAAACTTGTTCGTTATTTTAAAGGCTGTGATAGCGGAAAAACAGGGTTTACGGATGAATCTGGCTATTGCTTAACAGCATGCGCAAAGCGAGATAACATGCACCTTACAGCAGTTGTAATAAATGCAAAAGACGCTCAAACAAGATTTAATGAAACTGGCAAATTATTTAATTTTGGATTTTCCAACTTTGTTGCAAAATCAGTTGTTGGAGAAAAAGAAATTGTTGCAAATTTACCTGTAATAAAAAGTAAAATTGCGGATGTTGATATTTGCACCCAAAGTTCATTTTCATCACTTGAAAAAAAGGGTGAAGCATCAAAATTTGAAAAGCGCATAACACTTCCAGAAAAACTTAAAGCGCCACTTGCAGTTGGTGACAAGGTTGGGGAAATTATAATTACAGAAAACGGAAAAATTGTTGCTACAATTAATTTAGTTGTAATGGAAAATATTGATAGATTAACCTATATTGGAGCAGTAAAAGAAATAATCTCTGAATTTGCATAATTTAAATTAAAAAAATTAAAAATTTTAGGGTTAACGTTAAAAGTTAATCCTAATTTTTTAACAGTTTGTAAATATTTGCTTGCTCAGTGATTTAAAATGATGTATAATCAAAATATGTTGTATTACATTTTAGCATTTAAAGATATGCTTCCGCCAATTACATTGTTTGCTTTTACAATTGCTTATTGTATTGCAGTTTTATTTGCAATTTCTTTTCATGAACTTGCTCACGGTTACGTTGCATACAAAGCAGGAGATTTAACAGCAAAATCTCAGGGACGATTGTCTTTAAATCCATTTAAACACATAGATGGCTGGGGTGCTTTATGCTTTTTGTTAATAGGGTTTGGTTGGGCAAAGCCAGTGCAAATTAACCCTTTAAAATTTAGAAATTACAAACGTGATATGCTTAAAGTTTCTCTTGCGGGAGTTACAACAAATTTTTCAATAGCATTTTTGTTATCCCCATTAAATTATTTTTTTGGTCCATCGTTATTTTCATCTTCAAATGTTTTTCTTAATTTTTTGGGATTTTTAATTCAAATGAGCATAATTGTTAATCTTTCGCTTTTTGCATTTAATTTAATACCTTGTTATCCGCTTGATGGATTTAATTTTATTAAAACATTTTTAAGCGAGGAAAATCGTTTTGTTCAATTTATGTATCGTTATGGTTCTTTAATTTTAATGCTAATAATAATCACACCAGTTTTTGATTGGGTTTACTCTGCAATAACAGGCGGATTTTTGGAATTGTTCTCCATGTTTTGGGGGCTATTTGGATGACCAAAAATTCGGAAGAAGTTTTTTTGAAAAATGATGATAATTTGTCCCAAACAAACAAACCATATGAAGTCAAATTAGAAAATTTTGAAGGGCCGTTGGACCTTTTATTGCACTTAATTAAGGACGATAAACTTGACATAGAAACTGTTAAACTTGCGGATTTAACTCAGCAATATCTTGAATTTATGAAAGATATTGAGTTTTTGGACATGGAAAGGGCAAGCGAATTTATTGTTGTTGCAGCAACACTTATTGAAATAAAAAGTAAAACATTATTGCCAGTTGAAAGTAAAGATATGATAGAAGAAGACGATAGCGGTGCAATTTTGTTGCAAAGATTAAAAGAATATAAATTATATAAAGAAGCAAGTGAAAAACTCCAACTATTTGAAAATGTTGACAGAATGTATAAAGAACCCGACAAAACCACAGAAAAATTTAGAATTGTTTTAAAGGATATGGTTTTAGACAAACTTTTAAACAGTTTTGTGGATATTATCACGCGGATTAAACTTAAAGAACGTGTTGAACAAGTAAAAAACATAGAAAAAGATAAATTTACAGTAGCAGAAAAAATGTTACAAATTAAAAAACTTTTAGCGGATAAAAGTCAAATAAAATTTACTGACTTGTTTAAAGAAGAACACACAAAGTCCGAAGTAATTACAGTTTTTATGGCTGTTTTAGAACTTTTAAAATTACAAACCATAAAGGCAAAGCAATTTGGAATGTTTGGTGACATCTTTATTGAATACAAAGGAGTTCCTAATGAGTGAAGAAAAGGAAATTATAAAAGCGATATTATTTGTTGCAGGTGATGGAGTGGACATTGATGATATTTCTAGCAAGTTGGATATCACAAAAGAAAACATGTTAAAATTTGTTAATGAATTAAAAAAAGAACTTGCGGGGGCTTGTGGTATTCATTTAATATCTTACAAAAATAAAATTCAGTTATGCTCAAATCCACAATTTGCAAATCAAATTGCAAACGTGTTAAACCCAATAAGACAGCGTGCGCTTACAAAGTCCGCGCTAGAAACTCTTGCAATAATTGCATACAAGCAACCAATAACCAAACTTGAAATAGAAGAAATAAGAGGCAGAAGCAGTGAATATACTGTTCAAGTTTTAAGTGAGCATAATTTAATTGCAATTGTTGGACAAAAAGATGCTTTGGGTAGGCCATTTTTGTTTGGCACAACAGATGAGTTTTTAAAACGTTTTGGGCTTGAAAACATTAATTTTTTGCCTGACTATGATGAATTAATCAGCAAAATACAGCAACTTAGAACAAATGAGAAAGAAGATGGCTTGTATTTTGATTACAAGGTTCCTACCGAGGAAATTGAAGTAGAAGAAAATAATAACAAAACATTAACAGCACAAAATGAAGGTTTAAGTGAATTTAACGAGTTTGCATCAAAAGAAAAATTGCAAAACATTGACGAAATGTTAAAAAAAATTGCCAAGGACACAAATACAATTAGTTCTAACAGTTTGTATGATATGGAATATCATGAAAAAACTGGCGAATCGCAAAAGTATTAAATTTTTATTCTATAAAAAGGTATAAAACAATTTAATTATCAAATAATAGTGGCATGAGAAATTTAATTTTAACAGTGTCACTTTTATTAATTTTTTTTGTCATTTTACCGTTTAATTTTAAGATAAAATTTTCTTATAATTTTCAAGAAAACTTGGGAGTGTTTTGTTTTTCTTTTTTAAAATTAAAACTAAAATTGTTTTTGTTTACATTTAAAAAAAACACTTTAATTATTAAAACAAAAAAACATAAAAAAGTTATTGAATTTGAAGTTAGTCAATCGCAAATAAAATTTATAAAACAACTTAGTATTCAACTAAAAGACAAAATAAAAATTAAAGATTTGGTCGCTATTTCTCATATTGGGCTAGGTGAAGCAATGGAGTCAGCAATTTTATCAGGTTTTATTAATCAGTTAATGTGTGGCTTGCTTGCTTATGTAAAAAATTTTAAAAAGTCAGCAAATATGGTTATAAGAAGTCACACATCTTTTAACAAAGTAAAAACAGAAATTTCTGCTATGTGCAACTTTTCAATCTCAATTTTTGATATTTTATACTCTATTTTAATGTCTTTTGCAATAACAAAACGAACGGATAAATATTAAACAATAAAATAAATTAACTTAAAAAGAAGGAGATTTAAAGTATGAAAGTTGATACAACAAACAAAATTAAGGATTTAATTACAGAAACAATAAACAGCGTTAAAACTTTAACAGAAAGTAAAACAATTATAGGTGAACCCATAATAACGCCCAACGGTACAATAATTTTGCCAATTCATAAAATATCTGTTGGCTTTGTTGTTGGTGGTGGAGAATATTCAAATTTAGGTAAGCACTCATCCTTTAATTTGCCAATGGCGGGCGGAAGTGGTGGAGGCGCAAGTGTAACACCAATTGGATTTGTTGTGGAAGATTCTTGTGGGGTAAGGTTTGTTGATGTTGAAAATAAATCTGCATATCAAACAATTTTAAATTTGGCAAACAAACTTATTAACAAACTTGATGATACAAACAATTTTAAAGAGGACAACAAAATATAATTAATGTTTTTTGGGAGAAAATAATACGTGAAAATATTAAAAAGAAAATTTTTTTTAAAAAGTAGTAAAAAGTTAGTTTTTATGATGTCAATTTTATTTTCTTTTGTACCTTTTGTTGCTATTTCAGACACAGTTTTTGCAAACGATGTTTTGCCAAAAATCAACAATAGTTTAACAATTGAAACGAGGGCAAAAAGTGCGGTGGTTATTGAGGCACAAACTGGGCGTGTACTTTTTGAAAAAAACAAAGACCAAAAACTTGCAATGGCAAGTACAACAAAAATTGTAACTGCACTTACAGTTTTAAATCATTGCAAAAATTTAAAACAAAAAGTGAAAATAAACGACAAGGCTGTTGGGGTGGAAGGAACAAGTTTATACTTAAAAAAAGGTGAAATTTTAACTGTAAAGGAATTGCTTTATGGAGTTATGTTGCCATCTGGGAATGATGCAAGTTTGGCACTTGCAATTCATGTTGCAGGAAGCGAAAGCAAGTTTTGTGAAATGATGGAGCAAACTGCAAAAACTGTGGGTGCAAATAATTCCTGTTTTAAAAATTCTCATGGATTAGATGCAGTTGGGCATTACACAACTGCACATGACCTTGCAAAAATAACAGCAAAAGCACTTGAAAACAAGGTGTTTATGGAAATTGTTTGCACAGAGTATATAAAAATAAATGGTGTATCACCAGACAACGCAAGGCTTTTAAAAAATAAAAATAAATTGCTGGGTAAATTTGAAGGATGCAATGGCGTTAAAACTGGATTTACTGATAACGCGGGAAGATGTTTTGTATCTTCGGCAGAAAGAAATGGGTTAAAATTGGTTTGTGTTGTTTTAAATTGTGTGGACATGTTCAACGACAGTGAAGCGCTACTTGAAAATACATTTAAAAATTATACAATGCATCAAGTTTTATTGCCATATGCATTTCAAAAAAAGGTAATTGTTGAAAACGGTAAAAAAGCAAATGTTAAAATATTTTCAAAGCGTGGATTTGCGTATCCAATTTTAACAAAAGAAGTTTCAAAGTTTGAAGTTGTGGTTGATTTACCTCAAACTTTGTATGCACCATTAAAAAAAGAACAAGAAGTTGGTGAAATAAAAATATACTTTGATAACCACTTGCTCTTTTGTGAAAAATTGTTTACAATGGATGAGATAAGGTCAATTAACTTTTGGGACAACCTTAAAGAAATTTATGACCGATGGAGTTTTTTTGGTGAGAATAAACAAGTATTTGGCTGATTGCGGACAAGGAAGCCGTAGGGCGTGCGAAAAATTAATATTGGATGGTCAAGTTTTAGTTAATGGAAAAATTGAAACAAATTTAGCAACAGACATAAAACTTAACGATGTTGTGCAATGTCTTGGAAATATTGTTGCCCCAAGTGGAGATTTTTTATATTACAAACTTCACAAACCAAAGGGAGTAATTTGCTCTGCATCCGATGAAAAAGGTAGAAAAACTATTTTTGATCTTGTTAATTGCGAACGAAGGCTGTTTTCTATTGGGCGTTTGGATTATGATACAGAAGGTCTTATTTTATTGACTAATGACGGGCAGTTGGCACAAAAATTATCGCATCCATCACACGAAATAGAAAAGGAATATATGGTTTGTGTTCGTGGAAACATGCTAGAAAGTGAACTTGCAGTGCTAAGAGCCGGTGTTGTGGAAAATGGGATAAGGATGCCAAGTGCAAAAGTTGTTTTAATTAAAACAGAAAATAACATCAGCAGAGTTTCTGTAAAAATTTCACAAGGGCTTAATAGACAAGTTAGAAGAATGTTTGAGGCCATTGGAAGAGAAATTTTGCTTTTAAAAAGGGTTGCAGTTGGCAATGTTTGTTTGGGAGGGTTGCAACGTGGAAAGTGTAAACAACTTTCACAAACAGAACTTGCCGAACTTTTTAAACTTTGCGAGAATAAATAAACAAATATTTGAGGAGTAAATATGTATTGGTTGTATAAAATTTTGTTGTGGTTTCCGCTAACAATTTTGTTTCCAACAATTATGAAAAGAAAAAATATTCCCAAAGGTAAAGCAATTTTAGTTTGCAATCACAGAAGCAATATGGATGTTGTTGTTTTAATGAACAAAGTTTGGTTCAAGCCAAACATTCTTGCAAAAAAGGAACTTTTTGCAAAAAAATGTAAAAGAAGATTTTTTAAACAAATAGGCGGAATTCCAGTTGATCGTGAAAATTTGGAATTATCCACAATTAAAACATGTCTTTTAAAATTAAAAAATAATGAAAAATTAATAATTTTCCCCGAGGGCACCCGCAATAAAACAGAGGATAACTTGCAGGCTTTAAAAAACGGAAGTGCAATGCTGTCAATTAAATCGCAATCTCCAATTATTCCAATTTGGATTGAAAAAAAACCAAAATTATTTTCATTTAACAAAATTATTGTTGGGCAACCATTCTTTCTTAAAGAATTTGACAAAATAAATGCTGAAAATTTAAAACTTGCAAGCAATAAAATCTCCCAAAAATTATTGGAACTATCAAATCATGTAAATAACAAATAAAAAATTGTCTGTTATGACAATTTTTTTGTTGGAGCTAGTGGGGGGAATCGGACCCCCGACCTGCTGATTACGAATCAGCTGCTCTACCAACTGAGCCACACTAGCATATAGGCTGTAAGTGCCCATATTTACTTTTTAAGTATATCATATCCGCTTTTTTTGTCAAGAATTGTAAAACCCTTATCGTCAATTTCTTTTCTGTATTTATCCGCAAGCGCCCAGTTTTTTTCATCTTTTGCTTGCCACCTTTTTAAAGCCAATTCTGTTATGTCTGCTGGAATTAAGCATTTATTTTCACTTAAATGGAGTTCTGCATTTTTCAAATCCAACCCAAGTGCATTGTCAAAAAAAAGCAAGGCATTATAAATTTGTTTACTTTTGTTTTTAATTTTTAAAAGTTCCCAAACATAAGAAAGTGCAAGCGGAAAATTTAAATTAGAATTAACTGCATTTTCAAAGTTTTTGCAAATTGTTTTAATTTGAGATTCGTCAACTAAATCTTTTCCGTTTTTGTTTTCAACAGTGGCATTCCAAATCTTTTGTAGGGCAGTTTCACATGATGCAAGTGATTCAAAAGTAAAATTTTGTTGTTTAGAATAATGAGCAGTTAAATACAAATATCTAAGTGAAAGCGGGGAATATCCCTTTTCTATTATTGAAGAAACACTTTCTATATTCTTTAAACTTTTACTCATTTTTTTGCCGTCCATCATAAGATGTTCTAAGTGGACCCAATATTTTACAACTTGCGTTCCACATACTCCAAAATTTTGAGCAATTTCATTTTCGTGATGAACTGTTTTATGTTCAACGCCACCACCATGGATATCAATATTGTTTCCTAAAAACTTTCTGCCAATTGCGGAACATTCTATATGCCAACCAGGATAGCCAAGCCCCCACGGACTTTGCCATTTCATAATATGATTTTCTGCGGCCTTAACCCAAAGTGTAAAATCCAATGGATTGCGTTTAAAATCGTCCACTGCAATTCTTGCGCCTGCTAATTTATCATTTAAGTTCATTCCTCCAAGTTGTCCATAGTCCTTAAATTTTGATATATCATAATACACACCCTTTTGTGTTTCATAAGCAAATCCATTTTTAATTAATGTTTTAATAAATTCAATTATTTCGTCAATTACACTGGTTGCTTTTACAATATGTTCAGGAGTTTCAATGTTTAATTTTTTTATATCTTTATAGCATAAATCCCAATAATAATTTGCAACTTCCTCCGGAGATTTATTTTCTTTTTTTGCTGTTAATTCAATTTTATCATCGCCTTCATCTTCGTCCGAAGTCATATGCCCAACATCTGTTATATTCATAACATGATTAATTTTGTATCCATTAAATTTTATAACACGGCGGATGCTGTCCATAACAAAAAATGCACGCATATTGCCTATATGTTGCGTCCAATACACAGTTGGACCACAAAAATAAAAGCCAACAGTGTCTGTTTGTGGGTGAAATTCTTCTTCTTTTTTTGTTAGTGAGTTATATAAAGTAAGCATCAAATATCTCCTATAATAACTTTATGTAAATTTTGTTAAATTGATAACATAAGTATATCAAATTAAACTTAAAAAATAAAGTGATTTTTTGCAACAAAAATAAAAAAATGCCATCTTGGCATTTTTTGAGTGGTGGGCGGGGATGGATTCGAACCATCGAAGGCAGAGCCGGCAGATTTACAGTCTGATCCCTTTGGCCACTCGGGAACCCACCCATATTAAGTTTGGAGCTGGTGATAGGAGTCGAACCTACAACCTATTGATTACAAATCAATTGCTCTACCATTGAGCCACACCAGCAAATTATATGCCCAATTTGTGATTATAAGCCACATTTTGGTGCCTCGGGGCGGAATCGAACCACCGACACAAGGATTTTCAGTCCTTTGCTCTACCGACTGAGCTACCGAGGCAAATGGCGATTCGGATGGGGCTCGAACCCACGACCTCCAGCGTGACAGGCTGGCGTTCTAACCAACTGAACTACCGAACCACATTTATTAAAAAATGTGAGAATTTTTTGTTTACTTTCACAAGTATTTAACAAGTTTTACATGAGTGTCAAACACGTAAATGGTGGACCTTCAGGGACTTGAACCCCGGACCAACCGGTTATGAGCCGGTCGCTCTAACCAACTGAGCTAAAGGTCCACAATGGTCGGGGTGAGAAGATTTGAACTCCCGGCCCCATGGTCCCAAACCACGTGCGCTACCAACTGCGCTACACCCCGATCTAATTGTGACTTCCTTATTTTATATCAAATTTAAAATTGTGTCAAGCATTTTAGTGATATTTTTAAATGTCTTTTAAAAAGTTTTTAAAATTGCTTTGCAAATTTTGTTTGCATTTTTGTAGTATAACATATATTTTTAAAAAAGTCCGCTTTTTTTAGAAAATTATGTAAAATTAATTTTAAAGATTTGTTGCAATTTTTTTATTATTGTTATAATCTGTAAAAGGAGAAAATATGAAAACAGTTTTGATTACAGGTGGTTCAAGAGGAATTGGCAAGGCAACTGCATTATTTTATGCAAAAAATGGTTATAATGTTGCAATTTGTTACAACAAAAACAAAGTTCTTGCAGACAATGTTTTAAATCAAATTTTAAAATTAGGTGTAAATGCCATTGCTTTTAAATGTGATGTTTCAAATTCAAAACAAGTAAATTGTATGTTTAATGAAATTATAAACACGCTAGGGCAAATTGAATGTATTGTTAATTGTGCGGGCGTGTCATACCCAAAAGTACTTATAGATTGTAATGATGCCGAAGTTTATGAGCAAATAAACACAAATTTAATAGGAACAATTTTTGTATGCAGAGAAGGAATTAAATGCCTATTAACAAATGGAGGAGGATCTATTGTTAATATTTCTTCAATTTGGGGAATTACTGGCGGAAGTGCAGAAAGTGTTTATTCGGCAAGCAAGGGTGGAGTTATTGCTTTTACAAAAGCGTTGGCCAAGGAATTTGCAAATAACAATATAAATGTAAACTGCATAGCACCGGGGAGTATTAAAACAGACATGCTTGCAAGCCTAGGTAAAAAAACAATTAAACAGATTGAAAAAGAAACGCCTCTTGGCAGAATTGGGTCAGCAGAAGAAATTGCGGAATGCATTTATTTTATTTCTAATCAAAAGTTTATAACTGGTCAAATTTTAAGCCCAAATGGTGGAATTGTTATATAAAATTTAAGTTTTAATTTGTATGCCTTTAAACTTTTTATAATTCGACAAAACTTCTAATTATTGTTCATCTAAAATTTGTTAGAGTTTTATTGAAGGGGGGGGCACGCATGCAAATTAAAAACAGGATATATGGTGGCACGCTTTATGTTGTGTTAAGTGGAGAACTTGACGAGCATACAGCGTATCATACAAGAATAACTCTTGATGAACTATTTAACAAACCAAATTTTAAGCAAATAATTATTGACCTTTCGGAACTCGATTTTATGGATAGCACCGGAATTGGTGTTTTAATTGGAAGATATAAAAAAATGAGAGATAAAAGCATCCCAATTTTTATTTGCAACCCATCCACGCATGCCGAAAAAATTTTTAAAATGACGGGGCTTTACGATATTATGCCAAAAATCAGTTAAAATATAACAATAAAAGGGAGAACAATGAAAAAAATAAACGAAATGGAATTAAAATTCAAAGCAATATCAGTTAATGAAGGGTTTGCAAGAGCATGTGTTGCTGCATTTTGTGTGCAGGCTAACCCAAGTTTAGATGAAATTACAGACATTAAAACAGCAGTTTCAGAGGCTGTTACAAATGCCGTTGTACATGCGTATCCAAATCACGAGGGAGACGTTATTGTTAAAGTGCAACTTTTTGAAAATGGTGTACAGGTGGAAGTTATTGACAAAGGAATTGGCATAGAAAATATTGGCAAGGCAAGGGAACCATTTTATACTTCAAAACCAGCAGATGAAAGAAGCGGAATGGGTTTTACAGTTATGGAAAGTTTTATGGATTCTGTTGAAGTTGAAAGTAAGGAAGGTGTTTGCATAAAAATGTTTAAGCGTTTTGGCAAAAACAATATGATGGCAGTGGGGGAATAATGCTTGAACAGGAGGAAACTACTGTACTAATTGAAAAAGCAAAACAAGGAGATAAAGAAGCCAAGGAAATTTTAATAAATGAAAACTCTCCACTGGTTAAAAGTATAATTAAAAGATTTATAGGAAAAGGTGTTGAGTATGACGATTTATATCAACTTGGCTGTTTGGGATTTTTAAAAGCAATAAAAAATTTTGACACAAACTTTAATTGTAAATTTTCAACATATGTTGTGCCAATGGTTATTGGCGAAATTAAACGATATATGCGTGATGATGGAAGCATAAAAGTATCCAGAGCAATAAAAACAATGAATATGCAAATTCAAAAATATATAAGGTCATATTCGGAGCAATTTGCAGAAAAACCTAGTATTGAGCAAATTTCAAAACAATTTGCAATTGAGCCTGAGGAAGTTGTTTTTACAATGGATTCCGCACGCATGCCAATTTCTATGCACACACCAGTAAGTGACGATGTTAACAGTACTTTAATTGTTGATAGACTTGTTCAAGAAAATTCGTTTGAAAGTTTGTATGACAGCATAATTATTAAGGATATAATGCAAGGTTTGGAAGAAAGAGAACGAATTATATTGTGCCTTAGATTTTTTAAAGACAAAACACAAGGCGAAATTGCAAAAATTTTAAAAATATCACAAGTTCAAGTTTCCCGATTAGAAAACAAAATACTCACTAAATTAAAGCAAAAACTGGGCTAGACATAAAAAAATTGAGATAAGTTTAAATCTCAATTTTTTAATATTTTAAGCAGTTTTTCTTGAACTCGAATAACTATCACTTGCCGTTGTTGAATTATTAGGGTCAATTGTTCTTGATGCGGTGTTGTTGTTTTTTTCTTCTTTTGTTTTATTTTCTATATCTGTGTTTGGAGTAACTGGTTGTGTGTTGTAAGTATTTTTTAAAATATTGCTATCAATTTCTTCTGTAACCTTTGGTATATTATTATTTCTTGCAAGTTGTAAATCAGGTTCAGCAAGCCTGCTTGGAGTTTTGTTTTGTTGATTTTCGTCAGCAATCTGTTTGTTTGCTTGTTTATTATTTTGTTGATTTTCAATTTGTTGTCTATTTATTTTGTTGTCGTTAGGGCGTGTAACAGGGTTTGTGTCCATGTTAGGAGCACTTTTGTTTTGCATATCCAAATATTTATATTCATAACTGTTTTTTGGAAAGACTCTGTATGGATCGTTAGGATTTTGTGCCTTGTTAGGTTGAGTTCCTTTATTAAACATTTCCGCAAAATTTGTTTTATTGTTTTGTTCTGTTCTTCCATAGGTGTTTATATTGTTATTTGAGTTTTTATAAGTGTCTGTGTTTCTAAATCCACCATAAGTGTTAATGTTTCTTGGTGTGTAATAAGTATTAATATTTGGATAATAGCCATTATATCCAAAACCATATCCACCATTTCCAGGGTAATTATTGTAACCATTAGCACCATAGTTCATTCCGTTTGTGGGGTAATTATTGTAACCATTAGCACCATAGTTCATTCCATTTGTGGGGTTATTATTGTAACCATTGGGACCATAATTCATGCCGTTATTGTAGCCATTATTATAATAATTTTGATTTGTATAACCATTCCTATCATTTGGAGTTGCGGGCAAAGTTGTGGGATAATTTTCGTTATAATTTTCATTTGGCAATTGTGTGTATGTGTTAGAAGTATTATTCCACCTGTTTTGCAAATTGTTTGCATTTAAATCCGTTGTTTCATTTTTATCATAATTAACACCTTTTTTATATGTGTCTATATTTGAATTATTTTTATTAATTTGTTTTGCCTCTGTTGTGGTTATTTTATCTTTATTTGTGTTTTGAGAATTTATTTTATTTTTTAAATTATCCAAAGCCATTTGCCACAATTGACCTCTAACATCTCCGCTCTTTAAATTTGGTTGTATTCCATTGCAATCGGGGCAAATGCCATTTTTGCAAGTTCCGTCGGGGCAAACATAATAGCAAGAGCCATCTGCGCAATAATATTGGCAATTTCCATTTGGCGTTGTTTGATAACATGTGCCGTCAGGATATTGGCCTGCACAAGTGCCGTCATTGCAAGAAATTTGTTTGAACGATGCACTGTAATTATATGGTTCTGACGAAACACTATTTGTAGTTTTTGACTTAGATTGTGTTTTGTTTTGAGAATTTATTTTATTTTTTAAATTATCCAAAGCCATTTGCCACAATTGACCTCTAACATCTCCGCTCTTTAAATTTGGTTGTATTCCATTGCAATCGGGGCAAATGCCATTTTTGCAAGTTCCGTCGGGGCAAACATAATAGCAAGAGCCATCTGCACAATAATATTGGCAATTTCCATTTGGCGTTGTTTGATAACATGTGCCGTCAGGATATTGGCCTGCACAAGTGCCGTCATTGCAAGAAATTTGTTTGAACGATGCACTGTAATTATATGGTTCTGCGGACGCTGTATCTAAATTTGTTTTATTTTGAGAAGTATTATTTGTTAAATTTTCATCTTGTATTCCAATAATTAAATTTGAGTCTGTTGCAGATTGAACATCGCACTTTCCACTTATAATGCAATTATAGATACTGTCGAGGCAAGTAAGCAAATTAGCATAATATGATGCCCTTATATCAAGACTATTTAACAGTCTTGTATACTTTGAATTTAATTGGTCAACATTTGCGGTGTAATTGTTTTTTAACAATTTTACGCCAGAAAGTTCGTTATTAACCTCGCTTTTTGTTAGTCTAATGCGATTAACATTTACGTCCGCATTTTTAACCAAGTCGTAAATTGCTTTACACTGTTTTTCATTAAGAGTTATTGTTTTTTGTTCCATATCATTAACCAAAGACTTTAAAGCGCTTGTTTTTGACAAGATTTGAGATTTTAAAATATTAACAGTGCTATTTGCCGATATAACATCGGATGCAACAAAATGTAAATCTTGCAGTTTTGTTACGTAAGACCCAAAGTTGTTGTATGTAATTGAATTTGCGTCAACATATCTTCCTTTGGCTTTGGTGTATCCGTTTGTAAACGTTGCACCATTATAACCAGTGTTTTGAGAAGGAGTGCCTGCTGTTTTGCTATTTTCAGCCAGTGCATCATCCATAATTTCATTAATTGCCAATGTTTCATTTGTTATTGTGTCAACCTTTGATAGTGTGGCACTTGTTTCATTCAAACTTTTAGAAAGTTTGCTGGTTACACTGGCTTGATCACTTGAACTTGTGCAACCTGAAAATATAATTGCCACCATTAAAACTGAAAATAAAATAAATATTTTTTTCATTTTTCCTCCATGATAGCAATATTCTTTGCAGTTTTTGCAAAAATATGTATTAAAAATTTATTTGCAGGCAATAAATTTATTAAGGAGAAATATGTGACAAAACAAGAACTTCATAAAAAATATAATGCTTATATAGAAGCAAAAATTCCAAAAACAAGAGCATGGCCAACTTTGTTTAATGCTTTTTGGGTGGGCGGAACAATATGTTTGATAGGGCAAGGAATAAATGACTCATTGTTAGCAATCTTCCCACTGTTATCAATTCAAAGTGCGTGGGCGTATACTCTTGTAATTTTAATTTTTTTGGCATCTTTGTTAACTGGAATAGGAGTTTATGACAGAATAGGTAAGTATGCGGGAGCGGGTTCAATTGTTCCAATAACAGGATTTTCTAATTCAATAACAAGCCCAGCGGTAGAATTTAAAAACGAGGGTATAATTTTTGGAATGTGCGTAAAAATGTTTGTAATTGCAGGCCCAGTTATTGTTAGCGGAGTTGTTGCAAGTTGGATTGTTGGTTTAATTTATTTGTTTATTTAATCAACTTTAAGGAGAAAAATGAAAACAAAACATAATCAAACAATATTTTTTAAAAATCAACCTAGAATAATAGGCAATTATTCTATTGCAGGGCCAAAAGAAGGTGAAGGAGCATTTGGAAAATATTTTCATAATGTAATGAAAAATGATTTTTTTGGTGAAGACACTTATGAAAAGGCTGAACGAAAAATGATGGAACAAGTTGTTTCAGGGGTAATGAAAAATTCAAAGTTAAAAGTTGAAGATGTGGATATGCTTTTGGCAGGGGATTTGCTTAATCAAATTATTAGTTCAAGTTACGCAGCACGTTCTTTTGATATTTCTTATTTAGGTTTGTTTGGGGCATGTTCAACAATGGCAGAAAGTTTGGCAGTTGGTGCAACTCTTATTGACGGGGGATATTTAAAAAATGTTATTTGTGCAACTGTAAGTCATTTTTCCACGGCTGAACGTCAGTTTAGATTTCCGCTAGAATTAGGCAATCAAAGACCCCCAACTTCTCAATGGACTTGCACTGCTGCTGGTGCAACAGCACTTTCATTAAATACAAAAGGTCCCAAAATAACAGTGGCAACTTTTGGAAAGGTTACTGATTGGGGAATAAATGATGTTAACAATATGGGAGCGGCAATGGCACCTGCTGCCATGAACACTTTGCTTGCTCACTTTAATGATACAAACACAACGCCCCAAAGTTATGACTTGATTGTAACAGGAGATTTGGGCAAACTAGGGTCAGAAGTTCTTATAGATTTGATGGAAGCAAGGGGAATTAAATTAGGTATTAATTATTGTGATTGCGGGCAAATGATGTTTAAAGGGTGTCAAAAAGCCTTAATGGGTGGCAGTGGATGTGGTTGTAGTGCATCAATATTAAATTCGTTTATTTTGGACAGAATTTCAAAGGGGAAATTAAAAAAAGTATTGTTTATTGCAACAGGTGCACTGCTTTCTTCAACATCTTGTCAGCAGGGAGAAACAATTCCTGGCGTGGCGCATGCAGTTGTGATTGAAGCAGATGAGCAAATTGGAGTTAGTAAAGAATAATTTTTAAATTTTAGGGGGAATTAAAATGAATTGGTGGCAATATTTAATTGTTTTTGGTGGTGGCGGGATAATATGTATGCTTGGTCAAGTTTTAATTATAAAAACAAAAATTACAACAGCAAGAATTTTGGTGCTGTTTGTTATGGTTGGCGTTTTTTTGGAAGCAATTAATGTTTATAATCCGTTATCAGAATTTTTAAATGCTGGCATAAATGTTCCCATAATTGGTTTTGGAGCATCTCTTGCAAAGGGTGCAATTGCCAGTGTTAAAGCAAAGGGAATTTTAGGGATGTTTACTGGTGGGCTAGAAGCAACTGCGGCAGGAGTTGCAGCGGCTGTTGTGTTTGCCTTTATTTTTGGCATTATTTTTAAAGCAAAAACAAAAAAGAATTAAGATGGCACCAAGTCCATCATATCTTGTAAATTTGTACTATTTAAATACGTTAAAGGTATTTTGCCAATTATTATGCTTTCAGCAATCATTAATTCGGTTGAAGTTGTAACAATTTTGCTTGCAGTTGGTAAAATTACACTAACTTTGCTTTCAACTTGAACATAAATTTTATGATTTGTTTGATTTATTCCCGCTTGCTCAAATTTTGAAATATAATTACTAGAAATTGTGCCTATTGGCAACATTTTTATGTTTATTTCTGGTCCTCTCCCAACCAAAATTGGAAGCCCGCTAAAAGAGCCAACAGGTATTTCAATTCCATTAACTCCAATTACTTCTAGGTTCTTGTGAGCGCTACGTGTAAGTTCTCGTGTTAAAAGGTTTATTTGCAATGCGTTTGAAGAAATCATTGCAATATCACCGTCATTATTTCGCACAATTGTGACAAGCGATTCATATAGCCTGCTTGTATTTATAACATCATATATGGCACTTGAAACTGCGCGTTGTGCAAGTGAAGAAATTTTTGCATAACTCATTTCAAAAATTACTGGATTAACAACATAATTTAAATACGCAAATATTAAAATGATAAAAAAACAAAAAACAAAAGAAATAAAAACTATACGCTTTTTATTTGTTTTATTCCGATTATAAGGCTTTATTTTTTTTTTAAACACAACATATTTTATGTAATACAATTTAAATATATAATATTAGTTAATAAATGGTTTAAAATATTGTGGATAATCAACAGTAAAACAAAGTTCTTTGTTATTAAAAGGAGAGATAAAAGAAATTTCTTTTGCAATCAGCATCATTTTATCCAACGAATTAAAATCATTGTACAAAGAATCTCCTAAAATTGGGTGAGAAATGGATGCTAAATGTACTCTAATTTGATGAGTTCTGCCAGAAATTAAGTTAATTTTTGCCAGAAAGTAACCAATATAATTTTTTATTGGCTGAACCATTGTTTTGCATTCTTTGCCACCATCTGTTGTAACAAAACGTTTTCGTACATTAATTCCATTTGCGTCTTTATTTGTTTTGATATTTGTGTCAATAATTAAAGGTTCTGTCATGTTTCCATATGCAAGAGCGTAATATGTTTTATGCAAATTGGTTGTTTCAAGTTTATGGCATGCTATTGCATTTTTAGCAACTAAAACAATCCCTGCGGTGTCTTTATCTAATCTTGTTAAAATTCTGCACACAAAATTTTTATCTTTTTTATTCATATAATTTACAATAGCACCAGCCAAGTTGTTAAAATAATGACTTTTTGTGGGCATTGTTGCCAAGCCTTGTGGTTTATTTACAATTAGCATAAACTCATCTTCATATACAATATCTAGTGGTATTATGCAATTCATAATACCACTAGAAGTGTTTGGATTATTAAAAATTTTTAACGTGTCACCATTTGTAACAAATTCATTTGTGGTTGCAATGTAATTGTTTTTAACAATGTACCCTAATTTTTTTCTTAAATTTTTAACATAATTTTCACTTAGCCCAATATGCTTTAAATAAGAATATACTGTTTCTTTTTGTTTTGTGGTGTTAACAAATATTGTTTCATAGTTTTGATTTTCAATATTTTCACAAAATATTTTTTCTTTCACGTAGCCCAGGTCCTTTTTGTTTTTCATTATATATCAAAATATTAAATTTTACAATAAAAACGTTGACATGGCTTTATAATAAGTGGTAAAATAAAAAAATAAAGGCATTGATGAAAGACAAGTAGTTTTTCTTTTAGAACTGAAAGAGAGAGTAATCCATGGTTGAAAGGTTGCTTCTGGTCTATGAAAAATGAATTCACTTTTGGAGCCTCCGTCTGAAATTATAGTAGGATTGGACGTGTGCTTACGTAACAAGCAAAACAAGGTGCAAAACAATCGCACAAAGTTAGGTGGTACAGCGAGCAATCGCCCTAACGGTGGCGATTTTTTTGTTTATGGAGGATAAATGGAAGAACAAATTTTAAAACTTGAACAAGATGCAACAAACGAAATTAATTTAGCAAAAAACATTGCAGAACTTTTTTCCGTTAATGTAAAGTATTTGGGCAAGCAAGGCAAATTAACCGAAATTTTAAGAGGAATGAAAGATGTTTTGCCAGAAAACAGAAAGGTTGTTGGGCAAAAGGTGAACGACACTCGTGACAAACTTGAAAACTTAATTAAAACAGTAAAAATTAAGTTTGAAAATTGCGTTTTGGATGAAAAACTTAAAAATAAAATGGTTGACATTTCTGAACCTGCACAAAATTTTTGTCAGGGAGAAAAACATCCAACGCAAAAGATTTTTGACAAATTAATTGATACTTGCGTAGAATTTGGGTTCGAGGTGGTTGATGGGCCAGAAGTTGAACTTGACTATTATAATTTTGAAAAACTTAATGTTCCAAAAGACCATCCAGCAAGAGACATGCAAGATTCTTTTTACATAAATGATAATATATTGCTAAGAACACAAACGTCATCAGTTCAAATTAGAGAAATGGAAAAACGAAAACCACCATTCAAAATTGTAAGCCCGGGCAAAACATACAGAGTTGATTCTGATGCAACGCATACGCCCGTTTTTCATCAATTTGAAGCACTTGTTGTTGATGAAAATGTTAGCATGGTTGACCTTAAAAACATGCTATCATATTTGCTTAAAACAATTTTTGGAGAAAACACAAAAGTGCGTTTTCGTCCATCTTATTTTCCTTTCACCGAACCTAGCGTGGAAGTTGATGCAACATGCCCATATTGCAAAGGTAATGGATGCTCCATGTGCAAACAAACGGGTTTTATTGAACTGTTGGGTGCTGGAATGGTTCATAAAAATGTTTTGGAAATGAGTGGAATTGATAGTAAAAAATATCGCGGTTTTGCCTTTGGTCCGGGGGTTGATCGTTTGGCAATGGTTAATTATGAGATTCCTGATTTAAGATCAATGTTTGAAAATGATATAAGATTTCTTAAACAATTTGGAGGTGAAAACAAATGAAAATAACGTTTAACTGGTTAAAAGATTTTGTTGAAATTGACTGCGATGTAAATCAAGTTGCAAACAGATTGACAAATGCAGGTTTTGAAGTTGACGAAATTGTGTATCAAGATAAATATTTAAAAAATGTTGTTGTTGGAAAAATAATTGAAGTTAAAAAGCATCAAAATGCAAACAAACTTAGAATTTGCAAAGTTGATATTGGCGAAAAAATTGTTCAAATTATAACTGCTGCAACAAATTGTGATCAAGGAGATTTTGTCCCAGTTGCCCTTGCAGGTGCCAATCTTGCAAATGGCGTTAAAATTGAAGAATCAATGCTTAGAGGAGAGTTGTCCCAAGGGATGTTCTGCTCCGGGCAAGAACTTGGGTTTGGTGACGAACTTGTTATGGGTGCAAGCGTTAATGGAATTTTAATAATAACAAATAAATGTAATCCAGGAATGAAAATTTATGATTTATATCATTTAAATGACATTATGCTAGATGTTAGCATAACAGCAAACAGGCCAGATTGTATGAGCGTTTTAGGGCTGGCAAGAGAAGTGGGAGCACTGCTTAACAAGCCTGTTAAAAATCCAAAACTAAATTATATTTGTGATGAAAATGATGACATAAACAAATATATTTCAGTTGTTGTTAAAGATTATGAATTTTGTCCACGATATATGGCATCAGCAGTTAAAAATGTTAAAATTGAAAAATCTCCACTTTGGCTTAGAGCGCGCCTTCATTGTGTTGGTATTAAACCTATAAATAACATTGTTGACATAACAAATTATGTTCTTGTTGAAATAGGGCAACCTATGCACGCATTTGACCACAATAATATAAATGGAAAGCAAATTATTGTTCGATTGGCTGATGGAGAAAAAACAAAACTTCTTAATAATAATGAATATGTTTTAGGGAAAAATTATTTGGCAATATGTGACCAGACATTGCCCATGGTTCTTGCTGGAATTATTGGGAACATAAATTCCTCTGTAACAAATGAAACAAAAACAACTGTTTTTGAAAGTGCAACTTTTTGCAGAAGCAACATCAGGAGAACCAGTCGCGAAATAGGCATAAGAACTCCTGCATCTTCTCGATATGAAAAGGGTGTAGATATTTCTTTGCCAGAAATTGGAATTAAAAGAGCCTTAAATTTGATATGCCAACTTGGCTGTGGAGATGTTGTTTGTGGCATTATTGACAATAAAGTAAAATCATCAAATTCACAAATTCGTGAATTTTCCATAA
The DNA here is from genome assembly GCA_036654655.1 of Clostridia bacterium. Lineage (GTDB taxonomy): Bacteria > Bacillota > Clostridia > Christensenellales > UBA1242 > JAVVRP01. The sequence continues at coordinate 123,364 of JAVVRP010000001.1, forward strand.
AACAAATTGAATCTATTTTAGGAATTAATGTTGAAAAACAAAGGCTAATTTCAATTTTGAAAAGTTTGGGAGTTCCGTCAAAAATTAATAATAATATTTTAATTTGCAATGTCCCTTCAATTCGATTTGATTTAGAAAACGATGCGGATATTGCAGAAGAATACATAAGAATATATGGCTATTCTGTTTATGAAACAATTGAAAACCCGCCATTAGAAAAAACAAAATTTAGCAGTGGTAAACTTAACCCTCTTGTTGTGGTTGGCAGAAAAATAATGCAAAGTTTATGTGGAAAAGGATATTTTCAAGCCATTAATTATTCTTTGGTTCCAGAAAATTCTAATTCTTTGCTAAACATAGAACCAGAAAATTTTATAAAGATTTCAAATCCTATAAGTGAGGATATGAATACATTAAGAACACAAATGGGATATTCAATATTTGCAAATATATCCAGAAATTTTAAACGAGGCAACAAATCTGTTAAAATTTTTGAAATTGGAAGAACATATTTCCCAAAACAAATGCCTATTATAAATTTGCCCACAGAAAAAAATATTGTTGCTTTTGCAACCACACAAGAAAATAACAACTTTTTTACAATGAAAGGTGATATTCTTACAATATTAAATGAATTTGACGTTAAAGTAGAATTTAAACGCGCTTCAAACTCAATGTTCCACCCTGGCGTGTCTGCAATTATTGAGGATGCAAACACAAAAACAAATATTGGTTACTTTGGAAAAATTCATCCAAAAGTTGCTAAAAATTTTCAAATCAGTGAAGATACTTTTTACGGCGAAATTAACATGGATTACCTTTTTAATTTGTGTAATAAAAAAATATATGCAAAAGTACTTTCAAAATTCCCAGTTGTGGAACGTGATATTGCAGTAATTGTAAGCGAAAAAACAACTGTTGAAGAACTAAGTGCAAGTATCAAAAAATCTTGTGGAAAAATTTTTGAGTCTGTTGATTTATTTGATATTTACAGGGGTAGCCAAGTTGAAAATGGCAAGAAAAGTTTAGCATACAAAATTAAATTTTCCGCATTGGATAGAACGCTTGTTGATGATGAAGTAAATGAAATTGTCAAAAAGATATTAAAAGATTTGGAATTTAAATTTGGAGCGAGATTAAGATGATATATTTGGATAATTCAGCAACAACAAAAATGGATAACGATGCATGCAAGGTTTATTTGCAGACAAATCAGCAAATGTATTTAAATCCATCTGCGCCATATTCATTTGAAGTTAAACAAAAATTAGAAAATGCAAGAAAAGCAATTGCATCAAAAATTAATGCAACACCCGAGCAAATAATTTTTACAGCAAGTGCAACCGAAGCCAATAATTTGGCAATTTTAGGTTCGCGAAAAAGCAATTCAAAATTTTTATTTTCCAGTGCCGAACATCCTTCTGTTTTTGAAATAACAAAACACTTTAAAATTGAAAATACACCTTTTGAATTTATAAATCTTTTAAACGATGGTTTAATTGATGAAAGTGATTATTTAAAAAAACTTAACAATAACCCAACTTTTATTTCATGCTGTTATGTATGTAGCGAAAATGGTGCACTTAACAACATAAAGCAACTTGTTAACATTAAAAACAAATATAATAAATCAATCCTTTTTCACACAGATGCAACACAGGCTTTTGGAAAAATTGAAATTGATGTTATGCAATTAGGGGTTGATTTTTTAACATTCAGTGCACATAAAATTCACGGTCCAAAAGGGCTTGGAGTGCTTTATGTTAAATATCCGCAAAAATTAAAATCATTAATTTTTGGCGGTGGCCAAGAATTTGGATTGCGCAGTGGAACAGAAAACTTTCCAGCAATCTTAGCGTTTGAAACTGTTGTTAAAAATCTTAATATTAAACAAAATTTTAAAAATGTGTCTATTTTAAAAAACAAATTTATAAAAAATTTAACTTGTGATTACATCAAAAACATAGAAAATGACTTTCCATATATTATTTCAATTGCTTTTCCAAACGTGAAAGCAGAAACTTTTCAAAGAATATTATTTGAACGGGGAGTTTGTGTTGGAACAGGCAGTGCATGCAGTTCAAAAAAAGAAGGCAATCGCGTTTTACAATCAATGGGGATTTCAAAAAAGCAAATAACCGAAAGTTTAAGGATTAGTTTTTCAATACATAACACTATAAAAGAAATTAACACTGCAACAACAATAATTTGCGAGGAATATTTAAAATTATTGCACAAAGTAAAAAAATAATAAAAGGATGAAATAATGAAAGAGCAAGAAAATAAAATTAGTGATAATGTAATCATTTTAAGATTTGGAGAATTGTTTTTAAAAGGTAAAAACCGAAGTTATTTTGAAAATGCACTTTCAACAGACATAAGAAAAAAAATTTGCACTTATGGAGCAAAAGTAAAAAAAATAAACGGAAGATATATTGTTTGTGATTTTGAAGAGTCAAGTTTAGATAAAATTATTGAATCTATTCAAAAAGTTTTTGGTCTTGTAAGTTTAAGTGTTGCAACTAAAATTAAAACTGATGAATTAGCAATAAGAAATTTTTGCCAAAATTTAGTTTTAACAACAAATTCTTTTAGAGTAAGGGTCACTCGTGCGGACAAAACTTTTCCAATTTATTCAAATGATTTTGAAAAAGAGTTAGGCGGTGAAATTTTAAAGAATAATAAAATTAAAGTAAATCTTTTTAATCCGGAAAGTGATATTGTTGTTGATATCAGAGATGATGGTTTTACTTATATTTCAACAAAAAAAATACAGTGTGCAGGAGGGCTTCCGGCAGGAACTGCGGGCAAAGGTCTGTCCTTGTTGTCAGGAGGGTTGGATAGCCCAATTGCAACATATTTAATGGCAAAACGGGGGCTTAAAATGAGTTGTTTGCATTTTCACTCTTATCCACACACAAGTTTGCAGGCAAAACAAAAAGTTGTTGAATTAAAAAATATTTTGTCAGAAACTCTTGGAACAACAAAACTTTACATGTGCTCAATCACAGAAATTCAAGAAGAAATTCATGCAAAATGCAAGAATGAGTTTTTAATAACAATAATGCGAAGATTTATGATGCGTATTGCGCAAAAAATTTGCATAAAAAACAAATTAAGTTGCATTGTGACAGGTGAAAGTTTGGGGCAAGTTGCCAGCCAAACAGTTGAGGGAATAACGTGTACAAACAGCGTTGTAAATTTAATCCCAATTTTAAGGCCTCTTATTGCCTATGACAAACAAAATATAATTGAAATTGCAAACAAAATAAAAACTTTTGAAACATCAATTCAACCTTTTGAAGATTGCTGTACAGTTTTTTTGCCCGAGCATCCTGTTATTCATCCAAAACTTGAAGATGTTATTGAAGAAGAAAAAAAACTTGACGTCGATGGGCTAACAGAACGTTCATTACAATCCATAGAATTGCTATAATGTTGATAAATAATTTGTAAATTTAAAATTTTTTAGTTTGATTTTAAATCATATTTTTTTGCTATAAGTAATTTATTATAAAAACATTTGACAAAGTAAAAGTAAACAAGTAAACTAATTGTGTGAACCAACTGCACGTTGGTTACACAAAAAAATTTAAAATAGATTAAGGGGAAAAAATGAGCAATTTAGCAAATGTATTGGCAGTTGCTCCTGTGATTTCAGTTTTAATTGGCATTGGCGCTTTAATAATAGGTGCTGTCTGTGGAGGGCTTATTTTTCGTTTTGTAACACAAAGCAAAAACGGAAAAAACAGCATAGCAGCGGCAAAAATTTTGGAAGATGCTTACGCTGAGGCAAAAACTGCAAAAAAGGAAGCAATATTAGAAGCAAAAGAAGAAGTCCATAAATTAAGAGTAGAGTGTGATAAAGAACTTTCACTTAGAAGAAGCGAAATGCAACGTTCTGAGGACAGGGTTACACAAAAAGAAGAGTTTATTGACAAAAAAGAACTAAATTTGGATAAAAAACAAGAAGAAAACAATGATTTTAAAAGACAATTAGATGAAAAATATGTTGAAGTTTCAAAACTTATTGATGAACAATCTTTAATAAAGGGCAAAATGTTAACTGAATTAGAAAAAGTAGCGTCAATGCGTAAAGAAGATGCAAAAAATATGCTTATTACGCAAATAACCGAAGAAGCAAGAAAAACAGCAATTAAAACAGTTAGAGAAATTGAAAATAACGCCGTTGAAGATGGAATAAAAAAAGCACAAAATATTGTTGCACTTGCAATTCAAAAATGTGCAACTGATATGACCTCAGAAATGACGGTGTCAGTTGTTTCTATTCCAAACGACGAAATGAAAGGAAGAATTATTGGCCGTGAAGGAAGAAATATAAGAGCGCTAGAATCGGCAACTGGTGTAGATTTAATTATTGACGATACGCCAGAAGCAATAACTGTTTCGTGCTTTGACCCTGTAAGAAGGGAGATTGCAAGGCTATCTCTTGAAAAACTTATTTTGGACGGAAGAATTCATCCAACCAGAATTGAGGAGATTGTTGAAAAAGTTAAAAAAGATGTTGAACAAACAATAAAAGAAGCAGGCGAAAAAGCAGTTGAAGAAGCAAGCGTATATGGTTTAAATAGTGAAATTGTTAAAACTATGGGTAGGCTTAAATTTAGAACAAGTTATGGTCAAAATTGCTTGAAACATAGTTTGGAAACATGCCATATTGCAGGACTTTTGGCAGCAGAACTTGGTGCAGATATAAAAATTGCAAAACGTGGCGGATTGTTGCATGATATTGGCAAGGCATTGGATCATGACCAAGAAGGCACTCACATTGAACTTGGTGTTGAACTTGCAAAAAAATATAAAGAAAGCCATGAAGTTATTCATTGTATACAGGCGCATCATGGTGGAGTTGAATATGAAAGTGTTGAAGCAATTTTGGTTCAGGTTGCAGATGCAATTTCAAGTTCAAGGCCAGGTGCAAGACGTGAAAATGTTGAAACATATGTTAAACGTTTGGAAAAGTTAGAAGAAATTGCAAATTCGTTTAAAGGTGTTGAAAAATCTTTTGCTATTCAAGCGGGCAGAGAGATAAGAATTATTGTTAAACCTGAGGAATTATCGGAAGATGATGCATCCTTATTAGCAAAGGACATTGCACAAAAGGTTGAAAATGAAATGCAATATCCGGGACAAATTAAAATTAATGTTATAAGAGAAACAAGATTTACAGAAACTGCAAAATAAATTTAATTAAAAAAAACTTCATTTTAATTATTAAGATGAAGTTTTTTTATTTAATTTTATATTCAAAATATCTTATGATTAATTCTATTGGAATATCTAGTAACATTAAGCATGGAAGTAAAAACGTTGCAGAAAACAAATTAAAAGAAAGAGATGTCAGACCAAAAAATAAATTTATTCCAAACAGCAAACCTATTCCAATTAAAACAAAGCACACAGAATACAAAAATTTTGATTTAGTTATCTGTTCCTTATTTAAATTATGTTCACCATTGCATGCAAGCATAATTACATTTGAAATAATTGGTATAGCAATTAAAGCGGGCAATAAAACAAAAAGATATGGGGCTAAAACATTTGCGCCTTTGGCACTAAAAAAAATAATCATTGATTCCAAGATGTTTAAAACAAAAATAATTGAAAACACAATTATATTTGTTTTTCTAACCCCAATTTTATCATTTTTGCTTTGCGTTATGGTTTGATTCCCAAACTTTTCATAAATACAAAATTTTACATTTTGTTCGGCAAAAATCTTTTTTAAATCTTCAAAAGAATTAGTTTCAGAAGCATGGCTACTATCAACAATGGCAATTTTGCTTTTTTTGTATAATTCTTCCACTAAATCTTTATACGTTAAATCCTGTTCTTTTTTTATCAAATTAATTGAATTTCCAGATTGAACAGATTCAAACACTGCGGGTTCAATTTTTTTAACTTTTGGCAATTTATCAGGGTCGGGGTGTTCTGTAATGAAAACGCCGTCGTCTTTTTTTAATTCACCAATTTTAGGTTCCATAACAACAGCCTTTTCATTGGTTTTTATTATAAAATCTTCGTTATTCACATTTTTGCTAAAAGTGCTGTTATCTTCGTTTATCTCTTTTTTTTCATTAGGTGTTGTCAAATTGCTTTCAACTGGTGAAAATTTGTTTACAACATAACCGCTTTTAACGCAATCATAAAAACTTTGTACAGAACTTTTTTTGTTTTCCAATTCCCGTAAAAAATTGAATTGTGTGTTTAAAGCAGGTTTGACATCAAAATTTTTTTTATCTACATCATTTTGATTAATTAATTTTGCAAGCGAAATTTGACTCATAAGGATGCCATGCCAAAAAAACTTGTCAGCAAAAGGCTCAGGAACAACTTCTGTTTCATTTTTTGATTTAGAAACAGAATTTGTAATGTCGTTATTAATTATTGTTTGATTGCCAAACAAATTTGATTGAAAATATGTTTCTGTTAAATTTATTTCATCCTTTGGAATATTAATTTGTTCATTTTTTATGTTATTTGAAATTAATGATTCAACCATGGATTTTGACGTTTCAAAATCTTTTTTAGATAGCCCCATTTGAAATTTGCCACTTTCAGTTAAACTGTAATAGTGGCGCTTGCCTCCAATTTCACTATCGCGCCAATAAGAACTAATAAACCCTTGTTTTTCCATTCTTTGTAGGCAACTGTAAAGTGACGGTTGTTTTATCAAAACCGCACCGTTTGTTTTTTCTTCAATAGATTTAATAATTTCATAGCCATATTTATCTTTATCTATTAGTGAAGATAAAATAATGGTTGAAATTTGACCCCTAGGAATTTCGTTTGCGTTCACAAAATAACTCCTTGAAATTATTATATATTATTTTTATAATGCAGTCAACATTTTTTGCATAGTAGTTTTAAATTTGCATAGTACCCCAATAGCCTTTAAGCATAACATTTTATTAATATAGCATAATACATACAGTATTAGATTTATATATCTTATGAAACAATTAAAATCATATTAAATTGCATTAACTATTCGCAAAAGTATGCTTTTACGAATAGTTGTTTACATTTAAACTATCCCTTTCCCCGTGTTAAAAATCAAAAACATTTCCAATTGTTTTAAAAAATTTGCTCACCGAACTTATATTTGCATTAATAATTTTATCATCAAACAATTTTGTTTTATTATCCAAAATTGAAACAAAGGAGCAAATATTTGAAAAATTAATAAAATTTACAATACTTATTAAGTTTTCGCAGTTGTTCTCCCCGCCAAATAAACAATTTGGTGAATTATATAACAGACTTTCCATAAGCATTTGACTTGGCATACAGCCAATTAAATTATAGTATAGATTATTTAAGCATCTAAGTATTGGATAAATTTTTCCAGCAGTTTCAACTGATTTTTTTTGCAAATTTTCACGTCTTTTTGTAAAGTCAACTTCTATTATTTTATTTTTTATTGAATCAATAAACTTAAATTTTAAATTTTTTTCTGTTGATAATGCAAAATAAACATCAATATTAAACCCAAGGTCCTGTGAGGCTAAAATGGATATCATATTTTGTTTTAAAACAATTGTTGTTTCATTTGAAAAATAATTTAAAATTTCATTAAAAAAATCCTTTTGCAAAGCAGATATATCATATTTTTCAGGTTGTATATTTGTTTTTGTAAAATTTTTATTTTTTGCTTGTTTTTTTTCTTTTTTTATTGCTTTTTTTGTATTTGAATTTCTGTTTTTCCATGCCAGTTTAACTTTTTTTAAAAACGCATAAAACTTGTTTGATGTCATTTTTACAGTATTAAATTCAATTTGCGATGATTCAAAAACAAAAAGCAGTGTTATTGTTGAATTAAGAGTCCATGAATTATTAAATAGTTCACATGCAGGCATTGTTTTTACAAATTTTCCTGCCACTCTGTTTTTTAATGCAATTTTACAAAAGTTTTCTTCTAGCACATCAGTAATGTTTTTTGCTACAATAACTGCCGAATCTTCATCACTTTTTTCACAAAAAAGTTCTATGGCATGTTTATTAAAAAGTTTCAAATTTTATCCTTTTCAATTTTAGTTTTTCCACCCATATACATTTGCAAAGGTTTTGGAATATCAACAGACCCATCTGCGTTTAAATGGTTTTCCAAAAAATTAATAAGCATTCTTGGAGGGGCCACAACGGTGTTATTCAAGGTATGTGCAAACACAGTTCCATCGGGAGTTTTGTATCTTATGCCAAGCCTTCTAGCCTGTGCATCAGTTAAATTTGAGCAACTGCCCGCTTCAAAATATCTTTGTTGTCTTGGGCTCCACGCTTCAATGTCCACACCTTTGTATTTTAAATCTGCAAGATCGCCGGAACAACTTTCTAAAATTCTTACAGGAATGTTTAAACTAACAAAAAAGTCAACGCTCATTTGTTGCATTTTTTCAAACCAGAATCCACTTTCTTCGGGTTTACAAATAACAATCATTTCTTGTTTTTCAAATTGATGGATTCTGTAAACTCCACGCTCCTCAATTCCGTGTGCACCTTTTTCTTTACGAAAACATGGTGAATAACTTGTTAGTTTAATTGGTAATTTATCTATGTTTAATATTGTATTTTGAAATCGGCCTATCATTGAATGTTCACTTGTTCCAATTAAATATAAATCTTCTCCTTCAATTTTATACATCATGTTGTCCATTTCATCAAAACTCATAACGCCATCAACAACATTACTTCTTATCATAAATGGAGGAATAACATATGTAAAGCCCCTATCTATCATAAAATCACGTGCATAAGCCAAAATTGCAGAATGCAAACGTGCAATGTCACCCATTAAATAATAAAATCCATTTCCGCTTGTTTTCCTTGCACTATCAATGTCAATTCCATTTAAATTTTCCATTATATCCAAATGATATGGAACTTCAAAATCTTTAAGTTTAGGTTCCAAAAATCGTTTTATTTCAACGTTTTTTGTGTCATTTTCCCCTATTGGAACATCGTTTGCAATAATGTTTGGCAATGCCATTAAAATTTTTTTAACTTGCTCCGCCAATTCGGCTTCTTTTTTTTCTAAATGTATTTGGTCTATATTAATTTGCTCCACTTGTTTTTTTGCATAGTTTGCCTGCTCAAATTGTTTTGATTGCATTAATTTGCCAATTTCCGTGGACAATTTGTTACGCTGTTGGCGAGCAAAATCACCTTGTTGCTTAACTTCACGCAATTGTTTGTCAAAATCTAAAAATTCATCTACCAAAAGCAGTTTTTTATTTTGAAATTTTTTAATTAAATTTTCCTTAACTTTATCTGGATTATTTCTAATAAATTCTTGTGAAAGCATGTGTAAATTCCCCTTTACATTGATATATTATATATCTAAAATGTTGTCTATGTCAAATATAATTATAATCCAAAAAAATTATATTAAGTTTGATTTTTATTAGCAAATTATGCTAAACTGATAAAAAGGAAATCATGGAAAAAAGTTACATTGCAACACGCAACAAAAAAAACATGGAAGCACTTTCACGGATTTCTGAAAATCTTCCGGATTGTTGTTTTCAATTTTTGGTTGGAATGGAAGGTTACACCTCCCCCCTTACACGACTAAATTATGCTTGTGATTTGTCAATTTTTTTTCAATTTTTAAGTGAAAATGTTTTTAAAAAAAATATTAAAAAAATTTTATTAGAAGATATTAATAATTTAAAATCAATTGATATAGAATCTTTTTTAAACAACTTGAATTATTATCAATATCATGGCAAAAATTTTAGTAATGGCGAACGAGCAAAAGGAAGAAAACTTGCAACTATTCGCAGTTTTTTAAAGTTCCATTTTAACAAAGATAACATTAAAAGTAATGTTGCAAGCAAAGTTGCTACTCCAAAATTACATGAAAAAGAAATAATTAGGTTGGAACCTAATGAAGTTGTTAAGATTATTAATCTTGCAGAAAATCCGGGATTAGGTTTATCCAAAAAACAATCCAGTTATGAAAATAAAACTGCAATTCGTGACACCGCAATCCTTACTATCCTGCTTGGAACAGGCATTCGTGTTAGCGAGTGTGTTGGGCTTAATATTTTGGACATAGACTTTGAGTCCAATGCATTTAAAATTACGCGAAAAGGTGGAAATAGAGTTGTATTATATTTTTCAAATGAAATAGGTGATTCTCTTAAAAAGTGGATTGAAAAAAGAGAAGAAATGGCAGATGAAAATAACCCCGAAAATGCACTGTTCCTTTCTTTACAAAAAAAACGTCTTTGCGTTAAATCAATAGAAAATATTGTAAAAAAATACGCAAAAGTAATTTCACCTTTAAAAAACATTTCACCACATAAGTTACGTAGCACATATGGTACAAATTTATATCGTGAAACTGGCGACATATACATTGTTGCAGAAGTTTTGGGGCATAAAGATGTTAACACAACAAAAAAGCACTATGCTGCAATAAGTGATGATATAAGGCGGGATGCAGCCGAAAAAGTTAAACTTCGTTAATATTTTTAACTAGAACAAACGTTTGACATTAACTAATAAAGTATGGTATGATAAAAAAAGCAGAGGTTAAAATGAGAACATCCGAAACAAAAATCGAAGAAATGATTGTACATTTAAGGGAAAGTATAAGTAAAAATGGTTTTCCACCTTCTTACAGAGAACTTGCAAGTGACCTTGACGTTAAATCAATTAACACAATTAAAATTATGCTAGATAAAATTGAAGAACGTGGAATTATAAGGCGCCAAGCAGGAAAAAACCGAACAATAGAATTTACAGACAAAACAAGCAAGAAAAACGAAAAGTTGCTTGAAATGCCTCTTGTTGGAAAAATTACAGCAGGCACTCCAATTTTGGCAACAGAAAATTTTGAAGAAACAATAAAAGTTTCACGTTCAATTTTTAATGAAGCGGATGGAGTTTTTATGCTTAGAGTTTCTGGCGATAGCATGATAGACGCAGGAATTTTTGATGGTGATTTTATTGTTGTTAGAAAACAAGATTCCGCCGAAAACGGAGATATTGTTGCTGCAATGTTTGATGGTTGTGCAACAGTTAAAACTTTTTACAAAGAAAACGGATTTGTTAGATTACAACCACAAAATAATAAATATACACCAATAATTGTAAAAAATGATTTATCAATTTTAGGCAAGGTTATTGGATTAATTCGTAGATTTTAAAATCATTCTTTATTTTTATATCCAAATTTTTCTGCAATTATTTTTGCAACAATTTTTGCGTGTTCATATGTTAATCCGCCTTGATAATATCCAACAAAAGGCTTTTTAATTGGTGCATCCGCACTCATCTCAATTGAAGAACCTGAAACAAAAGCACCTGACGCCATTATAACTTTGTCTGTATAACCCGGCATATCCCATGGCTCGGCGGAAACATAACTGTCAACAGGAGAATATTTTTGAATTGTTTGAACAAATGCGATTAATTCTTCTTCTTTTTCAAATTTAATAGATTTAATTATATCATAGGCATCCTGATTTGAGTTTGGCATAACTTCATATCCAAAAGTGTTTAAAACTTCACCAATTAAATAAGAACCTTTAAGCGCTTGCAAAACAATATGTGGCGCTAAAAATAAACCTTGATAAAAACTTCGATATCCACCCTCATAAGAACCAACTTCGCTTCCAAGTGATGGGGATGTTAGCCTTTTTGCAACAAGTTCAACAGCCTCGTTTGAACCAACAATATATGCGCCAGTTGGAGCAATTCCCCCGCCTGCGTTTTTAATTAATGAACCAACAACCAAATCAGCCAATGGCTCGTATTCTTCAACAAATTCACCATAACAATTATCAACCATAAAAAAAGAATTTGGAGAAATTTCACGCAATTTTTCAATTGCGCTATTAATATTTTTTACAGATATTGCGCTTCTCCATTCATATCCCCTGCTACGTTGAAAATAAATTAATTTAGGCTTTAACTCTTTTGCGATCTCAGTTGCATTTTGCATATCAATTTGATTATTTTTTAAATTTAAAATTTTTGTCTGAATTCCAAAATCTTTTAAACTGCCAATATTTTCACCTTCAATAACATCAACAAGTGTGTCATATGGCATCCCAGTTACACAAAACAACACATCTCCGGGCCTTAAAATACCAAAAAGAGATGCCGACAGTGCATGCGTTCCACATGAAATATGAGGAGAAACAATTCCCGATTCCGCACCAAAAACACGAGCAAAAACTTTGCCCAAAGCGTCTCTTCCAATATCGTCATAGCCATAACCAGTTGTGCCTGAAAAATGTCTGGAACTTATTTCATATTCCCTAAATGCATTAAGCACTTTTTCTTGATTTATAAGTGCAATATTTTCTAAAATAGAAAATCTTTTTTCTAATTTTTTTTCTGCAAATTCAATAATATCTCTTTTCATGTTGCCCTCTTTTATTTATTTTGATTGAATATTTCAATTATTTTTAAAACAGCCGTTTCCTTATTTTGCGAGTCAACAAAATTAACATTTTCCATATTCCTTAACAGTGTTAATTGTCTTTTTGCGTAATTTCTGGATTTTTGTTTAATATGTTCAACACACACATCGAGAGATTTTTCACCATTAAAATATGGAATTAACTCTTTAAAACCTATTGCCTGAGTGCATTGATTGTTTTCATTGATGCCATTGTCCAATAATGTTTTAACTTCATTAAGTAATCCTTTTTTTACCATTTCATCCACTCTGTTGTTTATCTTTTCATAAAGCAACTGCCTGGGAATATCCAGTGCAATAATAACCGTTTTTATTTCTATTTTGTTATCCGCCACTTTAATTTTTCCGTTTTCATCAAGTTGAGTTTTAATTATATTATCACCAAATTCTTCAATTTCAAGTGCTCTGATAATTCTTTTTTCATCATTCAATGATATACAATTCGCGCGCTGTGGACAAATTTTGTAAAGCATTTCATGCAAAAATGCACTGCCCTGCACATTGGCAATTTTTTGAAGGCGACTTCTAAATTCTTCATGTTTTTCTGTGTTTCCAAAACTAAAATTACCATCAAGAGCCTTAATGTATAGCCCCGTTCCTCCAACAACAATAGGAACTTTGCCTCTAATTGTAATTTCTTTAATTAAATTTTTTGTTTGTGTCAGATGTTCGCTTGCCGAAAATTCTTTGCTTGGCTTGCAAATGTCAATTAAATGATGTGGAATATTTTGCATTTCTTCTGCTGTTATTTTGCCCGAAAGCAAGTTAAGACCACAAAAAACCTGCACACTATCCGCAGATATAATTTCCCCACCAATTTTTTTTGCAACCAAAACAGCAATATCACTTTTTCCTGTGCTTGTTGGCCCGGTTATAACCAAAACTTTCATTAAACAATCCTTTTAAAAAGTTTTTCAAAACTATTTTTGTTCATTTTTAAAACAAAAGGTCTGCCATGAGGGCATAATAATACACCATTGTTTTGTTCAAACTTGGCAATTAATATTTCTATTTCATTTTTACAAAGTTGTTGTCCCGCCTTAACTGCACTTTTACATGCACGAGTTGCTAATTCATTTTTAATAAATTCAGCAGGCTTTTTTGATAGCGAAGATAAATCTTCAAGCAAATTATTAAAAAATTGCTTTAAATTAATTTGCGAAAGTGATAACGGAACAGCACTTATTTTAAAGCAATTATTGCCAAATTGAGATATAAAAAATCCATAATCATTTAAACATTCTTGCCACTCACACAAAAAATTAACTTCAGCAGGATTTACGCTTAAAATTTCTGGAATAAGTAAGTTTTGAACTACAATGGAGCCGTCTTTTGCCTCTTTAACAAACTTGTCAAACAATTGTCTTTCGTGTGCAGCGTGTTGATCAATAAAATATGCACAATCCTTGCATTCAACAATAACGTAAGTTAAAAATAGAGTTCCTATAATCTTGTATGATAACATATCCTCAAAAAAGTTTTGGCTTTTACTTTCAGTTACAACATCTAATTTTTCTTCCTTAATTGGCGTTATATTATCCAAATCTATCCCGTGCTGTATAACAGAATTGCTTTCAAAAACAAAATCTTTTTGCGACTCATTAAATTTTTTTTGTGCAAAATCCTTAAAATAATCTTCATATTTATTATCTTGCACAGTATCTTTGTTGCCGTTGGTGTTTATGTGGTCAATTTCTTTAATTTCACTATCTCTATTTTGTAAGGGTAAAAATTTATATGAGTTTTCAAATTTGTTGCTAACACCAAAAAAATCTTTTTCAACTGCATTTTTTGAAATGCATTCATAAACTGCCGATGATATCAATGAAAAAACAAAATTTGGGTTGGCAAATTTAACTTCCAATTTGTTTGGATGGACATTAACGTCAAGGTCACCTGCTGGTAATTCCAATTTTAAAATAAAAACTGGAAACACACCTTTCATTAAAAAGTTTTTAAACCCAACTGCAACAGCGGAAGAAACAGTTTGATTTTGAACATATCTGCCATTAACAAAAATACTTTGATATGTTCTGTTTGCTTTTGAAAATGGTGGGTTTGATATATATCCTGTTACCTTATATTTACCACTTGATTTTGACACTTCAACCATATTATCTGCGATTTCATTGCCATATATTGTGTATATTATGTCATACATAGTACTACATGTTGTGTTATATATTATCTTTGAATTTACAATATATTTAAAATTAATCATAGGGTTAGACAAAATAAATTTTTGCACAACATTGGTTATTTCATTTTCCTCAGTTTTGGGTTTACGCAAAAATTTTGCCCTTGCAGGCACATTGTAAAACAAATTTCTTACAATTATAGATGTCCCGTTTGCACATGAAATTGGAAAAGTTTTTATAAACTCTCCACCTTCAATAATAATTTTTGTTCCAAGTTGCTCTGTTGCAGTTTTTGTTGTTAATTCTACTTTTGCAACTGCCGAAATGCTACTTAATGCCTCGCCACGAAAACCCATCGTGGCGAGTGTGTTTAAATCTTCAATGCATTTTATTTTGCTTGTTGCATGTGGCATAAATGCAAGTTCAACATCTTCACTTGTTATTCCACAGCCGTTATCATAAATTGCAATTTTGCCACTTCCACCATCTTCAATTTCAATATAAATGTTTGTTGCACCAGCATCCAAACTGTTTTCAACAAGTTCTTTAACAATTGACGCAGGTTTTTCAACCACTTCTCCTGCCGAAATTTTGTTTTGTAATTGCTTGTCAAGTTTTAAAATTTTGCTCATAATTTACACCTTTTATTTTACCTTACCAACAAGATCAATCAAAATTTCAAAGGCCGATAATGGAGTTAACAAATTAACATTTATATCATTCAATACCCCCAAAATTTCAGTTGATCGTTTAACTTTTTCGGCAGATGTTTGCGTTTGTTCTTGATTAAGTGACATCAATGCAAGGTTAGAACTTTCCAATGAATTTGTTAATTCTTTTGCTCTGTTAATTACATTTTTTGGAAGTCCAGCAAGTGATGCAACTTCAACACCAAAACTTTTGTTTGCACCACCTCTAACAATTTTACGAAGAAATATGATATCTCCATTAATTTCTTTCACGTTTATTTTATAATTTTTAACACCTTCAAGTTGCCCTTCCAATTCTGTAAGTTCATGATAATGCGTGGCAAACAAGGTTTTGCATTGCATTGTTTTGGACAGATGTTCAACCACTGCCCATGCAATACTTAACCCATCAAGAGTTGATGTCCCACGCCCGATTTCATCCAAAACAACAAGGCTTTTGCTTGTTGCATTTGCAAGTATTCCCGCAACTTCACTCATTTCAACCATAAAAGTGCTTTGCCCAAAAGCAAGGTCGTCACTTGCACCAACACGAGTGAAAATTCGGTCCACAATTGGAAATTCTGCAATCTTTGCAGGTACAAAACTTCCAATATGCGCCATAAGCGTAATAACTGCAACTTGACGCATGTATGTGCTTTTTCCTGCCATATTTGGGCCAGTTATTATTAATATTTTATCAGTTGTGTTGTTTAAAACAGTGTCGTTTCCAACAAAATTGCCATCTCCCAAAATTGATTCAACAACAGGATGCCTTCCGTCAATAATTTTTATTTGATCAATATTGTTTGATATTTTAGGTTTTATGTAATTATTTTTAATTGCATCTTGGGCTAGTGAAAGCAAGCAATCAAGTTCGGAAATGCAAAATGAAGTTTTTAATAAATTATCCATTTCTTTAATTAAAATTTGTTTAATTTGAGCAAATATTTGCTGTTCTAATTTTATTGATTGCTCTTCCGCACCCAATATTTTATCTTCAATTTTTTTAAGTTCTTCGGTTATGTAGCGTTCATTATTTGCAACTGTTTGTTTTCTTTGATATCTTAAAGGAACATTGTTAATTGATGGTTTATTTACTTCAATAAAATAACCAAAAACCCTATTAAACCCAATATGCAAACCTTTTATGTTTGTTTCTTTGCGCTCTTCTGCTTCCAAACGAACAATCCACTCTGCACCATGTTTTTGGGCAGACCTAAGTTCGTCTAGTTCAGCAGAAAAACCATCTTTTATATAACCACCAGCAGATATCAACAATGGAGGTTCTTCACATATTGAATCATTTAAAATTTTTTGCAAGTCAATAAAATTATTTAAATTTTCAAAAATATTTTTTAGTTTTTTTGATTTGCAATCTGCCAATAATTTTAAAATTTCTGGGATTACGTAAATTGAATTTTTTAATGAAATGCAATCACGTGGATTGATGCTTCCAAAAGAAATTCTGCCTGTAATTCTTTCTATATCATTAATTTTTGAAAGCAGTTGTGATAGTTTATCCCTCAGAATAATCTTGGTATATAACTCCTCAACTGCATCTAGCCTTAAATTAATTTCTGTTGAATTTTGCAATGGTTGATCTAACCAATTTTTAAATTTTCTTCCACCCATTGAGGTTTTTGTCTGATCCAAAACATGCAAAAGAGAGCCCCGCTTTTTTCTATCACGAATAGTTTCTGTTATCTCCAAATTTTTGCGTGTGTTTAAATCCAAAATCATAAAATCGTCAGTTTTAATTTTTAAAATTTTTGAAATATGATTTAATTCTCGCTTTTGCGTGTCTATTATGTACGAGATCAGTGCGCCAGAAGCAAAAACTGCATTTTGCATTTTAGAAATTTCATAAACTTGTGTAAAATTATCGCCAAATTGTTTTTTTAAAACTTTTTCACAATTATTTTTTTCAAAATTTACATTATCATATTTGTAAAACTTTGGAACATCACCATTTTTAACTGGCATCAAATTTTTGCTTATTTCAACTGCAAATTCATTTCCAATTATTTCTGATGGTGAAATCCTACATAAAATATCTGCTAATTTTTGTTCTTTGTTTTCTGTAAATTCTGTTGTTTGAAACTCACCTGTTGTTATATCGCAAAATGCAAATCCAATTGCTTTTTCACTTGCATAAACTGCTGAAATATAATTGTTTTGTCTTTCTTCAAGCATGCTTTCTTCAAAAACAGTACCTTTTGTTACAATTCTAACTACATCTCGTTCCACCAATTTGCCTTTTTGTGGCTCGCTTAATTGTTCACATATGGCAACTTTATAGCCCTTGTTTATTAATTTATTTAAATAATTTTCGCAAGCATGATAAGGAATTCCGCACATTGGAGCACGCTGTTCAAGCCCGCAATCTTTTCCTGTTAATGTTATATCCAGTTCCCTAGACACCGTTATTGCGTCATCAAAAAACATTTCATAAAAATCACCAAGACGAAAAAAAAGTATGCAATCTTTGTTTTTTTCTTTCATTTTAAAATAGTGTTGCATCATTGGTGAAAGGCTCATTGTTATTTTAACTCCTTTTGAATTTCTTTTTCAAGTGCCAAAAGTTCATTTACCCTTATATTTTTTGTTTTTTCGTCAATCTGAGCATCCATAATTTCTGCCTTTGTACCTTTTCTGACCGAAAAAATAAAAGCAAAAATATGATTAAACCTAACAAGTTTCATAAGATTTTTTGAGTCCTCAAAGTCCTTTTCTGTTTCTCCTGGAAAGCCGACAATAAAATCTGATGAAATTCTTATGTTTGGAATTTCTTTTCTTAATTTTTCAACCAAAAGCAAGTAATTTTCAACAGTATATTTTCTGTTCATTGCCTTTAAAATTGAGTCACTTCCACTTTGCACGGGAAGATGAATTTCTTTTAAAATTTTAGGCTGAATTGAAATTTCGTGTATGGTTTCATCTGTTAAATCTTTTGGATGAGATGATAAAAATGTTAATTTAAAATCACCTTCAATGGCACAAATATCCTTTAAAAGTTGTGAAAAACTGCCATTTTCATTTGAATCAGTGCCGTAAGAATTTACATTTTGTCCTAACAAAGTTATTGTTTTATATTTTTGTTTTACAAGTTGTTTAACTTCTTCCAAAATATCTTGTTTTGCACGGCTTCTTTCTCTTCCTCTAACATATGGAACTATGCAGTATGAACAAAAATTATTACAACCATAAATAATATTAACCCATGCATTTTCACCACTGGTTCTTAGTGCATTTAAATTTTCTGTAATTTTATAATCTTCACTTATTTCAATTTGTCGGCATTTTTGATCAATTCTTCTTCTCAAAAAACCCTCGAACTTATCTAAATTTGAAGTTCCAAATATTATATCAATAAAAGGAAAAGTTTTTGTCAACCATTCCGTTTCAAATTTTTGTTGTGTCATACATCCACAAACAGCAATAATCACATCTCTTTTTTGCTTTTTAAGAAATTTTAAATTGCCAATATTGCCAATCGCGCGGTCTTCTGCCCCTTCTCTAATTGCGCATGTGTTAAAAACAATAACATCGGCATCATTAACATCATCTGTTGGCCTAAACCCTAAATTGGAAAGTACAAAAGCCAATTTTTCAGATTCATGCACGTTCATTTGACAACCAAAGGTTGTTATGTGGTACTTCTTCTCAATATTTTCCATAATTTCATTATACACCATTTTATGGCAAAAAGGAAATAATTTTGTAGCATTTTTAAAGTTTGTTTTTTTATAATAAAATTAAAATTTTATAATAAATTTTGTAACTATTGCACACAATATCGTTATGAAAAATAAATTTGGAAAGATTTTACTTTGGAGTGCAACAATAATCTTTTTTGCAAGTATTGTATTTGTTTTAGCAGGAGCAATTTCTTACTTTACTGGTGAACGAACAAAGTTTGAAATTGAAAAAATAACTCATCAAAATATTTCAATAGATTTTTTTGATAATAAAGATAACATAATAAGACAAACAAATAGATTTTGCTCAAACTATGTAAAATTGGGAGCATTGCCAGCACATGTTCCTGCCAGTTTTGTTAGCATTGAAGATAAAGATTTTTACAAGCACAAAGGAATAAATGTTAAAAGAATGATTTCTGCAAGTTTTACAAACATAAAAAATAGGCGTATTGTTCAAGGCGCGTCTACAATAAGCCAACAATTAATAAAAAACACACATTTAACAACACAAAAAACTTTTAGAAGAAAAGTTAACGAAATTGAACTTGCCATTTCACTTGAAAAGCAATTAACAAAAAATCAAATTTTAGAAAAATATTTAAACTTAATTTATTTTGGTGATGGATGTTATGGAATTGAAAACGCAAGCCAACATTTTTTTAACAAATCTGCAAAATATTTAACAATTTCAGAGGGTGCTTTGCTTGCAGGAATTATAAAATCCCCTGCTAATTTTAGCCCATACAGACATATGGAAGCGTCTAAAACACGCCGAAATATTGTTTTGCAAGAAATGCTTAATGACAAAAAAATATCACAAAAAGAATTTGACCAAGAATCGTGTTTACCAATAATATTGACACCACAAAATAATAAAAACAGCACTTTAAACTGTTATTTAGAATGCGCACTTGATCAAGCAACAAAAATTTTAAACACAACCGCTAAACAACTTGCAATTGGTGATTATCGAATTTACACAAATTTTAATAAAGATAAACAAGACTTACTTGAAAAATCTTTTAATTATCATGACCCAAATTGCGATTACAGTGCAATATCAATTAATTCAAAAACGGGAGTGGTTGAAGGCTATGTTGCAAAAGGTAATTTAAAAGTTAGCGAGTGCCCACGTCAGCCTGGCTCGGCAATAAAACCACTTTTGGTTTACGCACCCGCCATTGAAGAAGGAATAATTTCTCCAATAACACAAGTTTTGGACGAAAAAATTTATATTTCAAATTACAGCCCAAACAATGTGTCAGGAAATTTTGAAGGATATGTTAGTGTTGAAAAAGCAGTTGCAAAATCATTAAATGTCCCCGCAGTCAAAATTATGGGATATCTCGGAATCCCAAAATCAAAAATATATGGAGAAAAACTAGGAATTAAATTTAACAAAAATGACACAGGTTATGCTCTTGCCCTTGGAGGCATGACCGAGGGCACAACTATTGGATCTCTTACTGGTGCATACACTCCATTTGCAAATCAAACAGGTTATTACACAAAGCCAAGTTTTTTAAAATATATTGCAAATTCTAATGGCGAAATTATTTGGAAAAACAATGATACCAAAACAAAAGTTTTTGAAAATGACACAACTTATTTAACCACCAATATGCTTTGTTCTGCCGTTAAAAATGGCATCAGTAAATCACTCTTTTCAAAAAAATATCAGGTTGCCGCAAAAAGTGGAACAGTTGGTAAAACTTATGAAAAAAACAACAAAGATGCATGGTCTGTTGCTTACACAACGGCCGACCTTGTTGGAGTTTGGTTAGGCAATTTGGATGGAAAAAACATTGAATATAACGGAGGAAACATGCCTTCAAAAATTTCTAAAACCTATTTTGACAGTTTGTATTTAAATGAATCTCCTGTTAATTTTACAATGCCAAACAGCGTTGTACCAGTTGAAATTGATTCTTTGGAATTAGAACAAAATCATAAAGTTTGCAAGGCAAATGAATTTACACCAGAAAAATACAGACAAACTGCACTGTTTTCAAAAAGATTTTTGCCTCATTCAACTTCTTCAAACTTTATTTGGTTATCCGCCCCAACGTTGGATGGCCATGTGGAAAACGACAACGCAGTATTAACTTTTAACACAGAATCACATTTGGAATATGAAATTTACAAAATTGAAAATAATCAAACAACACTTTTAAAGCAAATAAGAAGTTTGGATGGCAAACAAACTATTTTCACACCATTAAAACAAAACGTAAGAACAAAATTTTATGTTATTTCAATTGCAACAAATTATGCCACCAAGCAACAAATAAAAAGCGAAATAAGCAACAAAATTGAACTTGTAAGATTTAATAATTACACATCTTTTTCCACTGACAAAAATGAAAGAAGAAAACTATGGATTTAAAACATCAATTAGTCTTCTGCTGGTTCATCTTCCATATCAATTTGCTTTTCTTTCATAAGTTTGCGAATTTGAGTTTCAAGTTCAGCATAAACTTTTGCATTGTTTTGAATATATGCTTTTGCATTTTCTTTGCCTTGCCCTATTTTTTCACCTTTATAGGCAAACCAACTTCCTGCTTTTTGAACCAAATCAAACAGCAATGCAAGATCTAAAACAGAACCAGATTTTGAAATACCTTCTCCATAAATTATGTCAAACTCTGCAATTTTAAAAGGTGGTGCAAGTTTGTTTTTTACAACTTTAATTTTTGTACGATTTCCAATTATATTTGTGCCATCCTTAATTGTGTCAACTTTTCTAACATCTAACCTTATGCTTGCATAAAATTTAAGGGCTTTTCCACCTGTTGTGGTTTCGGGAGAGCCAAACATAACGCCAATTTTTTCTCTAAGTTGATTAATAAAAATTACACATGTTTTACTTTTACTTGTTATTGCTGTAAGTTTTCTGAGCGCTTGGCTCATAAGCCTTGCTTGAAGCCCAACGTGATTTCCACCCATATCTCCTTCGATTTCAGCCTTTGGTGTAAGCGCTGCAACAGAGTCCACAACAACAACATCAACAGAACTTGTTCGCACCAATGCTTCACAAATGTCCAATGCCTGCTCTCCGTTATCTGGTTGAGAAACATACAAGTCTTCAACGTTAACCCCCAATCTTTTGGCATACGAAGGGTCCAGCGCGTGTTCTGCATCAATAAAAGCAACCGTTCCACCTAATTTTTGTGCTTCCGCTAAAATGTGCAACGCACAAGTTGTTTTTCCAGAAGATTCTGGTCCATAAATTTCAATTATTCTTCCGCGCGGAATTCCACCAATTCCAAGTGCCATATCAAGTGCTAAACAACCTGATGGAATAACATCAATCATCTGCGCTGGCTGATCTCCCAGCCTCATAATTGAACCCTTGCCAAACTGTTTTTCAATATTTAAAATTGCTTGGTCTAATAGTTTTTTCTTTTCTTCCATAAGTTCTCCCTAATGCAATTATTATACATTATAATAAATAAAAAACAAAGCAATTTTGCCTTGTTTTTAAAAATATTTGAACATTTGTTTGACTTAATTTTATTTAAATACAGATTTATTTTTTACAATGTAATTTATAGCAGAAATTACGGTTAAAATGGTTGCAATTCCAATTGCCACCCAATTAAAAATTTTGAAAACATTCATTAAATCACCTGTGAAACCAACTTGATTTGCATGTGCCAAAACAATCAACGAGCATAATGCGATATCGGTTACAAATGTTTTAATTTTTCCCCACTTATCTGCTGCCATAATAACATTTTTTGACGATGCAATCTGGCGAAATGCGCTTATAATTAACTCTCTTCCAATAATAATTATTCCAATAATAACTCCATATGGCGAGGGAACTGTTCCATCACATATTAGCAAAAGCAATCCAGCAAGAACCAAAACTTTGTCCGCAATTGGATCCAAAAATTTTCCTATTGTTGTAACCTGATTGTTTTTTCTTGCAAGATATCCATCCAGAAAGTCAGTTGCAGAGGCAATAATAAATAAAACGAGTGCAATTATTTTTCCAAAAGGGATAAAATTTGCTAAGTAAAAAAATACTATTATTGGAATCATGAAAATACGAACTAATGTTATTTTGTTTGGTGTGTTCATTGTTTTACTCCTTTAAAAATATTATTTGAAAAATCGGTAATTAAAACGTTAACAAATTCGCCAATTGCCAACCCTTCACCACTTATTATAGCATTAAAATCTACATTTGGCGAATTATTTTGTCCTCTTGCATAAAAATTATTTTTATCTGCTTTTTTATCAATAATCATTCTACAAACTTGTCCAACTTTTTCTTTATTTAGTTTATAAGCAATTTTTTCCTGAATTTTTTGAATTTTTTTAAGCCTTAATTGCTTAATAAAATTTGGAATTTGGTGTTTCATATATTTTGCTTTGGTAAAATCTTCTTTGCTATATGAAAAAAAACCTACGTTTTCCAATTTGTTTTCTTCCAAAAATTTACAAAGTTTTACAAACTGTTTGTGCGTTTCTCCCGGTAATCCTATTATAAATGTTGAACGTATTGCAATTTCTGAATCAATTTCTCTGATTTTTTTAATTAGATTTCTGGTCTGCTCTTCATCAATATGTCTGTTCATGCTTTTTAATATTTTGTTATCAATGTGTTGCAACGGAATATCAATATATTTGCAAACCTTTGAATTTGTTGAAATTAATTTTAAAAGTTCGTCTGAAACAAGTTCGGGATAGCAATAATGCAATCTTATCCATTGAACACCTTTTATTTTTGTTAACTGCAAAATTAAATTACAAAGCGAATATTTTCCATACAAATCTATGCCGTAACTGGTAACATCTTGGGCAACAATAATAAGTTCTTTAACACCGCCTTTAACAAGTTCTGTGGCTTCTGTAATAATTTCCTGCATTGGAATTGACCTAAATCTACCCCTAATTCTTGGAATTGTGCAATATGCACAACCATTATCACAACCCTCTGATATTTTTAAAAAGGCAAAGTGCTTTTGATTTGTTAAAAAACGTTTATAACTTTCAACTGCAAATTTTGAAGGTGAAATTTTGTATAATTCTTCAATAATTTGAGTGATATAACAATTGTTTTTAAAATTAACAAAAGCGTCAACTTCTGGCAAACTTTTTTGCAATTCTTCTAAATTACGAACTGGCAAACAACCACACACAATAACTTTTTCGCACATGCCTATTTTTTTTTGATTTAATGCAAGTAAAATATTGGCAATTGCTTCTTCTCGTGCTGGAAGAATAAACGCGCAAGTATTAACAATAATTATATTTGAACTTTCAATATTACTAACAATTTTAAAGCCGTATTCATTAAGAGAAGCAAGCATATGTTCAAGGTCAACATGATTTTTATCGCAACCCAAACTTATTGCAGAAATTGTTTTTTGTTTAAGTTCTTCTTTTGTCATTATTTCTCCATAATTAATTTTTAATTTGTGTTGCCATAAAGATTTTCAAATTGTTCCATTGTGATAATAACTTCACGTTGTTTGGATGCATCTTGTCCCGACAAATAACCCGCTGCCTCCATTTGGTCAAGCAATCTTGCCGCACGCGGAAAGCCTAACATAAGTTTTCGCTGAATAAAAGTAACGGCGGTCTGCCCAGTTTCAACAACAACTCTGAGCGCGGAAATGAACATTGGATCAGAACTAACCTCATTGCTTTCACTGCCAATATTATTATCTTTTTGATTAGGATTCATTATTGCTCTTTCTATTTGTTCATCAAACACACATTTATTATTTGCCTTTATGTAATTTACAACCATATTAATTTCTTCCGAAGAAACAAAACATCCCTGAATTCTTTTTGGTTCAGAAGAACCATTTGGAGAATATAACATGTCTCCACGTCCAAGAAGTTTTTCTGCACCGCCTTCGCCTAAAACAGTTTTTGAGTCGGGCTGTGTTTTAAGCGAAAATGCAATTCTTGACGGCAAATTTGCTTTAATTGTTCCTGTGATAACATCAACACTTGGCCTTTGTGTTGCAAAAATTAAATGAATTCCACATGCACGTGCTTTTTGAGATAATCTTGCAATTTTTTCTTCCAATTCTTTTTTTGCACACATCAGAAGTTCGTTTAATTCATCAATTATAATTACAATATATGGCATTTTGGCAACTTGATTTGATATAACAGGCTGGCTGGAATTGTAATCGTCAATATTTAAACACATTGTGCTTTCAAAAATTCTGAATCGTTTATCCATTTCGCTCACCGCCCAAGATAAAGCATTAATTGCCTTTTCTGCATCAGTTATAACTTTTGGAATTAATAAATGAGGCAAACCATTAAAGGCATTAAATTCCACAAATTTTGGGTCGATTAAAATTAAACGAACTTCCTCGGGGGATGCTTTAAAAATAAAACTTAAAATAATTGAATTTAAGCAAACACTTTTTCCAGAATTTGTTGTTCCCGCAACCAAAAGATGAGTTAGTTTTGGCAGAGTTGTAATTTTTATTGCACCTGATATATCCTTTCCAAGTGCCATTGTGAGCGGAGATCTGCTTTGCAAAAATTCACGAGAAGTTAAAATTTCTTTAATGCTAACAGTTGCAACTTTTTCATTTGGAACTTCCACTCCAACTGCACTTCTGCCAGGAATTGGCGCTTCTATTCTTATATTTCCATTTGATGCAAGTGAAAGTGCAATATCGTCTGCATGGCTTAAAACTCGTTTAACAGCAATCCCCGGAGGCATTTCCAGTTCGTATCGCGTGATTGCTGGCCCAACAACAACTCCAATAACCTTTGCTGGTATTCCAAACGTTGCAAGTGAATTTTCAAGTTGTGCACGTTTTTCAACAACGTTTTCATTTAATGATGAAATATCAATAGATTGTGTTGTAAGCAAGTCTAGTGGAGGTGGGTTATAAATTATTGGCTCATATTCATTTACGTTTGTTAATTCAACAGGTGCATACATGGTTTCCCTTGAAGAAAAATTTAAAATATTAAGTAGTTTTTTTTCGGGCAAATCATTCTGCAAAGAATCTTCTGTAAATTTTGGCAATTCTTTATTTATAACTTTTGTTTTTTCTTCCACCATTATATCTTTTAATAAGTTTTTTGTGTAGTCATCCTCGTCGGTTATTGCTGAAAGGGGCTTTTTAATTGGCTGAATATTTGAAATATTATTAATACTTTGTGTTTGAGGTTGAATAATTTGAGATTGTGTTTGTTTTAACTGATTAAAGGTATTGTTGATTTCTTCATTAGAAATAATTGGTTTAAATGGCTCTGTATCTGTTTTTTGAACTTTCGCATTGCCAAAAATAGTGCTCGATAGCGTGGATTGAGGGGTAAGAATATATTCACGCTTTGACATTGGCTTTTTATCTTCTGACAACAAAATTGGTTTTGGCGCCGAAGATGCAATTATTCCTAGTTTTCGTTTTGCTTCCAAATCCTTGGGCTGAGATTCAAGATATCCATCTAATGTGACATTAATTTTTTCATGATTATTTTCATTTTGTTTGGTTTCAATAATTTTAGGCATTTGAAATTCTGTTTTAAACTTTGATTCATCCTTGCGTTTTATCCCAAAATTTGGATTCTTTTTTATATTATAAAAGTAATCTGCCATAAGGGCGCCAAATATTATTGTTGTTAAAGAAAAAATTATGTAAGCCGCTGTTAAATTTAAAACATATTTAACTGTTCCTGCAACAAAGCCAACAATAACACCACCAGCAGTAAGTTTTTGGGTGTAATTTTGTGTTAAAAACTGAGTATAAGAAAGAGCGTCCGATTTAACAACAATTAGTTGAATTATGCATAATAAAGATAAAACTGTTAAGGAAAAAAATACCACGTATTTTGCACTTATAATGTATTTTTTATTATTTATTAAGGCAATTCCAACAATAAACGCTGTTATCCAAAAAGGATAAGAAAAAAGCCCCAACGTTCCAAGCAAAAAACTTGTCCAAAAATTAATAAGATTTGTAAACAGCCCCACAAAAACAATTGAGCAAAGTACAAGAATAAAAATTCCCATCTTTTTGCGGTTTGATGAGGGTTCATATTCATTAGAGTTAAATTTTAAAATTGCCACTTAATTTTTTTTGCCTTTTTTTGTTTGCTACATTTTGAATATAGCCTTATCTTGCAAAATTATTATAGCCTATTTGGCATTTTTTTTGCAAGTAAATTACCATATTTTTATTTTTTTAAAATAATACAAAAAATAACGTAATTTTTTTTTATTACAATAACTTAATTACGTTTGAAACAGTTGTAACAGTTAATTTTTTTGTATTTAGCGTTGATATTATATCTGCTAATGCATCCATTGTATGTTTTGTTGGATGCATTAAAATTAAATCCCCACCAACAATTTTTTTTGTTGCACGCAAAAAAACTAACTCTTGGCTTTTATCTCGCCAGTCAATTGTGTCATGCGTCCACATAATTGTTTGATAACCTAATTTTGATGCCGTTTCTAGTGTTAAATTATTAAAATCGCCACTTGGCGGTGCAAATAAATTCATTTCAACATTAACAAGTTTTTTTACAAGTTCATGAGTTGTAAAAATTTCATATTTATTACGTTCAGCAGTTAAAGAACTATGATTTTTGTGCAAATAACCGTGATTGCCAATTTCATGACCTTTTTCATAAATTTTTGTCAAATATTCTGCATTTTGTGATACCCATGTTCCGCCAACAAAAAATGTTGTTTTAACTTTGTTAGCATCCAAAATATTTAAAATTCTATCCAAATACTCTGTTCCCCAGTACACGTTAAACATTAAACTAACTTTATTTTCGTTTTTGTTGCCATAATAAATTGCTTTTGGTTCGTTATTTGCAAAAACACCCATAACGTCACCCGCATACGTGATAGCAAAAACAAAAAATAACACACATGCAATTATAATATTGCAAAAAACTGCTCTAAATGAAAATAATGATTTTTTTCCCATATTTTATAATATGAAAACAAAAAATATTTATTCTTTTACAAAAAAAACAAGACCTTTCGGGCTTGCTTTTTTTTAACTTAATTAATGTTTTTTAACAAGTTTAAAATCTATTCTTCCTTTTTCATCAACTTTAATAACTTCAACGTCAACAACGTCTCCAATGTTAACAACATCTTCAACTTTTTCAACTCTTGTGTTAGATAGTTTTGAAATATGAATCATGCCATCTTTATTAGGCGTTATTTCAACAAAGGCCCCAAAAGTCATAACTCTAACAACTTTGCCAGTGTAAACACCGCCAACAACAAGTTCTTCTGTTATGCCAAGAATAATTTCCTTTGCTCTTTTTGCCATTTCAGCATCAATTGATGCAATAAAAACACTTCCTTCGTCATTAATATCAATTTTAACACCTGTTTCTTCAATAATTTTGTTAATAACTTTTCCCCCACTTCCAATAACATCCTTAATTTTGTCTGGATTTATTGAAAATGTTATTATTTTTGGAGCATAAACAGACATTTCTTTTTTAGGTTCTGAAATAACATCAAGCATTTTATTAAGTATAAAAAGCCTTCCTTCACGTGCCTGATTAAGCGCTGTGCGAAGAATGTTTTCATCAATTCCTTTAATTTTTATATCCATTTGTATTGCAGTTATCCCGTCTTTTGTTCCAGTAACCTTAAAGTCCATATCTCCAAGAAAATCTTCTAAACCTTGAATATCAGACAATATTGCAACGTTAGACGAATTTGCATCTTTAATCAGCCCCATTGCAATGCCAGCAACAGGAGCCTTGATTGGAACTCCCCCGTCCATAAGTGCAAGCGTTGATCCACAAACACTTGCCATTGATGATGAACCGTTTGAACTTAAAACTTCTGATACAAGCCTTAAAGCATATGGAAACTCTTCTTCACTTGGAATAACTGGCTCCAATGCACGTTCTGCAAGCGCTCCATGGCCAATTTCACGTCTGCCGGGGCTACGCAAATTTTTTGCTTCACCTGTTGCATATGGTGGCATGTTGTAATGATGCATATATCTTTTTGCTTCTTCATCATCAAGCCCTTCCAGTTTTTGAACTTCTGAAATTGTTCCAAGTGTTAATGTTGTTAAAACCTGTGTTTGTCCACGAGTAAACACGCCTGTTCCATGAACTCTTGGCAAAATTCCTGTTTCGCACCAAATTTTACGAATTTCTGTTAATTTTCTACCGTCGGGCCTGATGCCATCTTTAAGAATTCTTCCACGAACAAGTTCTTTTGTTATTTTATAAATAACATCATCAATTTCTCTCACTTTGTCAGGAAAAATTTTTGCAAAATGTTCTTGACATTCTTGTGAAACCAAATTTTGATTTGCTTGGCGTTCTGAACGTTCAAAAGTGTTTAACGCTTTAACAAGTTTTGAAGTTGCAAAATCTCTAACTGCATTTGTAATTTCATCTGAAATTGTGTAATAATTAATTTTTTGTGACAATGGTTTTCCAATTTCTTCTTTTATTTTAAGTTGAAATTCAACCATTTTTTTAATTTCTTCATGAGCAAACATAATTGCGCCCAACATTTCTGCTTCTGTAACAACTTTTGCACCAGCCTCAACCATTAAAATTGCGTCTTTTGTTCCACTAACTGTTAAGGCAATTTTGCTGATGTCGCGCTCTTTTGCTGATGGATTTGCAATATATTTTCCGTCTATCATTGCAACACAAACTGAGCCTGTTGGACCTTCAAAAGGTATGTCCGAAATTGTAAGCGCAACAGATGAACCAAGCATCGCAAGAGGTTCTGGGGCAACGTCTGGATCAATTGATAATGCCGTTGCAACAATTGTTACATCGTTAAAAAATCCTTTTGGGAAAAGTGGTCTAAGTGGACGGTCTATTAATCTTGATGTTAAAATTGCCTTGTCACTTGGTCTTCCTTCGCGACGTTTAAAACTTCCTGGAATTTTACCAACTGAGTACAATTTTTCTTCAAAATCTACACCAAGTGGAAAAAAATCAATGCCGTCACGTGGGGCTTCCGACATGGTCGCATTAACCATAACAACAGTTTCTCCGCAACCAACAAAACAACTTCCACCTGCTTGTTCACAATATTTTTGAGTTTTAATCCAAACTTTTTTACCGCCAATTTCTGTTTCAAATGTTTTATCTTTCATATCTCTCCTCTAATTTAATTAATCTACTGAAAAATGGAGTGGTTACCCACCCCAAATATGTTAACGAATATTAAGTTCTTGTTTAAGTTTTCTAAATACTTCAATATCTTGCGATTCAAGATATTTTAAAAGTCCTTTACGTTGACCAACCATCTGTAACAACCCACGACGCGAATGATTATCATTTTTGTTGAGTTTTAAATGCTCATTAAGATGGTTAATGCGTTCGGTTAGCAATGCAATTTGCACTTGTGCTGAACCTGTATCGGCCTCATTTACCTTGAATTTTTGAATAATTTCTGCTTTAATTTCTTTTTTCATCTTTTCTCCTTTATTATTTTCGCCACAAACAAAGCAAAGCGTTGGAGTTTCGCAAAACCTTGTTTAAGGTCGCATTTATAATAACATACATAACATTATTTAGCAAGCAATTTTTTAACAACTTGCCACAATTTTTTATTACATAAATAATTTTTTCTTTCTTTCAAGCATTTCTTCTATTCTGGCAATATACTCCGCAACATCTTTTACATTTGCGCTACGTTCAATTTTATTTTTAACATTCCAAACTCTTTTGCTTATTGCGTTTGCACCAATAGCCATTATGCTAACGGTTTCTTCCATGCTATCAATGTTAAATTTACATGCGGAATTAGGTTTTGTCCAACCAATATTTTCTTGTCCATTTTGATATTTTAATCTATACAAATAATAAGGCTTGTATTCTTCTTCCATAAGTTCTGTAATTGAATACTCAATCATTTTTTTAACCAAATTCTCTTTTTTTGTGTCATTTTTTTGCTCTTCATCTTTTGCAAGATCGGAACCACGTTTAAGTGCCAAAGCATGAATTGTAATATTGTCTGGCAAAATTTCAAGGACCAAATCAATTGTACGTTTAAAATCCGAAAGGGTTTCTCCCGCAAGCCCTGCAATAAAATCCATGTTGATTTTAAATTGAAAAGGCATTGCAACTTTCAAAGCAGAATAAACATCTTTTACTGTGTGAGTTCTATGAATTTTGTTAAGAGTTTTTTCATTAAATGTTTGTGGGTTTATGCAAATTCTGTTTACACCATATTTTTTTAGCACTGCAAGTTTTTCGGCTGTAATAGTTTCTGGACGCCCACATTCAAAGGTAAATTCTTCAACTTGATAAGGAAACATCATTAAAAGTTCTTCTATTTGAAAATTTGTAAGAACACTAGGCGTGCCACCGCCAACATAAATTGAGCGCACAATATAAGGCTTTTCTTTAATAATTTTTTTTACAACATCAAATTCTTTTTTTAGCGCTTGTAAATATTTTTCAACTAAATCCCCGCTTTCACTCACCACATTTGAAACAGAACTGCAATAATTACAACGTGACGGACAAAATGGAATGTTAACAAACAAATCAATTACGCCATCATTTTTAACAATAAGCGCCTCTTGACTTTTTATAACTTTTTCAACCAACTCGGCCTTTTCTGCACTTACATAAAAATTATTTATTAAAGTATTCTTTATCATGTTGGGCTCAACGCCCTCTTTAATTAATTGATAACCTAATTTTGTTGGATGAACACCTGTTAGTGATCCCCATGGCAGACCGCAATTAAAATATTTTGAAAGCAATTTATATACACAAAGTTTGGCCTCCCGTTTTAAAAATCTTTTTTCCTCTAACAAACTTGAAAATTGTGGCAGTTTTGTTGACATACATTCTTCCGTGATTTTTTCATCAGCACAAAGTACGCAAAAATTTGTAACTTTGTTGTCCCCCATTTTTAAAAAATGGTCCAGTTTTACAACTTTTACATCATTAAATTCATATTGCTTCACTAAGGCTTGTAAGTCAATTTCTAGTGGCAAATAATTGGTGTTAACCTCCATTTTTACCCCCTGATTTTAATTAATCTTTGTTTGTATTTCCAATGAGCGCACTCACCATATTCCGATGCCCTATGCATATCTTTTGTTTTAACTTGTATTTCAACATTTTTTTCATTGTACAAAATTGTTGCATGCAGGGCACGATATCCGTTAGGCTTTGGTTTACTAATAAAATCTTTAATCCTTCCCTCAACGCACACAAAATTTTTTTTAATAACATTTAGCATATGATAGCATTGCTCTTCTGTTTCTACAAGAACTCTGAATCCAATTATATCATAAACTTCTTCTATTACACAATTTTTGCGTTTCATTTTTAAAAATACTCCCAATGCATTTTTAAGTCTGTTTTCTATGATATAAGTTTCACAAATATCCTGTGACATTTTGGTCAATTTAACAGACAGGTCTTTAATTAACGCTTTATTGTTCAAAACATTCATTGCGGGGGCATTTATTATTTCCTTATAATTTTCATTGTCCAATAATTCAAAACATTTATCCTCAAAAACTGCTCGCTCGTAATTTTTTCCAAGCATTGCAAGTATTTTTGGAAAAATTTTGCCTTGATATTTAATCAAATCAATTTCCTCGGATGATAATGGCAATTTGTAATCAAAAAGTTTTGTATACATAATTGCCGACAAAATTACAACAGCACGCAAATCTCTGCATTTTAACAATATTTTAATTGCATTTTTATTATCAAATTTTTGCATTGTAATGTATTTTAATTTAAGGTTTTTATATCTTTTTGCCAATTTTAATTTATGCTTATCCAAATAATTTACAAGTTCAAATTTGTATGACAAATAAGCAAGAACAGAAGTTTTATCTCCACCAAAATTAATAATATTTTCAACTTGTAAATTTGTTGAGTTGTTAAAATCTCCAAGCATTGCCAAAAACTCTTTTTCATTTTCATTAAAATTAAATTCATTAATTAAAATTTTCAACTTTATTTTGCCTCCGTATTTTTTTGTATATTTTTTGTATAAAATTTTGCTGGATTAGTTTGATATTGTTGCTCTGTTATTGATGTATGGGCATTCCATATGCTTGAATTTGATAAATCTGTTTTTATATTTTTATTTTGTGTGATAATCCAAAAACCAGATGTTTTTGTTAGATCAAAAACACCCAACTCACTTTCCACCAAAAGAGCAAAATAAAATGATGCAAAATCATTATGCTGACCACAATTTCTAACTGCATATGTAAACATATCAAACACATCTGAAAACTTTCGATTACATATTTTTTTTAAAACCCCAAAAATTTCTGCCAATGTTTTTTTATCGTTTTTAACATAAAATAAAGTTTTTTTATCAAACTTTTTATCTGATAAAACAAAAATTTCTGCGTTTGTAATTTGATTGATTTTCGCAATAAAAACTTCATCCAAAACCTGATCCAAAAATACAACACGTTTGTAATTTTTTAAAAATTCAAAACTTTCGGGAAACAAAACAATTGCATTAAGCCCATTTACAGGTGGCGTGGAATGGCAACAAAATTCATTTATATTACTTAAATCAAATTTATTTGTAAAATTTAAAAATTCATTTGTCCCAAAACACACAAAGGCTGTACCAAATGCTTTTAAAGAACAATCGGCAACAAATTCATAAAGTTTTTCGCTAACATAATATTTAAATTTTGCCTCGCCAGCGCATCCTTTTAGTTGAATAATTTTAAGCGGGTTAAGAAATTTGCCTGCCGTTTCAGTAAGTTCCAAGGAACTGTCAACATCTTTTAACGTCCCTTTAAACATCCCTTTTTGCCTGTTTTCAATTTCATAATAAAAATTGTGATACTTGCAAAGCGATAACTTAACTTTTTTTGAAATATATGAAAAAAATGCTAGTGTAATTTTTCCAAAAGATACGTTTGCATGTTCTGGAAAACGTTTCATAGGAATAATTTCTGTTTTTGTTGGCTTTGTACAAAAAATTGGACGCAAATTTTCACATCCTGTTGGTTCTAGTTTTTGAAGATCCAAAAATAACTCTTCGTTAATTTCATTTTCTTGCAGGTCTTCATCATAAAATTTTGTTGGTAAAAATGCATTTTCGCTAATGTTTTCTTTTATGTACTTTTCTAAGTTATTTTCAAACAATTGTATAAATTCTTTTTTTAAAGCAAGCCCCGCAGCGGAAGAATGCCCTCCATAGGTTTCCAAAATATTGCTTTGCATTGCAATCATTTTATGAATATTAATGCCTTGCACACTTCTTGCCGATCCCTTTAAAATTTCGTTTTCTATCTCAGAAAACAAAAAACATGGCCTACAAAACTCATCTGCAATTTTTGATGCCACTATACCTAGAATTCCTTGATCCCAATTTTTTGAATAAAGAACAATTACACGCTTTTCAGTTAAATCAATTTTTGAAAGCATGCTTACACAATCATCATAAACACTTGCGCAAATTGCTTGACGTTTTTGATTATGCTTTATAATTTTTTGTGCAAGTTTTTTAATTTTATCTAAATCTGTTTCAAAATATAGTTCAAGGCTGTCACCTGCATCGCCCATTCTGCCAGATGCATTTAATTTTGGAGCAATTTTAAACGCAATTTCGTGAGCGGTTGCAGTTTCAGGTGAAATATTATTAATTTGAAACAAATATCTAAGCCCTTTTGGAAGTTGCCCCATCATTGTTTTTGCTTTTTTTATTAAAACTCTGTTTTCACCAATTAAGGGAACAATATCTGCTATTGTTGCTATTGCAACTATTGGTAAAAACTTTTGAGCAGATTTTTCTCCAATAAGTGCACAAGAAAGTTTGTACGCAACTCCGGTGCCACACAAATGCTTAAAAGTAAACTGTTGTTCGGCAATTTTGGGATTTATACAAATTGTTTCGGGAAGTTCTGGCGGAATTTCATGATGATCCGTAACAATAATTTCAATGCCTTTTGTTTTTGCATAAGCAATCTCGTTTTTACACGAAATGCCACAATCCACAGTTATAATAAGTGATGGATTAAACTTTTTTTTAATTTTATCAATTGCATTGCAGGTTAAGCCGTATCCGTCTATAAATCTGTTTGGCAAAAAATATGAAGCGTTTGCACCTAATTCTTTCAAAGTTTTAAGCATAATTGCTGTTGCACTTACACCATCAACGTCATAATCCCCAAAAATTAATATATTTTCTTTTTTTGTTATTGCAAGCCTTATTTTTACAACAGCCTCAAAAATCCCCGAAAGCAACATGGGATTTTGAAGTGGTAGTTTTTCTGCATATAAAAAATTGTCAATATCCTCCTTAGTTTTAAAACCACGGGACATGATTATTTTCATTATTAAAGGGCTGATGCCAAATTGCTTTGAAAATAAATTAATTTTATCTTGCTCAGCATCAAACTTATGCTTTTGATATCTCACTTAATACTCTTCTTTTGTATTATAACGTTTAATATCAGCATTGTCAATTAATAGAGAAATTTAATTTTACATATTTAAAAAAGTTATGCATATTTAATTTGCATAACTTAAATTAGTTTATATTAAAATCCATTTTTTTAATTTAATCTTGTTTTTGCACCTTTTTTTGTTTAATTTTGTTTTTTAAATTTCCAAACGCCCATACTGTTGGAATTAAAAAAATTGAAGTGTAGGTTGTAATTAAAATTCCAATTATTATTGGTAAAAAAAACATTCTTATTTGTGGTGTGGAAATAAAAATTGCAATGGCAAATGAATACAATGAGATCATGCCAAAATCAGTAATATGTGAAAAGCAACTTTCAGATGCCATTTCCGCAATTTCAAAGTTGGACAATCCAATGTTGTCTGGATTGTTTTTGTTTTGCTTAATATTAGAAAATAAAAGAATATTCATAAACAAAGAATATGCAACAACAAACATCATTGACGTAATTAAAGTTGCTCCTACTGGGGCTCTGCAAATTGCAAGAACAGCGAGTGTAACTAAAATATTAATTATAAAAAACAAAACTGATGTCATCGCACTGGAAATTCCAAAACGAAATAAAAGATAAACAAACACTGCAACAAAAACAAGTAAAATTGCAAGCATTGCTCTGTTTAAAACTATTTGTGAACCTAAAATTGTGCTTTTAACATTAAAACCAAAAATTGAAAAAATAACTATTCCTGCAAGCAATAAAACAACAGGCGCAATTAAAAACCATTTTGCATTTTTGATAAAATTAAACTGCTTTTTCATCAGAAGCCTCCTTCTTAAATTTAAGTTTGCCTGCGTTAGTGCTATTAAGTGGAAGATACAGTTTAATAAACCAACGAGTAATAATTAAAGTTGTAAACAGCATAACCGCTGTTCCAATAAATAACGAAACTCCAAAACTTTTTGCTCCGCCTGTTGTTGCAATCCAAAATATAAGTGATGCAATCAAAGATATACCGCCAAAATCTGCTATTGTTGGAATTGCATTTTTAAAACCTGCCTTGCATGCAAGAGGCAATTTTTTACCATATTCATACTCTTTTCTAATTTTTTCAAAAATAAAAATATTAATAAATGCCGTTATGGCAAACGATAACAAAATTCCTGCAAGCCCCGATGCAGTTAACTGAACAACTGGAACCGCTTGTAAAAAGAATATGGTTAAAATTACCCAAATAAATAATGAAAATGAGCCAAGCAAACCAAAATCACCGTATGATAAAAACAAGTATAACATGGTTGCAAAAAGAATAACTGAAAATGCAATTATAAATAAAAGCATTGCATTTTCACCATATAAAGCATTAACTTTGCCATCCGAAATATGTGACAATTTTGCAGTAAAAGTTCCGCTAACAATGTTGTAAGCAAGTTCTTGCGCCAATGATGACGTCATGTCAGTTGAACTGGCCATAAAAAATGCTGCACCGGTCATTTGTTTTTTAACTGCAATTGTTAATGTTGAAGATGTTTCATCGTCTAAAAAACAATACAATTTTGCATCGTCAGAACCAATTTCTTCAACAAGTTTTTCAAAAATTTTTGCACCATTGGCATTAAGTTTTACAATAACACCATATTTGTTTTGGTCGGCAGAAATGTCTGCTGTGCTAATATGTTGCGTACTTAAAACATCTTCTGCTTTTGAATCATTTGTTTTTTTAATGTGAACTTGTTTTGGATTGCCCAACCACTCAAACATGTTTGTTGGAAATCCAAAATCCAAAACTTCAACCTTAATTTGTGAAGTCCCAATTTTACTTATTATAGGTTCAATTTGCTTTCGATCTAGCCAAAAAGCATTAAGGCTTTCGAGTGTTTCATCAATTCCTGTTTCCAAAGTTTTTGGGTCTGCCGAGTCCATTTTTGCATCATATAAAGCATAAACTCCACCACCCAAATCAAGCCCAAGTTCAACACTCCGTGCAAAACCATTCCATGTTTTATTTGTAAATGGAACATTAAATTGAAACACAGTGAAAAATGTTGCTATTGCAACGAAAATTGAAATAATTATAAATTTTACTCTTGAAGATTTTTTTGACATCTGTTGCCCCTATCCTTAAATACTTTGATAGTATATAGCAAAATACATGTTTAGTCAATTGATTATTGCCAAAAAAATCATATTTTAATAAAATTTATTTATATCTTAAAACCAAAATTTGTTATGCGTTCTTTTCTTTGCGAAATCCAACAGAAATTATCCCACAAATTGCACCTATAACACCGCCAAAAAGCAAATCGTTAATAAGCAACTTGGTAAATTCAAACTCACCATTTAATGCAGAAAAAACAAGAAATGATATTAATGTATAAATAAGCCCAACCAAAAGCCCACTAACTAAGCCTTTTTCTTTTGTTTTTTTAAGTCCAAAAAAACATCCAATCATAACACTAACGCATTTTATAATTTGGTTAATTGGGCGTATTGCACCATCAGGAACCGCAAAAAACCTCATAACAAAAGCAAAAATTAATATTCCTATTAAACTTATTGCCAATGCAATTAATGCGCTTTTTAAAATAATAATTATAAATTTTGGTTCACTTTTTTCTATTTTTGCACCCATACTTTTTTTCTCCTTATTTGTATTGATATGCTAATTAAAAATAAAATAAAACCAACCTAAACAAGTTGGCTTGATTTTATAATTTATTTAAAAAACTCTAAATTTTTATAACTTTATTTTTTTGTTGAATTTACCTTTTTGTTTTTTTCTTTTTTTACTTGTTCAACATTAGCATTAATTTCTTTTGGTGATTGCTGATCAGTTTTTTCTGCTGTTTCTTTTTCAAGTTGTTTTTCTGCTTGTTTGTTAGCCTCTGCAAGTTCTTTTTCCTTCCATGGCTGTTCAAGCGGTGCATAAACTGCGGCTATATCAACGGTTATATAACTTACAAACTTTCCTGAACCTGTTTCAAGTGTAACGGCCTTTCCTCCTGTTTGTGAGTTTTTTATATCTACTATTTTACCAATAATACCTGCTGTTGTTAAAACAGTGTCACCAATTCTTAAACCATTTGTCATGTCCTGCATGCGAGTTGTTTCTTTTTTTCGTTTTGAAATTTGCATTACCGGTAAAGCAATAAGCAACACACCTAACAATCCAATAAGCACCCACTGTGTTGCAGAAATACCTGCTGGTGCTGTTTCTAATAAAGCATAAAACATTTTTTTCTCCTTTAAATTTTTAATTTGTAGGTTAATTTTAATTAATTGTTAACAATTACTTTTTTTTCTTTTTGTTTACCAAAAGAAAAATGCCAACAACCAAAATTATTGCTATTGCAACACCAATACAAACATAACCAGCAGTTGTAATTTGTAGCATTGAATTCATATTTTATCTCCTTTTTGTTACATAAAAAAGAAAAAGATAACAATAAGCACAAGCACACTAATTGGCATAATAAAGTCCACAAGCCCTGTCCTTTTTCTTATTTGCATTAAGGTTAGCACTAATTATAAAAAAATGCAACCACTTTAACGTCGAATTTAAGTATTTTTTATTTTAATTTAATTAAATTGTAATTTGCAAGATATTTATCTCTAAAATCTAACAATCTATCTTCCCAAATTGCCTGTTTAACTTGATCACAAAGTTTTAACAAATGATTTAAATTATGTATAGAAAGCAATTCTGCTCCAAGCATTTCACCAGCGTTTACAAGATGTCTAATATATGCACGTGAAAAATTTTTACAAGCATAACATTGGCAGTCTTCTTCTATTGGTGCAAAATCGTTTTTAAATTCTGCATTCCTTATTACAAGTTTTCCATTTTTAACAAAAGCAGTTCCATTTCTTGCAATACGTGTTGGCAAAACACAATCCATCATGTCTATTCCTCTTGCAAAGCCTTCTATCAAACAATCTGGACTACCAACGCCCATTAAATATCTTGGCATATTAACTGGATATTTTGGTTGCAAAAAATCTAACATCTCATACATAACATTTTTCGGCTCGCCAACAGACAATCCGCCAATTGCAATGCCACATTTTGCATATGGCAAAGAATTATTCAAACTAATTTCTCTTAATTCTTTAAACATATTTCCTTGAATAATAGGAAAAAGTATCTGTGATTTGTTGTTTTGTGCATCAAAGCATCTTTTTAACCAATTTAAAGTGCGGTCCATTGCCTCTCGTGCCTGTTTAAAATCAGCACCATATGAAGAACATTCGTCAAAAGCCATAATTACGTCCGCACCTAAATCATTTTGAATTTTCATACATGTTTCTGGTGATATAAAATGCTTGGAACCATTTATATGGCTTGAAAATTCAACTCCGTCATCTGTAATCTTTCTAAGTTTTGCAAGCGAAAAAACTTGAAATCCTCCACTATCTGTTAAAATTGGCTTGTTCCAATGCATAAATTTATGCAATCCTCCCGCTTGCTTAATAATATCCGAACCCGGCCTTAAATACAAATGATAAGTATTTGCCAAAATTATTTGTGCGTTAATGGAATGTAACATTTCTGGTGTAAGCCCCTTAACAGTTGCCTGAGTTCCAACCGGCATAAAAATTGGCGTTTCAATATCACCATGAGGAGTTTTAAAAACACCTATTCTTGCCCCGGACTGCTTACAAACTTTTTTAACTTTAAATTCAAACATATTTTTCCTTTTGTTAAAATTTTTACAACATTAAATTAGCATCTCCAAAACTAAAAAATCTGTATTCATTTTTAATTGCAATTTCATACAATTTTTTAACATTATCTAACCCACAAAATGCTGAAACAAGCATTAAAAGCGTTGACTCTGGCAAATGAAAATTTGTGATTAAAGCGTCAACAACTTTAAATTTATATGGTGGATAAATAAAAATATTTGTGTAACCAAACCCTGCAACAACATTTCCTTCTTTGTCACAAGAACTTTCTAATGTTCTTACACTTGTTGTGCCAACTGCAAAAACCCTGCCTCCAAGTTTTTTTGCATCATTAATTTCTTTTGCTGACTGGCCACTAACTTCATAAAATTCGCTATGAATTTTATAGTCTTTAATGTTTTCATCTTTAACTGGTCTAAAAGTCCCCAGCCCAACATGCAATAAAACTTCAATAACTTTTATGCCTTTTAATTGGATTTTTTTCATTAATTCCGCTGTAAAATGGAGCCCCGCAGTTGGTGCAGCACTTGACCCAACCTCACGCGAATAAACAGTTTGATACCTTTCCTTATCCTTTAACTTTACATGAATATACGGAGGAAGTGGCATTGCTCCCAGTCTGTCCAAATTTTCTTCAAAATTTCCGTTAAAACAAAACTCTACATTACATATTCCATCTGCAAGTTTTTGCAAAATCTTACAAGAAAAATCCGCTGTAAAATTAATTATTGTGCCTTCTTTTAAGCGTTTATATGGCTTTGCTAAAACTTCCCATTGTTTTAAAGAATGTCTTTTAAGTAACAAAATTTCTATTTTTGCATTTGTTTCTTGCTTTTGGCCAATAAGACGAGCGGGAATTACTCTTGAAGTGTTAACAACCAAAACATCTCCACTTTTAAGATAATCTATTAAATCATAAAAGTGCTTGTGCTCCACTTTATCTGTTTTTCTGTCATATACCAAAAGTTTTGAATGATCACGGGTTTGAATTGGAGTCTGTGCAATTAACTCCTTTGGCAAATTATAATTATATGTACTTTTTAATGTTAAATCAATCATTTTTCACCATCTTGCATGCTTTAAGTTGTTCTAATTTATTTTCGGATATTTTTAGTTTTAAATGTTCATAAGCAATTGGCATTGCCATTCTCCCTCTTGGAGTTCGTGCAATAAAGCCTAATTGCAATAAAAACGGTTCCACAACATCTTCAATGGTTGTTGACTCCTCTCCAATGCTAGAAGACAATGTTTCAAGCCCAACTGGTCCACCACCAAATTTGTTTATTATTGATGATAATACTTTTCTGTCAATGTCATCAAGCCCCAATTTATCAATTTCCATAAGTTCAAGTGCAATATTTGTTATTTCAAAGTCAATATAGCCCTTTCCCATCACTTCGGCATAATCTCTTACTCGTTTTAAAAGTCTGTTTGCAATTCTTGGGGTCCCGCGTGAACGTTTTGCAATTTCACCCCCCGCCTTTTCATCCAATTTTATATCTAAAATATTTGCAGAACGTTTAATAATAATTTCAAGTTCTTTTGGCGAATATAATTCTAATCTGCAAATAACACCAAAACGGTCCCTTAATGGGCTTGTTAACATTCCTGCACGAGTTGTTGCTCCAATAAGGGTAAATGGCTGAATTTTAAGACGCATGTTTCTTGCTGATGGACCTTTTCCCACAATAAAATCTAAAACAAAATCTTCCATTGCGGGATATAAAATTTCTTCAACAGTTTTATTTAATCTATGAATTTCATCAATAAAAAGCACGTCATTACGATTTAAATTTGTAAGAATTGCTGCAAGATCCGCTGCATGCTCAATTGCGGGACCGCTTGTAATTTTCATTTGACTTCCAAGTTCATTTGCAATAATGTGGGATAACGTTGTTTTGCCAAGTCCAGGTGGACCATAAAGCAAAACATGATCTAACGACTCCCCTCTTGATTTTGTTGCCTGAATATAAATCTGTAAACTGTTTTTTACCTTTGACTGGCCAATATAATCTTGCATAGATCGTGGCCTAAGCGAGTTTTCAATTTCCACATCAGTCAAATTTTTACTGCTTGTTATAAATCTATCTTCCATTATCCCAACCCTCTTAAAACATTTGTAACTATTTGTTCAATTGTTGAATTCTCATTTGCGTTTGCCTTTGCCAAGCGGTACGCATCGTTTTTGTTAACTCCAAGCGAAACAAGTGCTTCAACCGCATCATCTAGTGCTTTTATTTCAACAACAGGCTCTTGTGATTTTGAACAGCCAAAAACAGAAATTTTGTCTTTAAGTTCAACAACCAAACGTTCTGCTGTTTTTTTCCCCAAGCCTTTAATTGTGCAAAGCATTTTTAAATCACCTGTTGAAATTGCCACAATGAGATCCGAAAGAGAAATTCCAGACAAAATTGTAAGAGCGCTTTTAGGGCCTATTCCTGACACAGTTGTTAATTTGTTAAACATTTCTTTTTCTTCAATAGTAGCAAATCCATATAAACAAATACCATTTTCAAAAACATTTAAAAATGTGTAAATTTTAACCATCTCGCCATTTAATGGCAGTGCAGAAAGCGTGTTATTTGAAACCTGAAATTCAAATCCAATTCCGTTACATTCAACAACAGCCTGCCCTTGAATTTTTGTAACAAGTTCGCCAATAATAAAATTAAACATTTATTCTCCTTTTTATTACATTTCATTAACATTTAACCTTGGATTAATTTGCGCATGGCAAATTGCAACCGCAAGTGCATCGGCGGCATCATCTGGTTTTGGAATTGATTGCAAACATAAAATCATTTTTACCATAAATTGAACCTGTTGTTTTTCTGCACGTCCATGCCCTGTTAGTGCTTGTTTTATTTGTAATGGCGTGTATTCAAAAATACTAACATTTTTTAACTTGCATGCCAAAACCAACACTCCTCGTGCTTCTGCAACAGGTATTACAGTTGTGTAATTTCTAAAAAAGAAAAGTTCTTCAATTGCCACAACATCAGGATTATAACTATCTATAATTTTGCATATTGTGTTAAAGATAATTTGCAATCTATCTGGCAAACATAACTCTTTTGGGGTTGTGATAACACCATAATCAACAGCAATTTGAGTGTTAAAATTTGAATCAACAACACCATATCCAACAATACCATAACCAGGATCGATTCCTAGAATTCGCATAAAATCCTCTTACTTTTAAGTATAAAGAAACTTTGTTCTTTTGTCAAAGGTTTTACTAATTTAAATATTAAATAAAAATCTGCAAAACTTAGCAGATTTTCAAGTTCAGCAGATTTTACTTTATTTTTTATTTATTCATTTAAAATTACATTATGAAAAACATCTTGAACATCATCCAGTTCTTCCAGTTTTTCTAACATTTTTTCAAAAGTTGCTTTTTTATCATCATCTAAGGTTATATAAACATCTGGTAAATAATCCAATTTACTTTCCAAAATATTACAATTAGAAAGTCCTTTTATTGTTGACTGCAATTTAGAAGATTCTGTTTCCACAACAAGAACCTCATCCTCTTCATTAACATCAACTGCGTTATATTCTAACGCTAGCATCATAAAATCATCAACATTCATTCCTAATGTTTTTTCAACAAAAATAATACCTTTGTGCTTAAATAAATATGATACACAATTTGTTGCGCCAAGTCCACCACCATATTTGTCAAAAAGATGTCTTATGTCACCCGCGGTTCTATTTTTGTTGTCCGTTAAACATTTAACCATAACTGCTGAACCGCCAATCCCATAGCCTTCGTACATTGTTTCTTCATAATTAATATTAAAAAGTTCTCCGCTGGCCTTTTTTATTGCACGAGTGATTCCATCTGCTGGCATATTGCTCTGTTTGGCCTTTGCTATTGCATCAAATAATCTGGAATTAGTTGCTGGATCTGACCCGCCTGCTTTTACAGACACCGCCAACTCTCTGCCAATCTTTGTAAATATTTTACCCTTTTGAGCATCAGTTTTTTCTTTGGCACGCTGAATATTGTGCCATTTACTGTGACCTGACATTTTTACCTCCAAATGCTATTTCAAACATCAAAATACTTCCGCTAACACCTGCATTTAAACTTTCTAGCCCATTTGCCATTGGTATTTTTATTTTTCCTGTACAAAGCGTTTCCATATTTTTGCCTACTCCATTACCCTCATTTCCAATCACAATTCCTATACAACAAGGCAATTTACATTTATATATGTTTTCTCCGCTCATATCTGCACAAAACAAAGGCAAGTTCCAAGTTTTAAAAATGGTTTCAAATTCGCTAAAATTTAACTCACAACAATTTGTACTAAAAACTGCTCCCATGGAACTTCTGTAAGTTTTTGGATTAGTTATTGTGGCACAATTAATTAAATAAATATCTAAAAAGTTTGCACCTTGCGCCGACCGAATTAAAGTTCCTACATTTCCAGGATCTTGAACATTTTCCAAAACCAAAAAATTTCCACAAGGTTTTTGTGGAATTTTTTTTTTAATTTGAAAAACTCCAACAATGCCAGAATGATTTGAAACATCACATAATGTTAAAATCATGCTTTTAGTTAAAGTTATTATTTTTTCATTTTGCAAAAAATCAAACTGTTTTCCATTTTCAACAAAAATATAAAGTGGAATTTCTGATTTTGCAAGCGCCTCATTCACCAATT
This sequence comes from Clostridia bacterium, assembly GCA_036654655.1. GTDB lineage: Bacteria > Bacillota > Clostridia > Christensenellales > UBA1242 > JAVVRP01. The sequence continues at coordinate 168,060 of JAVVRP010000001.1, forward strand.
TAGGTGTATCCAAAAATAACAAATTACTTTGTTTTTTCAAATTTTTTAATTGCTGATGAGTAACTTTAAAATTCACGCTTTAACCATTTGTGACTTTTTTACAAGTTCTGCAAAACCTACGGCGTCATTAACAGCCATTTCTGCAAGAACTTTGCGATTAAGTTCTATTTCAGCATTTTTAAGTCCAAACATAAACTTGCTGTAAGATATGTTATTAATACGGCACGCCGCATTTATACGTGTAATCCAAAGTGAACGAAAATCACGTTTTTTAAGTTTTCTTCCAATGTATGCATAATTCCCACTCTTCATAACTGCTTGACGAGCAACACGATAAAGTGTTGATTTTGCTCCACGATATCCCTTTGCGTCCTTTAATATTGAACGGCGTTTTTTTAATGCATTAACTGATCTTTTTATTCTCATAATTTCTCCTCAATAAATTAGGCATTAAGCATCTTTTTAATGTTTTGTGCTTGTTTTCCGCAAAGATATCCACCTTTACGTAATCTTCTTTTTCGATCTTGCGACTTTTCACTAAGAAAGTGTCCGCGGTTTGCTTTTGCAAATTTAACGTTTCCTGCTTTTGAAACTTTAAAACGTTTTTTTGCACCGCTATGCGATTTCATTTTTGGCATTTTAATTCTCCTTTACTACTATTTTGTTAGGTGAGATTACAGCAGTTACATTTCTTCCTAAAAACACAGGAATTCCATCCATAACACCAACTCCGTTAAGCATTGCATAAAATTTTTCAATAATTCCTAGTGCATTTTTGGAATAAGTTTGTTCTCTTCTGCGAATTTTCAAAATTAACTTAACCTTGTTACCTTCGTTCAAAAATCTGATAGCATGTTTTGCTTTTGTTTCCATATCATGAACGTCAATGGTCATAGATAATTGTAACTCTTTGATTTCAACAATTTTTTGGTTCTTTTTAATTTCTTTCTCACGTTTTTGTGAATCAAATTTAAATTTTCCATAATCCATAATTTTGCAAACAACAGGTACGGCCGTTGGTGTGATTAATGCGATATCCAAGTTTTTTTCATTTGCCAGTTGTTTTGCTTTTTCCATTGGCATAACGCCAAGTTGTTCGCCAGTTTCGGAAATAAGCCTTACTTCCCTGGCACGAATTTGCTCGTTGATTTGAAGTTCTTTGAAAATTGTCGTGTCCCCCCTAAATTAAAAATTGTGGAAACGAAATTCGTTTCCACAATTCAAAAATACAACCATAAAATTGATTTTGAAACCATCTGTGCTTAATTGCAAGTGGTGAGAGCGGAAACTCTTCTTCGTTAACGCAGTTATTGTATCACATCACATACACCTTGTCAATCATTTTTTATGTGTTTTGCTGTTAATTCTTTTTTAGTTCAATTTCATTTTTAAGCCTTGAAACAAAATCACTTAATTTTAATCCGTTGGCATTTTCATTGTTGCGCCCTCTTATAGAAATTGTTTGCTCTTGCATTTCATTATCTCCAACAATTATCATATAAGGAATTTTTTGTGATGCCGCTTCTCTAATTTTGTAGCCAATTTTTTCACTTCTGGTGTCTATATCAACGCGCATTCCCTCTTTTTTAAGCCGTGCTTGAATTTGTTTTGCATATTCTTCTGTTCTTTCTGTTAAATTCATAACGATAACTTGAACAGGAGAAATCCAAAGTGGAAGTGCTCCTGCATATTTTTCAATTAAATAAGCAAGAGTTCTTTCATAACATCCCAAACTTGTTCTATGAATAATGTAAGGGTTCCTTTTTTGTCCTTCTTTGTCCGTATATTTCATGTCAAAATTTTTTGCTAGCATTTGGTCAATTTGAACGGTAATTAACGTGTCCTCTTTACCCCAAACATTTCTTATTTGAATGTCTAGTTTTGGGCCATAAAATGCCGCTTCGCCTACTGCTATTTTATATGGAATATTAAGATGATCCAAAATCTTTTTCATTGTGCTTTGTGCTTCATCCCACTGTTCTTTTGTGCCAATATACTTTTCTTTATTGTTTTCATCCCAAAGTGAAAACCTGTAAGATGCATCTTCATACAATCCCAAGGTTTTAAGCATAAATATTGCAAGTTCAACACAGCCACTAAATTCTTCTTCAAGTTGTTCAGGGGTACACATCAAATGCCCTTCTGAAATTGTAAATTGCCTTACCCTAATAAGTCCGTGCATTTCACCACTTGATTCGTTACGGAACAATGTTGATGTTTCGTCGTATCTAAGAGGTAAATCCTTGTAAGAACGAGAACGATTTAAATACGCTTGATATTGAAATGGACAAGTCATTGGCCTTAATGCAAAAACTTCTTTATCAGTTTTTTCATCCCCCAATACAAACATACCTTCTTTATAGTGGTCCCAATGCCCAGAAATTTTGTATAAATCACTTTTGGCCATAAAAGGTGTTTTTGTTAACTGCCAACCACGTTTTTCTTCTTCGTCTTCAACAAATCTTTGTAAAAGTTGAATTATTTTTGCACCCTTTGGAAGCAAAATTGGAAGACCTTGCCCAATAACATCAACAGTTGTAAATAATTCCAGTTCACGCCCAATTTTGTTATGATCTCTTTTTTTAGCCTCTTCAATCATATTGTTATATTCTTTAAGTTCTTTTTCTGTTGGAAAAGCGTTAACATAAACGCGTTGTAGCATTTTGTTTTTCTCGCTACCTTTCCAATAAGCCCCACTTACACGTGATATTTCAAATGCAAATTGGCTTAACTCTTTTGTGTTTTCAACATGAGGTCCCCTGCAAAGATCAACAAAATCTTCGCCGAGATAATATACCGAAATAATCTCACTATCAGCAAGTCCATCAATCAATTCTAGTTTATATGGTTCATTTGCAAAAAGTTTTTTTGCGTCTTCTCTTAACAATTCTTTTCTAACAAAATATTGATTGGAACTAATTATTTTCCTCATCTCTTTTTGTATGCCTGCATATTGCTCAGGCTGAATTGGTGCCATGTCAAAATCGTAATAAAATCCCTCATCAATGGCTGGACCAATTGCAACTTTAACGTTTGGAAATAGGTTTTTAACAGCCTTGGCAAGCACGTGCGCCAAACTATGCCTGCATTTTTTTAATTCTTCTGATAACATTTTTTTATTTTCTCCCTAGTTTTTCATTTTGATTTTTTTGATTTTTCAACCAATTTGTAATATTCATCAAAAACTGCAATATTTTCTTGTTCGCTAGAAACTTTTTCAAGCGAAACATCATCCTCTGCGTTTTCTTTTATTTCAAAAGCAATTGCTTCATCATCTGCCACTCCATCTATTTTTGTAACAGGTTTTAAAATTGCATACAATTTTTCTTCAAGTGTAATTATTGCTACTTGATCAAATACATATTTTATGTCATTTTCATCTCTAAGTGTGACAGGATTTTCATTATCTTCATCCAACAAAATATCTAAAATATTTTGAGTTTCGTTCTCTGTTATATCTGTGGTTTTTATGATGGTTTTTGTTTTTTTGTTCATTTTAACTCCTTTACATTTTATTCATATATGTTTGTAAAATTATTTGGGCAGAAATTTTGTCTAGCATTGCCTTTCGGTCAATTGTTTTAACTTTTGCAGATTTCAAAATTTCATTTGCTTCGTGTGAAGTCAAACGTTCGTCAACAAAAACAACCGAAATACCCGAAACTTTGATTAATTTATTAGCAAAATCTTTGACTTTTAATGCAATTTCGCCTTCCTTCCCATCCATTTGGAAAGGTAAACCCATGATAATTAAGCCCACATCTTGTGCTTTTGCAAGATCTGAAATACTTTGGATGTCCTGTTCTTCCCCTTTGCAAAAAATTGTTGAATGTGCCGAAGCAAACAATCTAAAAGGATCTGAAAAAGCAATTCCTATTCTTTTTAGCCCAAAGTCAATACCCATTAATCGTTTTTGTTTGTTAAATTCCACATTTATATTATAACCTTAAAAAAAATATTAGTCAATAATTTTATATCGCTTTCTTTATGTTAAAAAACTTTTAAATATATTTTTATTATAATAAGTTGTTTCCCTTTTAAAAAAAAACACGTTATCAAATTTTGTGTTATGACAAACACCAAAAAAAACAACATATTTTCAGCAAAAATTTTTTAGTTTCTCCATCAATTCCTGTTCCGACTTCGCTTCCATCACCATTTTGTGATAACTCTTTACCTGCTCTAAGGTTTTTGCTCCAAACAGAATAGTTGACATCTTGGCTAGTGTGGACTTCGAAAAGCCCTGTATTTTCTGTTTGTATTCCTCTGCATTCAAACTCATAAATATCCTCCCTTATTAAAGATAACTCCGTTTCGTTCTTTATATTTATTTTAATTATCTTATCAATTGAATAACCATTTTTCCCTGCATCAGTGAAAACAATTTTATTATTAACACCATTTTTGCCGGTGGCTATCTATTTTTACTATATCTTAAATCTCCATCAGTTTATCTAGAAAGTCCTGCTCGTTGTTTGTTTGCTCCATCAGTTGCTCGATTACTGTTATTGTTTTCTCTTTGTCTTGTGATTTTCCTATCACTTTTGCTATCACCCCATCCGTAGAATTTTGCCACTTCTTCCTGCAAGATTTTGTTAATATTTCCAACGACCTCCCGAATTGTTTCTCCGTTATTGATTTTTTCATAAAAATAATCCCTCGCTTTTGAAATTTGATAACTTTTTTTGCTTTATATTTATTAATAATTAATGTACAAATTATCAACTTTTGACAACCTATAAAATACTTTTTAATTAATGTCTTTTATCAAGTTTTTTATTTCTTCCATACTTAGCCAAACACTATTTTGATTTGTGGAATATTTAAGGTCAAACACTCTTTTATATTTTTTTAAAAAATCTTTTGAAGGGACAAATTGGCTGTTACACTCTATGTAATATTTATTATTTTCATAAATGTTACAATTTTCATTAAATATTTTTTCGTCAATTTTTTCACCTTTCCTTAAATTTATAATTTCATAAATTGGCTTGCCTAATAATGCCTCAACCAAATCAACAAGTTTAAAAGATGGCATTTTGGGAATCACAACTTCACCACCTTCCATACTTTGTAAAATTAAATTTAAATAATAAGTTACATCATAAATTGAAAGCCAAAATCTACTCATGTTTTTGTCTGTAATTGGCAAAGTTGTTGCACCATTTTTTATAAGATATTTAAATAATGGAATAACTGAACCACTGCTTCCTGCAATATTTCCACATCTTAATACAGAAAACTTTGTTACACCTTGTTTGTTGGCATCCAAAAAAATTCTTTCGCTTATTAATTTTGACGCACCATACACAGAACTTGGCGCGCATGCTTTGTCTGTTGACATTATTATTGCTTTTTCTACATTATTGTCAACACATAAACTTATAATATTTTTTGTTCCATCAACATTAATTTTTATTGCATTTTCAATGTTTTTTTCACACAAGTCAATATGTTTTAATGCGGCAGTATGTATGACAATATTAACGTTTATAAAAGCATTTTTTAACATCTGATAGTCACAAATATCACATAAAACAAATCGTATTTTTAACAAAACGTCACTTCCAAAACTTTCAACTAATTCGCGCTTAAAAATAACTTGATTGTACTCATTTCTAGAAATTAAAACAAGTTGTTTAACTTTGCTGTTTTGCAAAATAAAATTTGTCATGGCTTTGCCAACAGTTCCCGTTCCCCCTGTTATTAAAACAATCTTATCATCATAAATCATAAAACATATCCTCTTTTGTATTATTTTTATTTTATTGTACAATATAATTGTTATAATTGTAAACAAAAAAGCCTAAAAAGTTTTTTAGGCTCACTTTTTTAAAATAAATTGTAATTTATTTTACTTTTTTGCTTAAATTACTTATTTCTTTTTTGATTGCAGACTCACCTTTATTAATAACCTCTTTTGCTTTTGCACTATTTTTATAAATTAATGCGCCCGCGATAGCCCCAATGATTAAACCTATTGCCAAACCTTCTTTCATATATGCCTCCATTTGTTGGATATATTATTCGCAGATTTTTTGTTTTTATGCATTAAAAAAAACATTTTTAAATGTTTTTTGTAATTAATTTTTTGCTTATTTGATAGTTCTTTTGTAACTCATTTTAACAGTTTTTACACTTGTATTTGAAATAAGAATTTCATCCATGTTTTTTTCTGCCTGAACAATTTTTTCATTATTATCATTAAGTATTGTTTTATTATCAGCAAAAACTTCAATTTTGTCATTTAAATTTGCAATAACTTCTGGCTGCTTAATTGTTTTTTTTCTGGGTCTGCCACGCCCAACTTTTGTTGCTGAAACAAAGCCAGACACATTGGTTGCACTTATTGTTGTTTGGCTGGTTATTTTTTTGGGTCTGCCACGGCCAACACTTTTTTTAACAACTGGCAATATTGTTGCCTTATCTGCTTCTTCATTTTCTTCAACTTCAATGCTTAATTTGTTATACTTGCGTCTTTCCCAATCTTCAATAGCAGCATGAATAGCCTCTTCCGCCAAAACTGAACAATGAATTTTTTGTGCTGGCAACCCACCCAGTTCTGCAAGCACTTGACTGTTTTTTACACTGAGTGCGTACTCAACTGACTTACCTTTAATAAGATCACAGGCCATGTTTGTTGATGCTATTGCGGCCGCGCATCCAAAAGTTTTGAATTTTGCGTCCTCAATCATCCCATTATCCAAAATTTTAAGATAGATTTTCATTATGTCGCCACATGCTGGATTTCCTACTTTTCCAACTGCATTAGCGCCCTTTAAGTTTCCAGCATTTGTTGGATTTTTAAATATGTCTATAACTTTTTGATTATACATTTTTTTTCCTCCCCGCCTTTGTTAATGGCGAAATCGCTCTTAATTTTTGAACGGCTTTGCAAAGTTCTTCTACAACAATTTCAATTTGGTCTTCCCTAATACCTTTGCCAAACGAAAATCTTATTGTCCCTTGTGCACCTTCATCGGATATCCCCATTGCAGTTAGCACGTGTGATGGCTTTAAAGAATTTGACGTGCATGCCGAACCTGTTGAAACAGAAATCCCAGCAAGATCAAGCATTAACAAGATAGATTCACCTTCAATTAATTCAAATGAAATACTAACAATTCCTTGAACTTTTTGAAATGGATGACCGTTAACTTTTATCATATCAATTTTTTCTTCAACAAGTTTAATAAATTTTGTTCTTAATGATTTTAATTTTTGATTGTTAACATTCATATCCCTAACTGCAATTTCCAAAGCCTTGCCAAAGCCTGCAATTCCTGCAACATTTGACGTTCCACCACGCTTGCCACGCTCTTGATTTCCACCATCAATTAAGTCTTGAATTTGAATTCCATTTTTTATATATAACATTCCAGTACCTTTTGGCCCGTAAATTTTATGTGCGCTAGCAGACATTAAATCAACATCCATATTTGTAACATCAATTTTTAAGCAACCAATTGCTTGAACAGCATCTGTATGAAAAATTATATTTTTTTCATGCGCAGTTTTTGCAAGTGCTTTTATGTTTTGAATTGTTCCCACTTCATTATTAACAAGCATTATTGAAACAAGAATTGTGTCTTTTCTTATATTTCGCATAAGTTCAGCAACACTAATCAATCCAGTTGAATCAACTGGCAAATATGTTACATCAAAGCCTTCATTTTCAAGAGTTTTGCAAGATTCTAAAACACTATCGTGTTCAATTGAACTTGTAATAATATGCTTGCCTTTAAAAGAATTTGCATATGCAACACCTTTTATTGCCCAATTATTAGCCTCAGAACCACCACCAGTAAAATAAATTTCATTGCTTTTTGCATTAAATGCTTGTGCAATTTTATCTCTTGCATTATCAATTATTGCTTGTGCCTGCCTACCATCTTCATGAATACTGCTAGAATTTCCGTATATTCCAGTTAAGCAAGGCATCATTTCTGCCAAAACTTCGCCAGATATGGGGGTTGTTGCAGCATTATCTAAATATATTCTGTTTTCCATCTTTTTTCCTTACGCCTAATTTTATCACTTAAACAACAAAAAATCAAGCGTGTTAAAAAAATAAAATCAAAATTATTTATTTTAATTAAAATTCGCTTAATTAATTGTTTTATTTTAATTCAAAAATTTTTATTCAGCAGATTTAATCAGGTCCAAAATTTGTTGTTTTTGACGAAGCCCAATTATTTTTTCAAAAATTTTTCCGTCTTTAAAAAGTATCATTGTTGGAACGCTCATTATCCCAAAACTTTTGGCAATATCATAACAAGCGTCAACATCAACTTTAAAAATTTTTGCAGTTGTTTCTTTGCTTGCTTGTTCCAAAATTGGCGAAAGCATTTTGCACGGACCGCACCAAGTTGCAAAAAAGTCTACAAGAACCACACCATCTTTGATTTTTTCTTCAAAGTTTTCCTGTGATAAAATTTCCATAATTCCCTCCACTTTTAATTATAAAATATATTTTTTTAAGTCATACTTTTTCTTTTCTTTTGAAAAAGCGTTTTGAACAAATTCTTTGTTAATTTGCACTTTTAACATTGGATGCTGACCTGAGGCGTTGTAAGAAATATCTTCTAGCAATGCTTCCATAACTGTGTTTAAGCGTCTTGCTCCAATATTTTCACTTGTTTCATTTTCCGCAAATGCCATCTCTGCAATTTCATCAATTGCATCATCTGTGAATTCAAGTTTAATGTTATCAACTTCAAGTAATTTTGCATATTGCATTGTAATTGCATTTTTGGGCTGTGTTAAAATTTTAACAAAATCTTGTTTTGACAAACAAGACAATTCCACCCTTATTGGAAATCTTCCTTGAAGTTCAGGAATCATATCTTCTATTTTTGAAACATGAAAAGCACCTGACGCAATAAATAAAATATAGTCTGTTTTTATATTTCCATATTTTGTTGAAACTGTTGAACCCTCAATAATTGGCAAAATGTCCCTTTGAACACCTTCTCTTGAAACATCTGGACCGCTTGAAGAATTTTTGCCAACAACCTTGTCTATTTCATCAATAAAAACAATTCCTTCTTCTTCTGCACGTCTTATTGCTTCTGTGTTCACGCTGTCTTGATCAATTAATCTCTCTGCTTCTTCGATAATCATTAATTTGCGTGCATCGCAAATTTTTAGTTTTTTCTTTTTATGTGTTCGGGGAATAAAACCTTGCAAAAAACCTGTTAAATTCATACCTTCCATTCCACTTATTTCCATTTCTTTTGGAGGTTCTGTTATGTCGATATCAACTGCCATGTTTTCAAATTTGCCTGCAAAATAATCTTCTTTAAGCAATTCCGCATTAATTTCAGGCAAGTTATTTATTTTTGCTTCTTCATTTTTTACTTGTAACAATACTTTTATTATTCGATCATCCGCCATAATTTTTGCTTTTGATTCTACTTGATGCTCCTTTTCTTCCTTTACCAAGCGAATGGACACGCTTACAAGGTCCCTTATCATGCTTTCAACATCTCTTCCAACATATCCAACTTCTGTATATTTTGTGGCTTCTGCCTTAACAAATGGCGCATTAACTAATTTTGCAAGGCGCCTTGCAATTTCAGTTTTTCCAACGCCTGTTGGGCCTTTCATTATAATGTTTTTTGGCGTTATTTCATCTCTTAATTCTTTTGACAATTGGCTCCTGCGATAGCGATTTCTTAAAGCAATTGCAACAGCACGCTTTGCAGATTGTTGACCAATTATATATTTATCCAACTGTTCAACAATTTCTTTTGGCGTCATTTCCATAATATTCTCCTTAAATTTCTTCTATTGTCAAGTGACTATTTGTGAAAACACAAATTTCACTTGCAATTTCAAGCGACTTTGTTGCAATTTCTTTTGCACTTAATTTTGTGTTTTGTGCAAGTGCTTTTGCCGCAGCAAGTGCATAACATCCTCCACTTCCAATTGCACAAATATCATCTTGCGGTTCAATAACATCCCCTGTGCCAGAAAGAATTAGCATTTTTGACTCATCTGCAACAATCATCATTGCTTCAAGTTTTCTAAAAACCTCGTTACTTCTCCATTGTTGAGCAAGTTCAACTGCACTTCTCATTAAATTACCTGCAAATTTGTTTAACATTTCTTCAAAACGTTCACATAAACTAAATGCATCGGCAACACTTCCTGCAAAACCAACTATTACTTTGTTGTTAAAAATTCTTCTAACTTTTACTGCATTATTTTTAAAAATTATGCTTTGCGACATAGTAACTTGCCCATCTCCGGCAATTGCAGTTTTATTATTTCTTTTAACTGCACAAATTGTTGTGCCTTTAAGACTTTCCATATATTTTCTCCTTATATTGATTTATTTTCTCTTTTGAACGCTCAAAAATTATTTGTTTGCGTTCATTTTTGTCACGGATTTGAGTTTCAAGCGGTTTTATTATACCATAATTTGCATTCATTGGTTGAAAATTTACTGTTGAACTTTTTGATATATAGTCGAACATTGCACCCATCGCAGTTTCTGTTGATATTGGAATTAAACTTTTTTGCATGAGTTTTCTGTGCATGTTTATTGCAACATACAGCCCACTTGCAATGCTTTCTACATACCCTTCCACGCCTGATAACTGACCTGCAATGTAAATATTTTCATGCATATTTAATTCACAAAAAATATTTAAACAAGATGGAGCATTAACATAAGAATTTCTATGCAAAACACCATATCTTATAAATTCCGCATTTTTTAAAGCAGGAATTAAAGAAAAAATGCGTTTTTGCTCGGGAAATGTTAAATTTGTTTGAAATCCAACCATATTAAACATTTTGCCTTGTTCGTCTTCTTTTCTTAATTGCAGAACAGCATAAGGTCTTATTCCATTTTCATACAAACCAACAGGCTTCATCGGCCCAAATCTAAGAGAATTTAATCCTCTACCCGCCATAACTTCAACTGGCATACAACCTTCAAAAACCTTTATTTTTTCAAGTTCTTCAAGTTTTGCAAGTTTTCCATTAATTAATTCTTTGTGAAATAAATTATATTCTTCCTTGGATAAAGGACAATTTAAATAATCTCCCGTGCCACCCTTATCATATCTGTTAGCCCAAAAAGCATAATTGAAATCAATTGTTTCTCCATCTATAATTGGAGCAACCGCATCAAAAAAATAACAGTTATTTGTTCCAATTAACTTTTGAATATTTAAAAAAAGTTCGTCATCTGTTAATGGTCCAGTTGCAATTATTGTTGGCTCCGCTAAATTTATTTCTGTAATTTTTTTGTCTATAACTTTTATGTTTGGATGGTTAAATATTTTATCTGTAACCGCGCTAGAAAATTTATTTCGGTCCACAGCAAGCGCTCCGCCAGCAGGAACGGCACATTTTTTTGCAACTTCCAAAAGTTGGCACCCCAGCGTTTCTAATTCAAATTTTAAAAGCCCCCCGGCAGAAGTGTGTTCAACACTTTTTAAACTGTTGCTACAAACAAGTTCTGCAAAAGTGTTTAGTTTGTGCGCGGGTGATTTAAATTTTGGTTTCATTTCAAAAAGAAAAACTGTGTGGCCTTTGTCTGCAAGGAACAACGCGGCTTCACAACCTGCAAGCCCCGCCCCAATCACATTAATTTTTTCTCCTGTTTTAAGCATCTTTTCCACATTTTCTGTTAGAGCAAAAAACTTTATCATTTTTTGTGACCATGTGTTCTCCACAAACTTTGCATTTTTCGCCTGTTGGGACATCCCAACTTAAAAATTTACACTCAGGATATCCCGAACACGAAAAGAAAAACTTTCCAGTTTTTGACTTTTTCATAAACATTGGCTTACCACATATTGGACATTTACCATATGTTTTTTTCTCAACATCATTTTTTATACTTTTAATATTTTTACACTTTGGATATGCTGAACATCCCAAAAACTTGCCATACTTGCTTTCTCTCAAAAACATTTTAGCACCACATTTTTCGCATACTTCATCTGTTTCTATTGGTTTTGCCTTTTCAACATAGCCACTATCTGCATTTTTTAACAATTCTTTAAACCCCCCATAAAAATTTGATATTAATTTCTGCCAATCTGATCCATCCTCGGCAACCATATCTAACTTTTCTTCCATTTCAGCAGTAAATTCAATGTTAATAATATCCTTAAAATACTTTTGCAAAAATTCGTTAACTTTTAAGCCTAGTTCAGTTGGCACCAAAAATTTGCCGTCTTTTTCTAAATAATGTCTTGAACATAAAACAGCAACCGTTGGTGCAAAAGTTCCGGGGCGACCTATTCCATAATCTTCCATTGCCTTAACCAAACTTCCATCTGTGTATCTTAGTGGTGGCTTTGTAAATTTTTGTTCTGCCTTTAACTCTTTTAAACTTGTTACTTCACCCACAACTAATGGTGGAATTTTTGTGCTTTCTTCTTTTTCGTCTTCTGTCAACTTGTAAACCGCTGAAAAACCTGCAAATTCCAAGGTTTTTCCCGTTGCCCTAAATCCAAATTTTTGTATGTCAAAATCAACAATAACATTATTAAAAATTGCTTCTGTCATCTGGCTTGCCAAAAATCTTTCGTATATTAATTTATACAATCTATAATTGTCATTAGAAATCGATGCTTTAACCATTTCTGGTGTTATGTCAAGATTAATTGGCCTTATTGCTTCATGGGCGTCTTGTGCAGTTTTTTTGCTTGCATATATATTAGTTTTTTCTGGCACATAATCTTTTCCATACTTTGAAGAAATAAATTCGCGTGCTGCTTTTTGAGCATCTTCGGAAACACGTGTTGAGTCCGTTCTAATGTAAGTTATAAGAGCAATTTTACCTTCACCCGGGACTTCCACGCCCTCATATAATTGTTGTGCAGATAAACTTGTTCTAGCAAGCACCATCCCCAATTTTGACATTGCTTCTTGTTGCATTGTGCTGGTTATAAATGGTGCAGATGCGTGTTGTTTTGTTTTTGTTTTTTTAATTGATGACACAATAAAATCATTGTTTTTTGCAGTTAAAATTACTTCATCTGCTTTTTCTTTATTTGTGACTTTAAGTTTTTTACCGCTTTCTGAAAGTAAATTTGCTTTAAAAATTAACTTGTTATCTTTTTTTTGGAGTTCCGCCCAAATATTCCAATATTCTTCGGGTTTAAATTCCAAAATTTCTTTTTCGCGAATGGCAACAATAAGTAACGATGCTGATTGAACTCTACCCGCTGAAAGATTTTTTGCAATTTTTCTGTTTAATATTGGGGAAACTTTGTATCCAACCAGCCTGTCTAGCACACGTCTGGCTTGCTGTGAATTAACTAAATTCATATTTATTTTTCTGGGAACTAAAAGTGCTTTTTGCACAGCGCTTTTAGAAATTTCATTAAATTCAATTCTTACTGGCTTATCTTCTGGGATACCCAAGCAATAAGCAATATGCCAAGAAATTGCTTCTCCTTCTCTATCTGGGTCAGTTGCCAAAAACACTTCTTCCGCCTTAGAGGCTTTTTGTTTAAGCGCAGAAACAACCATTTTTTTGTCTGGCATTATTTGATAAGTTGGCTCAAATTTGTTGGATATATTTACTCCCAATTCTTTTTGTGGCAAATCTCTAACATGCCCTTTTGAAGGCATAACCTCATATCCTTCTCCCAGATATTTTTTTAATGCTTCACTTTTTCCGGGGCTCTCTATAATTACAAGTTTCATTTTTTCTCCATTATAAGCAATAATAGTTTGATGGTAACTTTTTTATTATTCCATTTATTTGCATTGTTGTCAAATATGTCGAAAGTGTTGGGGTGTCTATTTTTGCTCTTTGTTTTATCTCATCAAAGTGTAAATCACCATCACTCAAAATGTCAAGTATTATCTTCTGAATTCCATTAACAGATTTTTTATTTTCTTTTACAACGTCTTTTGCAGTTATTCCAAATTCATTTAAAATGTCCAAATATTCTGTTACACATGCGCATTGCGCAGATTTTATAATTCTGTTTGTGCCAACGCTTTTGGGGCTTGTTATGTTACCAGGGACAGCAAAAACATCCTTACCAAGGTCTAATGCAAACTCTTTTGTGTGAAGCGCTCCGCTCTTTTCGCCTGCTTCTGTAATTAAAACACCATCACTAAGCCCTGCTATAATTCTGTTTCTGTTTGGAAAATTATATAACGTTGAACCCATGCTTGGACGATATTCGCTAACAAGCAACCCTAAATTTTCAATTTTTTTTGCAAGATTAATATTATTTGGCGGATAAATTTTATTAAATCCAGAACCTAAAACCGCAATAGTTTTACCATTTGCTGTAAGTGCTGTTTCATGTGAAATTTTGTCTACTCCATCAGCCAAACCACTAACAATAACAAGCCCGTTTTCTGCAAGACCCCTTGCAAATTTTGCTGTTACATCTCTTCCATACATTGTTGGCATTCTTGCACCAACAATGGCAATTCCACGTTTTTCAAGCAAAGAAATATCTCCCTTACAAAACAGCACCATGGGAGGATTTTCTAGTTGTAATAATTTTTTTGGATAATTTTCACTATTAATTGTTATACATTGTACGCCAGACATTTCAAGATTGTTGCAATAATTTTGTATAAAAGTTTTATCTAACAAATTAAGTATTTCGTTATAATGCTCAACACCTATAATTTTGCAAACTTCTATTTTATGATTAGCAAAAAGAAGTAATAAATTTTTTGGTTTTTCAAAAAGTTCTATAATTTGCCTTGTTTTTTTTGCATTTAAAAAATCAAAGTTTGTTAAAAATATTAAAACTTGTTCATCTTCATTCCACATTTTCACGTCCAATATTTGTTATCCATAGACCGATATTGAATTGCTTCGGAAATATGTTTAACTAAAACATTTTCACTGTTATCTAAATCCGCAATCGTTCTGGCAACTTTTAAAATTCTATCATGCGCTCTTGCACTTAAATTAAGTTTTTCAAACGCAAGTTTAAGTAATTCTTTTCCTTCCTCATCTAAATTGCAAAATTGCTTTCTTTGCATTGGTGACATTTTTGCATTAAAAAATGTTTTGGAGTTTTTAAATCTTTCTAGTTGTTTTTCTCTTGCAATATCAACTCTACTTTTTATAACTTGTGAATTTTCGGTGTCTTCTTCGTTATTAAGGTCGTCATAAGTTACATTGTCAACTTCAATATGCAAGTCTATTCTATCCATAAGTGGTCCACTAAGTTTGCTTAGATATTTGTGTATTTGCCCTGCCGAACAATTACACTCCCCAGTTTTTGAGCCATAATTTCCGCAAGGGCACGGGTTCATGCTTGCAATCATAATAAATGAAGACGGATAAGAAACAGTTTGCATTGCTCTCGCAACAGTTATTTTGCCATCTTCTAGTGGTTGTCTTAGTGCTTCTAGCATAGTCCTTGGATATTCTGGAAGTTCATCCAAAAACAAAACTCCATTATGCGCAAGGCTTACTTCTCCTGGCTTGCTTAATCTGCCTCCGCCACTCATTGCCACTGCTGATGCTGTGTGATGTGGAGTTCTGAAAGGACGCTTTAAAACAATCCCGTCTTCTGGATCCAACTCACCTGCAACGCTATGTATTTTTGTTGCTTCAAGCGCTTCTTCAAATGTCATATCAGGAAGAATTGTTGGAAAACACTTTGCAAGCATTGTTTTGCCACTTCCGGGTGGGCCTATTAATAAAATATTGTGCCCACCAGCAGCGGCAATTTCAAGTGCACGCTTTGCAAAACTTTGCCCCTTAACAAATTTCATATCCAACCCAACGCCTTTGTTATGCTGTTGTAACACTGTAAAATTTGTAGGTTTTAAGGGGTCAATAATTTTTGTGCCACAAAAAAAATCAAAAACATCTCTTAACAAACTTACACTTATTATCTCAACGTTATCAATAAAACTTGCTTCTTTTTCATTGCCCTTTGGAATTACAAATTTTGTAAAACCTTTTGATCGTGCAGAAATAATAATTGGCAATATTCCCTGAATTGGACGCACAGATCCATCAAGGCCCAACTCCCCTAGAATTACATAATCTTTCACTTTTTGTGCTGGCATTATTTCAATAGCAGTAATAATTGCAACGGCAATTGCAACATCATATATTGGCCTTTCTTTTTTTTGATCCGCCGGTGCCAAATTAATTGTTATTTTATTTACTGGATATTCAAATCCGCTGTTTTTTATTGCCGATTTAACACGTTCCTTGCTTTCTTTTATGGAAGTGTCTGCCAGCCCAACAAGGTCAAAAGAAGGAAGTCCGCCTGAAATATCAATTTCAACGCTAACGGGATAACCCTCTATGCCAGTTAGACCAAAACTTAAAAGTTTTGAAAGCATTTTTTCTCCTTGATTTTGTATTATATCAAAATGCAACATTTATTGCAAACAAATGTACATTATACAAAAAAGTGCAATTTGTAAATTGCACTTTTTTTAAATTCTGTCGGCTGATTTAATTTTTGACGCTTTGCCAGTTAATTCTCTAACATAATAAAGTTTTGCTCTGCGTGGCTTACCTTTCCTAACAACTTCCACGTGATCAATAAGTGGTGAATGGACTGGAAATGTTCTTTCTACTCCAATTCCAAAAGACATTCTTCTAACAGTGAATGTTTCTCTAACGCTTCCGTTTTTCTTTGCAATCACAACGCCTTCAAATGCTTGTAACCTTTGTTTTTCACCTTCTTTGATTTTGTAAAAAACTTTAACGGTATCTCCAACAGTAACGTCAGGAGCATTTTTTACTTGGTTTTCATTTTCTATAATATCAATAATATTCACGACTTTTCCTCCTTACAACATGGCGTTCATGACCGTAATAAAGACAGCGGACCGCCCGAAGCCAATAACAATTTAACATATACTTCAAATTTTTGCAAGTGTTTTTTTAATTTAATTTTTATATTTGGTTTTAAAATGCATTTTTTATGTGGTTTATTTCTTTGCCCAAAATTTCTATAACGTCAAAACGAACTAACGCATTTAACGCACCAATTTTTTTTAAATATAATTCCGCAATTCGGCGTATTTTTTTTTGCTTGGCATAAGTTACTGCTTCACAAGGACGGCCAAATTTATCCGACGTCCTACATTTAACTTCCACAAAAACAAGATATTTTTTGTCAACGGCAATTATGTCAATTTCACCTATTACACACTTAAAATTCATTTGAATAATTTCAAATTCATTTTTAATCAAGTATTTTTGCGCTATCTTTTCGCCATAAGTTCCAAATTCATTTTTAAACATTTATCTCCTTTATAAAAATTAAAGTTGATCTAATGTAATCTTCCCAAATTTACCCTTACGAAAATCATCTAAAATGCATTTTGCACTTCGGTTGTAATCTAATTCATTTTTTGATAATAAAAAATGCCTTGCAAGTGTGATTTCTTCAAAAATATCTAGTTGTGTTTTATTTTCCGTTTTTATTTTATATCTTTGAGAAATTACATTTGGATATAATTTATTAATCACTTTTATAAATTCCAAAGCGACCTCTGTTTCATCCAAAACTTCTGCTTTAATGCTTCCAATAAATGCCAAGTTTTTTGCAACTTCTTCATCTTCCAAATTTTGCCATAGCGTGCCGGGCGTGTCAAGAAGTTCTATGTTAGATGCAATTTTAAGCATTTGTTTGCCCTTTGTTACTCCCGGGCGATCTCCGGTTACAGTTTTTGCCTTACCAGCCAAATTGTTGATTAATGTGCTTTTTCCACAATTTGGGACACCAACTACCATTGCTCTAATTCCAATTTGCAACCCTTTACGCAAAAACTTTTCTCTTCTTTTTGAATAATAATTTTTGAGTTCGGAAATAAGTTTTTTTCCAGCACCAGAAAAAGTACAATCAAAAGTGATTGCATCAAGTTTTTTTTGCCACAATGCCGTTTGAAAATCATCTGCAAGATCAATTTTTGAAAGTACATAAATAATTTGTTTGTTTGCAAACAATCTGTTAAATTCGGGGCTTATGCAAGATTTTGGAGCACGTGCATCAAGGACATAAACAATTGCATCTACAATTGCCAATTCTTTTTCCATCATACGCAACGCTTTTGTCATATGTCCCGGAAACCAATTAATTTTCATTATTTCCCTTTTGTTTTTGCAAATGTTTAAGTTCTTCTAATTTTTTTTTAACAAATAATTTTTTTTGTTTTAACAAATATATTCTGTACAGGTCCTTTCTATTTTTTTTTGTAACAATTTCACTTTGCATTGCTCGCCACGCAGAGATTTGTTGGTGATTGCCAGAATACAAAACTTTTGGAACTTCATTATTGTTAAAAACAAGTGGACGTGTGTACTGCGGATATTCCAAAAGCCCGGCAGAAAAACTTTCTTCGTTAAGGGAGTTTTTTGCGATAACTCCATCAACCAACCTGCAAATAGTTTCTGTAACAACCATGGCAGGAAGTTCTCCACCAGTTAAAACATAATCTCCAATTGATAACTCTTTATATTCACAAATGTCAAGTGCCCGTTGGTCAACGCCTTCATAATGCCCGCAAAGTAAAATTATATGTTGCTCTTTACAAAGTTTTTGTGCAACATTTTGGCTAAACTTTTCTCCTTTTGGACTCATAAATATTTTTTTGCAATTTAGGGTTTCAACTGCTTTTGTAGCATCATAAATTGGTTGTGGCGTCATTATCATTCCAGCACCCCCGCCATATGGGATATCGTCACACTTTTTATGTTTGTCTGTTGAAAATTCTCTTATATCCACAATTTCAATTAAAATTTTGCCCTGATTTTGTGCTCGCTTTAAAATGCTTTCTTTAAGTGGCGAAAACATGCTTGGAAACAATGTTAAAATTGTTATTCGCATATTGCGACCTCGTCAAACCGTGATTGATTAATTGTTATTATTTTTGTATCAAAATTAATATCACAAAAAACAGAAGTTAAAAATGGTGCAGATAACCTGCGGTCAATAAGTTGAATTACAAAATTATCCACTGCACCATATTGGTCAACTTGAACAAGTTTTCCTATTTGCTCTCCCTCTTGATTAACAACATTAAAACCTAAAATATCATTAATTAAAAATGTGTCTGTGTTTAAATTAAGGTTCTCCTTATTGGTGTAAACCTTTTTATCTCTAAAAATTTCTGCTTGATTGCATGTGTCAACATTTTCTAACTTAATATAAAACATGCCTTCACGAAAATTGCATGATTTTATTTTATAAAAGTTATTTAATATTTCAAGTTCATCAATGTTGTCAAACACAGAAAGGACATTAGTTAAAGGTAAAACTTTTATTTCGCCTTTTATCCCTTGCGGTTTTAAAACTTTTCCAATTTCAATTTTATTGGTCATAACAAAACCAAAAGCAATTTGCTTTTAATTGCTCCCTTTTTATACTTTTTCGCCAATTTTAACAAAAACACGAGTTTTTTGTTTTGAAGCGATGCAAGAAGCAACTGTTCTTATGCTTTGTGCAATTCTGCCACCCTTGCCTATTATTTTGCCAAGATCATTATCTGCGACTGTCACATGAATAACAACGCCATCTTCATTTTTTTCGGTAGAAATCTGAACCGCTGAAACGTCATCTACAAGTGATTTTACAATGAATTCAACAACTTCTTCCATTATTATCTCCTGCTACTTATTTTTTTTCAATTGCGCCACTTTTAACAAGAAGTGCTTTTGCTGTGTCTGTTGGGGTTGCACCATTTTTTAACCATGTAATTGCTTTTTCATTATTGATTTTGATTTCTGCTGGCTTGGTGAGTGGATTATAAGTTCCAATAATTTCTACAAATTTTCCGTCACGAGGGCTACGAGAATCAGCAACAATAACACGATAGAAAGGTGATTTTTTATCTCCCATTCTTGTTAATCTGATTTTTAATGCCATAATTTTCTCCTTTTTTTAAATTTTATATAAACCATTTTTCATGGGATATATCATTTGTGCTTTTAACGAAATGACCTTTTGTTTTTCATTTGTTTAAGCATAAGTTTCATTTGCTCAAATTGGTTCATAAGTCGATTTACTTGTTGAACAGAAGTTCCACTGCCGTTTGCAATCCTTTTTTTTTGATTTGCCTTTATTATAACTGGATTTAAACGCTCTTTTTTTGTCATACTTTGAACAATTGCTTTGTTAACTTCAATTGCCTTTTCATCTATTGCAATATCTTTTATCTTTCCTGAAAGCCCTGGCACCATTGCCAAAACATCTTTTATGTTACCCATTTTTTTCATATTTTCAACTTGCACAAGATAATCTTCAAAAGTAAAACTATTTTCTCTAAATGCTTTTTCCATTCGTAATTTTTCATTTTGTGAAACAGATTGCTCTGCTTTTTCAATTAAAGAAAGTATATCTCCCATCCCCAAAATTCTTGATGCAATTCTGTCGGCATGAAATACTTCTATGTCCGAAATTTTTTCGCCTACTCCACAAAATTTGATTGGCTTTCCAGTTACCTGCCTCATTGAAAGAGCGGCCCCGCCACGGGTGTCGCCGTCTAACTTTGTTATAACAACTCCGGATATTTCCAGTTGCATGTTAAAACTTTGTGCAATTGTAACGGCATCCTGGCCTGTCATTGCGTCAACAACAAGCAAAATTTCAGCCGGTGTTGTTGCTTCTTTAATTTTTTGCAATTCACTCATTAATTCCAAATTATTATGCAATCTTCCAGCAGTGTCCAAAATTACTGTGTCATAACCTTGTTTTAACGCATGCGAAATTGCTTCCGTTGCGGTTTTAACTGGGTTTTGCATACCACGTTCAAAAACTTCTGTTCCTGCTTGCTTTCCAACCACTTTAAGTTGATCAATAGCAGCGGGACGATATATATCGCACGCAACCAAAAGTGTTTTTTTACCCTGCGATTTAAGGTAATATGCAAGTTTTGCGCACATTGTTGTTTTTCCTGCACCTTGCAACCCACATAACATTATAACAGCAGGCATATTTGAGCCTAAATTTAATTTTTGGTCTGGGCTTTGCATAAGTAAAGTAAGTTCATCTCTTACATTTTTTATAACTTGTTGTGATGGATTCAAACTTTTAAGAACACTATCTCCCAAGCATTTTTCGCTTACTTTTAAAACAAAATCTTTAACAACAATATAATTTACATCGGCTTCAAGCAATGCTATTTTAACTTCTCTCATTGATTCTTTAATTTCGGTTTCAGTTAATTTTCCACGTTTTGTTAATTTGTTAAAAATTTGATTAAACCTGTCACCAAGCCCAGAAAAAAGTGCCATTACTCCTCCGTTATAATTTTGCTTATTGATTTTTTTAAACTTTCCACAGTTTTATGTTCACCATAAATGCTTTGCATTATTGCTTTTTTTAATTTTATTTTCCCTATGTTTTTTTCCATTTGTTCCAACTTTAAAACAGCAGTACTTACACTTTGCAAAATTGCGGATCTGGAAACATTTTCTAATTCTGCAATTTCAAAAAGAGTCATATTTTCAAAAAAATATTTTTCTGCATAGTCTTTTTGTTTAATTGTTAAAAATGAACCATAACAATCAATCAACTCGCAAATTTTTACTGTTTTTTCTAAAATTGTTTTATCCACTGTTAAGCAAATCTCCTTAACACACATATAATATCACAAGCAAAATATATTTTCAAGTGTTTTTTAAACTAATTTAAAAATAATTTGATTTGTAACTCCAAACTTTTTGGGGTTAACAAATAAAAAGTTATTTTTAATGATAATTAATTTTAGTTTTTTTAATTCCATAATTTCACTTTCTTTAATTATTTCCAAATTTTCCCCTGTTATTTTTTTAAAGTTTTTTAAATTTATACCTTGCGCTGTTCTTAAAGAAAGCATAACAATTTCTTCCAAAATATTTTGTTTGGTTAACACTTCTGTTTCACAAACAAACTGCCCCTTTAAATATGTTTTCATATTGCTTGTGTTTGTTAATCGCGTATTATTTAATAGTGAACACGAACTTAACCCAAAGCCAAAATAATTTAACC
Organism: Clostridia bacterium; assembly: GCA_036654655.1. Classification (GTDB taxonomy): domain Bacteria; phylum Bacillota; class Clostridia; order Christensenellales; family UBA1242; genus JAVVRP01. The sequence goes on from JAVVRP010000001.1 coordinate 190,010, forward strand.
TATTCCAATAAGCCAAATTATGTTTGCATTCATAACCAACTTTTGCAAAGTTTGAAATTTCATATCTTTTATATCCTAAATTTTTTAACATGTTTACAACAAAGTTATACAGCAACACGCTTTGATCATCTGTTGGAAGAACAATTGCATTTTTTTTCACAAGTTCAAATAAAGGAGTGTTTTCTTCCAATATAAGCATATAAGCAGAAATATGGGTCACTCCACTTTTCACAAGTTCTAAAATTGAATTTTCAATTGTTTTTTTGGTTTGGTTTGGAAGCCCAAGTAAGATGTCGGCATTAATATTTGTAAAGCCACATAAAACGGCATTTTTTATTGCATTAATTGCGTCTTGTTTTGTATGTGTTCTTCCAATTTTTTTTAACGTTGTATCATCCAATGATTGAACGCCAAAACTTATACGATTAAATCCAATGTTTTTAAGTTGTTTAAGTTTTAAATAGGTTACAGTGTTGGGATTTGCCTCAATGCTAATTTCAGCATTTTTTTGAATATAAAAATTTTGTTTTATTGTTTCAAAAATTTTTGCTATTTGACTTACATTTAGTGTTGTTGGTGTTCCGCCACCAAAATATATTGTTTTTATTGTAATTTTATCTTGTCCATCATAAATTTTTGAACGCATTTCAATTTCTTTGCATAGCACTTTAACGTATTGCTGTTTTACAACTTCTGTTTCAGGGGCCGAAACAAAATTGCAATAATAACATTTTGAATTGCAAAAAGGAATATGAATATAAATTGATGCATTAGTCTTCATCATTAGTTTTTAATATTGATAAAAATGCTTCACTAGGCATTTCCACATTTCCTATTCTGCGCATTCGCTTTTTTCCCGCCTTTTGCTTTTCTAGCAATTTACGTTTACGGCTTATATCTCCCCCATAACATTTTGCAAGAACGTCCTTACGCATAGCGCTTATTGTTTCTCTGGCAATAATTTTACCACCAATACATGCTTGAATTGGGATTTCAAACATTTGTCTGGGAATAACTTTTTTAAGTTTTTCTGCAATAATTCTGCCTCTTGAATATGCTTTATCCTCATGAACAATAAGGCTAAGGGCATCACATGTTTCACCATTTAAAAGAATATCAAGTTTAACCATCTTGCTTTTTCTATAACCGCTGATATCATAATCTAAACTTGCATAACCTTTGGTTCTGGATTTTAATATATCAAAAAAATCATATATCATTTCACAAAGTGGCATTGTGTATTCCATTTTTACTCTTGTTTTTTCAATGTATTGCAAATCCATGTCTTCGCCACGTTTTTCTTGACAAAGTTCCATTATTGGGCCTACATATTCAGGTGGAGTGAAAATTCTTAAATTTGCTATCGGCTCATCCACATAGTCAATTTCTGATACCTTAGGATAATTCGCTGGATTTGATATTTCAACAACATCTCCATTGGTTTTGTGAACCAAATAAGAAACACTTGGTGCGGTTGTAATAATGTCTAAATCAAATTCTCTTTCCAATCTTTCAGTAATAATTTCCATGTGCAACAACCCTAAAAATCCACACCTGAACCCAAACCCCAATGCTTTTGAAACTTCTGGTGAATAAAAAAGAGATGCATCATTAATTTTAAGTTTTTCTAATGCTTCTTTTAGTTCGGCATATTTGCTACCATCAACTAAAAATATTCCGCTAAAAACAACAGGCTTAACTTCTTTATAACCCTCTAATGCATTTTGTGTTGGGCTGTTTGCACTTGTTATTGTGTCTCCAACTTTTGTGTCAATCACATTTTTTATGCTTGCAGCAATATATCCAACTTCACCTGCACTTAAAATTTGTTTTGCAACCATTGATGGGGTAAAAACGCCAACTTCTGTAACTTCAAAAACTTTTTTTGTTTTCATCATCATTATTTTGTCGCCCGCTTTTACACTTCCGTCAAAAACACGAACAAAAGATATTGTTCCCTTAAAGTTATCATAATAACTATCAAAAATTAATGCTTTTAAAGGGGCATCCAGATTGCCTTTTGGGCAAGGAAATTGTTCCACAATTTGAATTAAAACCTGTTCTATATTTGTGCCTTCCTTAGCAGATATGCATGGTGCATCGCTGGCAGGCAATCCAATTATGTCTTCAATCTCTTTTTTTGTTTTTTCTATATTTGCACTTGGTAAATCTATTTTATTAATCACTGGCAAAATTTCTAAGTTGCCATCTAGCGCAAGATAGCAATTTGCAAGCGTTTGGGCTTCTACACCTTGTGACGCATCAACAATAAGCAACGCGCCCTCACAAGCGGCCAAAGAACGAGAAACTTCATAAGTAAAGTCCACATGTCCGGGTGTATCAATCAAATTTAACATATATGTTTCGCCTTTATGCTGAAAAAACATACGTGTTGGCGTAAGTTTAATTGTTATTCCTCTTTCTCTTTCCAATTCCATGCTATCAAGAATCTGACTCTGCATTTCTCTTTTTGAAAGAGAACCAGTTTTTTCAATTAACCTATCTGCAAGTGTGCTTTTACCATGATCGATGTGTGCAACAATGCAAAAATTTCTTATGTGTTTTTGATCCATCTTTGTTCCTTTGTGAACTTTATTATAACTGATTTTTGTTTAGTTTGCAACTGAGAATTAATATTTTTTAATAATATAAAGCAAATTTGCTTTTCTTTTAAATTTGAACATGCTATATTATATAAAAAAAGGAAATAAAAATGGATATATTTAAATCTTGGCTTGTTGAAGATTATATTGCCCACAGAGGGCTCCACAATTTAGAGTCCCCTGAAAATACATTACCAGCATTTCAAAACGCAATTGACGCAGGATATCCTATTGAAATAGACGTTCAACTTTTGGCAGATAACACTGTTGTTGTTTTTCATGATGCAAATTTATCACGTTTGGCTGGAAAAGATGGTTATTTAAAAAATTTAAAAATTACAGATTTGGCAAACATTGAACTTTGCGGAACCAAGCACACAATTCCAACGCTTGAACAAACATTGCAATTTATAAATGGAAAAACTCCACTTTTAATTGAAATTAAAAACGATGAAAAGGTTGGAAAATTGGAAACCGAAGTTTGGAATTTGTTAAAAAATTATAACGGAGAATTTGCAATTCAAAGTTTTAATCCTTATGTTTTACAATGGTTTAAAGACAATGCTCCTAATGTTTGGCGTGGTCAACTTTCTATGCGATTTGGCAAACAAACTCTTAATTTTTTAAAAAGATTTGCACTAAGCAGAATGCTACTTAACAAAAAGGTATCCGAACCACATTTTATTTCATATGAAGCAAAAGCACTTCCTAACAGATTTGTAAAAAAATATAAAAAGTTACCTCTACTTGCTTGGACAATTAGAAGCCAAAATGAATATCTTAAAACAATAAAATTTTGTGATAATATAATTTTCGAAAATTTTGAACCTAAAATTTAATTTTATTTATCAAACTTTTTCCTTATTATCTTTTTTTCTTTACCATTGCTACTTGGGGTGTAGTAAATTTTATTTTTTAAACTATCCGGCAAATATTGCTGTTTAACATATCCGCCATAATCATGCGGATATTTGTATTTTGTTTTTTTTGTGTCGTTTGTTGATGGGTGATTTTTAAGATAAAATGGAACGTTGTCGTCCTTTATGTTTTCAGCATCACTTTTTGCTAGCGTTAATGCCTTGTAAACTGAATTAGACTTTTCCGCTTCACAAACATAAATTATTGCATGTGAAAGTGGAATTTGCGCTTCCGCTATCCCCATTTTTTCAATTGCAATATATGCATTTAATGCAATTAAAAGTGCGTTACTGTCCGCCATTCCAACGTCTTCACTGGCGTGCGCTATAACTCTTCTAGCAATTAATAACGGATCGCATCCAGCCAAAATAAGCCTTTGAGAATAATACAACGCAGCATCGGAGTCGGACCCTCTTAAACTTTTACAAAAAGCCGACAGTATATCGTAAAACATTGTTTCGTCAATAGACAATGCTTTTTTTTGAATTGACTGCTCCGCTGTTGCTTTGTTAATGTAAATTGTTCCGTCATTTTTAACATCTGTTGTATAAACTGCAAGTTCAAGTGCACCAATCGCCATTCTTAAATCTCCACCACTTGCCCATGCAATATGCTGTAATGCATCATCTTCACATTTAACTTGCAAATTCCCAAGCCCCATGTCCTTGTTTGTTAATGTTCGTTTTAATGCTTTAATTATATCACTGTTTAAAAGAGGCTTAAATTCAAAAACTCTGCATCTTGAAACAATGGCGCGCGTCATGTTTGTAAAAGGATTTTCTGTTGTAGAACCAATAAAAATAATGCTTCCATCTTCAATTGCAGAAAGCACGCAGTCACTTTGGGATTTGTTCCATCTGTGGCATTCATCAAGTAACAAATATGTTTGTGTGCCAAACATAGATTTTGTTGTTCTTGCCTTTTCAATAACCAGTTTTGCATCTGCCACACCGCTGGAAACTGCATTCATGCTTATAAACTCACCATTTAAAGTTTTTGCAATTATATTTGCAAGCGTGGTTTTACCTGTTCCCGGAGGACCATAAAAAATACAACTTTCAACTCTATCAATTGCAATGGAACGCCTAAGCAAACAATTTTTACCAACTATATGTTCCTGCCCAACAAAATCTTCTAACGATTGAGGCCTCATTTTTTGTGCAAGTGGAACTCTGTTATTATTTTCCATGTTTAAATTGTACCACATATACAAAATTCAATCAATAATTTTAAATAAAAAAACAAGGTTAATTAATTACCCTTGTTTTTAATGGTTCAGTTAGTCTGTAAGCCGAGTTCTGTATTAAACGGTCATCTGTCTAGACTTGCCATTTCTAACAAGTTCAAGCGGCGCTTTTGGAGGGCTTGCGAACAACAACTCCCTCTTTAGCCTTGCTTCGGGTGGGGTTTACATTGCACTCGTAGTTGCCAACGAGTCGGTGGGCTCTTACTCCGCCTTTCCAACCTTACCCAATTTCTTGGGCGGTATTTTTCTGTTGCACTTTCCTTAAAGTCGCCTTTACCGGTAGTTGGCCGGCACCCTGTTCTGTGAAGCTCGGACTTTCCTCGAATAATCCATTACAAATCACTCGCGACCGTCTGGCTAACTGACTGTAAAATTATATCATATTAAATATTTAATGTCAATTTTTTTATATTATTTATTTTATCCCAAAGAAAAAATTGGTTTTGGCGCGTTAAACTTTTTGTCAAAAGTGTAACCCTCAACAGTGCCATCAACAGAAATCTTAACTGCCACGCCATATTTTGCAAGAGTTTTTGTTGCTGCCAAACGCCCACCGCCTGTGCTTCCCGCTTCTATTTTAACAATTGCACCCACTGCTATTATTGTTCCGTCATAATCAATTATTGTTGCCCCATCCATTCCTATAATTTCTTGGCGTAGTTTTCTGGAAAGTTCATGAAATTTTCGTCCGTCAATAATTTGAACAAGCGCATGCGTTTTTGAAGAATTTTTCTTTTGCAAAAAATCTGCAAATGGAATAAAAAAGTTTTCTGGCTCAATTGTTTCGGTTACAACTGACATGTTCTTTGCCATATCCAATTCCATTTGCTTTTTTAATTCAAAATGAGTTTCTGAAACAATGTCGTGTATGTCAATATGTTCAAGAGCAATAGCACATTTATCCTTATTTAAGTACGCCAAACATCCCCCGCTGTTTGTAAAAGAACAATCAAGCGCAGTAAAATAAATTGCTTTTCTTATTTCTTTCATGGTGTGGGATGTTCTGTTTGACAAAAGTTGAATTATTTCATCATGACAATAACTTATCCAAACGTCACGTCTGTTAGCAAAAACTAATTCACGGTTTTTAAAAATAAGCAAATCACCATTCGCCAAATAAGAAATTCCAATTCTGTTATCACTGCAATATCTTGCAACATTTATAAATTCATATGGGCACAATGTTGTTGCAAAGCGAACACGATCCATTAAAATATGCCCTGTTAATTGCCCATTTTTATCAAGTTCAACACAACTTTGTTTGCCATCAGACAACAATGCAAAAAAATCACTTTCCAGCATTTTTACATAACTTAAATTAAAATTTGGAATTGGGGATTCTTCGCTTTCGTTTACAATAATTCCAAAATTTAAATGATTACCTTCATAAGTTCTGTTTGCCCAATGGCTAAGAGAGTTTATAACTCCTAAAATTGTTTCCGAATTATTTTCTGAAACAGCCTGACATACTGCTTTTTCAATGGCAGTTGATTGCAAACTTTGAACATATCCTCTTTCGGTAAGATTAAGTTCAGAAATTTTTACAAGTTCGGCAATAATTGTTCTTAAAAGAGAAACATCCGCTGTTTTAAAAGGTTGTGAACGCCTTATTATAAATCTGTATTCATCTGTTTTGTGCGCCTTAACAAGAACGGTGCCATTTGAGCCCTGTGCAACTTCGGAATCACGCGAAGTTGAAACTCCTTCACCAATAATTGAAGAACCGGTAAACAATGGCAAAATTAATGATATCACAAGGTTTGAAAAATCGTCTTTGGTCATTTCACACACCTTTTTAAAACATAGCATAAATACACTATCTTTTTCTCTATTGTTTTATTATATAATATAACATTTTAAATTGCAAATAAAAATATAGATTTTATAACTTTATTTTTTTTATTAATATAATAAAATTTTGTCACTTTATGTCTTTTTTTGCAAAAGCGGTCATAAAGTAAATTATGATATTTGAAAATTTTATTAATTTTATGAACAAAATATTATTGTTCAGTTCATTCATTAATTCTAGTAATGGGTTTCCATCACCAATGACGCTGGAAGAAGAAAAAATGTGGTTTGAAAAATTTCATAAGGGTGATATGCAGGCAAAGGCAAAATTAATTAATCACAATTTAAGGCTTGTTGCACATATAGTTAAAAAATATTCAAATGCAGGTGAAGCAGATGATATGATTTCTGTTGGTTCAATAGGGTTAATAAAAGCAATTAATACGTTTGAATATGGCAAAAACACTCAACTATCAACCTATGCAGCCAGATGTATTGAAAACGAAATTTTAATGCTTTTAAGGCTTGGTAAAAAACATAAAAACACTCTTTCCATTCAAGAAAGTTTGGGGCAAGATAAAGATGGAAACGAGGTAAGTTTTGAGGATATAATTCCATCAACAGACGAAGAAGTTTTTAATCAAGTTGAAAATGGAATTATCAGTAAAAAAATTGAAATAATAATAAAAGAAAATTTGACCGAAAGAGAACAAGAAATAATAAAATTAAGATATGGAATTGGAGGTTGTCCGTGCATGACACAAAGAGAAATTGCAGACAAACTTGGAATTTCAAGGTCATATATTTCTAGGCTAGAAACAAAATCACTTGAAATAATTAAAAATAAAATTGACTTTGATTCATTTTTTGAAAAATAAATAATAAATAATTCAACTTAAAAGCCCGTTGATAAATTCTTTTTTATCAAACATTTCAATATCATTTAATCCTTCGCCTGTTCCAACAAAAATAATTGGAATATTGTATTCCTTGGCAAGTGAAATAACAAACCCGCCTTTTGACGTGCCATCTAATTTTGTTAAAATAATTCCATCTATTTTAACATATTGGTTAAAATTTTGAATTTGTGAAAGTGAGTTTTGTCCTGTTGTTGCATCCAAAACTATCAAATTTTTTTTAGTAAATTGAAAGCCTTCTCGTTCAATAACTTTATTAATTTTTTTTAACTCTTCCATTAAATTAATTTTTGTGTGAAGTCTGCCAGCAGTATCAATAATTAAAACATCAAAACCTTTTGCCTTTGCGCTTGAAATTCCATCAAAAACAACTGCACTTGCATCCGCTCCTTCTTCATGTTTTACAATTTTAACCTTGTTTTTTTTTGCCCATTCATTTAATTGAGCACTTGCAGCAGCCCTAAAAGTGTCCCCTGCAACCAAACATACTGATTTTTTTTTGTTAACAAAATAGTTGGCAAGTTTTCCAACTGTTGTTGTTTTTCCCGCCCCGTTTACTCCAAAAATTGTTAGAATTAATGGATATTCAAAGTCTTTTTCTGGATTTGAAAGTTGGTTCTCTAACACTTTTGCAAATTCAATTTTTGCCTGATCGGCGCCATGAATTTTGTTTTTTCTAAGATAAGTTCTTAATTCTTCTGTGATTTCTATTGAAGTTTTATAACCTAAATCGGATGAAATTAAAATATCGTTTAACTCTTCAAAAAAGTCTTCATTAAGTTCACCTTTGCTAAAAAGTGAATCTAATTTTCTTTTAAAACTTTCTTTTGTTTTTTTTAATGATTCACCAATTTTTTTTAAAATTCCCATAATTATGCCACCTTTATTTTTTTAACAAAATTTAATAACAAATGTTATGCTTGCGCAACTTTAATTGCATCTGCAATTTTAACGCTAACGGTTGTTGAAACGCCTTTTTCTTCCATTGTAACACCAAACAGAGTGTCTGCAAGTTCCATTGTTGGTTTTTTATGAGTTATTACAATAAACTGTGTTGACTTTGAAAAACGCTTTAAATATTGAGCAAAACGGTCAACATTTGCCTCATCCAATGCTGCATCAATTTCATCCAAAAGGCAAAATGGCAAAGGTTTTAATTTTAAAATTGAAAATAAAATTGCAATTGCTGTTAGTGCTTTTTCCCCTCCACTTAACAAGGAAATATTTTGCAAATTTTTACCCGGAGGTTGTGCTGTTATTTCCACACCCGCTTCAAGCATATCACTGCTTGAAACAAGTTCTAATTTTGCCCTTCCACCGCCAAACAATTCTTTAAAAGTAACCTCAAAATTTGCACTTATTTTTTTAAATTCGGCATCAAACTTTGCTGTCATTTCCGCTTTGAGTTCATCTATAATTTTTGTTGTGTTCTCTTCTGCAACTGTAAGATCTGTTGCTTGACCCGAAAGTGATTCATATCTTTCAAGAACAAGTTTGCTCTCTTCAATTGCGCTAACATTAACATATCCAAGTTTGGATATTTCACGCTTTATTCTGTTAATCTCTTTTGCACCTTCAACTGGTTCAAAATCGGCCCTTTTAAAATCTACGCACCCAGAATATGTGAGTTCATAATCTTCAAAAATACGTTCTTGCATGGCTGTAATATTTGTGTCAACACTGCCAAGTTGCATTTCCTGATTAAACTTTTTGTTATTTAAATTTGATAAATTTTCGCTTGTGGACATTCGCTGTTCATCTAACTGCTTGTTTTCTTGTTGCAAAGCAGACTTTTTGTTTTCCAACGCAATTTGGCTTTGCCTTATATTTTCAAGTTTAAACTTATTTTCATCACTTGCCTGAGATTCCATTGCACTTTCAGCCAATTTTTCGCATTCTAAAACTAGTTTTAAATTTTTTGTCAGTTCATTTTTTAATCCTTCCAATTTTTGAGTTAATATTGAAATATCAAAATCCAAACGCGAAATCGTGGAATTATTTGCGTCCACTTGTTGAATTAAACTTGCTTTATTTATTTTAACTGTTGTTAAGTTCTTTAAAATTTCATCTGAAACTAAGCGGAGTTCGGCTGTTTTTTGTTGCCTTTCTTCCAATTTTTTGCCAGCATTAACATTTGATTGCGAGCCACTTCCGTCCAATTTTGAAATAAGCAAAGAAATGTATTCAATTTTTTCTGCATAGGCAGATTTTTGGCTGTTTAATTTTAAAATTTCCACCTCCAAATCTTTATAACTGGCAATAAAATTTTCACTTTTTTCGCTTTCCTTTGCAAAACAAATTTCTGCAAAATTTTTTTCATTTTCAAGGTTTTCTATTGTTGTTTTTAAAACATTTTGTTCCTTTAAAAGTGACAATATTTTAGCATGCGATTCTGCAAGTAATTTTCTTAACTCCTCTATTTCTTTGCCCAGTGATTCAATTTCTCTGCTTCGGCTTATTAAATTTGAAGCCTCATTTTTTTTGCTTCCACCAGTCATTGAACCTGCTGGATTTAAAACATCACCATCAAGTGTTACAATTTTTAAAGCATGATTACACTTTGACGCTAACAATATTGCTGTGTCCAAGTTGTTAACAATTAAAGTTGTTCCAAGCAAATTTAAAATTACAGACGAAATTTGCGGATTAAATTTTATTAATTCGCTAGCAACTCCAAAACAACCATTTTCTGTTAGCAAAAAACTTTCTTCTCGGCGCAAACCTTTTTCACGCATTGCAGAAATAGGTAAAAATGTTGCTCTTCCAAAATTGTTTTGTTTTAAAAATTCAATAAGATGCTTCGCATTGTTTTCAGTTAAAGTAACAATATTTTGTAACGCATTGCCAAGCGCCACTTCAATGGCAGTTTCATATTTTTCAGGCACGGTTATAAGCGACGCCAAAACACCAATCATTTCATTTTTTAAATTAGGATTTCTTACACTTTCTTTTAAAAGTTTTTTAACTGCATATGCATAGCCCTCAAACTCGCTTTCCATGTCTGCAAGCAAGCGTCTGCGATTTTCATAGACTTGAATTTTTACTGATATATCATGCTTATTACTTTCTTCTTCCGCTGATTCATCATTTACTGATTGCAATCTAAATTTTGCCGAAGCAAGGTCTTTTGAAGATTTTTCTTTGTTAATTTCCAACTCTTTAACTTTTTTTTGAATGCTTGAAATATCTGTTTTAATAAGTAATAATTTTTTATTCTGTATGTCAAATTCATGTTCAATTCGTTTTTGATTTTCTAACTGAGCATCTTGCTCGGCTTGAAGCCCAGAAAGATTTGATTTTAAATCTGCAAACTTTTCCATTTCATCAATCAAACTTTTTTGGCTTTTTTCACTTTCACCTTGAAGCAAGTTTAAATTATCCAAGGTTTCAAGATGTTTGTTAGACAATTCTGTTTCTGTCTGTTCCAATACTTCCAAATCTGATTTTTGGGTTTTGTTTAAAATTAAAACATTTTCTAATTGTTTTTTATCTGTTTCTAGTTTGCTTTTATTTTCTGAAATATCCAATTCAATCATTTGATTTGTTTGCTTTAAACTATTTAACCTTTCTCTAATCAACCTTACTTCGCCAGATTGCTTTTCAATCTCAACAGTGATTGCAAGAACTTTTGAATGTACTTTTTCTATTTCTGCATCAATATTATCAATTCCAAGCAAATTATCTGTAAATTTTTTTGTTATTGTTTCCAGTAAGTTTTGAGTTGAACTTATTTCTTCTTTAATTCCATCCAGTTTAATCTGCATTTTTTGCTTTTGTTGATTTGCAGTATCATATTGATAAACATATTGGTTAATTTCCAAATCTTTTAAATTTGCTTTAAAAATTAAATATTTTTTTGCATCTTCTGCCTGCTGTTTTAATGGTCCAAGCCTATTTTCAACTTCTGTTAAAATGTCTTTAACACGCATAAGAACATCTCTGGTGTTTTTTAATTTATTTTCTGCTTCTTCTTTTCTACTTCTATATTTTGAAATGCCAGCCGCTTCTTCAAAAATGCCTCGCCTTCCCTCTGGCTTTGAATTTATAATTTGTTCCACCTGACCCTGACTGATTATTGAATAGCCATCTCTGCCTATTCCGCTATCAAATAAAATATTTGTTATGTCTTTTAATCTACATTTAGTACGATTTAATGAGTATTCACTTTCGCCTGACTTATAAAGTTTTCTTGTTATTGCAAGTTCGTTGTAATCATAATCAAAAAAACGATCCACGTTGTCAAAAACTAACGTTGCCTCACAATAAGAAAGGCTTCTACGCTTTTCTGTACCACTAAAAATAACATCTTGCATATTTTGTCCGCGTAATTCCTTTGCACGTTGTTCTCCAAGAACCCACCTTATTGCATCTGACACATTACTTTTGCCACAACCATTTGGACCAACAATTGCTGTTACACCATGATCAAAATTAATTTCTGTTTTATCTGCAAATGATTTAAACCCCAAAAGTTCTATTTGTTTAAAATACATTAATCTTCATTCTCCTGCTTATAATTTGAAATTACTTCTAAAATTTTACAGTTTACTTGCATATCGTTTTGGATAATAACTTGCCCAATAGCATTTTTTATAACTTCTGGGTTACTTGCTCCGTGACATTTAAAAACAATTTTTTTAAGCCCTAAAAGTGGAGAACCACCATATTTTTTATAATCAAATGTTGTCTTTAACTGTTTTAAAGAATTTTTAGCAAATAACAAGCCTATTTTTGAAAATATATTTTTTGTCATTGCTTTTTTAAATTGTCGCATAATTATTTGGCTGGTGCCTTCTGTTGCTTTAAGCGCAATGTTGCCAGCAAATCCGTCCGAAACCACAATGTCATAATTTCCACTCATTAAATCACGTGCTTCCATATTTCCAACAAAATTTATTGGTGCTTTTTTTAAAAGTTCAAAACATTCTTTTGAAAATTCATTACCCTTTTTTTCTTCTGTACCAATGTTTAAAAGTGCAACTCTTGGATTTTGTACTGCAAAAATTTCCTTATAATAAACACTTCCCATAATTGCAAACTGAACAAGGTTTATTGCCTTTGAGTCAACATTTGCACCGCAATCAATAAGCAAAACACTTCCATCTTTTTCGGTTGGCAACAATGGAGAAAGTGCAGGGCGCAAAACACCTGCAATTCTGCCTATTTTTAACAGCCCACCTGCCAAGATTGCGCCAGTGCTTCCTGCTGAGATTAACCCAATGCAATCTTTATTATTTTTTAAAAAATCAAAGGCAAGAACAAGTGAGGAATTCTTTTTAATTTTTATTGCCTCTACTGGGGAATCATTATTTGTTATTGTTTCAGTTGAATCAATTACTGTAATCCGTTTTTCAGTTTTAACAAGTGGCAACAGTTTAGACGCTTTGCCAGCCAGAAATATCTCTAAATTTTTATAAATTAAAAGTGCAGATTTAATTCCAGAAACAATGCTTTCGGCGCCATTGTCAGAACCTTCTGCATCAACCACAATTTTCATAAATACCTCGTATTTTTATTATAACATAAATATAATGTTTTTTACAACAAAAAAGCACACAAAATTGTGCGCTTGATTTTTGTTTTTGTTTTTATTTTTTTGTTTCTTTTTTCTGTGTGTCAACAACTTTACGTCCGTTATATGCGCCACATTTTTTGCACGCGCAGTGTGGAAGTTTTTGCTCGTGACATTCTGGGCATTCAACAATAGTTGGTGCTGTTGATTTAAAATTTGCTGAATTTCTTAGGTGTTTTCTTTCCTTGGAAACCTTACCTTTTGGAACTGCCATTTTTGTGTTCTCCTTTTGCCAATTTTACTACGCAAGTATACGCTTATATACTTGTTATGTCAAGTGTACAATTTACTCTTTTAAATCACTTTTTGTTTGTTAATTCAAACGTATCCTTTGCAATAACAAGTTCTTCATTTGTAGGAATACGATAAATTTTTACCTTTCCACCTTTGTTTAGTTGCTCTGTTGTTCCACGTTGCATTTTATAGTTTTTTTGCGAGTCAAATCTTATGCCAAAAAACTTCATGTCCGACATGGAAATTTCTCTGACATCTTCTTGATTTTCGCCAATTCCGCCAGTGAAAACAATTGCATCAAGTCCGCCCATTGCAGCCGTATATGCTCCAACATATTTTTTAATTTGATACGCCAACATATGAATAACGAGTTGTGCATTAACGTTACCTTTTTTTATTTCTGCGTTGTTTTCTCTCATGTCTGGCGAAACGCCATTAATTCCAAGCACTCCACTTTTTTTGTTAAGGATATCAACAACTTGCTTTGCTGTTAAATTAAGTTTTTCTGCAAGATATCCAACTACTGATGCATCAATCGTGCCACATCTTGTGCCCATCATAACACCTTCCAAAGGTGTAAATCCCATACTGGTGTCTATGCTTATTCCGTTTTTAATTGCAGAAATGCTTGAACCGTTTCCCAAATGAATTGTAATTATTTTAAGGTCCTTTAAATCTCTTCTCATAAGTTTTGCACATTCGCTAGAAACAAAACGATGTGAAGTTCCGTGAAAGCCATAACGCCTTATTTTAAGGTTTTTGTAATATTCATATGGCAATGCGTACATATATGAATAATCGGGCATATTTGCATGGAAGGCTGTGTCAAAAACAGCAACCTGCTTAACTTGTGGCATAACCTTTTGGCAGGCTTTGATGCCTAAAATATTTGCCGGTTGATGAAGCGGTGCAAGATCAACAAGGCTCTCAATTTTTTTTAAATTTGTGGCATTTATAACAACTGACTCTTTAAAAATTTCTCCACCATGAACAACCCTGTGTCCAACGGCTGAAATTTCTTTAAGGCTGGCAATTACTCCAACAGTTTTATCTGTTAAAAGTGATAAAACCTTTTCTATTGCCTCTTGGTGGTCAACTAAATCTTTTTCAAACAATTTTTTTTCACCATTTGCAGTATGCGTTATAAAACTGCCTTTAATACCAATTTTTTCACAATTACCTTTTGCAATAACATCATCGTTTTGCATGTTAATAAGTTGATATTTTAGTGAACTGCTTCCTGCGTTCAAAACCAATATTTTCATTTTTTTATTCTCCTTTTTCACTTTGAATTGATGTTAAACACGCCATGTTAATTATTTCATTTACAGTTGAACTTCTTGATAAATCATTAACTGGTTTGTTAAGACCTAAAACTATTGGACCAATAACCTTTAATCCACCAAAATGCTGAATGGATTTGTAGGCAATATTTCCCGCATTTATGTCTGGAAAAATTAAAACATTTGCTGGGGTTGCTGTTAAGTGAGATTTTGGCAACTTTATTTTAGCAATCTGTGGCAATAACGCAGTGTCAAGTTGAACTTCACCATCTGCAAAAAATGTGTTTTTTGCCTTAAACAACTCACAAGCATTTTTTACTGTTGTTATGCTATCACTTGATGCACTTCCGTTTGTGGAATAAGATAAAAATGCAACTCGCGGATTAATTTTAAATAAATTTTTACAAAATTTTGCGGTCATGCTGGCAATGGACTCCAATTCAACAGAGTTTGGAAATTCCACCAAACCAGCATCCGAAACAAAAAATGGTTGATTTTTTGTAACACGATTTTTTCCATAAAATAAAAAGCAAGAACAACAAATTAAATTTTGTTTTTTTGCTTTTATTATTTGCAATGCAGGTTTTAAGTTTCGTGCTGTGGGAACTTCTACTCCGCCAACCATCCCGTCAGCAAAATTCATGTGAACAAGCATGGTTGCAAAATAAAATGGATCCAACATCAAAGCATCCGCCTGTTCCAACGTTATGCCTTTTGATTTTCTTATTTCATAAAATTCTTTAACAAACCTATCATGATGAGATGAAGTTTTTGGGTTAATAATTGTTATGCCTTTAAGATTTTTATATCTTAAAATTAACGCACTTTCGTCCCCAATAAAAACAACCTTAACCAGTTGCTTTTTTGCCAAAATTTTGCCCGCTGTAACAATTCTTTCAGAAAAACCCGCTTCTGGAAAAACTATTGTTTTACATTTATTTTTTGCCTGACACAAAATGCTTTTTACACAAAACATGTTTTTTCACCTTTCATAGCGATATATTCACAAACATATAATATACAATTAGATGGTGTTTGTCAAATGAATAATGTGCTAAAACAAAAAAATAATTTACCTGGCATACAAAAAAAAATTTGTTTTGTTATCATTTTTTTTGTTGCTGTTTTGCTTTTAACAAATCCAACTTTGTATGCAAGTGCAACTCTGGACGGGATTACTGTTTGGGCAAATTTGCTGTTACCCGCTCTTTTTCCTTTTTTTGTTGTTTCAAAAATAATAACATCCCTAAATTTGGCAATGCCAATTTCTGCTTTGCTGGAACCTATTACAAAAAAACTGTTTAAAACTTCTGGTGCAAGTGGATACATTTTTTTTATTAGCATTTTTTCTGGCTATCCCGTAGGAAGCAAAGTTGTTGCAGACTTTTTTTCAAATGAATTACTTTTAAAAGAAGAAGTAAAACGCACCATTACTTTTACATCTAATTCCGGACCAATGTTTGTTGTTGGAAGTGTTGGCGTTGGCATGCTTTTTTCTCAAACCGCTGGGATAATAATTTTGATTTCGCATATTTTTGGAGCAATAATTAACGGCATTGTTTTTAGGGGTAAAGGCAAGTTTAAAACAAAACCACAAACATTTTTGCAACAAAATCAGCAAGATATAATTACACAAAGTGTTTCAAATTCCATAACTTCAATTTTGTTGGTTGGTGGCTTTGTTGCACTAAGTTTTGTGCTGGCAAAAATGATTGAAATGCTTGGAATTCCAAATCTTTTAAACAAAATTTTTTGCACAAATATGGCTGGCTCAATTTTTATTGGGCTTGTTGAAATGACAAAAGGTTGCCTGCTTGTTTCTGATTTGGCTGTGTCGGTTGGTGCTAAAATAAGTTTGTGCTGTTTTTTAATTTCGTTTGGCGGAATTTCAACAGCATTTCAAGCAATGGCTTTTTTAAAAAATGCGGGAATAAAAATGGGTTATTTTTTGTTCCAAAAATTAACCCATGCAATGTTTTCTACCACTATTTGCGCAATTTTTTGCCTAATTTTATGTTAAAAAATTAAGAATAAAAATCCACCATAAGCCCTTTAAGTTCGTGAGATAAAAACCTAAAACATTTAATTTGCATTGTTAGATATTCAACAGAAATAATAAGTGCATTAACAAATTTTATACTTTTGTTTTCGCATGCAAATTTAAGTGCACCAAGAACATATTTTGCATCATCCTTAACTTCCACATTAATCTTTTTGCCTTCGGAATCAAGCACAGAAAGCATTTCAAAAACCACTCGCAAAACATCCTTAACATACTTTTCTTCTTTTGAATTAACAAAAGCATTTTCTTGTTTTATTTCCAAGTTGTTCTCCTTTTTTTGTTGCGTTAAATTGTTGCTTGCAAATTCCACACTGTTTTGAATTGCAAGTTTAAATGGCTGAATAACTTCTTTTGAAAAACGGCTGTATCCTGTTAAACCATTAACTTCTGTTGCAAAAAAATCATTTAAAAACGTGCGAAAATCAAGGGTGCCGTTTTCTATTTCAACCAATAAACAAAAAACCAAAGGCAACAAAACTTCTTTTTTGTCGGGCAAAATAAACGTTCCTGCCTTGGTTGGACTTTTAACTTTTGCACGTGCAAATTCTTTTGAAAAATTAAAATTTTCTACACAATCGCTAAGCAAATTAAATATTTGTTTGCTGGACGCAATGTTGTTTAAAATATTGGCAATTTTGTTGTCTGCCAAAATAAACTTTCCATCAATCATTTCATTGCAACTTTTTACAAATTCATTAATTAAAATTTCTTCTTTATCCACACAAAACCTCAATCTTTTTAATATTTTAACATATGTTGTGCAAATTAGCAAATAATTTTATGCAAAACACAACCATTTTATAATTATTTTTAAATACATGTTGATTTAGTAAAATTTTGTGATATAATGCTGATAATGATATTTGCAAAAGATTCAACTTTGGACAAACTTGTTATTTTGTTCGTTTTGGAAAAAATGGAAATTCCTTTAACCGAAAATTCCATTACCGATATTTGTTGCGCAGATAATGGTTGGGTTAATTACATGGATTGCAAAGATGCTTTGTTCCGTTTGGTTGAGGCAAATTTAATTTACAAAACAAAGGTTAGTGAAAAAGAGGATTCTTTTACCATAACTTATGAGGGCAGAAATTGCTTGTTACACTTTTATCGCAAAATTCCACTTTCACTTAGAGAACAAATGCAAGATTTTATTGCCGACAATCGTATGGAGTTTAAACGCGCACAAGAATACGTTTCGGATTTTGTTAAAAATGATGACGGGTCTTACACTGTTACTCTTAAAATAAGGTCACCACTTATTAAAGAATCAATTTTTGAAATTAACATAAAAGCACCCAGCCACGAGTCCGCAATGGAATGTTGCAACCGCTGGCAAACAAATGCTCACTCCGTTTATGAACACATTTATGAAAGCCTAATTGAAAATGGTTGAAAATTATTAACAAAAATTGGGGCGCAATCACAAAATTGGCGCCTTTAATTTTTGTGCAGGCAAAAAAACGCAAACTGTGTAAAATTGCAAATGTAAATTTTGCACACAAAAATTATGAATATGTAAAATAATTAGATATTGCAGTTGCATCGATTGTTGTATTGCCATTAATTATTACGAGTTTTATGTTATAAGAAACTTTCGACATCTCCATCCCGTTTGAAAATGCTGTATTGCTATAATGCGAATAATTAGTTAAACCT
>JAVVRP010000002.1:0-128695 GCA_036654655.1 Clostridia bacterium
CTGCAACAATAACTTACACGCTTAAAAACCTGAATCAGGCCCCTGCAAGCACACTTCCAATTACATTAAAGGTGGAACTTGGGGAGCCACTACCAAAAACTATTGCTCCCGCTGCTCCAACAGACGCAAGCCCAAACGCACAAGTTTCAACCATTCAAGCCAATAACCGTGACATATATAACTTGCCATGTGAAGCAACGGGAACAAACGGCACAACAAAATATCTTTTGTCTTGGTATTCAGACCCACAGCACACAAACCAAGTGCCGTATAACAATTACACCCCATCAACCCCTCAAACTTTGTACGCAAAAACAAGTGTTAATCAACTTTTTGCACCAGCGCCCGAAAATTGCATATTATCTGCAAATGGATCAGAAGTTGCCCCAGTAAATGGGATGGTTTTTCAACTTGACCCTGCAAATGCGGGTTACGCACAAGGAACACAAAACAGCAAAGAAAAATTAAATCAACTTTCAAATGTTAAAGCATCAACTTATGCATCAGTTCCGCAAGGAATAACAATAATAAAATTAAACACAAATGGGCTAACAAATTTTGCGTTGCAACCACAAATAACGGTTAATGTTGGAGGCACTCCAACCACATACAGAATAACGGGGTTTAGTGCGGGCAATAATTTAATTGCAAACATAGAGTTGCCATATGGGTTGATATCAATTAACAATTACGCGTTTAACGGTTGCACCGCACTTAAAAGCATAACCATCCCATCCAGCGTAACAAGCATAGGCGATAATGCATTTTCTGGTTGCACCGCATTAATTAATGCTAACAAAACAAACGGAATATTTAAATTAAAAGACACAGCAAATCAGTACTGGATAATAAAAGCCGACACAACAATTAAAACAGCTGATTTAACTGGTGCAAAA
The DNA here is from genome assembly GCA_036654655.1 of Clostridia bacterium. Taxonomy (GTDB): domain Bacteria; phylum Bacillota; class Clostridia; order Christensenellales; family UBA1242; genus JAVVRP01. The sequence goes on from JAVVRP010000002.1 coordinate 897, forward strand.
GGGATTGTGGGTTATGCGTTTAATGGTTGCAGTTCACTTACCAGCGTAACTATCCCATACAGCGTAATAAGTATAGGGGTTAGTGCGTTTGGGGAGACAAGTAATTATTATGCAGGTTGCACCGCGTTAACTTCAATGACAATTGGAGATGCACAAAACGGTTCAGCACTTGCAAGTGTTGGCATGGCGGCATTTCTTTTTAAAAACAGTGCGACGTGTACTTTAACATATTATGGCACAGATGCAAAGTTTTTAAGTTTAACTAATTATTCTGCTGATAGTGGCACAGCATTTTCAAGCAGTCCAAGTTTGCATAATTCTAGTATAAAACTAGTAATTATTGATGGCGACAAAACAATTTATAAAAATATAATATCATATTGTGACTGTATTCTTAACGGCACAATGGTGCAAGTTGTGGAATATTACACTGACAAAAAAGGAAGAAAGCGCAAAAGAATTAAAACCAAAAAGATTGAAGACATAACCTATGATGATTTATTGTTGGTTTGGAATTTTGATAAAGGTAAATTTGACCAAGCAAAGCCACTTTGGATTGCAAGAGAAAAAGTTGCAAAAAGGTACACTCATGTTAAATTTAGTGATGGTAGTGAACTTAATATTGTTGGACAGGATGACAGCAAACGCCACAGAATATTTAACGTTGAAACAGGCAAATTTGAATATGTTGGAGCAAAAGGCACACCTGTTGGCACAACAACATTTAACTCAAAAGGTGAATTTGTAAAAGTTGTAAGTTTGGAATTTGTGGACAAAACTGTTAAATATCATAACATTATGTCCAATTACTTTAACAACATATTTACAAATGGAATTTTAACGTCAAGCAGTATTTCAAACATATATCCAGTTAAGGACATGAAATATGTAAAAGATGGCAGAAAAAAGATTTCACACTATGCCTTTGAAGGAATAAACGAAAAGTGGGTTAAGGGGCTCAGGCTGGACGAACAAATTATTGAAAATGGTGTAAAAGCTGACGGCAGAGTGATTAACACATGGATAGATTATGTTAGCAAACTAGAAAATAACATGAAGTAACAACAACCAATTAATGCAAGTGCTAAGTTTAAGCAAAAATAAAAAAATCACAAAACCAAATTTAAAAATATTTATTAAATTAAAAAAACATTTATTCAAATTAAAAAACACAAAACTTTAAAAAATGCAAAAACACATGATTTTGCATTTTTTTTGTAAAATTTTTTGCAAAACTTGGCAAAATTAAACCAAAAAAAGTTAAAAAACAATTGTGTAATGAAAATATAAACTAAAATTTAGGTGTGTGCTATTGAATTAACAATAAACACAAGGATTTGAATTTAAGCCAAATTACAGGGGCTTTAATTAACAATAAACACAAGGATTTGAATTAAAACACAGGGTTTTAATTAATAACAAACAAATTTGATTGAATTTAAACCAAATTGTATGTTTCAAATTTATTACAAGTTTAAATTAAACCGTAGTTTTGCTGGGCAGGGGCGGGGAATGGCTGGCAATTTTGCCAGCCAGCACGCACGTGGAACGTGTGCGTGCTAATGCCACAAACCTGCGTTTGTGGCATTTCCCCGCCCCTGGGTTGTAATTTTTGTGTACAAAATTTACATTTGCAATTTTACACAGTTTGCGTTTTTTTTGCTTGCACAAAACTTAAAGGCGCAAAACTTTTGAGCATTAAAAAAATTTATGTTTTGCACGTTTTACAAAAAATAAAATTTGAATAATGGAATTTTTTGTTATGCAAATTCATATATTTTTAAACAGCGCAATTAAATTAAAAAATTGTGGTGTTAAAACGGAGCAAAATGAGTTGACAACCATAATTAAAATGATTATACTTGCGTGATGATTTAAACAAGGAGATAAAAATGGAAAAAACTTTTTTAACAGCAGAAGGCAAAAAAGAACTTGAAAAAAAATTAAAAGAATATGTTGCAGTAAGACGGCCAGAAGTAATTAACAAAATTGGTGAAGCACGTTCTTTTGGAGATTTAAGTGAAAATTCCGAGTATGATGCAGCAAAAGATGAACAAGCACAAATTGAAGCAGAAATCAAAGAAATGGAATTTAAAATTCGCACTTGTGAAATAATTGACCAAAAAAAGATTGACACAAAAAAAGTGTCAATTGGTTGTTTTGTTAAGGTTTTGGACAAAGACTACAAAGAAGAAGTGGAGTACAAAATTGTTGGTTCATCCGAAAGCAATGCAATTAAAGGGCTTATTTCAAATGAGTCACCTGTTGGAAGCATTTTAATTGGCAAAAAAATTGGAGAGGAAGTTCAGGTTCAAACTCCTGCTGGTTTTTGCAATCTCAAAATTTTGGCGATAAGAAGTTAATTTTTTAAAAAAATGTTGTCACAAAATGGCAATTTTGCCATTTTTTATTTTGCAAAATTTTATTTGTTTTTAAAGTCGGTGTGAGCCAAAGTTAAAATGCTTACTTGTTTTGCTCCGCCACTTTGCAAAAGCATTGCAAGGTTTGATGTTGTTGCACCTGTTGTGAAAACATCATCAACAATAAGTATTTTTTTGTTGTTAACAATTTGTTGAGTTTTGTTGCAAATTTTAAAAGCATTTTTAAGGTTTTCTTGGCGTTGTTGCCAAGAAAGGTCAGTTTGCGTGTGAGTGTTTTGGTAACGCAAAACAAGGTTTTCATAAAGTGGAATTTTTGAAAGTTTGCAAAATTCTTGTGCCAGTTTTGTTGCTTGATTATACTTACGCTGTTTTAGCCGTTGATTTGACAGTGGAACAGGTATAACAATATCTGCCTGCATTTTGGATTTTAAAAATTCGGCATACATAAACGCCGCCATATGTTTAAACAAAAACTGCTTGTTTTCATATTTAAAACCATGCACAAAATTGCTGATTGGTGATTCAAAACAAAATGGAGATCTTGCAATCAAAAATCCACGATTTTGGGTTTGGCAAAATTCACAAAGTTCATTTTTGCTGTGCATTGGTGTTCCGCAATGAATGCAAAAATGTGTGTTAAAAGGTAAGTTTGAAAAACATTTTAAACACAATGAGTGCGAGTGGTTATGATTTATTTCACACCCACAGTGCAAACAGGTCAAGTTTTTTGGAAAAAACAAATTTTCCAATGTTTCTTTTGTGATCATTTAAAACATATTAACACAAAATATTTAAATTTAACAAGAAAAATATTGAAATATTTAGTTGCTATTTTTTTTAATTTGTGGTTTGTGCAAAAAGTTGGTATTGACTTTTTTTTTATTAGTGGTAGAATATACAAAAACAAAGTTATAAATTAATAAGCAACAAAAGGAGAAAGTATGTTAAACAAAAAAAATGCATTTACAAGTATGATAATCACAGTTTGTGCTTTTATATTTTTTTTGGTTGGAGTGATTGTTGTTGCCGTTGACGATGACAGCATTAACATAACGCCCGAAAAACCAACTGTTGTTTCTGTTTTTGTTGTGGATGATAATGGAATGTTAACTGAATTTAACCCAAAAATTAGCGGTGGAGAAATTGTTATTCCCGAAAATGTGGATGGAAAACAAATAACAAAAATAGGTCCAAATGTTTTTAAAAACCAAAGTGAAATAACAAAAATCACCATAAACAACAGCATAACTCAAATTGGAGAAAGTGCTTTTGAGGGTTGCAAAAAATTGGAAAGCATTGAATTTTCCCCTAAAGTTGAAACAATAAAAGAAAATGCGTTTAAGGGTTGTGAAAAACTTTGCAGAATAAAATTTAATTCAAAAAGCATAGTTGTTATGAAAAATGCTTTTTTGTCGGTTTCGGCAAGCGGAAGCATACAACTTTTATCAAATTTAACAAATGCACAAAAGGAAGGCTTTAAAACAGCACTTTCTAACAAAGGTTTTGCAGGGGCATGGGAACTTGTTAATTTTGCAAATCTTTTTAACGGGCAGTTTTTTTCTTATTTTTACATAACTGTTGAAAATGAAGAATATGGCACGGTGAGGTTGCTTATTAATAACCATGAATTTCCAATTCAAAAAGGAACAATTTTGTTTGACTTAACAGATAAAATAACCATTTTTGCAAGCACCGATAAAACAAATTATTATGTTAAAATTTTTGTTAACGGAAAAATATACAGTGGCGGAAACATGAGTTTATCGCAAACAAACGTTAAGGAAATTAATTCTGTTAACAATAATGACAAAATTGTGATTAAGTTTGAAAAGTTTGGAGATCAGGGCGGGGTACCTTTTAATTAAAGTTTGATTTTGTTTTTAAAAAGCATTGCAACAGCAATGTTTTTTATTTGCGATTAAGGCTAATAATAATAAAATAATTTTATAATTTAATTGTCAAAAAAAATTAAATAAGTTATACTTACATAAAAAGAGGAATTATGGAAAATAAAAAACAGCAGTTAAACAATAATGAACAACCAATTAAAGTTGAATACACGCGTTATGATGCTGGAACTTTTTCTTTGCTTGCAACCGTTGCCCCACTTGTGATGCAGGCAATTTTTGTTGCCATTGTTGTGTACAGGTTTGGCATTAATTATACAACATCACAGGACCCACTTATAATTGCAATTGGCTTGCTTGTGCCACAACTTTCTTATTTGGCGGCATGGATGCTGTTTAATGTGTTCAACCCAATAAAAATATGTTCTGCAAACAAACTGTCAAGCAAAATAGCATACAAAAACATTTTGCCACTTGTGGCAATTGCTTTAATTTGTGTGCTTGGAATTAACGGACTTATGGAAGTTTTGTTTCAACTTATTAATGGATGGGGATATGGAAAGGCTGGAAGTTTGTCACTTGTTATGAACAGTTTTCCAACGTATCTTTTGGGTTTGTTTGTTATGGCTGTTGTACCCGCCATTGTTGAAGAGTTATTTTTTCGTGGAGTTATTGTAAATGGGCTTAAAGAACAGGGCATAAAGTGGCAAATTTTTGGCAGTGCAATAATTTTTATGCTTGCGCACGGAAATCTTTTGCAAATGGTGTATCCATTTGTTCTTGGAATTTTGCTCGCTTTAATTTTGCTTAAAACAAAAAACTTGTTAGCGTGCATGCTTGTTCACTTTGTAAACAATTTTGTTGTTGTGACCGCAACATACATAACAACAATAACAAAATCCACTTTTGTGCCGGCGTTATCTCCACTTTTTATAATTGTTTCAATTGTTTTTGCTGTTGCAAGTATGCTTGCATCGTTGATGTTAATTAAAAAACTTAAAACAAAAAATAATGTTGTTTCAACAAAAACAATAGATCAAATTCCTGACAAGCAAACAAATGCAGAGATTTCTAAAAACGGAGCAAACACATTGCTGTATTTGGGAATTGCTGTTTTGGTTATTGTTTGGGTATTTAACGTTATTTTGCAGTTTAAAGGTGTTTAAATAAATTTAAGTTATAAAATTGGCCATAAATTTAATAAAATAAATTAGTTTGCTTTTTATCAAGGAGAAAAATGAACAAAACAAAAACATTTAAAAATTCAACACTTGTGTATTTTATTATGCTTGTGTTGTTTGCTTGTGTAAGACTTTTGGGCTCTTTTGGGCTGTTTGGATTTTTGGGAGATGCACAAGATTATGTTTTACCGTTAATAATTCAAATAGGCATTTTGTTATGTTTGCCTTTATTTTTGTTTTCATTTTTGGAAAAACAGCCAGTTAAAACTTCACTTAAAAAATTTTATTACAAAAAAATTGGGATTGTTCCAATTTTAATAACAATAGGCATTGGCTTAATTGTGTTTTTGCTTAACATTGCAAGTTCAACTGTTTTTGCATCCATATTAAGGCTTTTTGGCTATGAAGGTGGAGCAGGTGAAACAATAACGTCTTATCCAATTTGGCTTTTGTTTGTAAATTTGTTTCTTTCGGCTGTTTTACCGGGGATTTGTGAAGAAACTGCGCACCGTGGGCTATTGTTAAACGGCTTTAAAAGTATGGGTGTTAAAAAAGCAATATGTATTTCAGCACTTTTGTTTGGGCTTATGCACCTTAACGTTGATCAGTTTTTTTATGCAACATTACTTGGATTTTTGTTAGGATTTTTAACAATTTTTACGGGAAGCATAATTCCAGCAATGATAATTCATTTTTTAAACAATGCAATTAGCATCTATATTACATTTGCCAGTGTTAACAAACTATTTTTGGGTAATTTTTACACATGGCTAAATCAAATATTAACAACGGGGCCGTTGTCCAACTTTTTTGTTTTACTTCTTGTTTTGTTTGTGCTTTTTGCACTGCTTGCATTTTTGTGCATAAAACTTATTCAAAAAACGCAAGTTAAACAACTTGGCGAAACTGCCGACCAACTTGCAAAACAGCATTTGCGTCAAGAATTGTTTTCACAAATGGGAATTTCTCAAACAACAAATGCGGGGGATAACAACATAATTTTGTCGGGACCCGTAAAAGTTGATGGAAAAGCAATTTTTGTGGAATTTTCTGCAAAAATTAAAGACTTGGGATTAGAAATGGATGGACCTCCAACAAAATTTACAATTTTGGAAAAAATATTTTTAATTGGCTCAATAATTTTGGGCTCTTTGATAACACTTTCAACTTTTATTTGGGGAATATTATGACGCCCATGCAACTTGCAATAAAACAAGCGGAAATTGCATTAAATTTGGGAGAGGTTCCAATTGGTGCAGTTATTGTTGATATTAACGGTAAAATTATTGCAAAGGCTTATAATTCAAGAGAAAAAACAAAAAATGCAGTAAATCACGCAGAAATTTTGGCAATACAAAAAGCCTGTAAAAAATTTAAAGATTGGAGACTTTTAAATTGCACAATGTATGTTACTCAACAGCCTTGCCCAATGTGCATGGGCGCTATTACAAATGCAAGAATAAAATGCGTTGTTTTTGGCTCCAAAAATTTAAATTTGGGGCTAAGCCATGTTTGCGAGCAATTGTATCAGCCAAGTGAGATTGCTCAAAACTTGGTTAAAAACTTTTTTAAAACAAAACGCGTTTAAATTATATTAACATAATTTGTTTTTTTTATTTGCAACTTTAACAAAAAAATGATAATATAAAGATATATTGTTTAAAAAGTCAAATAATGTTTAAAATAGGGTAAATGAAAAAAAGAGCAAAAGTTGTTTCAACAATAGTACTTTTAGCCTTGGCAATATTAACAATGTGCTATGGCGTGTTTTCTGCAACCAGCCAAAGTATAATGGTTTCTAACTCAATATCGTTTACTGCAACAGAAAAAGATATTTTTGTTGAAATTACAAGCATGTCTGTTAATTTTGTTGAATCTCAGGGGGTGTGCCCACCAGTTCCAAATTTTTCTGGCGGAATCCCTAACCTTGTTGCGCCTGCCATTGTTACAAAAGGCTCCGAAGAATCTCCGTTTTTTAAGTCCGATGTTTCCACTGTGGATCAACAATCAGCATCATGGGATATTAATGCAGACTTGCCAAACGGCACCGATGGTTTAAAGTTTACCGAAGAAAAACGTTTTATTGCAATAACAATAAATTTTAAAAATATGACAAAGTTTGCAATTAAAGCACAGGTTAAAAGCAGTGACGATAAACAAATTTTTAACTTGCCACCAGGTGTATTTTTGGTTAATTCAAAAACAGGTGAACAAAGTCTTAACGGTGATACCCCAATTAACACATACGACATTGCAACGGCAGATGGCTACACAATTCTTAATGATGGTGGAAAAGTCCTTAAATCAGGTAAATTATATGTAATTTTATACCTATATTATATAAATCAAACCATAGCACCTGATGTTGGCAACAGAAACATGAAACTTTCTATTGAATTTTCCAAAAATGTTATGCCTTAAACAAGACATAACATTTTTTGTAGAACAAGCGGATAAATTTAAAACGCCACACAAAAACTCAAACTACTGGGGCTGTCCGTTAAAAGTTTTTGCAAAACTTTTTCAAACTCCTGCGGAGTTTGTGGCTCGCTTCGCTCGCCCCGTCCAGCCCTGCAAAAAAATAAAATATTTTGTATAAATAACATTTTTTGTAGAACAATATGATAAATGCTAATATTAAATTGTGGCATTTAAGTGCAATAAAAATATTTTTTAAAAGTGCCTAAAATCGTTTGGACAAAAAAAAATAATGTGCTATTATTACAATGTAAACCAAAATCAAACAAAAATAAACAAAAAAAAGGAGAATTCATGAAAAGAAAAGCAAAACTTATCACAACATTTGCATCACTCGGTTTGGCCTTGGCTCTTATGGCTTACGGAGTATTTGCTGCAACATCACAAAGCATTGCAGTTACCAATACCATCACCTTTACTGCAACAAAGGATATTGCCGCAACAGTTTACGGAACAAAATCAGCAGCAGTTGGCGCTGCACCTACGGGGGTTCCAACAGAAATTACAGCAGACCCAACAACGGGTGGAGCAGAAACAGAAACAGCATATTCATCAACAGTGCTTGTAACAGAAACAACAACAACCATGGATGCTTGGGCACTTTCAAAAACCACACTTGATGTAACAAACAAATTTGTTGTTTACACATTTACAATCCAAAATGATGCTATCACAAGTGGTCCTGCCGCAAATGCTGGCCAAGATTTTAGCATTAATGTTAAATTTTTGAATTCAATAGACAACACAAAAGTTCAACGTGAAGTTAGAGTTGGCGGAAATAAAGTTACAGAAGTCGCAGCAGAAGGCGCAGAGTCAGCAACACACACAATTGCAAAAATTACAGATAAACTTGCAAGAGGAGCTGGAATTGACACAAAAGGTGCAAAAATTACATTTGAAGTTATTTATAATCTTTATGATATCAGTGCTTCAATAAATGCTGTTGACTATTCATTCTCAATTGAATTAAAAGAAGCAACAGTAACAACCCCATAAGTTTAAAGAACTTTGTTTAAATTAAAAAGAGCATTTAAACAAACGCTAATTAAAGTAAGAAAAAACAAAACGATTGTAAAAAACGTTTTGTTTTTTTGTTTGTAAAATATGCAATAAAATGTTTGGTAAATTGTTGCAAATGCGGTATAATAAAAAAAAGTGGAGAGAACATGAAAAAGTTAAAACTTGTTGCAACAGCGGTGGCGTGCTTTTTAATTTTAGGGGTTATGGTGTTTGGCGTGTATGCAGCAACAACAACAAATGTTGCAATTTCAAATCAAATTCGTTTTACTTTGCAAGGTGAAGTTCTTGCAGAGGTAAGGGGTGCAGTTTTAAGAAAAACAGCAAGCGGATATTTTGCATATGAAGCAGAGCCCAACCCAATGAAAAACACTTCAAAAACGTATAAGCACAACAATAGCCATGCATCCGATTTTCCTGCATGGGCAATTGGATACACGGATTTTAAAAACAACAACGCACAACGCACATTTTGCATAAGAATAATTGTTCAAAATGTTCACCCGCAAGTTAACATGCGCCTTAATTTAATGGGCATTGCACGAGATTCCCGCCCAAATCCACCTTTTGTTGTTTCTGCAACTGTTGCAAACAACCTTTCAAGCATTAAAATTGCCGAAGAGTTGGACCTTGAAGCCTATGGAACAGTGGTTGCACTTGCTCCAACTGGAACAAGTGATTTGGAAAAGCGTACAGACAAAATTCCTGAAATGGTTATTAACAGTGGATTAAATTCTGTGTGCATTATTATGATAACTTACACCTTAACTGTAAATTTGGATGACATTCAACTTACTCAAAATATGGGGCTCACAATGACAAATATTGTTGATTAATGTTAAAATACAATTAAAAAATTACCTGTAACAGGTAATTTTTTTAACAAAAAAATTAAACAAAATTTTCTTGTAAAAGTTCTTCTTCTATTTGTGATTTATATAAACGATATTTACAGGCAAGTTCCAAAATATATCTTTGTTTTTCTGTTTGTGACATTCCCAAAAATTCTTCATTATTGCATAGCAAAAAAAGTGGATTAGAAACTTGTGAATTTTGTAAAACAAGTTCACGCACTTTTTTGCATAATTCAGCATCTTGTGAAGGGTCAATTTTGCTTATTATGCAAGTGCATTTGTTTTCATGCTTTTTTCCGCACAGCCTAAATTTTGCTTCTTTTGCAAAAGATGAAATACCTTTCATAAAAAAACTCCTTACAATATAATTTTCAAAATTTTATTCTTTTGCAAAAGCACAAATATAAAAATATTTAACACATAAATAATAGCATTAATTTTTAAATTATTGTTACAAAATTTATTTAATATTATATATTATAAGGTCTTTTTTTGGCATATTGCAAAAGTAAATAAATTGTGTAAGTTAACTTGACAAAATTTTAAAAAAATGTTATTGTTTTAACAATTTTAAGGATGCTTTATGAAAACAGTTTTTAATTTAAAAAACAAAAAGTTGGCAAATGTTGCAACGGCGTATTCTCCACTAAAAAGTTTTGATGACAAAATAAAAAAAGGCAAGCAAAACAATGGTGTTTATCAAAAGTCATTAATCACATTTTGCATTGCAGGTGCATTTTGTTTGGCTGGCGGGCTTGCGTTGGATGGCTCTTATGAAAAATTAAATAACGATTTTCACGGGTTCACAAAAAGCCAAAAGCAAATTATTGAACTTGCAGAAAGATATAACGCAGATATGCAACTTTCAAGCAAAAATTTTTATTTGGGGCATTCAATTTTAAAAAGTAATGGAAACTATCCAATTTGGGTGAACATTGATGAATCATTAAAAAGCAAGTGTGGCAATCAAATTGAACAAGCATTTAAAATTTGGGAGCAATGGATGCAACCAATTAATGATGAATATAAGTTTGAATTTGTTAATCAAAACCAACTTTTAGAGGCACAAAAAGTTTTTCAATCAACAATAAGTGTTGTTGATGAAAATCTTGAAATAGAAGGTGGAACGTTGTTTGGCACATCTGGTTCGGTTGGGCTTTTTGATATTGCGTTATCAAGAGTAACAAACAAAAGTTTTATAAAAATAAACTCAAAAAGCATGGAAAACGATAAAAAACGTCTTTTGCATGTTGTTGTTCATGAAATTGGTCATTCAATGGGCTTGGACGATGTTTATGAAAACTGTTTCACAAGAGATCATACAACATTTATGGGGGATAGTTCTTTTCCAGAAAGGTTGTTAATGCTTTCTGAAAATGATGTTAAAGTGCTTGTGGCAAAATATGCAAAAGAATATATAACAAACCCACAAAATCAAAAAAAAGAATTAGAAAGATTGGATAAATACATTAATGATTATTCAAAATTTGTAAAAATGGAAATTATTAAAGAGGCAATAAAAAAAATATCTGCAACTGGTGATTCATTGCAAAAAATTGACATTGACAAATTAAAAGACGTAAACTTTTCTTCGTTTTGGAATGAAGTTAATTTTGATAAAAACAAAGAAGAATATGATTTTATTTTTTGCAACGAAAATTTTAAATTAAACAACAACGAATTTAATTTAGTTGTAAACGGAAAATCCAAGGACGGAAAAACTGTTATTGCACCTCAAAATTACAGCGGGACAACTGAAATTGATGATTTTTTTGTACAAATTTATGGTTATCCGTTTTCTTTGAATTCAGATGTGGTTAAAAAACCAAAAAATTATGTGTTTATAGTAAAAATAGATAATGAATTCAAATTAATGATTATTGATAGTTTTGCAAGAATTTTTAAAGAAAACAATTTAAGTTTAAATCAAGATTTTGCAAATTGTTAAATTAATTATGTTTTTTATAAGTGCATGTTTGTTTTAAAAAATTATGAACAAACAATTTTTGCATAAACAAAATAATTGCAAATCAACGGCAAATTTGTTATACTAAACAAAATATATCTTATTTAAAGGGACAATTATGAAAAAGATAACATCAAAACAACTTAAACAACTTTGGCATAAATTTTTTGAAAGTAAAGGCTTTGTACGCATTAAAAATAGTTCTTTGGTGCCAGAAAATGACGCCACAGTATTGTTTACAACGGCAGGCATGCATCCGCTTGTGCCATATCTGCTTGGTGAAAAACATCCGGGCGGAACAAAACTTTTTAATGTTCAAAGATGTGTAAGAACAAATGATATTGACGAAGTTGGTGATGCAAGCCATTGTACTTTTTTTGAAATGCTAGGTAACTGGACTTTGGGAGAGTGCAACAAAACAGAAATGGTTGAAAACAGTTACCAATTTTTAACAAAATGGCTGGAAATTCCACAGCAAAAATTGGCGGTTACAGTTTTTGAGGGTGACGAAGTTGCTCCAAAGGACACAGAAACTGCGAATGCATGGAAAAAATGTGGGCTTAATGAAAGTCAAATTTTTTATTTGCCCAAAAAAGATAATTGGTGGTCTTTGGGTGGAGGGGTTGGACCATGTGGTCCGGACACAGAAATGTTTATTGTTGCGGACACTCCAAAGTGCGGGCCTAATTGTAGCCCAGCATGTTCTTGTGGAAAGTATTTAGAAATTTGGAATGATGTTTTTATGCAATATAATTCACAAAAAGTTGGAGAAAAGGCACTTAAACTTCCAAAGCCAAACATAGACACGGGCATGGGTGTGGAAAGAACTGTTTGTGTTTTAAACGGAGTTAAGTCAGTTTATGATGTAGGTGTTTTTAAAAATATGATAGATTTTATCAGCAAGCAAACAAACAAAAACTATTTAGAAAACAAAAAAGCATTTAGGATAATTGTGGACCATGTTAGGGCTGTTACTTTTATGTTGGGAGATAATGCAAAACTTTTGCCATCAAATGTTGGTGCAGGATACGTTTTAAGAAGGCTAATTCGCAGAGGGCAAAACTATGCGAGAGAATTGGACTTAAAAATTAACGATTTTATTTATCTTGCAGATATTGTGATTGCAGAATTTGGCGAAGAATACCCCGAACTTATGCAAAACAAAGATGTAATTAAAGCCGAACTTAAAAACGAGTGTGAAAAATTTCAAAACACGCTTCAACAAGGGCATAAAGAATTTGAGCGTGTTATAAGCAATTTGCAAGGCAACAAAATTGATGGAGCAAGTGCATTTAAACTTTATGACACATATGGTTTTCCGCTTGAATTAACAAAAGAACTTGCCTCCGAAAAGGGCATTGTTGTGGACGAAAACTCTTTTGCAAAAGCATTTGAACATCATCAAGAACTTTCAAGAATGGGAGCAGAACAGCATTTTAAGGGCGGGCTTGCAGACCAAAGTCAGGCAAGTGCAAATTTGCATACTGCAACTCATATTATGCTTGCGGGATTAAGAAAAATGTTTGGCAATGAAGTTTGTCAGCGTGGAAGTAACATAACCCCCGAAAGATTAAGATTTGATTTTAATTGTGACCATAAAATGACCCCCGAAGAAATTAAGCAACTAGAAGATTTTGTAAACGATGTTATTTGTAAAAAAATATCAGTGGTTTGTGAAGAACTGAGTTTGGAAGAAGCAAAAAAAAGTGGAGCAACCGGAATTTTTGAAAGTAAATATGGCGAAATGGTAAAAGTTTACACCATAGGTGATATAAGCAAAGAAATTTGTGGCGGACCGCATGCTAACAACACAGGAGATTTAGTTAAATTTACAATTCAAAAAGAAGAGAGTAGTTCGTCAGGAATAAGAAGAATTAAAGCAATAATAGGATAAAAAAGGAGCAAAATGAATTCAAAAATCATTTTAACAGGTGATAGGCCTACTGGAAAATTGCATATTGGACATTATGTTGGTTCTTTAAAAAACCGTATAGAATGTCAAAATTCTGGCAAATATGACATAATATTTATTATGATAGCAAATGCACAAGCGTTAACGGATAACTTTAAGTCGCCCGAAAAAGTATGCGAAAGTGTTATAGAAGTTGCAAAAGACTACCTTGCAATAGGGCTAGACCCAAAAAAATGCACAATGTTTGTGCAAAGCGAAATTCCAGAGTTAACAGAACTTACGTTTTATTACATGAATTTAGTTACATTAGAAAGATTAAAACGAAATCCAACAGTTAAACAAGAATTAGCCCAAAAAAATTTTGGAACTGGTTTGCCCGTTGGTTTTTTGTGTTATCCAATCTCTCAGTGTGCAGATATAACTGCCTTTGAAGCAAACATAGTTCCAGTTGGAGAAGACCAGTTGCCAATGCTGGAACAAACGCGGGAAATTGTAAGAAGTTTTAATGCAATATATGGTGATACTTTGATTGAGCCAACGGCATTGTTGCCAAGTAAAACATGTATGAGATTGCCAGGTCTGGACGGAAAATCCAAAATGAGCAAAAGTTTGGGCAATTGTATTTATTTGGCAGACACACCCGAGGAAATTAAAACAAAAGTTTTTTCAATGTACACCGATCCAGAGCATGTGCATGTTGCCGATGCAGGAAAAATTGAAGGCAACATGGTTTTCACATATTTAGATGTATTTTGCACACAAGAGCATTTGAAAAGATTTTTGCCAGAATATTCAAACTTAGAAGACCTTAAAAATCACTATAAACGTGGTGGACTTGGTGATGTTACAATAAAAAATTTACTTGCAAAAATTTTGATAGACATAATTTCACCAATTTCTCAAAAACGCTTAACAATTACAAACGAGCAAGTTTTGGATGTTCTTAAAAAAGGGAATATAATTGCAAGACAAAAAGCCAGTGAAACATTAAAAAAAGTAAAGCATGCAATGAAGTTGGACATGTTTAATAACTAACATCAACATTAAAAAATGGAGAGAAAATTGAAAATAAAAATTACTTCAAAAAGTTTAATAGAAACGCAAAAAATTGCGGGAAAATTTGCACTTGCTTGGAAGCCTCCACTTGTAATTAGTTTAATTGGAGATTTGGGCAGTGGCAAAACTGTTTTTGCAAAAGGGTTTGCAAAAGCACTTGGAATTAAAAAAAATGTAACAAGTCCAACTTTTACAATTTTAAATGATTATGAAAACAACCCACCGCTTTTTCACTTTGACATGTATCGCCTAAAAAACAAAGAGGAAGCATATGAACTTGGCTTTGATGAATATTTTGACCTTACAAAATTAAAAGGATTTTGTATTGTTGAGTGGGCTTGCAATGTATATGATTTACTTCCAGAGCGACATATGGAAATTGAGTTTATAAAAAAATCTAAAACCGAGCGAGAATTAATTATTGAAATGAAAGGAATAATTTAATAATCATTATTAAATTATTATTTATTATTAAACAAATAAACAAACAATTAAAATAAATAATTAAAACAATTAAAATAATTAAAATAAATAATTAAAATAAATAACTAAAATAATTAAAACAAATAAACAAACAAGTAAATAAAACAAGAACTAATAAAATTAATGAATAATTAAATAAAATAAGAACTAATAAAATCAATGAATAATTAAAACAAACAAACAAACAAATTAAATTAAATAATTAAATTAAATAAATAATTAAAAAAAGAATAAAAGGTGGATAAAAATGAATATTTTATGTTTAAGTGCAAGTGGAGATGATTTTATTTTTGCAATTGAAATAAAAAACAAACATTTTTATTATTGCAAACAAACGCGTTCGGATATTGCGCTTGTGGAAATTGAAAAATATTTTAAAGAGATAAATTTTAATTTGCAAGATTTGGATGTCATTGCTGTTGACATTGGCCCCGGAAGTTTTACAGGCACAAGAGTTGTAACAGGTTTTGCAAAAGGATTAATGTTTGGAAATTCAAAACTTAAAGCGGTTGAAATTTTATTTAATAAGTTAAAAGAAATAACTCCTCAATACATTTTAAAAATTGCAAAACAAAAAATTAAAAATAATTGTTTTGTTAAAGCAGAAGAATTATCTCCAAAATATGCAATGCATTGTCAGGCAGAAAAAAACAGATTAATGCAAGTTGAAATTAAAAAGGCGTGTGTAAATGATTTGGATGAGTGTGTTTTAATTTGTAATGAAACAAATTTAAATTGGAATAAAACACAGTTAGAGCAAGAACTAAAAAATGTTTTTTATGTTGCATTAATTAATCAAAAAGTTATTGGTTTTGTAATTGGAAACAACACAATAGATGAAAGTGAACTTTGTTTAATTGCCGTTAAAACTTCGGAACAAGGAATTGGGATTGGAGAAATGTTGTTAAATTATTTTATTTCACAAGCAAATCCAAAAATATTTTTAGAAGTAAATGAAAACAACTATCCAGCAAAAAATCTTTACAATAAAATTGGCTTCAAGCAAATTTCAGTTAGAAATAAATATTATTCAGATGGTTCAAACGCTGTTGT
The DNA here is from genome assembly GCA_036654655.1 of Clostridia bacterium. Taxonomy (GTDB): domain Bacteria; phylum Bacillota; class Clostridia; order Christensenellales; family UBA1242; genus JAVVRP01. The sequence goes on from JAVVRP010000002.1 coordinate 17,125, forward strand.
AATGTTAAAGGAAAAAAAGTGAAATCAAATTCAGACATTGTGCTAGATTGTATGAAAAAATTATTTCCAAACCCTAAATGTGAACTCGTTTTTGAAAACAACTTGCAACTCGTTGTGGCTGTTTTACTTTCTGCACAATGCACGGACAAACGTGTTAACATTGTAACCAAAGAATTATTTTTAAAATGCAAAACCCCAAAAGACTATTTAATGTTAGGTCAAAATAATTTAGAAAATATTATAAAATCTTGTGGACTTTATCACACAAAAGCAAAACATATTTTGGAAATGATGCAAAAAATAGAAAAACAAGGTTTTCCGCAAACGTTGTTGGGGCTAGAACAATTAAGTGGTGTTGGAAGAAAAACAGCAAGTTGTGTAATGAGCATTGGTTTTGGAAAAAATGCAATTGCAGTTGACACTCACGTTTTTAGAATTGCAAACAGAATTGGAATAACGGAAGCAAAAACGCCATTGCAAAGTGAAAGCCAATTAAAACAAATTTATAAGCAGAATGATTGGAATAAAATAAATTTAACATTTGTTTTATTTGGCAGGCAAATTTGCACTGCAAGAAATCCAAAATGCAAAGAGTGCCAGTTAAACAAAATTTGTAAATTTTACAAAAATATGATATAATAACAGCAGTTAAAAACCGAAAGTAGGAGGGCATATGTTTTTAGATAAGGTTAAAATAAAAATTAAAGCAGGTAATGGTGGTGGCGGTTCTATGTCCTTTTTTCGTTCAAAACTTACAATGTATGGTGGACCAGATGGAGGGGATGGTGGCAAGGGCGGAGATATTATTTTTGTTGCAAAAAACAATTTAAACACGTTGTACAACTTTTCTTTTAAAAAAAATTTTGTTGCGCCATCTGGTGAAAATGGTAGCAAAAAAAACATGAAAGGTGCGGACGGAAAGCCTGTTATAATTGACGTTCCAGTTGGCACAGTTATTTTAGATGCCGAAAGCAAAAAAGTTGTTTGTGATTTAAATGAAGAGGAGCAAACTTTTGTTGCACTTAAAGGCGGAATGGGCGGAAGTGGCAATGCTAGATTTGCTTCAAGCACACACAGAACTCCAATGTTTGCAAAAACAGGAGAAGAAGTTGAAACAAAAGAGGTAATTTTAGAATTAAAAACAGTTGCCGACGTAGGGCTTGTTGGCATGCCTAACGTTGGCAAGTCCACTTTACTTTCGGTAATTTCAAACGCAAAGCCAAAAATAGATTCCTATGCGTTTACAACACTTGTCCCAAATCTTGGAGTAAGTGAATATGCTGGAAACAGTTTTGTTGTTGCAGATATTCCGGGGCTTGTTGAAGGTGCAAGCGAAGGTGTTGGGTTGGGTACAGATTTTTTAAAGCACATTGAAAGAGTAAGGTTGATTATTCATATTGTTGATGTTAGTGAAAGTGAAGATAGAAAAATTGAGCAAGACTATAAAATAATAAACAAGGAACTTGCAAAGTTTAGCAAGCAACTTGCAAAACTTCCACAAATTCTTGTGCTTTCTAAATGTGATTTAATTAACAGTGAAACACTTAAACAGCGCAAGGCAAATATAAAAGCAGTTACAAAAGGTAAAATTGTTGAAATAAGCAGTGCAACACAAATGGGCATTGACAATCTTAAAAAGGCAATTTGGAGCACTCTTGAAAAAATTCCCAAAAAGTCTGCCATTCCAACGGAAATCACTGATTTTGACAAGAGGGACAAATCTTCAATCAAAGTTGAACGTTTGCAAAGTGGTGCTTTTGAAGTTTCGGGAGGTTTTATTAACAATCTTTCAAGAGGAATTGTGCTTTCAGAGCACGCGTCTTTTGCATATTTTCAGGCAAAGTTAGAAAAATACGGTGTTATGAAAAGGTTAAAAGAAATTGGGCTAAAAAACGGAGACATTATAAAAATTAAAGATGCAGAATTTGAATATTTTGAATAAACAAACAATAATTATTAAAAAAAAACAGAATTTAAAAAATAAACAAATCAAATTGTAATAATTAAAAAATTTTCCCCATAGCATATGGTATTGGGGGGATTGTTCATGGCCTATGAAAAAATTTTTACACTAGGGAAAAAAAAGTATTCAGGAGAGGTTAACGTTGAATGTTCACTTGGTCTTGAATCCGACGAAGAAATATTAAAGGTGCTTTCCACAAACGCAAGGGCAACAATAAGTTTGCCACAAACAACAGGTAACGAAGTTGTTTACAACGGAAACGTTAATGTGTGTTTAATTTTTGCAGGAAAAGATGCAAAAATTGGAAGCACGCAAAGCGTTTGCCCATTTATTTTTAAGCAACAAATTGATTCTGCGGAAAACAAAATTGTTTATGGAAAAGCAACGATAAGTGAAACAAAGGTTGAAAGTGTAACGGCAACTGGTGTAAAAATTGTGTGTACAGTTTTGGTTGAAACATATGTTTTTAGTAATGGCGGAATTCAAGTTTATGTTCCAGAAGATGAAAGCATAATTTCAAAACTTTGTGAAGTTTCAACATACAAGGTGGGGACTCAACAAACAAGCAATATGGTTGAAACGGTAGAACTTACTGCAAAATATCCAATTAAAAAAGTTTTATGTTCTCAAAACAACGTTGTAATCAAAAACTCAGTAGCGGATAACAACATTGCAACCATTAGTGGGGAAATTCAAACCAATGTTGTTTTTATTCAAGACGATGAAACGCAAAAAATTTCAAATTTGTCAACAACAACTCCATTTAGGCAAGAAATTGAAGTTGCAAGTTTAAAAAAAGAAGATAAAATTGAAGCATATGCAAAAGTTATTGCAGAAAAAGAAGTTCAAACTATAAATGGAAATAAATTAAATATAGAAATACCTTTGGAATTATTTATATTGCCTTTTGAAAGCCAAGAATTCACTTCTGTTTGTGATTTATTTTCACTTGAAAATGAAATTAAAACAACAACAGAAAGTTTTGAGAACACAACTCCACTTGGAAGTGAATATTTTGAACAAAAAATTGAGGCAAGTTTAACACTGCCCGAAAACGAGCCAAGAGTGGACAAGTTTTTAACAAGTTTGGGACAAAAAGTTAAAATTACATCGGCATATGTAAATGACGGCTCTTTAATTTTGGAAGGTGTTGCCGAAACAAATGTGGTTTATGTAAACGATGAAATGGATAGCATTCATTCTGTGCTTGTTGAAATACCTTTTGTTACGCAAGCGAGAACCGAAATGGATGATAATGCCATGGTTTTGTGCGAACCAACGCTAACAGATTTTGAAGTTATGGTAAAACGCGGACGTGATGTGTTTGTGGATGCAAAAATAAAAGCAAATTGCAATTTTACAAAAAAAGAAGATGACAGTGTAATTTCAAAAGTAGAGTTAGGGGATGAACTTGCAACTCATGATGAGGCAATCCAAATTTATTTTGGAAAAGCGGGAGAGGCAATTTGGGATATTGCAAAGCATCTTAAAATTAGCCCACAAATTATTTTAGAGCAAAATCCATCACTTTCTGACCCACTTGAACAAGATACAAAAATTGTTATCTATTTTCAAAAAAAATAAAAAGTTAAACAAATCGACACAATTCCACCAAATATTTTGTTAAGCAATTAGCAAACGTGTCAAAAATTTCTTTGGAGTTTCCAAGGAAATTTTTATTTTTTAAAAAAAAAGAGGTAAACATGAAAAGAATAATTATTGCACTTTGTTTAATTGTTTGTGCCATTGGCCTTTTTGCTTTGTTGCCCAAAACGGAAAAACAAGAATATTTAAGAATCCATATTCGTGCAAATTCAAATTTAAAAATTGACCAAGATATTAAGTATAAAATTAAAGATGCAGTAGTGAGTTGTCTTACTCCAATAGTTTCTAATTGTGAATCATTGGAGCAGAGCAAAGCAGAAATTAAACAAAACTTAAATTTAATACAAGCAGTTGTAAACAGCGAGTTAAAAAAACATGGTTTTAAATATTTTTCAAAAGCAAAATTAAATAATGAACAATTTCCAACAAGAAATTATGGAGATTTAACACTGGAACAAGGCTTTTATGATGCCTTAATTGTGGAATTGGGGGATGCAAAGGGCGATAATTGGTGGTGTGTTGTGTATCCTCCGCTTTGCTTTTTGGAGCAAACAAATATTGTTTATAAAAGCAGAATTGTGGAAATAATTAAAAAAGTAATGGGGGAATAAATGCAAAAAAAAGTTATATTTTCATTAATTTGTTTAGTTGTTGCTTTGTCTTCGTCCATATTAGGGCTTGTTAATATGGCAAATACAAAAGTAAGTTCGGTTTATGCTCAAACTCAGGGACAATCAGATTTATATATTCTTGCAAAATGTGTGCATGCAGAGGCAAGAGGTGAGCCATATGTTGGGCAGGTGGCGGTTGCAGCGGTTATCTTAAACAGAGTTAGTGACCCCGCTTTTCCAAACACCATTGCAGGCGTTATTTATCAGCCGTGGGCATTTACTGCTGTTCATGATGGACAAATAGACTTAGAACCAAATCAATCTGCATATAATGCAGCACAAGATGCTTTAAACGGATGGGATCCAACTTATGGGTGCTTGTATTATTACAATCCTGCAACAGCAACAAGCCAATGGATTTTTTCAAGAAAAACAGTGATAACAATAGGTAAGCATGTTTTTGCAATTTAAATTTAAAAAATTTTGGAGGGGCAATGAGTAGAATTAAAAAAAAGAAAAACAAAACAAGCAAAAAACAATCGCCAATTTTAGAAAAACATGATAATGCAAATTCTCAAACGCTTCCAGTTAATCAAAAAGCAGTTGAAAATTTAAATAATAATAAACTTCAATTAACAAAACCAAAAAGACAGATTGGCGGATTGATTGCAATGATATGCATAATTTCAATTACTCTTTTAGGCATTGGAGTGTGGCTTGCGATTAGCATAAATAACTCTAATCAACTTGCTTTAAGTTTGGAAAATTCGTATCAAAAAAGTTTTTATGATTTAGTTGATAATGTTGATAACATGGAAGCAAAATTAAGTAAAATTGTTGTTAGTAAAGATAAAAATCACACTAAAAAATTACTTTTTGAAGTTTCAAAAAATGCATCAAGAGCATCCGAAAGTATTAGCATTTTGCCACTTTCAATTGGAGGTGTTGAAAAAGCAACAAGTTTTATTAATCAAATTGATGGTTATTGCACATCCCTTACACAAAAATTAGAAAATAATCAAAAACTTTCTTTAACAGAAGAAAAAATTCTTAAAGAATTATTAAACAGCATAACAAAAATAGGAAACGAACTTGACAAAATTTCTCGCCAACTTAAAGGCGGAACAACAATACTTTCATCCAGCCTTTCAATGAATGGAGATTTTAACAAGTTAACACTTTCAATTTCTGGTACTCAAAGTTCAATTGACTATCCAACAATGATATATGACGGCCCATTTTCCGAAAGTTCAACAAATCCAGTTATCAAAGGGTTAAGTGGTGATGAAGTAAATAAAGACCAAGCAGAAACTCTTTTAAAAAAACATTTTCCAGCAATAAAAGATGAAAGCATTAAATATCAAGGTGAAAGCAAAGGCAAATTTATTACACATGACTTTAATTTCATTACCGTAAACAACAATTCGTTGTTTGCACAAGTAACAAAAATTGGGGGCAAATTGCTTACAGTTAGTGGCTATTCACCAAAAATTTCAACAAAAGTAAGTGTTGAAAGTTGCATTTCAAACGCAATAGCATTTTGCAAAAATGCTGGATTTTTAAACGTTGAATGTGTGTGGAACGATTCCATTAATGGCCAAGCAATTTTAAATATTGCACCAAAAAAAGATAATATTATATTGTATCCTGATTTAATAAAAATTAAAGTAGAACAAAATTCGGGAGAAATAATTGGGTTTGAAGCAACTTCATATTACACAAACCATAAACAAAGAACGCTGGCAGAAGTTGAAATTTCACGTGCAACTGCCGAAAAAAAGGTGGTGCTAGATGTAGAAACATATCGTTTGGTGCTTGCACCATTAGATTATAACAGAGAAGTTCTTTGCCATGAATTTAAGTGCAAAAATGATACAAACGTGTATTACATTTTTATTAATGCAGTAACAGGGGTTGAAGAAAATATATTGATGGTTGTTGAAGGAAGTGATGGAAATTTACTTGTGTAACAAAAAATATAATATATTTCAAAAACTTGTTAAAATTCATTTGTGTTTTTAAAATATTATTGGTATAATAAAGTTCAGTTAGGAAAATATAATACACATTAAGATAAATGTTTGATAAGGAGAAATAATGAAAGGACAAAAAATTTTAATAGTTTGTATGACTCTTGTTGTTGCAATAGCGGCAATGGCGTTCACAGTTTTATCAACAGTTGCAATGCAAAGTAGCGTTAGTTCCAAAGTTTCTTTTGATATGGCAGGAATGCAAGTTACAGTTAATGCAAACGTAGTAGGCGCAAAAAACACATCAAATGGGGCATTAACACTGTCACAAAACATTTGCACCTATAACCCTGACATTGTTTCAACAACCTCAAATTGGACAGTCCCTGCGTTTTGCTTTGATAGCCAAGTAAACACACCAGTTGTGTTTACAGTAAATGCATTAAACTACAATGTAGGAAAAGCAATTAGGGTAACCATAACCGATAATAACGGACTAAACTCAATTTGCAACGCACCTGTATTTGTTGTTGGCAACGGCACAGCGGCAACTCAGTCGGGTAACACTGTAACAGTTGGCGGAACAGCAACAGCAACGGCAACATACACTCTTAAAACAAGAAATGTTGTAAATCAAACCAATATTGGATTAACTTTAACAGTAAGTATTGTTTTTGCTTAATAAATTAATGTTTAAAAAATAAAATAAAAGTTATCATAAGTTAAAACATGATAACTTTTTTGTTAAAATTTATAAAATTAATGCGTTTCTATTTTCTATATTAATAATTATATGTTATAATAACTAAAATCAGGAGCAAAAAATGGAATTTTTTAAGAGCAAGGAATTTAAAACCGCAATAGATGTGTTATTGGTAATTTTTGGTTGTTTTTTAATGGGCACAGGATTTTGTGTATTTTTGGAGCCCATGGAAATTTCGCCAAGTGGCTTTACTGGCCTTGCGGCAATTTTATCTTATCTTCTGGCTGGTGCGGGTATAATAATTCCTGTATCAGTAATTTATATTTTATCAAACATAATTTTATTTATATTTTCTTACAAGGTATTAGGCAAAAGATTTGCAATTTTTTCAATTTTAGGAGTTATTGCATACACGCTTGCTATTCAGTTTTGCAAATTTAATATTGATGTAGGAAAAGACCCTCTTTTATCTTCCATATTTGGCGGAATTTTTATTGGAATTGGGTTGGGCATGGTTATAAAAGGAAAGGGAAGCACAGGCGGAACAGAAATGCTTGCACTTTTAATTCATAAAAACCAACCAAACATTAAAGTTGGTTCAATATACATGTTCGTTAATGCTATTGTAATTGGCTTAAATTTAATTTTTTACACGCCGGTTATTGCACTTTACTCATGTGTTACAATAATTATAAGTGGAAAAATTGCAGATACAGTTGTTGTAGGGCTAGAAAGTGTGCGAGCATTTAACATTGTTACAATGAAGCCAAATGAAATGGCAAAAGAAATTACAAAAGAACTTAAATGTGGGTGCACGTGGGTTGACAGTAAAGGAATGTATTCAGGCAACAATTATGATATGCTTATTTGTGTTGTTAACAGGCAACAAATTTTGCCTTTAAAAGAAATTATATCAAAAATAGACAAAACAGCATTTGTTTATTCAACTTCTGTAAGTGAAGCAATGGGCGGAAATTTTGCTCAAATTAAACAAAGAAAAACAAAAAATAATCCAACAGGAAAAAGTATTCAAAACGTTGTTGTAACAAAGCCTGCAACAGTGATAGAAAAAATAGAAAATGACATTGAATCAGAAAAAAACGAAAAAATTTTGCAACAGCAAGAAAACAAAAAAACAAATAAAATTGATATTGAATAACATAAAAAAATATAGTACAATTTTAAATAGAAGGATAAACCATGAAAAAATATAACCCACACGAAATAGAAAAAAAATGGCAAGAAATATGGAAAAAAGAAAACAGATTTTCAACTCAAAATAATGTTAAAGGAAAAGAAAATAAATATATTTTAATAGAGTTTCCATATCCAAGTGGAACAGGGTTGCATATTGGGCATATTTTGGCATACACAGCACCCGATGTTCATGCAAGAATGTTAAGAATGCAAGGCAAAAATGTTCTTTTCCCAATGGGATGTGACGCTTTTGGATTGGAAACCGAACGCACTGCAATAAAGCAAAAGTGCTCCCCTCAGGAAGTTGTTAAAAAAAACATACAAAAATTTCGTTCGCAGTTGGACCAATTAGGATATTCGTTTGAATGGGACCGAGAGGTTGTTACCAGTGACTCAAAATATTATAAATGGACACAGTGGCAGTTTTTAAAATTTTTGGAAAAAGGCATTGCTTATAAATCTGATGCACTTGTTAATTGGTGTGGTGAGTGTGGAGTGCTTGCCAATGAAGAAGTAGAAAATGGAAAGTGCTGTCAGTGTGGAAAGGATACAATTCAAAAAACAAAAAGTCAGTGGTGTTTACAAATGACAAAATACGCCGACAGATTGGACGCAGATTTGGAACAAACAAATTACATGCAAAATATAAGAGCCAGCCAAAAAAACTGGATTGGTGCCTCTTGTGGCGCAGAAGTAGATTTTGAAATTGATGGTGGCGGTCATTTTGATATTTTTACCACGTGCGTGGAAACAATTTTTGGAATAACATTTATGGTTCTTGCCCCAGAACATAAACTTGTTAAACAACTTATGCCACGCATAAAAAACAAAGAAGAAGTGGAAGAATATATCAAAATTTCTGCAAAAAAAAGTGAGTTTGAACGCAGAGAACTTACAAAAGAAAAAACAGGATGTAAACTGGAAGGCATATTTGCAATAAACCCATTTAACAACAAAAAAATACCCGTTTTTATTGGTGATTATGTTCTTGCCTCTTATGCTAGCGGTGCAGTTATGGGAGTTCCTGCACATGATCAACGTGATTGGGATTTTGCAAAACTAAATAACCTTGAAATTATTGAAGTAATAAGTGGTGGAGATGTATCCACATTGGCGTTTGAGCATGAACAATACACCGCTCAAAATTCAATTCTTGTAAATTCAGGACAATTTTCTGGACAAACCGTAAGCGTTGCAAAACAAAAAATTACAGATTGGTTGCAAAATAACGGCAAAGGAAAACTTAAAAAAAATTATAGAATGAAAGATTGGATATTTGCCAGACAAAGATATTTTGGCGAACCAATTCCTGTTATACATTGTCCAAAATGTGGAGTCGTTGCTGTTCCAGAAAAGGATTTGCCAGTAACTCTTCCAGTTGTAAAAAGTTACGAGCCAACCAACACAGGAGAGAGCCCACTTTCACTCGTTTTGGACTGGGTTAACACAACTTGCCCAAAATGTGGAGGAAGTGCAAAACGAGAAACCGATACAATGCCAGGGTGGGCAGGTTCCAGTTGGTATTATTTAAGATACACAGATCCAAAAAACTTAAATGAATTTGCAAACATAAATGCAATTAAAAGTTGGTTGCCAGTAAATATTTATTATGGTGGCAATGAGCATACAAACAGGCACTTGCTTTTTGCAAGATTTTGGCACAAATTTTTGTATGATTGTGGATTGGTTAACACAGTAGAACCATTTAAAACCAGAATTTCACACGGGCTTGTTCTTGGTGCGGATGGTAAAAAAATGAGCAAAAGTTCTGGAAACGGAATTGATCCGTGTGATGTTATATGTGAATATGGTGCAGATGCACTTAGATTATGGATACTTTTTATTGGAGACTTTCAAAGCAATTCAATTTGGAATAATGAAGGCACAAAGGTATGCTCAAAATTTTTAAACAGAATTTGGGCACTTTATGATATGGTTGTTGATGGTGACTTTTATTCACCTGAACTTGAAGTTGTGTTTAACCAAAGCATAAAAAAAATTGTTGAAGATGTTGATAATGCAAAATTTAATACTGCAATTTCACAATTTATGATTTTAATTAATGAAATATATAAAAATAAAAAAATAAATAAATACGAATTAAAAATTTTGCTTGCAATGCTTGCACCATTTGTTCCACATATTGCGGAAGAAATGTGGACAACATGCAAATTTGAACCAGCATTTAGCAGTGTGGAATATCCAAAATATAATTCAAATATCTTGCAAAAAAATGAAATAAATTTGCCTGTTCAAATTAATGGCAAACTTAAAGGGTGTGTTTTAATTGGTGCATCGGCTTCACAAAGTGAGGCGGTGGAAATGGCAAAAACCATTGCCAGCGTTGCCCAAAAATTTAATAATCAAGAAGTTAAAAAAGTTGTTTACATATTAGGCAAAATATTAAATATTGTTTGCTAAAAAGGAAAAATATTGGTAATTGAAGGACAAGTTGAAGAAATTGTATTTAGAAATGAAGAAAATGGCTACACAGTAGCCCTGCTTTCTCATGCAACAGAACTTACAGTTGTTGTTGGCAAAGTTCTAATTTTAAATATTGGTGAAAATATGCGTCTTACCGGAAATTTTACAACAAATTTAAAGTATGGTGAGCAATTTGTGTTCACCAATTATGAGATAATAATTCCATCTGAAAGTGTTGGCATAGAAAAATATTTAGCAAGTGGATTAATAAAAGGCGTTGGGCCAGTAACCGCAAAACGAATTGTAAATGAATTTGGCGATCAAACGTTGCAAATTATGGAATATAATCCTAAAAAACTTGAATGTATTAAAGGAATAAGCAAAAAAAAAGCAGTTGAAATTGGCAAAACATTTGCCGATGTAAAACGATTGCAAAACACGGTTATATTTTTGCAAAAATATAACATAACAACAAATCTTGCGTTAAAAATATATGATGCATATGCTGATAGAACAATAGAAATTGTTCGTGAAAATCCGTATAGATTGGTGGAAGATGTTGCAGGAATAGGTTTTGTTACAGCAGATAAAATTGCCACAAGCATGGGCATTGCAAAAAACAGCCCTTTTCGTATGAGGGCAGGAATTTTGCACATTTTAAATGAAGCAGGCGAAAAGGATGGGCATACTTTTTTGCCAAAAGCAAGGCTTTGTGCATTCACTTTTTCACTGTTAGACCTTTGTCAAAAAGAATTAGAACAGCAGTTTGAAAAAATAATAAAAAGTTTGAAGGAAGAAACAGTTATTGTTGAAATGAACAAGGGCGAATATAACGTTATAATGACATCAAAAATGTATTTTTATGAAAACATGATTGCAGGCAAATTGGCAATGTTGTCGGTTTCATCGCAAGATAAAGTTTTGGATGTTTCAAATGAGATTGCAATTTATGAAAAGATAAATAACATAAAACTTCATACCGAACAAAAAAATGCAATTCAAACCGCTGTGGAAAAAGGTGTTAGCGTAATAACAGGCGGACCGGGAACAGGAAAAACAACAATTATATGTTGTATTTTAAACGTACTTAAACAGGCAAACAACAAAGTGTTATTGCTTGCTCCAACTGGGCGTGCGGCAAAACGACTTAGCGAAACAACAAATTTTGAAGCAAAAACCATTCATAGGGCATTAGAAATAGATTTTAAAGATCAAAAAAGTATGTTTAAGCATAACGAAAACGATCCGCTATTGGCAGATGCAATAATTGTTGATGAGGTTTCAATGGTTGACGTTGCACTTATGACTGCACTTGTTAGGGCGATGCCAAGGGATTGTAAACTTGTTCTTGTGGGGGACAAGGATCAACTTCCAAGCGTTGGTGCAGGTAATGTTTTGGACGACATAATAAAAAGCAAAACAATTACAGTTTGTCAACTAACACAAATTTTCAGGCAAAATTCAAAAAGTTTAATCATAACAAATGCGCATGCAATAAATATGGGGAACATGCCAATTATTGATAATAGTAGTGAAGATTTTTTCTTTGACAAAAAGGATGGTTCCGAAGAAATTAAAACAAGTGTGGTTAACATGGTTTCATTCAGACTGCCAAAATATTTAAATATATCAGCGGATAAAATTCAGGTGCTTTCTGCCATGAAAAACGGAAATGCCGGTGTTGAAAACCTAAATGTTTGCTTGCAACAACGGCTTAATCCTCCAAGCCCAAACAAACGTGAAGTTTTGGTGGGGCAAACAATTTTTAGAGAATATGACAAAGTCATGCAAATAACAAATAATTACAATTTAGAATGGGTTAAAAAAAATTTAACAAGGCAAGAGTTGGGTGCGGGTGTTTTTAATGGAGATATAGGAACAATTTCGCATATACAAAAGGGCACACTTGAAACAGATATTTTGTTTGAAGATGGAAGAAGTTGCAGATATTCTCGTTCGGACTTGTTGGAACTTAAACTTGCATACGCAATAACAATTCACAAAAGTCAAGGCAGCGAGTTTGATGTTGTTGTAATTCCAGTTACAACAGGTTCAAATCAAATTATGACCAGAAATTTAATTTACACAGCAGTAACTCGTGCAAAAAAAATGGTTGTTATTGTTGGCAGTTTAATGGGGCTAAAACAAATGGTGGACAATAACAAAACTGTAAAGCGTTTTACAATGCTTTCAACCCTGCTTATTGAACAATTTGCAAAGGCTAACAAGTTATTTGGCGAAAAAACGTAAAAATCGTTTTATAAAAAATTGATTTTGTGATAATATTAACTTGTGGAAAAAAAACAATATACATTTTATTCTTTTTTAGGAGTCATTGGAGATATAATTTTTTATCCCGTGGTGTTTATATCACTGCTTTCAAGCGTTATAATGTTTTATTCAAAACGTCAAAACATTGTCCCCAGCATATTTGGTGTAAGTTTGGTGCAAATTCTTTCTCCCAGCATGGTTAAAACCGAATTTTATCCGGGGCAATCTGTTTTTGTTCAAAGTGTAACTCCTCAAAATTTAAAAATAGGAGACGTAATTGCTTTTTATTTTTTTTCTGACCCTGCCGATTCTTCTGTTAAAATTCAACCACTTACACAAACCTTTGTTTCAAATCCAAATTTTAATGTAAGTTCACGTGCAACAATAAGCAAAGCCAGAGAGTCAAAAACAAAAGTATATTTTCACCAAGTAATAAATATTTTTGTTGATGAAGGAGGAACGCGTTTTTTTGAAACAAAAGGTTCAAGTAATGCCAGCCCAGATGAAATAAAAGTTAGAGAAGATTTTGTTGTTGGAAAATATTTAAACACACCAAAATGGATGCGAGATTTAATGACGTTTTGCAGTTCATCATTAGGAATGATTTTTTTGGTTGTGTTTCCGCTAAGTTTGGTGGTTTTAATTCAAAGTTTATCCATAATAGACCAATTTAACAACTTGTACTTAGAAAAAAAGTTGTTGGCAGGCTTAATTGATTGGCGTGCAGATGAAATTAAAAAAGGCAATATTGGCAGAGATATGCAGTGGCAATTAAAAGTGTACTTTTTTGCAAGTGCGCAGGCGGTTGAAAGAGATAAGGTATTTGAATTTTTATGGAAAGATTTAAAAAACGGTGATGGCAAACAAAAACGAGAGTATGAAGTAGCAAAAATGGCAAAAAAAATGCTTTCAAGTGATGAAAAAAGTTATTGGAGTTTGTGGAGAACGCAAGCAAAAAATAAAAAAGACTTTAAAACTTTTGAAAAATATGAAAAACTGCGTTTTGAAAAAAAACAATAATTATATTAAAAGGAGGTTAAAATGGAACAAACATTGGCCAAAAAAAAATCAAAAAAAACAATAAGTTCAAAAATAAATGACAAACAAAAAAAACATTGGAACATGTATTCCATTCTTGGCCTTATTTCGGATATTTTAATTTATCCTGTTATTATAGTTTCTTTGTTTTCAACTTTTTCTATGATTGCATCAAAAACGCAAGGCAAAGTGCAAAAAATATTTGGATATGGAATTGTAAAAGTGCTTAGTGGAAGCATGATAAAAGTTGGAGAGGGTGACGCCACAGGTTTTAATGTAAATGATTGTGTTTTTGTTAAAGAAAAAGATGCAAATGAATACAGGGTAAACGATGTTGTAGCATTTTACAGATATGTTGACCAAGCAGACAGCAAAGCACCAATTTTTGTTATTGATGCAACAAATCCTCCGCCAATCACAGGAACGGGTGTTGATTTTGGAGACAGAAAAACAGTTGCCGATGTGGTTGAACTTAAAGTTTTGGTAATTTTCCATCAAATAAAAGAAATAAGAATGAACGCCGATGGCACACGCTTTTTTGAAACCAAAGGAACAAGCAACTCTGGTGCAGACTCCGAAATAATCAGAGAAGATTTTATTGTGGGCAAATATGTGTTCACGCCAAAATGGGCAAGAGATGTGTTTCAATTTTGCACAACTCCCGTTGGAATGATAACACTTGTTGTTGTTCCACTTACTGTTTTAATAACAATGCAACTGTTAAGTTTGCTTGAACAAGTTTCTGCACTGGTGCTAGAAAAAAAAGTTTTAACAAAAAAAATTGCGTATTATGCCGAGGAATGTATTGAATCAAATGTAGGCACGGACATGCGCTTATTTGACAAAGCCTTTTTCTATGATATAATGCCCAAAAAACAAAAAGCAGATGTAGAAAAATTTTTATGGGGTGCAATAAAAAGTAATAAGTTAGAGCAATATGAATTTGCAAAAGAAACAATGGAACTTTATGCCATAAATCCAGATGCATTTTGGAATCATTGGATAAATCATTCAATAGGAATAAATAAAAGAAGATTTATTAAAGCAAGAGCACATTCTGCCGAGGTTATTTATAACGAAAAGTTGGCATATAAAAAACGCTTGATAGAAAATCAAATCAATGGTGTTTTAGACGATGTTGAAGAATATGTTGTTGAAGCAGAGCAAAAAAAACCACAAAGTAATTTTGTTAAAAAAGTGCGTGGTTGGATAAGAAAAATGTAAAAAGAAAAAAATTATAAGGGGGAACAAAAATGTTGACTTGTTTAGAAAAAGAAGAAGAAATAATTAAAAAACATGATGACCAAATTTTATTTATTATTTTGCTTTGCAAGGATTCCCAATTTGAAAACAATTTAAAACCGTTTAACATTCAAATTTTGGGTAAAAAAATGTGGGAGTGGATTCTCCCCGTTGCAGGAAACTATGAAGTAAAAACAACTTCTTATTCAAGTGAAAGCAATATTTTGCAAGCAATTAAACCTCTTTTAACGTCTGCCAAGCATACTGTTGTTTTGTTTTCAAGCACACCATTAATTACAAATCAAACAGTGCTAAATGCGTTAGAATACGTTAAAGCAAAAGATTCCAACATTTTGGTTTTGCCAAAGGGATATATATTTAACACAGAGTATGCAAAAACGGCAGACTCAATAACAGGCACTCCAACAAACTTGTTTGGTGTTTATGAATTTATGGAGGTTAGCACGCCAGAATCGCTGGCTAATGCTCAAAATGTTTTAAGAAAACGAATTTTAGAATTTCATCAAAAACAAGGCGTAATTTTGGATAGCCCAGAAACAACATGGATAGACGCAGAAGTAGTAATAGAAAAAAATGTAAAAATTTGTGCCAACAACACAATACGAGGCAAAACTTTAATTTGCAAAAATGCGATTTTGGATGTGGGCAATTTAATTACAGACAGTATTATTTTGCAAGGTGCATTAATAATTATGTCCAGCGTGCAAAAAAGCAAAATATCCGAAAACATGGTTGTTGGTCCTTTTGAAAAAATAGAAAATCAAAATGTGTAAAAATAAAAAAAAGTGTGAAGAAATGAAAGTTATAATTGGAATAGGAAATCCAGAACATGCTTACGGCAACACATATCATAACATTGGCAAAGTTGCAGTTGATATGCTTGCAGAAAAATTAAATGTAAAATTTGGTACAGAAAACTCAAAGTATGTTATGGGAAAAATTAAATTAAATTCCCAAGATTTTGTTTTGGCAAAAAGTCAGGTTTATATGAATTTAAGTGGCGACGCTGTTTTGGCAATATGTACAAAATTACGGATATCCCCCAAAGATGTAATTATTGTTACAGACGACATTGACACTCCGCGTGGCAAATGGAGATTTAGGGTTAATGGAAGTGGAGGAACTCATAACGGGCTTAAAAACATTGTGGAAAAAATCGGCACAGAATTTTGTAGGCTTAAAATTGGCACTCAAAAAAACAGCGATATTCCGTTAGAGCAATATGTTGTGTCAAAAATTGACAGTCAGACGCAAGCAGAATTATGTGGGGTTATTAATGATGCGTGGACAAACATTTTTAAACAACAATTTAAAATAAACATTTAAAAAAATTATAGTGGAGAAAATATTGTACAACTCAATTTTAAACTCGCAAAAAATAATACAAGTTAAAAGCATGCTTAACAGCGGACAAAATGTGCAAATTTTTGGCTTTCAAAAGGGCGAAATTTCACTGTTTTCTTTAAGTTGTTTGCCCGCAGTTTTGGTTGTGTGTGATTTTTCCACAGCAGAAATTTTGGAAACAGCACTAAAAAGTGTTGGAAAGCAAGTAATGTGCATTTCTGCAATTGAAGAAACCATTTTTGCGCCAATAAAAGATAACACTCAATTTTATAAAATGCTAGAAGGCATAACAAAATTTAACAACGGGCAACTGGATGCTATAATAATTCTTGCACAAACATTGCTTCAAAAAATGCCCAGTAAACAAATTTTGCAAGAACACACAATCAGTGTTAAGGTTGGAGAAAATTACAATTTTAACACTTTTAAATCTTGTTTTGTTCATAATGGATACAGACGCACAGAAGTTTGTGAAAACATGGGAGAGTTTGCAGTTTTTGGTGACACAGTTAATGTTTTTCCACCAAATTACAACTCAATTATTCAAATTTCATTTTTTGGCAACAAAATTGAAAGCATCAGTTTGATTGGAGAAAATCATGAAAAATTAGAAAATGTTGTAATTTCTCCTGCCACAATAGTTTTTTATGACCAAGTAGATTGTCAGCAAATTGCAAACACAATAAGCATGGATGCAGAAGAGTTAAAACTATCTGGACAAAGTTTGCTTCGTCAGCAAAGTATTTTGGGCGATGTTAAAAACAGGCTTATTCAGCAAGATAACTCACTTTCAATGATCTATATTTTGCCGTTTTTAAATTACAAAAATAACATATTAGGGCTTTTAAATCACGGAACTTTAATGATAGTAGAATCAAAAAAAGTTTATGACCATATTTTAAATTTAGAGCAAAGTTGGCTTCAATCAATAACTGCATTTGTTCAATCTGGAAATATTCTGCCAAAACATCAAAATTTATTTTACAAGCCAGACAGTGTTATAATGCCATGGAAAAATTCACACATAGAATTTTTAAGTGTTCAAACAAATGTTTTTGGCACGGCAGTAAAAACAGTTTTTCAAATCATTGGACAACGCAAATATACTTTTGATTTTTTGGCACTTGAAAAAGATTTAAACTTATATTGTAAAAATTTAACAGTTGTTTTGTGTTGTGGAAATTTGGAAAATATTGAACATATGAGCAAATTTTTAACAGAAAAAAACATATCTTTCAAACTTAATAACGGAATCAATCAAAATGAAGCGGGAATTTTTTTAAGTGAATCAGGCTTTACACTTTCTGCAAGTTTTTTAAATTGCAATTTTGTTGTAATAGGCATGACAGACCTCTACAAATGTTCTGCTCAAAAATCTTTAAACAAAAAAACAGTGTTTTTCACTCCAAAAGTGGGTGATTATGTTGTTCATCAGTTGCACGGAATAGGCATTTGCAAAGATTTAAAAAGAATGGAAACTTCTGGTGGGGAAAAAGATTTTTTTGTAATTGAATATTTCGGTGGAGATTTGCTTTTTTTGCCAAGTGAACAGGCAGATAAATTAACAAGTTATTCAGCAGGAGAATCTCATCCCAAACTTTCAAAAATTGGTGGAACAGAATTTTCAAAAGTTAAACAAAAAGTAAAAGAAAGCCTAAAAAAACTAGCAATAGATTTAATTGCTTTGTACAAAACAAGAGAAATGCTTGTTGGGCATAAGTTTGTTTTTGATTCCATGCAAATGCAAGAATTTGAAAGTGCATTTGAATTTACAGAAACTCCCGATCAACTTTTAGCCATTGCAGAAATAAAAAAAGATATGCAAAGCAAAAAAATTATGGATCGTTTAATATGTGGTGATGTGGGATATGGCAAAACTGAGGTTGCATTCAGGGCAATTTATATGGCAATTTTGGACGGAAAGCAGGCGTGCTTACTTTGTCCAACAAGTGTGCTATCTCAACAACATTATTTTGCCGCAAAAAAAAGATTTAAAGATTTTGGCATAGAGATCGGAGTGATAAATAGATTAAGAAAAAAAATAGAGATAGAGCAAACATTAAAAAAACTTGCAGATGGAAAATTAGATTTAATTATTGGCACTCATAGGCTACTTTCCAAAGATGTAATTTTTAAAAATTTGGGTTTGCTTGTTTTGGATGAAGAACAAAGATTTGGAGTTGGTGATAAAGAAAAAATAAAAAACATAAAAAAAGATATTGATGTTTTAACATTGTCCGCAACTCCTATTCCAAGAACTCTTCATATGGCACTTTCCAATATAAGACAAATTTCCGTTATAGAAACTCCTCCCGTTCAAAGATTGCCTGTTCAAACAGTTGTAACAGAATATTCTCAAAGTTTGCTTAAAAGTGTTGTGGAAAGAGAGTTGGATCGCGCGGGACAAGTGTTTTTAATTTATAACAGAGTTGACACAATTAATAAATTTGCAACTGATGTTCAGGAAATGTTTGCAAACGTAAAAATTTGTGTTGTTCATGGCCAAATGAGCGAAACAGAACTGGATGACAAAATTTCAAACATTTATAGCGGAAAATTTCAAATAATAATTGCAACAACAATTTTAGAAAATGGAATAGATTTGCCACTTGCAAACACGCTTTTTGTTGTGGACGCAGATAAGTTTGGCCTTTCAACATTGTATCAACTAAAAGGCAGAATAGGAAGAAGCAACAGGCTTGCATATGCGTTTTTCACTTACAATGCAAACAAAGTGCTAACGCAAAATGCTTACGAAAGATTAAGTGCAATAAGCGAGTTTTCTAGTTTAGGAAGTGGATTTAAAATTGCAATGCGTGACTTAGAAATTAGAGGTGCCGGAAATGTGCTTGGCAAAGAACAGCACGGGCATATGGAAAAAGTAGGTTACAGTTTATATAATAAACTTTTAACAGAAGCAATTTGTGAAATAAAAGGCGGTAAAAACAAAGAAATAAAACCAGTTAAAATTGATGTTGCTTTGCCCGCATTTATTCCAGATTTTTATATAACCAATCAAGATGAAAAAATAAAGGCATACGGAGAAATAAGTGTTTTAGAAAATTTGGAACAAAAAGATTTTCTGGAAAAGAGTTTAACAAAAAAATATGGAATTTTGCCTGAAAATGCAAGATGGTTATTACAAATTGGGCTTGTTAAAACGCTTTCGGAAAATGTTGGAGTTTTAAAAGTAGTTATTAACAAAAGTGAATGTTTAATTGTATTTGAGAGCGCAGAAAAAATTATTACTCCAAAGGTTGCAGAAAATATTTCATTACAAAAAAACTGTGTTTTAAAATTAGATAAATTGCCTATAATAATGTTTATTGAGCCATTAAAAAGCGTAAGTGAAAAATTGCAAATAGTAGAAAAGTTTTTGCAAAATCTTCAAGCGTAATAATTTTGCCCAAAAATGAAATTTAAAAGATTTTGATTTAAAACACTTGCAATTTTAAGTGATTTTGTGTATTATTGTTTAGCATAGTAAGCAAGTTTTAAAAAAAACACTTGCAAAGCAAAAAAATACGTTATATTTAAAAAAATGGAGAACGTTGTGAAAAAAATATTTTCAAGATTATTAATTGTTGTAATGCTTTCTGTAAGCATGCTTTTTGCTGGTTGCAATCTTGTTGAAATCAACATGGAAAAGTATATGAATGAGCCAGTTGCCACGTTAAAATATGAAAACGGACAAACAGAAAAAATTTCCAGAAAAGATTATTTTATGGCATGGAATTCTTATGGTCAAAACCTTATGACTGAACAAAAAATGGAAAAAACAAAGGCTCAGGAAGAAACTGTTAAAGCACTTATTAACAGAAGAGTTATGCTTGTTGACGCAAAAAGTAAAGTTAATTTGACAAATGCCGATAATCGTGAACTTTGGAACACCACTTTAATTGCTTTAAAAGACAACCTTGCAGATTTTGAAAAAGAAGTTAGAGCAAAACATAACACTCAACCATATGAAAGCGAAGAAGATAAAAAAGATGAAGTACTAAAACGTGAAAAATTTAAGCCCGTTGCAACAGTAAGCGTTTTAAATGGCGAATATGTAATTAAAATTACAAATTCTCAATCCTCAGAAGACAATTCACAATTCACAAAAACATGTTCAGATATTCAAATTTTGCTTTTTGAAGAAACAGTTCAAAGCCAAAACTTAATTAAAGCAGAGGCAATGGTAAAATACATAAAAATTCTTAAAGCCAATGAACAAAAACTTAATCTTTCAACAATAAATGCAGAAATATTTTTGCGTGAAGTGGAAAGAATTTATAACAATTCAAAAGAAAATATGTACATAACAAAACTTCAAAATCTTAACAAATATGGAAATCAAGAAGGCCCAAATGGAGAGCGAATTTCCACAATCACCGTTAAAGATGTTTTGCAAAAATATTCATCTTTACTTGCTACAAGCAAAACAAAAAGCCTTGCAAACACGCAAATATACATTGACTCAATGACAAAATCTTATGACACAACAACATATGCTTTGGATGACGAGTATTTTTTTGTCGCGCACATTCTTGCAAAATATTCGGATGAAACAAAGGCCCAAATTGCCGAAATTTCCCAAAAGCAAAAAAATGGTGAACTTACATTTCTTCAAGCACAAAATCAAAAAAATAACATAATTAACAATGCAGAAGTTATTATAAGAGATGAAAATGGAGTTGTAACAAAAAACACAATAACCATTGCCCAACTTATGAAATCTTTGCAAGCGGACCTAGATAATTCAACAAATAAAAATGAAACATTTGTAAAAAATATGTTTTGCCATTCACAAGACGATGCAACGCTTACATCAATGTATCCATATGTAATAGGAACAAAAAACAGCCAGATGGTAGAATCTTTTAACGAGTCAGCCAGAAAATTACACAAAGATGGAGTGCTTGGAGCACTTTCACAACCAACAGAATCAGATTATGGAGTGCATATTTTATTTTATATGGGCGGGGTTAAAAACTTGTTTACACTTCCATATGGCAAAGATTTAAACTTGGCCGAAAGTGATATTACAAAACTTGTTAACACTCCACTTTCTGCGTTTACAAATAAAACAGTTTTTGATTTTGTTTATGAGCAACTTGCAAAAGATAATTATTCATCATTTGAAACTGCCGAAATTTTAATTTTGAAAGAAAAATTGGTTATAACAAAATATGCAGTTGAATAAAATAAAAAATAGACAGAAATGAGCAATAAATTAATTGCTCATTTTTTAGTTTAATTTTTTTGATATTTGACATTAATAATTTAACATGATATTATTAAAGTGGTGAAAAAAAATATAAAAAACATTGAATTAGAAAACAAAAACAGCAGTGAGGCTGTTCAAATTTTACCCGAGTCAACTTTTACACAAGAGCAAGTTGAAGATCAACTTCAAGCAAGCGAAGAAAAAATTACAAAACAAAAAAGTAAACGTAAAAAAATTTTAAATTTGGTTATGTTGGTTTTAAATTTTGTTGTTGTTGCGGGCATATTATGTTTTCAACTTTTGGGTGGAGATGTAATTTCTTTTGGTTCAATGCTAGACACACACTTTAATGTATGGTTTTTAATTGTTTGCTTGCTTTTACACGCTATCACAATTATTATTGAGTCCTTGCAATTGTTAATGCTTATAAAGTTTTCCACAAAGCGTGCAAGACCGTTTTTATCACTTAAAGCGCAAGTTGTTGGCAGATATTATGATGCTGTTACTCCGTTGTCGTCTGGGGGGCAACCGTTTCAAATTATGTACATGACAAATCGCGGAATCCCTGCATCATCCGCAGTTTCTGTAACAATGGGTAAATATGTTTATGGGCAACTTGCATGGGTTATAATAGGCATTATTGCGGTTATTTATGGCTTTCAAAAAAATATATTAACAGATTTTGCTGCCATAGGAACATTTTGTATTCTTGGATTTATTGCATGCTTTGCTGTTATGACTGCCGTTATTGTACTTTCTGTAAGCAAAAAAATTGGAAAAAGATTGGCTGTTGCACTTTTAAAATTTTTGGAAAAAATTAAAATTGTAAAAAATTATGAAAAACAGTACACCCGAGTTATGAAAACAGTATCAGATTATCAGTCAATAATGACGCAATTTGCATCAAGTTTTTGGCAATTTATAAAAAATTTATCATTAGCACTTGTAAGAAATATTATATTTTACTCAATTCCATATTTTATATATTGCACAATAGTTGGATGGGATCCAAGCGTATGGTTTCAAATGGCAATAATTTCAATTATTGTAGACCTTGCTTCAACAATAATGCCTCTTCCAGGCGGAACGGGCGTAAATGAACTTTCCTTCACAGCAATTTTTGCATCGTTTTTTGGCAAATCCGTGTTTTGGGCAATGTTAATATGGAGATTTTTATCTTTTTATTTGTTTATTGTTGAAGGCATAGTTTTTATAACATATGATTATTTTATTGGCAATAAAAAATGGAAATGGACAAATAAAAAATGGGCATTAGAAAAAGAAAGTGCCCAATTTAAAGAAGAACAAATTAAAAACTATAAAAAAAATAAAAACAAACAAACCAAGGATAAAATGTCTATTAAAATTTAATACATTTTTTATTTGAATATTTTTTTATAAATAAACCAAAATAAAACTGATGCAAAAAAATGAGAGTAAAACTTATCAATTTGTAATTTTTTTTCTTTCAGTATTATTACTGGTTGTAATTTTTGTTTCCCCAAAACCAAGTGTAGCACCAAAGCCAAGCATAACTATTGGAAATTCAATTCAAATAAAACTAATTCAAAACGGTGCTTCAAGCGTTGCAATAACTTTTGACGGATCTTCTGTTGGCGGTGATGCGTGGAATCAAAGCATAACAACAATGTTGCCACAAGAGTCCGCAAGTGTGCTTCTTAAAGTTGGATTATACATTGCAAACAATAACGGGGATAAAATACCAATTAATGTAGATATATTGCCAAATTGGACAAAAAGCGGTGATTTTTTATACTATAATTCACAAATTGTGGGAGGTCAAATTTTAAATGTGTGCAAAAAACTTATAATTCCAAGCCCAAGCAGTATGCTGTTGTTTGATGATTTAACATATAATATTTTGGTTAATGCAGAAACAATTTTAGTTTCGGATTTTAACAATGGCTATAAATGGCTAAATACTCCACAAGAGTGGGTTGATGCATTGAACTTATAAATATAATAAACTAAAAGTGTGGTAAATGTTTTTTTTAAAATGTAAGTTTAAACGAAGCGGGGCGGAAAATGACTGGCAAATTTGTTTGCCAGTCATGCGTGCACGCAAAGCGTGCACGCAGTGTTGTAAACTGCGTTTACAACACATTTCCCGCCCCATGTAATAAAAATAGTTTTTACAAAGGTTCAATAAATCACTTGCTATTTTGTGGCAGTATGCTTTAAAATGAATAAAGGAGGCGAAGATGGCAGAAAACAAAACACAAAACAATTCTATAAATGTGCAACCGCACAGACCCATGCCACCACCACGTCGCCCTAATTTAGTCCCACCCAGCCCGCTCCCACCAAAGCAGGCACCGCCAACTCGTCCAACACAAAATATTAATAATGTTAGGCAATCACCACGTCCAATAATAACTCCACAAGGTACAAAAACGGATTTTTTAAAAACAAACAATTTACAAAATAAAAATCAAAATTTTCAAAATAGAACTCAGTTTAATAATGCTCAGCAAAAAACTGGCAAAATAAAAGATATTGATTTTAACAAAAAAAAGAAATCTATGATAGCCTTGTCTTCTATTTTAATTGGTGTGTTAATTATTGTTGCAACAATAATTGTAATATACGCGCTTTCAAATCCGGGCGCAACAAAAATTGTTGATGTTGTTAATTAAATTATAACTTAATATTAAAAAAATATTTAAAAATAATACAATATAAAACAAAATAACAAAAAAAGAACTTATGTGCAAATTAAAAAATGTGATATTTTAATATTGTGGATATAAACAGTTGTTTTTGCAAAAGAATAATTTTTAAAAAAAACGCGATTGAAGAACTATACAATTATTTGCGTTTTATTTTTCCGGCACAAAGAGTTTTGTTGCTTTCTACTCCATTGCCAATGGAAAAGTTTGGAGAACAAATAATAAACACAATAAAAAAAAGCAAAAATAATTTTAATATATGCACATTAAAAAGCACAACAGATAAAAACAATATTCAAAAACTAAAAAAAATTATAAAAGAAATTGAAATAATAGTTGCTTTTGGAAGTGGCAAACTTTGCAATATAGCAAAGCAGGTTGCAACAGAAACAAATTGCAAACTAATTGTTATTCCCTCGCAAATCACATCAATTTTTCCGTTTGTTAATTATTATTCACCGCAAGAAGATTCCATTATTTATAAAAAAAGCATAATCCCGCAAAAAATAATTTTGGATGAAAAGATTTTATTAAGTGCCACCAAACAAAGTTTTAATGAATTAAAAATTTATGTGTCTTGTTTTGCAGAAATATTAATAGAAAATGAATTACAAAATTTTAAAGGACAAGCGCTTATTAATAATTTTGAGTTAAAAAATATTTTAACTAAAAATGCATTATTAAATGAATGGTCGGAAGACGAAAAATTGTCGGCAATAGATTTAACAATAGAACTTTCTTATTTAATGCAAAACATATCTCCAAATAAAATTGGACTTAATAATTTTGCAAAAATGTTGGAACAACAATTCCCCCAAAAACCATTTTATGAACTTTTGTTAATTTCTGCAAAAGTTTTATCAACTGCATTAAAAAAAGTTTTTGAACAAAATAAAATTTGCTTAATGTTTCCAAATTATGAAAACATTGCCCAACTAATTTTATCTTTAAAAATTACTCCTCAAATGCAAAAGAAAAAAATTTTTTTTGAAAATGTTTTGGATAGTTATCAATTAACATATAAAATAAATAAATTTAAACATGATTTATTTATTTTTTCTAATTTAGTAATAAATAACTTTTTAATAAACAAAAAAAACATAACAGATATTCAAACTGACGATTGCTTAAATAATTTAAAAATATTACCATTTATTTTTGAAAACAATTTTGCAATTGACATGTTAGCAGTAAGCGGATTGTTAAATTTTAAATAAATAAGATTAAATTATATTTTACGCCTTTATATGCTAAATATTTTGTTTTAAATATTAATTTAATTGTCAAAACTTTTTATATGAAAAAAGTATTATTATTATTTGCATTGTTAATTTTTTTTGCATTTTTATCTTTTGGCGCAAATGCCCAAATAAAAAACAATTTAAATTTCACAGGCGATGTTCAAATATTTTATGCAAATGAAATAAAATCAGCATATGGTTCGTCAATTAAAAATGGCAAAGGAACAATTATTTTTTCAAGCATTAAAAACTTAAAAAAAATAATACATATGTATCCAAATTTTGCGGGATTTACATTAATATTAAATAAATACGGACATTCATTTGATTGTGTTTTAAATAAATTAAATTTAAAAAATTTATTTTACAAACAAAATAAAAGTATATATGGCTTTTCATTAGTTATGCCAAAAAGTATTTTTATTAACAATAAAAAAATTAACACTCAAATTACAGAATTAAAAAGTAACATATATATTGGATGCCCAATTATTTTGGGATCATATTAATTAAAAAAAAGTTGTGTATAAAAACAAAATTTTTTGTTAATAATTTTGTTCAAGGAGAAACAAATATGTGGGAAAAATTTAAAAAACTATTTAAAAACTATGGCTATTATGCACTTGCGGGCGTGCTTATTGTGGCAATTGCATTAACAGTGTCTCTTACTGCAAAAAGTGACGTTGTGCAAAAAAATCCGGATGATTCGGTAGATGTTGACACAAAGCCTATTGCCATGGGATTGCCGTTGGCCAACTGCTCAATAATAAAAGGATATTCTGATGAAGATTTACAACTAAACAAAACCATGGCGCAATGGGAAGCACACATTGCAATAGATCTTGCTTCGGAAAACAAAGATGTTTTTTCTATTCTTGCGGGCACAGTTGAAAACATTGAAGAAACATATGAACTTGGAACAATGATAACAATAAGGCACGATAAAGGCATTAAAAGCGTTTATGCATCTCTTGCCAACAAGCCTTCTGTAAAAATGGGCGACAAAGTTAAAAAAGGCCAAAAACTTGGAGAAATTTCAACAACATCTGCAAATGAGTTTTTAGATGGTGAACATTTGCATTTTGAACTTTACAAAGATAATGAACCTGTTAATCCTGCAAATTTTATTCAATTTGAAAATAAGTAATATAAAACCTTTACAAAAAATTTAATTTAATTTTTATTTAACACACATTATATTGATGTGTGTTTTTTAATAAACTTTTAACTCTACTAGACAATTTTATTTTATTGTGATACAATGATAAAAATGGAGGAGAAAATATGGTTCTTGAAAAAATTAAAAAATTGATTGCAACGCAATTAGGAATTAATGAAAGCAAAATTCAAAATAATTCCAGAATTGTCGAGGATCTTGGAGCGGATTCATTGGACACGGTTGAAATGCTAATGACTTTGGAAGAAGAGTTTGGAATATCCATCCCAGACGAAGACACAAATTCTTTAAAAACTTTCGGATCTATTGTTGATTATATTAATTCAAAAATTGCAAAATAAATTGTTGTTATTTATTTAAATTTAATTTTAAAATTATAAACAAATCTTAATTATAAGATTTGTTTATTTATTTATTTATTTAATTATAATTAATTAAAACATGCAATAAAAATTGATTTAATACACATAAAATGTGATTTATTAATTAAAATTAATATTATTTTACAATAAAATAATCAATATTAAAAATAAATGATATTAAAAATAAATAATATTAAAAACAATTATTTAAAAGTAATTAATATTTAAAAATATTTAAAATAAATAATAAAAAATAAATAATAATAAAAATAATTAATAAAAAATTAAATAATATTAATAATAATAAAATTAATAATTATTTAATTAAAAATTTATTATCAATAAACTTATTAAAAGCGGAATAAATTGAGTTTTTGCAGTTAAATTTATTTTCCAAATATTTTGTTAAATTTTTCATTTCTTCACGTTTTGTGTAATGGTCGGCAGGGCAAGGATTTTTAAAAACGGGAAAATTATTTTGTATGCTAATTATATCTTTTTCCTCAACAAGCAAAAAAGGATGAATAACAACCAAATTTGATTTTGACAAATATTGCACTGGTGCAAAGGTGTGCATGCGTCCTTCAAAAAGCATTGACATTAAAAAAGTTTCAAAAAAATCATTATAGTGATGAGCAAGTGCAACTTTGTTGCATCCAAGTTTTTTTGCAGTTGAATTTAATATACCGCGTCTAAGTTTTGCACATAGGCTACACGGATTTTTTTCTTTTCTTATTTGAAAAACCACTTCATAAATGTTGGATGGAACAATTTCAAGTTTAACGCCAAGGTCGTTGCAAAAATTGGTTATGCTGGTGTGGTCATATGTTCCGTTAAACATATCAACAGAAATTGCAACAAGTTCAAATTTAAGGTTGCAATGTTTTTTCCACTCAATCATTGTTGCAAGCAAAATCAGGCTGTCTTTTCCGCCGGAAACGCCAATGGCAATTTTGTCACCATCACAAATCATATTGTACTTTTTAATTGCATAATTCATTGTTTTTTTAATTTTTTCACTTTTGTTCATATGCGCATATTATAACATAAAATTAATATTTTTCAAATTCAATTTTTTTAAAATGCAGTAGTTTAATTATATGTCGAATAATGTATAAATAATTTGACTTTATTCTTTTAATTGATGTAAAATATTGAAGTATGATAATTTAGTTAAAAATATACATAATTTATTAATAAATATATAATAAAAGCAAATATTAAGTGTGAGGGGAACTGATGAGAAAAAAAGTATTAATTGTGCTGTTTACAATTCTTACAATTTGTATTGGAATTTTGGGCGGGTGTACCGCATCCCATAAGGGAATAAATATCTCCATGGAAAAAACAGAGTTCACAGTTGAATTGGGGCAATATGTTGATGATATTTTTTATGTTAACGCAAAAATTTTGGGCACAAAAAACACTTCAATATGTCAGTTTATTCCCGAAAACAATTATTTAACAGTGGAAAAAGTTAGTTATATGGGCGGAGGAATATTTGAGGCTAAACTTAAAGCACACAAAGCGGGGAATATTAACGTTGATGTTAAAGCAACAATAGGGCAAAAGTCTTTGCAGTTTGTTGTTCACATAATCAACCCAGTTACATCAATTTTGATTAACCCAAATTTTCAAAATTATGTGGAGTATGACAACGATTCTGCAAAAGATTTTTCACAGGAACTTAATCCGCAAATGTTTGAGTTTTATCCAAAGGACACTGCTCAGCGTGATGTGATGTTTTATTTGTCAGATGCACAAAGTGTTAGTGCTGATAGCATGATAAAACAAAAATCCATTGTTATTGAAAAAAATAAATTAATGTTAAAAAAAGGGTTAATAATTGACAAGCCATTAGAAATTTCTTTGTATGCGCAATCAACAAGGGCAAGCCAGATTGTGCAATGCTTGCCATTTAATTACATTATTTTGCCTAAAATTAAGGAAACTGTTTATGAAAATTATATTGTAAACTCAAACCCAAAACTTGAAAAACCAATTCAAGTTAATGGAAAAATGTATTTTGGAAAAATTGAAAATGAAGTTCCAAAACTTGAAACAGTAACATTTCCATCTTCCATGGAAAACAATAACATAATTAACTTATCAATTCCAATTGGATTTAGCATAAAGCCCGTTTTTTTATACGAGGATTGTGTAAAGATAATTGCTTCTTCGCAGGAAAACATTGCTAACAACAAAATAAAATATACTTTTGAGTTTGGGCGTGGAAACAAACGTGGATATGACGAATTAACTTTTAAAATATGGTGGACGGGATATTCTAATGCAAGTTATCAAACACCTGCTTTGCGAACAAGCACGTATGACACAATTTCCAATATACTTGTTTACGAAAGTGATAATTTGCAAGAAACAAACACAAGTACAAAGCAGTTTAACGTGTTTGATTCTTATTATGGAATAAAGGGGCTTAATCTTAGTTTTGTTGCATCTCCAAACACTATATCAGAGGAGGAGAAAAATTTAAAAATTGTACTTTATCCAATCAAAAACAATAATTTAACAATAAACGCGTGGGAACAATTGGAGTTTTTTGTAAAAAATGAACTTACAGGTAACATTGATTTATTAAAATTTGAAGAGGCAACAGAAAAAAATGGAGATGTGGAAATCTCTGTTAGGGTTGCAAAAATATTATCTACCCAACAAATTTTTGTTAAACTTAAACTTGGTGTTGAAGTTGGCGGGCAAGTTTCTTTTATGGTTAAATCGGACAACAAAAAAGTTTTTCAAAATGTAGTTTTAAATACAAAAAGAGGTGTTTCAAATGTTGAAGTAAATGCATTTAAAAATCCAACTGTAAATGTGGTTGAAAATCAAAAAAGTGTTTTATATTTAACAAATAATAACAATTTAACAAGAGGGGTTGAACTAAAAATTAATCCGCTTTTTGCAGATGTTTCTTGCACAATAAAGGCAAACGGAAACAGTTTTGTTGTTAATGATTCACTTGCAAAGGTTGGTGAAACAAATGATGGCATTTATCAATTTAACGTTAGTGTAAAAAAAGGTTTTGCTAACGAAAGTTCTTCTGTAACAATAACCTTTGCAAATGGAAAACAAATTAGCGTTCCAGTTGAAGTGTTTGGTGAAATGAATTTGGACGATATAAAAATTAAAGTTAATCAAACAAATTCTAACGTAGGATATTTAAATTTAAATGGCAGTGAGTTAAGCGCAATTTCCATTAAAAAAGGTAATTCTATTCCAATTAAAATTGAAAATGTAAACTCTTTTTATAACAAAATTGAATATTCCTTTTGTGATGCAAAAGATAATGAAATTGCAAACTTTAACATGCTTTCTTATAAAGAAGTACAAGCGCTTGCATACTTAAAAGAATCAAATGTTGTAAGTAAATATTATTTAGAATCCTTACAGCAAATTAGAACCAGTAACATTGGAAAGTCTTGGGTGCGTGCAACATTCACAGGGTTTGTGTTAAATCTTAAAACTGGCGAAAAAGAGGAAATCAAGGGCGAAAAGTACTTTATGGTGGAAAGTTACGTTGCAATTGAGTCGTTGATGCTTAGCCAAAACAATGTTACATTGTTGCCAAAGGATAAATTAGGTTTTAGCAATCTTGAACAAAGTGAAAAAACGGTAAATATTATTTTAAATCAAGGGAAAACTGAACCAACATATAAAAAATATTTTTATTACAATGGCAATGGTGAAAAAAAATATTTAACATATGATGTTAACGATAACAAAAATCAAATAACAGAAGATACAATTGAAATAGTTTTTGAAGGCGGAAACTTAATAAAGTTTAACCCAAAAGCCAAAACAATAACAGCAGTTGCACATACTTATGGAAGTAACTTTTATTTTATGTTTGGAATTGTGGAGTTTAACGGCGAAAATGCAATTGAACACACAGTGCCACTTTCCATAAAGGTTGTGTTGCCCGTTATGTGTAACGAAATTCAACTTCAAAATGTTGATGAAGAAGATGGCATTTATATTGATATAACAAAACCTCATGGCAATATTTTTAAAATAATGGCAGAAGTGTTGCCAGCAGATGCTTTTAACAAAAAAATGATTTACACTTTTATTCCAACACGCCCACAAGATATTGGAATTTTGCAAGTTAATAATGAAGGCTTAATAACGTTGGGCAATTTTGGTGGGACTGGAAAAATTGTTATTGTTCCAGAAGACCAGTGCAAAAAAAATATTGATGGAACCATTACTGTTAGAGATAATGTGCAAAACCCAATAAAAAAACAAATTCCAATCACCATTGCAGACGGGCTAAAAAGAGATACATCAATAAGGATAACCTCACTTGACGAAATAACAAACACACAATTTCATTATACTTTAATTTCAAATGTGTCAGTTAGTGTTAAATATGCAAGGGATAAACTATCCATGTTTGGTGGCGGGCTATACGGCAAAATTTTGGGCAAAAGTTTGGTTCAAGAAATAAAAATAAGTGAAAACGGCTCTATTTTTGGCACATTAAAAAATGGTGCTGTTGTTATGGACTTAATAATCAGCGGAACTGTAATTCGTGATGACAAGGCAGAAAGCAACGGAATTCTTGCAAACGTTAACAATGGTACAATTGAAAATGTTATCATAGATTTGTTTCAAACAACAGTAGCGCAAAAAACAGTGTTTGCTCCAAGTTTAATTTCCTCCACAAATGCTCAAAGTGGTGTTGTTGGCGGAATTGTTGGAGTTAATTCAGGAAACATTCAAAATTGTGTTTTTTCTGGAAGTGTTTATAGTGAAACTGGAAGTGCAGGCGGAATTGCTGGAAAAAATTTGGGGACTATTAATGATTGTAGAGTTGAAATAATTAAATTTGACAGTGTTTTAAAACAAAACGTTGATGAAACAACAGGACAAAATTATATTAAAGTTAAAACAGTAATTTCCAACCTTATTGTTGGTGACAAGGCAACTGGAATAATAACAAATTCTTGTGCCTACAATTTTGCAGGCAAAAAATACATTGAACAATATACTTTAAAAGATAACAATAAGCCTGAAACTTTTGTTAATCCCATTACAGATTTATATTCAATAAAAAGTGTTAATAAATTTAATTATGTTTCAAAAGGCATTGCATTAAGTTCTGTTTTAAATTACAAAAGCATAGTAAGTGGAAATTTAATTACACAAAGCGAAAGAGCAATGCTTGTGCAAAAAAATAGCGTCGCACTAACTCAAATTTTTGGCGAAAACGTTAGGGTTATTTCTCAAACGAATTCTGTTGTTTCAACAAACTCTTCTTCACTTACGATAAACGGCATTGGCAGTGTGAAAATTAATATTTTTTATAAATACGATTTTTCCGTTTCCAAGGAAGCAGATTTAATGTCTGTTTATTCAATTTCAAACTTATTGTTAAAAACTGGCAATTCAACAATAAAAGATGGCACAAGAATTACAGTTAAAAAAGGTGGCTTTATTTCAATTGTTTCAAGTTTGGATAGTAAGGTGTTATTAAATAACAAGATATTTAATATTGAAACAAACAAAGACGAGCAAATTGAGTTTAACTCTGTGCTTTTTTCAAATCAAACACCTCAGGTTGCAAAAAAAGTTACAAAAGCATTAGGAGATTGCAATTTGCAATTTAATAATAAATCAAATTTTTTTGAAAGCATTGAAACAAGTTTAAATTTAATAAGATTTGAAAAAAATAACAACTTTGCACAAATATTAAAAGAAAACACAACTTGCAAGTTTATTGTTAAAGTGTTTGAAGGTGCAGATAGCGTTACAAGTGACACTTCCAATTTAACCATTTCTCCATCAACAAGCGGAACGTTTACAGCAACAATTATTTCGGATATTTCGGCAGACTTGTTAACAGATAATAAAGAAGATTTAAGCATTAAAATTTTGAATGATAAGTCCGAGGATAACACAGGTTGGTTTAACATAAACAAACATGTTGTTGCCGTGCAATCAAATAACAAATATATTAACACTTTTAGTGTGTCAATAGAAGTTAATCAAAATAAAAAGGCACACAATTTTAATGATGTTGAATTTTTAATCGTGTTGGAGCCTACAAGTTTGAACACTGTTAGTGCAAAAATTAAACTTAATGTGTTAACTCAAAAAATTACAAACGTGCTTATGTCACACTATCCATCAATAAGTGGAAATAATTATAGTTCAGTTCAGTCAAATGTGCTTTCGCCAAGCAGATCAGGGCTGTTAGAAGTTAATTTGCTTCCAACATATGCAAATTTTGACTATGTTACATTAACCTCAGAAACAATTTCAGGAAATAAAGTTAGTTTTAGGCCACAGGCAAACACCGTTAACGGCTTTATGGATAAAAACATTGCAGATTATACATATGTTTCGGGCGGGGTCCAAATTCTTGCAGAAAAAATAGACAAGCAATCGTTGCTTGGTTCAATGTTTTTTAGGACTTCAATTCCAAGCACGGTTATGGCAAACACCTCGTTTGCAATTTATTTTAGAGCATATAACAATTTAAACAAAATGCTTTATGAAGAAGTGTATTATATTATTGCACAATATGTTGCCGAGGCAAAAATTACATTAAACAATCAAACAAATGACATTGTAATAGCGGAGGGAACTCAAAATAATTTAGAAATTTTTGTTCCTAATAACCAAAAATTTAACACAGGAGATGTTACGTTAAGTGTTTCGGACAGCAGAAACGTTAGCATTGGAGATTGGAAAAAGATAGTTAATTTGCAAACAGGTTATACAACATATTCCACAACTGTTTATGTTGCGGGTGATGATAATGAAAAAACATTAAAGCAATTAACAATAACTGCCACTGTTGAATCAATGATAAATGGAATTATTGAAAACAAAAAAACAATATTAAACGTTTTTATTGTAGATTTTACCCTTAATTCAGCAGGACATAAAATATCCAATGGCGGAGTTGAGTCAAATGATTTTAGTGGATTTGTTGGAAAAGAAAAATTGTTAAACTTTGCTTTTTCTGCAAACTATAATCCATCAACCAGTCTAAATGATTTTAACAAATTTTTAAATGAGCAAAAATATGTTGTTGAAGAATTAATTAATGAAAAGCAGTATAAATATGTTTTAAATTATGAGGAAAAATCTCAAACAGAAATTGAAGTGTTAAAAAATAGTTTTTTCACAAACTTATACATTGTTACAACTCAAAATAACTCCACTTTGCGAACACAAATAAGTTCTTATTTTAACACTCAAACAAAAACTTCTTCAAATGCGGACTGGAATGCAGATTTTAAATTTGATGCAAAAACAAAACAAATCACGGTTGTTGGAAAAAACACAGGCACAATGAACTTGCTTTTGGACATTCCAGTTTTAATGCCAAATGGAATTGTAAGCCACATTGAATTTGAGTTTAATTTAACAATTTTGGTATATTCAGATGAGGACATGCCAAGACAAATTTACAATGCAACAGACTTTTTTAACATTGCAAAGCAATCAACTGTTGATGATTACATTTTAATGAATGATATAGTTTTATCCAATTTGGTTCCACAAGAAACAAAAAACATAAAATCATTTGATGGAAATAACAAAACAATTCATATTTTAAGTTATGAACTTAATAATTTAGTTCATGAATATGCTTTGTTTAAAGAAGTTTTAAGTACAACAATGTTAAAAAATGTAACTGTAAACGTGCATTATCTTTCCACACTGGCACTTGATACTTCAAAAATCAAGGATATCAAAGTTGCAGGGCTTGCAATAACAAACAACGGAATAATAACAAATTGTCAAGTTGTTTCTTATGCAACAAGCAAAATTAATAATATCTTTTTATCAGATCCAGGAATAAAAGTGAGTTACTCTTCAAATGATATAAAAAGTGAAACTGCGGGGTTTGTTCACACAAACAACAAAAACATAACAAACAGCAGAGTTGGTGGAAAAGATTTAACAATAATAGAAAACAAAAACGAAATTGGTTCAAAAATTACTCAGTCAGCCTTTAAAATTAGTGCAAACGGAGACATGGCTGGATTTGTTTACGCAAACACAGGCACAATTTCTTCAAGCGGATTTGATGGTGGCTCCTTAATTAACAACGACACAAATTCTATAACAAGCAAAACAAGTGGATTTTGTGTTTTAAACAGTGGAAAAGTTACAACATCATATGCACAAGGATTGCATGCAAACATTTTGGAATTGCACGCAACTCTTTGTCAAATTTCGTCAAATGGCTTTGTTAGCGGATTTGTGTTTGAAAATAAAAGTAGCATACAAGATTGTTATTCAAACATAAAACTTACATCTCCATCACAGCAAGTTGGAAAAAGTGGTGCAGGATTTGTGCTTAAAAATTCAGCAGATGGAATTATTCAAAGAAGTTTTTCCGCTTCGCTAATTTCAGGAAGAAAAACAACTCAAATGAATTTTTGTGGTGTTAATGAAACAACAGGTTTTACAAACAATTTTGGAATAATAGAAAATTCGTATTTTTATGATATAAACTCGCAAGCACTAAACAACACAACACAAAATGACGGAAGCATTGAATTAGAATTTAATTCGGGCGTTTGTATGATTGATGAAGGCACCGAACTTCAAAAAGAGTCATATTATGGGTTATCTTTCACAAATTTTAAAAATGAAACTAGTGGCATATGGCAAATGACAGATCAAGGCCCACAACTTGTTGCAAAAAATGTGGAAACAATTTCTCATCGAACAGAAACATCCACAAGCACCACAGATAAGCCTGCATTTGATTATAACATTAATTATGAATATGGAACAAAACACAACCCAATAATAATTAGCAGTGCAACAGAATTTAATCAGGCTTTTGGAACTTCCAACAGAAGCGTAATAAAACAATATTATATGCAAGGTGAAAAGCCAACTGGTTTTGCATGCGGTTATTACAGGTTAGTTGCAGATATTGATTTTTCGCAAACACAAAATATTGGACAAGTTAATGTTTCATCATCAAATCTTTCACTTTCTGGGGTTTTGGATGGAAACGCATTTACCATTTCAAATTTTAGTTTAAGTGCAAGTGAAAAAAACATAAATAGTTATGGTTTGTTTCAATCTATTGATGGCACGCAAAAAACAGACAAGTCAGGCGGTAAAATATTTAATTTAAACATAAAAATTGGAAGACGTGACCCAAATATTGGAACGGGTGTTCTTTCTGGAATAACGGCTGGAAGTGTTAAATATGTTGGTGCTTTGGCAGGAAAATTGATTTCAGGATTAATTTCAAACATAAATGTTTCTAGCATACAAAACGATGTTCCTGTTGAAATAATGGGAAAAAATGTTGTTGGCGGAGTTGTTGGAGTTGTTCAGGGCACTTCGTTTGCAAACAACATTTCATCAACAAACATAAATGTTAAAACAACTTATTCTTTGCCAAGCAACTTTTCAACGGGCGGAGTGTTTTTTGAACGTAAAGATAAAGAGTTTGAAGAAACAAATGCAACTATTTCCATTGCTGGTGGGGTTTTTGGTGTTGTGGATAGATACGAAGATATAACAGATTACAACGCATACGCCGATGAAAAAACAATTGGAGACATAATTTACGGTCTAAAAACATTTGGACTTAGCAGTGTAAGGGCAGGCGTTGTTGGCGGTGTTGTTGGATTTATAAGTTCAAACACAATAATTAATGATGCGTGTTTTAGTGCAAGTTTAATTGCAACAAAAGAGGGTGCGTATTCACAAAAATTAACAGCATCCACAAATGGATTTGCAGGTGGTATTGCAGGCATATGTGAAGGTGTGTTAATTCAAGTAAGAAGTGAACATTGTACGATTTTGCAAACAAAAATAGAAAACAAAATTTCACAAATTAATGATGGAACAAATGTGGAACGTGGCAATTTAACCTTGTTTGGATCCACCGATCAAGAACCGCAGTCACCAAAAGCAATTGGTGGGCTTGTTGGGTTTGCAAATGGTGCAAAAATATTTAGATCTTATTCAAAACTTAATGTTGTTAATGGTAGTGCAAAATATGCAGGCGGAATTATTGGCGAGGCAAATTCACAAGCACAGCAAGTTTTTTTAAATGAAGTGTATTTTTTTGGAGATGTGCTTTGCGGTCCAACAATAAACGCCCAAAAACAAAAAACAGGGAATATGGCAGGAGGAATAATTGGTTTTGGCAATGGAAGTTTTAATTTTAATAAAGTGAATTCATTTGCATATTTTGGAAGCATAAACAGTGTTAACCAATCTTTATATATTATTGAAGATGGCAACATTGCAACCAATTTGCATGCATTAATTGGCATGGAAAATATTACTTTTACATATTTAGGTGGGTCAAAAGAAAGTATATTTGCAATAAAAGAATTTAACATTGCAAGCAAAACAATTAACCTGTCTAATATGCTTGTTGCAGAAGTAAAAGACATTCCAAACATAAAAATTTTGGCAAAAGATTACAACAATTTTAAAGTATATTTTGAACACGTTGATTGGTCATTAGATTATTGGAAAAGAAACAACCAAAACTTTTTTATGGACATAAATTTTAGGCTTTACAGCGGTGTTATTTTAATTGAAAAAATGGCAGATGTAAGGCTTTTAAATCAGTTTCCAAATGGAAATTTTGTTGTAACAAATTTAATTGACATGCAAGGTTTTTCAAACCCTAAATTTTCTGTGGACACATTTAACGGATCAATAAGAGGGAAAAATGCCGAATGTGGATTTATTAACTTTAAATTAAACAATCCAATTTTTAGAAAGATGGACGGCGCAACAATTCAAAACTTAACTTTTTCTATGAATGGAGAAATAGCCCTTAAAACGCCGGCTTATCTTGTTGAAAGTGCGTCAGATTGCACTTTTAGAAATTTAAAATTTGAAAAAATTAAAATAACTTCAAAAAATGAAGAAAATTTATCAATAATGGTGCAACAAGTTATTGGCGGAACTGTAAATTTTGTAAACATAAATTTTGTGGGCTGTTCAATAACCAGCGAAAACCCAAATTATTTAACAAATGCTGGATTTATTTTTGCATGCACAAAGTCTTTAAATAATAATATTGGTTCCAAAGAAATAAACATAACTTATCCTAAAATTTGCAAAGATTCGTATATCAAAATTAATGGTGAAACAAATAACGATGGAATAACACAGACCCCAACATATTGCGTTGGCATGATTTATGGAACATCAGAATTTAAAACTGACATAACGGGCGGTGAAAACGCAATAGTTAATGGAAACATAAGTGTTAAAGGAAATGCTAAAACTAATTCGGTTATTGCCGGCGGACTTTTTGGAAGGCAACAAACCACAAAAGTAACAGTTAAAGCATTAAATGTAAATGTTAAATTAAACATAAGTGATAGCATTGAAACGGCAAATATTGGTGGAGTTGCAGGTGAAACGGCAAATTTGGATTTTGATAGTCTAGGAACAGTTTTTGGCGAAACAAGTGAGGCAACTGCAACAAATTTAAACATGGGCGGAATTGTTGGAAAAATTAATGGTGACAGTACTTTTAAAAATGTAAATTCAAGACATAATATAATTGCAAAAGTAAAAGGTGGTTCCAACATGGGCGGAATTGTTGGGTGCTCAAACTTAACAAAATTAACTTTGGACACAGTGTTTGTTGATGGAAACATAACAGTTAAAACGGAACAACCAACAAATGAAATTTGTGTCAACATCGGTGGGCTTGTTGGAATTGTTGATGTTTTAACTGCAACAAATGCCACGTGGGGAGGTCAAATATTAATTGGTGGAAAAGATAATGAAAAACCACGTGTTTCACTAAACGCAGGTGGAATTGTTGGAAAAGTTAATGTTGAAAGTGCGTTAACAAATATCCTTGCATATGGTGACATAAAAAACAGTACAACAGTAAGTAAAAATGAATTAGTTGCCGAGGTTTTGCATAAAGCACTAAACATTGGTGGACTAGTTGCCGACGCAACAGACAAAACGGTAAAAGTAACAGGTAAAAATTTTGTTCTTGTAACAATAGAAAACAAAACTGGAACATATAATTCGGAAGAAAGTTCTATTTCTGCCACTGTTGCAAAGGGCAATGTAAAAATTGATACTGCAAGTGGGTTATATTTTTGTTCTAAATTAAACCTTGCACCAAGTTCTTATGGAGAGAGTTTAGGCTATCAAGAAATAGTTAAAGACCTTGAATTTACAATTAAAAATATACTCTCGCAAGTTTTAGATAAATGCACAGAAACAGAAAAACAACAAAATAAATTGCCCGAGGGACATAAATTAAACCCTAAAATATATGATAGCGAAAATTTAATAACAAATGAATCATTTAAAAATGGCACAGACACAGATAAAAGTATTGCTCGCAAATATCATATTGTTAATAACGATGCAAAGTTAAATAACAACAATGTTAACAATTGTTTCATTGTGGGTGAAATTTTGACAACTGATCAAAAAGGAAAAACAATTCAAGATGGTGCAACAATAATCTGTGACAATCAATCAACCCCATTTGAAAAAATAAATGAACAAAGTGTTTTAAGTGGCATTGCAATAAAATATGATAACAAGTATGCGTATAGTTTTAACATTTCAAGCGGATTTGCAACGCAAAACGATGGCATAATTTATGCTTGCAATGTTTACTCAGGCAGTGCAATAAATCAAGAATCAATTAGCATTGCGCAATCTGACAAAACATGCAGAATTGCAGGAAAAACGGACGACACACAAACTCCTATTGGTGGATTTGTTTCAAGAAATCTTGGGTTTATTTATCAATCATTTTCATCAATTAACATTATTTTAAGAAATAAAAACACAGCAAACGCAGGTGCATTTGCTGGTGAAAACACAGGTATTATAGAGAGTTGTTATTCAACTGGCGCAGTTGAAAGCACTGGCATTCACAATGCGTTTGCTGATGGCAAAACAAAACTTTGTTACTCTGTTTCACCAGTTAATTTTGCAGGCACGGCAAGTGTGTTTGGAAAAGAAGCGATAAGTTGTTTTTATGACCAAGTTGCTGTTCAAACAGGTTCATCATTAACCGAAAATGCGCTTAAAAATTTTGGTGATTTTTCTGTTAATTATAATGGTGGACAACCAACAACAACAGTTGAAAGCAGTTATATCCCAAATATGGCGCAAAATAAACATTTAAATTACGGATATCCATATTTTAATGCACTTGGAAATTATATGCAAATAAAAACAGATGATACCATCAATTACCAAACATTTTTTCAAATTCCAAATCTTTCAAAATTTGCACAAGTGGAAAAAAGTGCATCTTTAAATTTCAGTCTGGTTTCAAATCTTTGTGGCAAAAATTGCACGTGGACATCAATCAATATTTTTTCGGGGACTCTTTTTGGCAATAACAAAACTTTAAGTAATTTTACGCTTGGAAGCGGAATATTTGCCACCATTGAGGGTAAGGGTAAAGTAACTAATTTAAAAATTTTTAACACTGTTTTAAACATTGCCCCAAAAACAGACTTTTATCCGGTGGGACTGCTTGTGGATTCACTTTTTGGCGAGGTTAACAATATTGAAGTTTCAAATATTTTAATAAGCAACCATAAAGATAACGCAAATTTAATTTGTGTTGGGGGAGTTGCTGGCACTGTTACGGGAACGGTTAAAAATTGTTACGGGACAACAAATTCTCCCGCATTTACATATAACAAAAGCACTGTAAAAGGAATCCAATTTGATGCAACCACCGACTCCAATGTAGTTGAAATTAAAGTAGGTGGAATTGTTGGAGTGGCAAATGGTTCAATTTCTGAATGTTATAACAAGCAAGACATTTTTGTTAAAGGCAACACCAAAACATCTGCTGGTGGAATCGCTGGTGGTGGAAATTATGAACATAATGAGGGTAAGGGTTTAACAATTAACAGTTGCTTTAATGATGGCAAAGTTGTTGCAGTTTGCAATTCTGCTGCTTCTGTAAATGCACTTAGTTTAGAAGAAGAAAAAAATTTAATAAAAGCAACAGGTTCAACGGGAATAGAGGCAATACTAAAAGTTGCTTATGCTTCAGGAATTATTGCAATAGGCGGAGTTGTTGAAAATTGTTACAACACGGGCACAATAATTGCCGATTCAAAACTTACAAAGGTTGGTGAACCAATAGAAAATAAATTACCGCTATTTACTACAATATATTATCAAAAATATTATAAATTTGCAGTTGCATCAGGAATTGCAAACTCGGCATTAATTAAAAACAGCCAAAACATAAATTCAGTTAAAGATAGATATGATTTAATTGGAAACAAAATGGAAGGCAATGTTTTGGGTGGGTATGCTATTCA
Source organism: Clostridia bacterium (assembly GCA_036654655.1). GTDB lineage: Bacteria > Bacillota > Clostridia > Christensenellales > UBA1242 > JAVVRP01. The sequence goes on from JAVVRP010000002.1 coordinate 58,502, forward strand.
AAAGCCAATTAAAATTAGCAAGTATGGCGATTTGTTTTATAATGTTGAACCAGAGCATTATCAACCAATGAGATGTATTGAGTTAACTTTAAATGAAGAAAACAACACATGGAAAGGTTCGTGGGAACAAAAAGCGCTTCTTAAATGGGGGCCATTTGATATGTGGTGGAAAAATGAAGGCGAACTTACTTATTATGATATGTACGGAGGAGATGACAGATTAATTAACGCATTATATAAACAACCTAGCCCTAAACCTGGGCAGAAAGTTATATATGGTTTTTATATAGGTAATTTTAATAACAACGATTTTTCACAATCAGCAGGCGGAATTTTTTACAACAGCATTGGATTTAATGTAGTAGGACCAATACAGTCGTCTACGACTACTGACAGCACATCGACTACTGGCAGCACATCGACTACTGACAGCACACCAAATGCTGAAACGTTAATGACTACCGGCAGCACACTAAATGCTGCAACGTTAAGGGACATTGTTGTTGAAGAAGCGTATGATAAAGAAAATAACAAAAATTTTGTTAAAGATTATTATTTAAATAAAAATAAATTTAATAAGAGCGATATGGGACCTATTGAAACAAGTTTTAAGCAAACATTTAACCAATATGATAAAGACCTATCAACAAAACCAACTGAGTTTGAATGGTACAAAAATATCAATCCTGTTTCCAAGTATTTTGAAGTTAATGGTAGCACAGACCGTGTTAAAATAAATTCATTAGAAGATTTAAACCTGTGGCAAAAAATTTCAAATAATCTTAATGAAACGACAAAATTAAATGTTTTTGGTGAGATACCGCCATACACACAAACCATGAAAAATTCAGAAATACTTTCTAAGAATTTTGAAATAACCAAAGACATAATTTGCAGAGATGGTTGGACTCCGATAAATGAATTAAAAAGCCATTTATATGGCAACAATAACACAATTTCAGGGCTTTCAGTCCCATTGTTTAAAAAAATAAATGGAAATAATGCTGGCGTTTCTGATTTAATTATAAAAAACAGTGATATTAGTGAAACAGCGGATATAACAGCGGATACAAATGTTGGTATGCTTGCTAATTCAGCAGAAAACGCAACGATAGAAAATGTGCAAGTTAATGGAAAAATAAATGTGAAATTATCAGAAAACATTAACGCTGGTGGAATTGTTGGCACTGCAACAAACATTAACGCTGGTGGAATTGTTGGCACTGCAACAAAAACAAAGATAACAGATTGCTCATTTAAACAAAGCGAAAGTGAATTTTCAAACATAATTGTGGATGGTGCAGTTTGTAATGTTGGCGGAATTGTTGGCACATTAACAGACAGCACAATAAGTGGGTGCCAAAACAGTGCAAACACAAACATATTTGCATATGGCACAAGCGGGGTTAACGCTGGCGGAATTGTTGGCAGTTTATCTTCGAGCACTGTTGGAGGAAATTTTGCAAACAATGCAACAATAGTTGCTGTTGGTGGTGGTGAAACTAAAAGCGCAGGCATTTTTGCAGATATTAAAGTTGCGTCACAATTTAGTGGCACAAGTAAAAACAACGGAAAAGTTTTTGCTCAAACAACAAGCAAAACTTCAAATGCAAGTGCATTTGGAATTGCTTGTGATAAAATAACAGGAAACAGTGCAACAAGTTCCTCAAATGCAAAAGTTGTTGCAGGTGTTAAAAGTCCAATGATTTTAACAGACTGGCTTGCAAGCGTGCAATTAACAACGCTTAACAATTTGTTAAGTAAAGATTATGCAAAAATTTTGCTTGCTCCACCTGCAAAAGCAGTTGCTTATTTAACATGTAACAATGGCCCAAAAACTGATGGCAGTGTGGATGCAAATTCAACAATGCAAACACAAGAAAGTACATTAACAACTTTAACATTGGAAAATGGAATAGAAAGTTTGAATGAATCAAATTTTACACCAACTTTTAACGGCTATGTTTATTCACAAAACTTTGCACAAATTTTTGAATATAACAAGCAAAAATATATGGAAAATCAAGAAATAAATGGCGATAAAAAAATTGAGAACAGGCGTGCTACTTTGGTGTTTTCAACCAGACAAATTAAACAAAATGAAAGTTCTTATATTATGGAATGTGCAGATGAGCATTTTGCATTGTTAATAGAAGATGGAGTTCTTATCTTGCAAAAAATTGGAGTTGTTTCTTACAACATAACAACATCCACTAAAACACCCGCTGAACTTGAAGGCTTAAAAAGTACTGCAAAGCCTAATGATCAGTTTAATGTTGACAGCACAAATTTTCAAAATGTAAATTACACTTTAAATGATAAAAAAATTGAAGCAAACCTTAAAGATGCAACAGAATTAAACCCACTTAAAATCAGTTTAAAAATGTTTCTTATTAAGCAAAAATTATTTGCAGATGTTTTTGGAGAATCAAACACGCTAGTTTTGTATAATAAAACTGACACAAATAACCAACAAAATTTAATTGTTAAACTGGAAAAAACAGAGAATAAACTTGAAATCCCAAAAGAAGTAGTAGGAGATATTGCAAACGTTCAAGTGGGTAATTTGTATACGTACATGGTGAATGGAGTAGAAACATCATTTAACATGCTTCAAACAGACAAAGGAAACCTTGTTAAATCTGTTGAATATAATGATGAAAAAATAACGCAAGGTGATGAAAATTACCGAAAAATTACTAAAACAACTGCCACTTATGATAGCGCCACAGGCGAAATTATTTCAACAGTAGTAGAAATAAAATATGGCAAAATGGGAGGTGCTTCATACAAGGAAACAAAATCGGATAAATTAAGCATAACAACAGTTGATCTTTTTGAAACCGGACTTAATTATGATAATGGTGAAATAACAAACACGGCTAATGAAAAAAACATAAAATATACATACAAAACAACATTTTACACAATTAAGGTTAGTTATGAAAAAGATAGTTCTGCAACAACGCCTACTTGGAATTTTACGGAAGAAGTTTATTTTGACAATGGGGCAATTGCAAGAGTAACTTACACAACAATAGAGAATAAAGAAGAACCATCGTTATATAGTGGAGTGCGTGATTTATGGTTTAGGCCACCAAATACGTATGCCCAAAATATAAATTTTACATTGTTACAAGTTTGACAAAAACATGTTATTTTTTGTTAAAAAACAAAAATAATTTAAAAAAAATAAAAAAACATGCAATAATTTTTAGGAAAAAAGTTTAAAATGAGGTATAATAACATAAATGAAAAAATGCCTAGTCACAATTTTGGCTTTTATGATTATGTTAACAGGGTTAATTTTTTCTGCATGTGACAAGCCTGGCGTAATTAATATAAGCATTCAAAACTATTTAGGAAAAACAGAAACGGAAATTAATTTAGACGTTTCGGGGTCTTCACACATATACACAGTTTATGTAAGTGGCTTTTCTGGAAGTGGGGAGATAAGTTTAGATTTTAGGCAAGAGATTGTTCAAATAAAAAAAATGGATTATTTGGGGAACGGAAAAACCAGAGTGGAGTTTTTGCCACTTCTTGGAGGAATAACAAAGTTGCGAATAACAACATTGCAAGGTGGAAAGTCTTTGGAATTGGATGTAAAAGTTAACGACCAAATAAGCAACATTTTTTTGAAATCACAGTCTATTTTTGCCATAAAGGGCGAAGAAACATTGCTTATTCCAGAAAACCTGCTTAATTTTGAACCTGCTTACATCATAGATAAAAGAGTAAGTTTTTCGCTTTGTAATCAAAATGGTGAAGAATTAAAGTTTGCTGGCGTAAACCTAGAAAAAAACAAGTTAACAACAACAAACACCACAGAATTTAGCAATGTGTGGATAAAGGCAACTTCAATAGCAAATCCCAGCATTTTTGCAGTTTTTAAAGTTGATTTGCTAAGTAAAATTATTTTGCCAATCAAGCCTTTGCCACTTACAGAAATTATCCCACAAACGCCACCAGTGCACATTGAAATTGTTCCAGACATAACAGACCCATTGCATCCCGACATCGCACAAAAGCCTAAAATAAATCTTATTGCAACAGATTCACACAAAAACACAAAGCAACTTGCTTTTACATTGCCTGTTAGCATTTTTCCAAAAAATACAACCGTGAAAGATATAATTATTGATGCAAAAATAAACTCAAAAAAAGGGTCCATAAAAGATGTATGTTTTTTAGAAAAAATGATAACAAAACAAATTGGAGCAGATTTTGTTTTTAATTTTAACATTTTTTCACGCAATGCGGGAGAGGCAATTCTTGAAATAAGTGTTGGTTATGCAAATTTTGCTTCTTACGTTGTAAAACAAAATTATAGTGTGCTTGTTAGCCAAAATCCAACTGGTTTAATTGCAAACGACAATTTTCTTGCCTTGGGCAAAATTATTAAAAATGAAGAACAAATCCCAGTGGACATAAAGTATGACAATGAGTTTTTGCTTTTTCACACAATTCAAACTTATCCAACAAAACAAAACATAAAATTAGAAATTGCACCAAACACAAAATTTGTAACCCCGCACACCTTAATGCTTGATATTTTGGCACGCAACAAGGCTGGAAAAAACATCACACTTGATGCAAATAAAACAGCATTTGATTATATTGGTGTTTCTTTGGCAGGAAGTTTGTTCGAGGCAAAAAATGTTAAAGACGATATTTCAAAATCAAGGTTTGATGCGCTTGCTGTTTGGGCAAAAACCACACCACCAGTGATGGCAGAGTTTGACCACTTTGTAATGATTTTTACGTGTGAGTATGATATTGTAAAAAGTGAAGATGGCAAAATTGTTTCCAGCAAACAATTGGTTGGCGAAATTAAACTCAGCGCAAAAAAAGGTGTTGAAAGTTTTGGAGTTTCAAAAGATTATGAAAATAACACAATAACAATGGAAAAAGGTTCTAAATTAGATTTTAACGGGCTTGAAGCAACAAGCGGGGCATATATTGGTGAAATTAAAATAAAAGCAGTTAATATTTTAAGCACTCAAATTTGCACGGTTTCTCAAAAAGAATTTAATAAAACCACGCTAGAAATTTTTGCAAAAAAAGATGGGCTTTCTTGTTTTACCTTAACTTTGCCTAATGGAATTTTAACAACACTTAACATTAAAGTTGTTTCGCTTTTAAATTATGCAGAGTTAAAGTTTGGTGCGGGCTCAACAAAAAATGCACTTGTTATGGCAGATGATGTAACAAAAAATGATGCAGAAAGCGTGTCAAAAAACAAAGACTATGCAATATTAATTAGGCAGGTTGAAAATTCTGTTAAAATTGATATAAAAGTAGTTTGCAATCCATTAAATATTTTTTCAGATTTATTTAATTATGAAATTTTAATAAGCAAAGAAAACATTGCCGAAATATATTACAACTTTGAAACAAACTTTTTAACAGTTACCCCAGCGTTTGGTGAAAATAACTTTAAATCATACAAGTTTAAAATTAAATTTAAGCCTAAAACAATAAAAGATTTCAAGGTAACCGCAGGTGACAAAAGTTTTGACATTAATTTTGATATAACAACACTAAAATATTCCACACATGCAAGCATAAATGCCACAAGAAATTTAATATATAATTATGAAGACATGGGCTTTAAAGGTCAAAATGAATCAGAGCCTCGTTATCAATCAACTCTTACTGCCCAATTAAATTTAAGTAACGGTGGATTAATTTTTCCAACAACAACAATGCAAAATTGGAATTTTGGAGCAACTTTAAACACTTCGCAATATTTGTATAAAAAGGAAATAACAAAAACTGTTTTAGGTGAAAATGGTTCAGAGATAACTTGTGTTGACCATTTAAAAATTTACAATTTTGTTGGAAGCAAAAAAGATTTTGATGTATTAAGTGAAAATGAACAAAATGAACTTTTAATTGGCGAGTTCAAATTAACAACAGATGGCAAAGGCATATTTAAATGGGCAACAACAAACAATCAAAACTTGGGTAATATTAACGTGTTTTGTTGTTTACCCGAAAAAAATATATTAAATGCCGAAGATTTAATTAATTTTGAAAAAGGAGTTTTTAAATCTGCAAATTTGTTATCCCATAACGCAGTTTTTAAAATAACTTTTGAAAAATATGTTAGAATAACAAATATATTTTTAAAAAATTACACAGAAAACATATATTTAGATTCAAGGTCTTCACACAATAAGGTGGTTTTATATTTAGATATGCAACCCAAGGAAGCAACAGATGGCAAAAGTTTTGATGTAACAGTAGAGCCACAAGGGCTTGTTTCAGTAGAAAAAGATCTTAACAAAATGAGTTTAACCATATTTTACAACAATGTTGTAGGCAGTGGGAAAATTTACATAATTCCAACAAACAATTACACATCAAACACAACATTTACAAATGCTTTAACACTTCCTGTTCAGGTATCAGACGGGCTTTCTATTCAAAATCCTTTGCAAATAACTTCACCAGAAGAATTTTTGCAAATTAATAATCCGCAAGCATTGTCAAAGCATTACAAAATTGTTGGAACTATTGACATTTCTTCAAATATTGGCAATTTTCCATTTGGCACATTAACAGGTTCAATTGTTGGAGAAATTGGCAAATCAAAAATAATTGGAATAAATCTTTCAAACGTAATCAATATTTCAGATAAGTTTTATTGTGGTTTATTTGCAAACATTGCAAAAAATGCTGTTTTTAAAGATATTGAACTTTATGGAACTTTAAATTTAACGCTTACACAAAATGTTAATGTGGGTTTGTTGTGTGGAGAAAATAATGGTTTAATTCACAACGTTTCTGTAAAATTAGACTCATCAACAATTAAAAATGGTGATAATGCAGTTGAAATAAATTGCGGTGGAGTTGTGGGTGTTAACAATGGCACAATAAGTTCTATGCAACAATCATTAATGAATTCAACAACAATAATTGAAATGCTAAAAAGTTTAAATATTGTTGTAAAAACAAAAACAATAACTGGAAACACTGGTGGCATTGTTGGAAAAAACAATGGCAAAATAGAAGTAAATAGAAATGGTGTTAAAACAGTAAATAATTTTGGAATAAGTGCTATTGTAAACATTTTTTCAGTTACAGACAATGTTGGCGGGTTGGCTGGTGAAAACGGTGGAATAATTTGCGTAATTGATAATGTTGGAAAAATTTGCGTAACTGATAACAGTGAAAAAATGTTAATTTGTGGAAAAGTTCAAAATAACACAGATAATCCAAAGTACACCGCAGGTGGTGTTGCAGGAAAAACAATTTCTGATGGAACGATATCCAATGTGGAAAGCAGAGTGTTTGTTCGTGGAAGAAACAAAATTGGCGGACTTTGTGGGCAACTTGAAAAAAATTCTATTGCAAAAATAGAATATTGTGTTGTTAGTTATTGTGACACAGGTGAAAATGGAATTGAAGCATCGTTTATAATTTACTATGGCTCAAATTTTACAAGTGATTGCAGTATTTTTGGTGAAAATGTTACAGCAGGCAACAAAAGTAAATCGTACTTAACTCGCTTGCCAAATGAATATTATGGCGATAGAATTCAAGTTGAAATAAAAAATGACATAATAAGCGTGCTAAATTTTTGTAATGATTTTGTTAGAGTAGAGGAAAATTTAATAGCCGATACATCCCCTAAACTTGTGTTTTATTATGAGGCAAAGGAAAGAAAAACAATTCAACAGAATGGAACTTATTTAGATAATCAAGCATTGCTTAATGAAAAAAACACAAATCAAACAATTTCAAGTTTGCTTGGTTGCACAAATGTTTATGCAAAGTCCAGCAATAATCAAATAATAGAAATATTAACTAACGGAAAAATTTTTGTTAATGGTGTTGGAAATGTAACAATAACACTTACGTCCATGTTTAACTCATCAGTTGTAAAAGAAGTTAAACTGTATTCAACTTATTTTGTGGATAACTTTAAAGTTTTTGCGCAATCAAACTTGCAAAAGCCATTAGTAAACGGAAGCAGAATAATTGTACAAAAAAATTCACCAGTGTCATTATTTTGGAATTTTGTTTCTAGCCCAGTTGTATCAACTGGCAATACAAGCATAGAACTTGTACAAAATATTGATGAAAGACTAAGGCTAAATTTTGATTTTAAAGACAGTCAAGGCAATTTGTCAAACATATTTGAAACAATTTTTAGTGGAAATATGTGTGTAATAAAAACCAAAGGCGAAACAATTGGAACCGCAAATTTATCCATTATTCCACAATTTAAAATTGGTGAAACGGTTATTCAAATATGGGAGCAAGATTTACCAAAACTAAATTTATATGCCTATCATCGAAAAGGCACATCAGCAATTTTATTTGATTCTTCAAGTGCAACAATTATGCCTTCATCAAGTTATGATCTTGTTGTAACCCAACTTACAGATGCAGTTCAAGACAACATTACACTTTCTATCACAAGGGTTGAGGATGGATTGCAATTAACCCCCGACAAAAATAATGTAGGTCAGTTTTTAATTGATGGAAACCCAGTAATTTATGTGGGGTCAAAAATTTTAAGTTCAACAGAAGGCAAAAATGTTTATGAATATAACATTCAACTTCAACAAAAAAAAGCAGGCAAATTTTACTTAACTTTTACATCTGTAAATGGGCTATCAAAAACATTTACAATTGAATTTTTATCTCAAAAAATAACTGGAATATATATTAACACATACAGTTCTTTGCTGGGTGAGTTTATTCCAAATGAAAAAATAGAACCCGGAGAAAGTTCCAATGTTATGAGCATTAAAATTAACCCAGACTGGGCTGAATATGATTATGTGGAAGTTGTTAATGCACCGCAAAACGTTGCCAATAATTCAAATGTTTTGTTCACCCTTGGAAAAGATTGTGAGGTTGGACAAAATTATATATATTTTAACAAAATGGAAGAAGGAATAAGTGTTAGCGGAATTAAACTTTATAAAAATAAAACTGGCGAATTTATTTTAAATTATGTGGCTTCAACAACTGCAATATTAGACTCAACAACAAATATTAATATAACAGCATATGCGGGCGGTAAAAAATGTTTTGAAACAATTACAAAAAGTTACAAAGTTGTTCCAATAGATGGGGTAATTGCAAGAATAGCAAATAAAACTGCCATAAATGGGATTGTTTATCTTGCAAAAGGGATGGAATATTCTTTGGAAGTTAACGCCGGAATTTACACAAATCAGCAAGTTCGTTTTGAACTTAAAAAAGAAGATAACAGCGAATTTAAGGAAGGCAAAATAAAGAAAACGGAAAATGGCTGGGCTTTAACATTAGACAACAACGCAAGCGACAATGTAAACCTGATTGCATATGGACAAATAGAAATTAGCAACAAAATTTATGAAAGCAAAAAAAGCGTCCAAAAACTTTATATAACAGACTTTGTGCTAAACAACAATGCATTAAATTTAACAAACACAGAAATCAGAATTCAAATTGGTGGCGGAGGACATGTTGTAAAAGATAAAATGTTGGAAGGTTTGCAATTAGAATACAACACAACAATAAAAGAAGTTGCCACCAAAGTGTTAAATTTTAAAACAGAACTTAAAAATCGCGGAAATTGGCAGTTGCACACAAAGCAACAAGATGGAACATACACAACAATTCCACTTGCCTCACACACAAACAAATATTTTACAATTACAGAAATAAAAGAAGAACTTATAATTACTCCAACATATTTGCTTGACGCTAACGAAAACATGTTTATGTTTTCTGTTGAGTGTTCAATTACTTTTACAAAAAATAAGTGGCAGATTGAAAAAACGGGCGCTAATATGCAAAAAGCAACCAACGGGCTAGAAATATTTCAAAAAACAGAACTCAATAATCCAATTCCAATAAATAATGTTGTACAGTTTATGAATATGAAAGATAACATGCATTACAGATTGGTTTGTGATTTGGACCTTTCAACTGTGGAAGGTAAATTTACCCCAATATTGGCAAAAATTGCAAGTTTTGATGGAAATTGCCACAAAATAAAATTGTGCAGTTATTCATTAGAAAACACAGCGAATGTTGGATTGTTTTCCGAAATTTCAAAAAATTCCATCATCAAAAATGTAATTTTGGAGTTGCCAAACATTGATATTTCCATAATTGTAACCAATTCAGATGAAACTGCAACTGTAAATGCAGGGCTCCTTGCGGGCGTTAATAATGGAATAATATCAAACTGTGAAGTTGTTTTTCAAAATTTTGATGCAAGTGCTAACAGATATTTAACAATACAAATTAAAGCACATAGCAAAAAAGATGAAGGCGGAAGCATACTTAGTGAGCATAATTACGTTGGAGGTTTAATTGGAGCAAATTTTGGAAGCATTTCAAACAGCAGAGTAAACGTTAACATAAAATCCAATTCTAACTTGGGCGGTTTTGTTGGGATAAATAACGGAGTTATTGCATCAAGTCATGTTAAAAATTCTAGCATCGAAAATGAGATTTCTGCTGACATAGCCTTAACAAAGGTTGCAGGCTTTGCTGTGGTTAATCGTGGCAAAATTTTAACAAGTTTTTGTTCTGTTGACAATCAAATAAAACAAATACACGCAAAAATTGCAAAAAAGGAAGTGTTTTCAAGGCAAGATGCGGCGGCGTTTGTTTATTTAAATGCAAAATCAATTGAAGATTGTTATGCAAATGTAAATGTAAACACGCAAGGATATGCCACAGGTTTTGTTTTTTCATGCACTGCACAATCTCAAATTTTCAGATGCAACACAACAACTATTTTTGGTGAAAAAGATAACCAAATAAGCAAATATCCTTTTTTAAAAATAATTGATGGAAAATTTGCAGATTGTTTATTTGTTGAAAACAAAAATATAAATTCTTCAAATGGAACAATTAATAATTCAACAATAAATGGAGTTAAAGCCATTTTAATTGAAGATTTTGCAAAAATAGAAACATTTGAGCATTATTCCATTTCAAACAAAGACGACTCAGCAAGTTTTGTTTGGTTTATGCCAAACTTATCAAATTCTAATTGCTTTATTTTGCATACAGATTCAACTTCTGAACCATTAAAGTTTGATATGATTAGGCCAGAACTTACAGCAACAAACATTATTGCAAAAACAAAAAAATCACTAGATGGAACGCAAATTAACAATAACGGCGAAATTAAATATATTTATTCAACACAAGGCACCGGGGAACTTGCCGAGGGCGAAAAATACAACCCTTACATTATTTCCACGGTTGCGGAATTAGAAAGTACCATAATGCAAGTGAAAACAGGTTCAGAATTTAAAAAGCATATAAGAATTTTGTGCGATTTGGATTATGGAACAACTGCAAATAATTGTAGCGAGTTGTATTCCACAAATATGTTGGGATATATTGAAGGCAACGGTTTTGAAATATCCAATTATATTGTTTCAAACGCAACAACTCTTCAAAATTCTGGATTTTTTAGTCAAATAGGTTCAAAAACAATTATGGCAACACTTATGAACATTACATTTTCGCCAAAATCAATTAATTTGCCAAATGTAACATCTGTGGGTTCTGTTGCTGGGCTTGTGCAAAATTCACGCATTTCAAACGTATCCGCGGTAGCAAAAAATTACTCAAAACTTTTAACAACAGATTTTTCAACAGTTTTGGGGTGCAATGTTGCAGGTGGATTGTTTGGCAGGGTTAACGGAGATTTCATGCTGTGCAACCTTGTTTCTCAACTTTCTGCAAAAGTAATAAATTACACAAAATCAACGGATGTGTTTTATGACAATATAAATGATAGAGCGTCTAATATTTCTTATGCAGGTGCAGTTGCCGGAATTATTTCCGGGCACGGAATAGCAAAAGAAATTTTTGTTCAAGAAAAGGTACTTGCTTATGCAAAAATTGCGGGGTTATATTTTGGTGGAGTTTTGGGTGGGGCAACCTTTAAAAATGTGCTACACACAATTGTTGAAGGAAGTTTTGTAAATGCCCATCAATTTGGCGGAGTTTTGGTTGGCGAGTTAAATGGAACAATGCAAAATATAAAACTTACAAATATTGTTCCAATTCAAACGGATTTTTTTGTAACCTCACCACAAAATCCGTTTGCAGTTGGCGGACTTGTGGGGTTGTTTACAAGCGGAACAATTAATAATTGCAATTCGGACCTTTCAATTTATTCAACGCAAATTGGTGTTGTTGGAGGGTTGGTTGGAATTTGGCAAGGTGGCAAGTTAATTAACTCCAACTTTGGCGGAAATATAACTGCAACAATAATCGCAGGCGGAATTGTTGGCAAGATATGTATGCTGACAGGTGCAAATGTGCCAGAATTAAATTTTGGTGAAGTGGAAAAAACAGGTGTGGCCGGTGAAAAAGTTGATGAACTGGTTTTAAATAATTGTAACCTTACAGGAATTGACCAGAAGATAAAAGTTGATAATTGCATGACTTACGATTTACTTAACATAGATCCAACACTTTCTGGAAACAAAACTTTTGCATCTGCGGGTGCAATTATTGGTGCGTACACCTTTAATAATCAAAACAAATGCTTAACAATAAAAAATCTTGATTTAAGAATTTTGCCAAGCGGACTGCGGGTGATTATAAATGCAAAAACAATAGGAGTGGACTTTAAAACAACAATGGGCATTATAATTGGTTCAAGCACCGCAAATATTTCAGGCGTAACACCATCAACAGAACAAAAAACCAATGTAATTTCAAACGGAGAAGTGTCAATAATTAATTACGGAGACATAACAACTGCTACAATTAAATCTGGCTTTGTTTGCGGTGGCAAAATAACAGTTGCAGGGCAAACTGAAAAACAACAAGATATAAAAACAGATAATGTAACATTGCCAACAGAAATTACTTTTAATGGGCAAATAAGGCTTACAAAAATTATTAATGCAAATATCTTTTAAAAATCAGTTAAAAACGTTTGACACAAGGCAACCCGCTGGGCTACAATAAAATGAAATGTTTTGCAATAAAAGGTATTGACAGATATCTTATGTAATGATATACTCAGCATAAGAATAGTTCAATTTGGGGCGGTTGGTGAACAATTACGCAAAATAAATTAACAAAATCAAGCAAACAAGCTAGGAATGGGCGGTAATTCGCCAATATTCTTGCTTGTTGTTTTGTGTCACTTTGGAAAAAACAAGGGGAGAGTTTAAAGATGGATAACATATTGGCTTTAAAAAAGACAAAACACGGAAAAACAGAAAGATACAATTTTTCAAAATTGGAAGAAATTGCACCACTTCCAAACTTGCTTGACATCCAGAAAAAATCATACCAAAATTTTATTGAGCACGGAATAAAAGAAGTGCTTGAAGAAGTTTCGCCTATCACAGATTATAGTGGAAAGGCAAAACTTTATTTTCTGGACGTTAATTTGGGTGAAAAAAGCAAATATTCAATTAAAGAGTGTAAACGTAGAGGAGTTTCATACACAGTTCCTCTTAAAGTTAAAACACGTTTTGTTGTGGAAAACAGTGGAGAAGCAATAGAGCAAGAGGTTTTTCTTGGTGATATTCCACTTATGACCGAACAAGCATCTTTTATTGCAAATGGAAATGAAAAGGTTGTTGTTAGCCAAGTTAAACGCTCGCCAGGGGTTTATTTCACACGTGACAAAGAAGATAATTCCACACTTATGGCTCAAATTAATCCAGATCACGGAATGAAAATTGAAATTGAACAAGGTGCTAATGAACTTTTAAAAATTGTTGTTGACAGGTCAAGCAAAGTCACGCTTGGAGTTTTTCTTAAATGCTTTGGATTTTCAAATCAAGACATTAGCAAAATGTATGGAAATCATCGCTTAATAGAAAATGTTCTTTCAAAAGAATCACAAGTTACGCAAGAAGAAGCGTTAATAGAATATGCCAGAAAAACCAGACCAGCGGATGTTCCATCGGCAGAGTCCACCCGTTCTTATCTTAATTTGTTTTTATTTTCCGATAGTTATTACAACACTCTTAGAGTTGGCAGATATAAATTAAATAAAAAACTTTCTCTTTCTCGCAGAATAAGCGGAATGGTTGCAGGCGAAAATGTTGTTGTTGAAGATGAAGTATTATGCAAAAAGGGCAACATTATAAGTGAAGAAGTTGCCAGAAAATATCAAAACAGTGGCGCTAACGAATGTTTTATTGTTTTGCCAAATGGAAATAAACATTTAATAAGAGGTAATAACCGCGTTCAACTTTCACAAGTTTTTCCTTGTGATGAGCAAGAACTTGGAATTTTGGAAGAAGTTTATTATCCAACTTTAATGCAAATTTTAAAGGATAACAAAACCAAAGAAAAGCGTTGCAAAGCAATAAAAGCACAAGCAAAACAACTTATGGTTACAACTTTAACAATAGATGATATTTTGGCAACAGTAAGTTATTATTTGGATATAATGGAAGGCATTGCAACAGTTGATAACATTGACCATCTTTCTAACAGAAGAATTTCTGCTGTTGGCGAACTTCTTGCAAAAGCACTTAAATCTGGTGTTAACAAACTTAAAGCAAATATTATGGAAACATTGCAAGGAAAAGATTTATCCGAAGCAACTCCATCTCAAATTATTAATCCAAAATCAATTAACAAAGAATTAAGAACATTTTTATTGCAATCACAACTTGCACAACAAATGGAGCAAATTAACCCACTTTCTTCTTTAACAACAAAGCGTAAACTTTCTGCAATAGGGCCTGGCGGAATTAAAAAAGAAAGAGCAAGCGCCGAGGTTCGTGATATTCATTATACTCATTATGGGCGTATTTGTGCTATTGAAACTCCCGAAGGTCAAAACATAGGGCTTATTAACACTTTGGCAAACTATTCAAAAGTTAATGATTATGGATTTTTGGAAACGCCTTATCGTAAAGTAGACAAAAAAACAGGCGTTGTTTCAAAAAATTACAAATATTACATGGCAGAAATAGAAGACAAACATTACATTGCACAAGCAATAGAACCTTTGGACAGTGAATGCAGATTTATTAATGAAAGAGTAAATTGCAGATTCAACAGCAGTATAGTGCAAGTTCCATCTTCTTTGGTTGAATATATGGATGTTTCTCCAAGGCAGTTTATTTCTCCAACAGCAGCGCTTGTTCCATTTCTTCAAAATGACGACTCATCTCGTGCACTTATGGCAACAAACATGCAACGTCAAGCAGTTCCACTTATCAAGCCAGAATCTCCAATTGTTGGAACGGGAATGGAAAGTGTTATTGCAAAAGATTGCGGAAGTTCGTTATATGCAAAAAATGATGGTGTTGTTTCATATGTAAGTGCCAACGAAGTAAGAGTAAAAACTTCAAAAGGGGTTGACACATATAATCTTATCAAATTTGCAAAAACAACTTCCGAAGTTGCATGTGAAAATCAACGTCCAGCAGTTAAAAAAGGCGAAAAAGTTAAAGCGGGTGATGTTCTTGTTGATGGGTATTCAACAAAAGACGGCGAACTTGCCCTTGGAAAAAATGTTTTGGTTGGTTACATGAATTGGGAAGGTTACAATTATGAAGACGCCATTTTAATTAGCGAAAGAATTGTAAAAGACGATGTTTATACTTCAATAACTCTTAGAGAAGAAGAAATGTCGAGCCGAACAACAAAACTTGGTGATGAAGAAATAACAAGAGATATTCCAAATCATAGTGAAGATTCGCTTAAAGATTTGGACGAAAATGGAATTATAAGAATTGGTGCCGAAGTTACAACAGGAGATATTCTTGTTGGAAAAGTTACTCCAAAAGGAGAAACAGAACTCACACCAGAAGAAAGATTATTGCGTGCAATTTTTGGTGAAAAAGCACGTGACGTAAGAGACACTTCCCTTCGTGTTCAACACGGACATGGCGGAGTTGTTGTTGACGTTCAAGTTTTCTCGCGTAAGAATAAAGATGAATTACAGCCTGGTGAAAACATGAGAGTAAAAGTTTATATTGCACAGCGTCTTAAATTGTCCGTTGGTGACAAAATGGCAGGACGCCACGGAAACAAAGGTGTTGTTTCCAGAATTTTGCCAGAAAGTGATATGCCTTACATGGCAGACGGGCGTCCTTTGGACCTTGTTCTTAACCCACTTGGAATTCCTTCCAGAATGAATATAGGTCAGGTTTTTGAAGTTCATCTTGGTTTGGTTGCTCAAAGTTTGGGGTGGAAAGTTGCAACACCAGTGTTTGACGGAGCATTGCCAGAAGATATTCAAAAATTGTTTATTGCAAACAATTTTCCTTCAAATGGTAAAGTTCAATTATATGATGGAAGAACAGGCGAGCCATTTGATAACACAACAACGGTTGGGTACAAATATATGCTTAAACTGGAACACATGGTTGACCTTAAAGCGCATGCACGTTCGATTGGACCTTACTCATTAATAACACAGCAACCTCTTGGCGGAAAAGCATTGTTTGGAGGTCAAAGATTTGGAGAAATGGAAGTTTGGGCAATGGAAGCATATGGCGCATCAAACATATTGCAAGAAATTTTAACAGTTAAATCTGATGACGTGGTTGGCAGAGTTAAAACTTATGAAGCCATAGTAACAGGAAAGCCAATTGCAGAACCGGGCATTCCAGAATCATTTAAGGTTCTTATAAAAGAACTTCAAGCACTTGGACTTGATATTAAAATTTTAACTGATGGGGATAAAGAAGTAAGCATTGCAGAACTTTCAGTTGAAGAGTTGCAACCACGCACCGTGGCAAATGAAGTTGAAGAAGAACTTAAAGATATTTCTCTTGATTGGGCTGTCCCATTTGAAAAGAAAAAAGAAGTTTTGGAAGACGGTGTAAAAAAACCGTTAGAACTTGACACTTTATTTGAAGATTTTGATGATTTTGAAGAATAAATAAAGCACAATACAACAAAATTTTTAGCATTGCAAAAAAACTATTGTGAAGGAGAAAAACATGTTTGAACTCAGCAACTTTGATGCGGTTAAAATTGGGATTGCATCGCCTGAAAAAATTAGAGAGTGGTCACATGGAGAAGTTACAAAGCCAGAAACCATAAATTATAGAACGCAAAAGCCAGAAAAAGACGGCCTTTTTTGTGAGCGTATTTTTGGACCACGCAAAGATTGGGAATGTCATTGCGGAAAGTATAAACGTATTCGTTATCGCGGAGTAGTTTGCGACAAATGCGGAGTTGAAGTTACAAAGTCTATTGTAAGACGCGAAAGAATGGGACATATAGAACTTGCCACTCCTGTAACTCATCTTTGGTTTTTTAGAAGCATTCCATCAAGAATAGGTACACTTTTGGACATAACCCCAAAAAGTTTGGAGCAAGTTGTTTACTATGTAAATCATATTGTGCTAGATCCAAAGAAAACAGAATTTACATACAAACAAATAATAACAGATAAAGATTATCGCGAAGCAATTGAAAAATATGGTGCTAATGCTTTTGAAGCAGGGATGGGTGCAGAGGCAATTAAAAGATTGCTTGGTGAAGTTGACCTTGCAAAAGAAAGCAAAACATTAAAAGAGCAGTTGTTAACTGCAAAAGGTCAAAAACGTATTAAAGTTAGCAAAAAATTGGATGTTGTAGAAAGTTTTTTAAAAAGCAAAAACAATCCAAAATGGATGGTGTTGGATGTTCTTCCAGTGCTTCCACCAGAACTGAGACCAATGATTCCACTTGATGGCACTCGTTATGCAACAAGTGATTTAAACGATCTTTATCGTAGAGTTATAAACAGAAACAACAGACTTAAAAAACTTATTGAACTTGGAGCACCAGAAGTTATTGTAAGAAATGAAAAAAGAATGTTACAAGAATCTGTTGATGCTTTAATAGATAATGGAAAGCAAAGAGGAAAGGCTGTTCAGGGCGCAAAACAAAGAGACCTTAAATCATTAACTGCAATGCTTGGTGGAAAACAAGGGCGTTTTCGCCAAAACTTGCTTGGAAAGCGTGTTGACTATTCTGGCCGTTCTGTTATTGTTGTTGGACCTGAACTTAAAATGTATCAGTGTGGTTTGCCAAAAGAAATGGCATTAGAATTGTTTAAGCCATTTATTATTAAAAGACTTAATGAAATTAACTCATCAAACAACATAAGAACAGCAAAAAAACTTATTGAAAAACAAAAGCCAATTGTTTGGGATGTTTTGGCAGAAGTAATCAAGGACCACCCAGTAATGTTAAATCGTGCTCCTTCTTTGCACAAACTTTCTATTCAGGCTTTTGAACCAGTTTTGGTTGAGGGCAGAGCAATAAAACTTCACCCACTTGTTTGCACAGGCTTTAATGCCGATTTTGACGGAGATCAAATGGCGGTTCACGTTCCGCTTTCCATAGAGGCAAGAACGGAAGCCAGAACTCTTATGCTTGCAAGCAACAACATTTTAAAACCATCAGACGGAAATGCAGTTGTAACACCAGCGCAAGATATTGTTCTTGGTTGTTATTATCTTACAACTCTTAAAAAAGGTGCAAAAGGAGAAGGTGGAGTTTACTTTGATGAGAAAGAAGCAATTATGGCTTATCAAACAGGAAATCTTGATCTTCAAGCCGAAATAAAAGTAAGGCGTTCCGCCGAAATTAATAAAAAGAAATACACAAAAATTGTTAACGCCTCAGTTGGAAGAATAATTTTTAATCAAACAATTCCACAAGATCTTGGATTTGTGGACAGAACTAAGCCAGAAAACGCAGTTGAACTTGAAATAAATAAAATTTGTGCAAAAGCGCAACTTGCCGAAATAAACATGGCTTGCTTTGATAAGTTTGGAACAACTCAAACATCAATAATGCTTGATAAAATTAAAGAAGTTGGCTATAAATATTCCACAATTGCATCACTTTCAATAAACGCATTTGATGTTATTGAACCACCAGAAAAAAAGAACATTGTTGCCGATGCCGAACTTCAAGTGATGGAAAATGAAAAATTATTACGTCGTGGTCTTATAACAACCGAAGAAAAAATTAATTCAAACATTATAATATGGAAAAAAGCAACAGACAAAATTTCAAAGGCCGTTATGGATAATCTTGTTGAGGATAGCCCTCTTAAAATGATGATAAAATCAAAGGCTCGTGGAAGTGTTGTTCAGTTAAATTCCATTGCAGGCATGGTTGGTATTATTCGTAATGCATCCGGACAAAGCGTTGATATTCCAATTAAGTCAAATTTTCGTGGTGGGCTTACACCACTAGAATACTTTATGAACAGCCGTGGTGCTAGAAAAGGCCTTACAGACACCGCTTTAAAAACTGCCGATGCAGGTTATTTAACCAGACGTTTGGTAGACATCTCTCATGATGTTGTAATTAATGAAGAAGATTGCTTTGCAACTCTTGGGGAAAAAGTTAAAGGAAACATTGTTTCAAGCCTTGTTGCAAAAGACGGTACCGTTATAGAAAGCATTGCACAAAGAATTATGGGCAGATATTCAGTTTATGACATTGTGGACCCAATAACAAGCAAGAAAATTGTTTTGGCAAACACAATGATTTCAAAACAGCAGGCGGTTCAAATTGAAGAAGCGGGAATAAAATCTGTTGAAATAAGAACAGCATTAACTTGCCGTTCACATCGTGGAATTTGCGCAAAATGTTATGGAAAAAACATGACAGGCAAAAATACCGTGATAATTGGCGAGGCTGTTGGAATTATTGCCGCACAAAGTATTGGAGAGCCAGGAACTCAATTAACAATGAGAACTTTCCACACTGGTGGTTCGGCAAGTGCAGCAGATATCACACAAGGTTTGCCACGTGTAGAAGAAATTTTTGAAGCACGTAAGCCAAAATGTGAAGCAAAATTAAGTGAAGTATCTGGAAAGGTTAAAATTAAAAATGAAAGTAAACAATTTGTTGTAACCATTGAAACAGATGACGGTTCGGTTGATTATGAAATTAAAAAACCAGCCGTACTTGAAGTTAAAGATGGAGACAAAGTTGAACCGGGAACACAACTTAACCAAGGTTCACTTAATCCCTCGGACATTCTTAGAACAAGAGGTCTTAAAGGCTTGCAAGAATATTTACTTATGGAAGTTATTTCAGTTTATAAAACCGAAGCGGTTGATATTAACGATAAGCATATTGAAATTATTGTTCGCCAAATGCTAAAAAATGTTAAAATTGAAAGTTCGGGTGACACAAATTTCATTCCAGGAGAAGTTGTTGAGGTTCATAGATATGAAGAAGAAAATGAAAAAACCTTGCAAAATGGTGGGATGCCAGCAAGTGCAAGAAGAATTTTGTTAGGAATAACAAAATCAAGTTTGTCAACCGAAAGTTTTTTATCTGCGGCTTCATTTCAGGAAACATCAAAGGTGTTAACCGAAGCAGCAATTAAGGGTAAAGTGGATCATCTTTTGGGACTAAAAGAAAACGTAATAATTGGAAAGTTAATTCCAGCAGGTACAGGATTAAAAATATATCGGGACATAATTCCAGTGGAAAAAGCATAAGAAATTTTAAAAACTGCACAAAATTAAAAGTTGTGCAGTTTTTTATTTGTGTGCTTTTGTACAGCAATCAAGTTATTTGCAACCAATTTTCTCTTTACTTGTGTAAGTTATTATGGTATACTACCAATGGCTAAAAAGCCGATATAACATGAATTTAAACAAATTTTAATCCAAAAATAAAACGGAGGAAATTATAATGGTTGACAAAAAAAAATGTATAGGATGTGGTGCTTGCATAGAAATATGTCCAGTTGGGGCAATTTCTTTTAGTGATGATGGAACTGCTTTAATTAATGAAAAAAAATGTGTAAAATGTGGAAGTTGTTCAGTAACTTGTCCTGTGAGTGCAATCACAATTAGAAAATAAGTTCTGCAACAAAAAAAATACATTAAAAGAAAGGTGAAATATGGAAAAAGTTGCATTAATTCAATTGGATGGAAAATGTACAAAACTTCAAATTATTAACACGCAAGACAACGTTTTTTATCAGGCAATAGATGAAATTTCAGAGCCGTCCAAATTAGCAAAGGACATAGCCGAAAAAGAACTTGTGGCACCAACAACAATTAAAGCGTTAATTAGAACTCTTGGGCTTTTTAGGTCACTTTGTGATCAATTTAAAATTATAAAAGTGTTTGCTGTTGTTACGGACATAATAAAAGGCGCTCGCAATCATAAAGGTGTGTTAGAAGAAATTCACAATAACACCTCTTTTTCTTTTCAAATTTATTCGGAAGAAGAAGAAATAAAAATGTGGCACTCTTGTGTGAAAAATTGTTTGGATATTTCAAAGGGCACAATTGCAACAATTTTTGATAATAAAATTTATCTTACAACTTTTAACAAAAAAACTATAATTGATTCACAAGTTCTTAATTTTGGCCCTAAATCGGTTTCATACGAGTTTTTATCAGTTCCAGACAACAAAGAACGTGCCGAACTTATGTTAAATTTTTCCAAACAAAATTTGCAAGACGTTAAAGTTCCAATCGAGTGTGAAGGAAATTTTGTTCTAGCGGGTGAATATTCAGTTTCATTTGGTAAACTTGCAAAACGTATTTTAAGATATCCACTAGACATAGACAACAACTATGTAATAAGTAATGAACAATCCAAACAAATTTTTGAAGTTGTAAAAGATTTGGATTTAGACCGTACAAAAAAATTGAAAGGAATTTCGGAAGAAAGCGCGGACACAATTGCAAGCACAAGCGCCATAATTATGGCACTCGCCGAGCATTGTAATGTTGATAAACTAACAATTACAAACGGAACATTTTTGGATGGAGTTATTCATGCAAGTGTTTTAACAGATTTTGGAGAAAAGCAAACTTCTGATATTTTAGGAACAAGTTTGGAATCGGTTTCAACATTTTGTGGTTTGGACAAAGAAAACATTAATCAAGTGTATTTTTTAGCAGTTATGCTATTTAAAAAACTTAGAGTTATTCACAAATTATCCAGAGAATATTACAAACCATTAAGGGTTGGTTCCCAATTATATAATTCTGGAACAAGAATTTCATTTAAAAATTATGAAAAACAAAGTTTTAATGTTATTTTAAATTGTGGCTTAAAAGGAATAACACATAAAGATTTATTGTTAGGAGCATTTTCGGCACTTTGTCAAAATGTGGATAATTTTGAACTTGCAGATTGGATGAAGTATAAAGAAATAGTTGATGATGAGGATCTTGTTGCTGTTAGAAAGTTAGGTGTTATAATTTCTATTGCGGCATCGCTAGATTGCAGTAAAAGTAGTTCTATTCAGGATCTGGATTGTGATATCCTTGGAGACTCAATAATAATAAAAACAATAAGTCAAAAAAATGTTGACTTTGATATTGTTCAAGCAAGTAAAAACGCATTGGCATTCAAAAAAGTATTTAAAAAGAATTTACAGATAATTTAAAACACAGTTTAATTTTATTGAAAGGATAACAATGAAAAAATCAATATTTTTAGCAGTTGCATTAATAATATTTCCACTATTTTTTAGCGGGTGTTCCATTTCGAATATCGCCATTTTTAAACCATTTATAAATCAATCACAATATAGCAGTGCATACAGCATTTCAGCAACAATAACAGGGCAGGACACGGACGCGCAAGTTGCACAAAAACTTTTGCCAGCATGTGTAACTGTTAAAGTTATGCCATTAAATTCATCATCAGGAAATTTTGGAAGCGGAGTTGCCATTGCCGAACATGGTTACATTGTAACTAATTTTCACGTAATAAAAGATTCAATAGGCAATCAAAACTACAAGATTTCAGTATTTAACAATGGAGATATTCTTAAAGAAATACCAGCAATAGTGGTGTGGCACAAGGAGCAAATAGACGTTGCAATTTTAAAAATAAATGAAGAATTGCCGTTTGTAAACATGCTAGATAGAGCAATTCATCCACAAAAAGGAAATGAACTTGTTTATGACAAGGTTATTGCAATTGGAACACCGGTTCATGAATATTTTCAAAACACTGTTAAATTTGGGCGCGTAAGCAAATTAAATTGTTATGATGTAAGTGGAATTGCCATTTACGAAAATTTAATTATGCACGATGCAAACATAAATCCAGGAAATAGTGGTGGCGGACTTTTTGATGTTAAAGGAAATTTAATTGGCTTGAACACATTGGGCTATGAACAATCTGCTGGTTTGTTTTTTGCAGTACCAATTTTCCCAGTTATAACAATGCTTCCAAAAGTTATTGCAAACTTTTCAACGCATTATCAGCCAGCAGTTTTGGGTGTTTCTGGGTTTGACGGCATTTGTTCTTTTTTAGCAAATCAAAAAACTGGGATTTCTCTTTATGACCCAGGGTTTTTAATTACGGAAATCACAGAAAAAAAGGGTTCAGTTGGCATACTTCAAGTTGGAGATATTATTTTAAAGTTGGAACTAGCAAATGGAACAACAAGAGAAATTAATAATAGAGACGACTTATGTTATGCGCTTTTAGAAAGTGTTGTTGGAGATAATGTTAATGTAACAATAAACAGAAAAGGCAACAAGGAAATAAAATCAATTACATTAACAGATTAAAAATATGGAGGAACGGACTATGTCAGTTACAAAAATAGCAATTGATTTTGGAAGTTCAAACACATCAATTTTTATTGATGGATTGGGCATTGTTTTAAAAGAACCAACATTAGTTGCTGTAACAAAATTGGCAGATGGAAATCCAGCCGTTAAATGCTTTGGCAATGAAGCAAAAAAAATTTTGGGAAAAACAGACGAAAATACAACCATATTTTCACCAGTTTATGAAGGAAAAATAAAAAAAATTGAATATGCCAAATTGCTGATATCATATTTTTTGTCAAAAGTTATGGTTGTTAAACCTTTTACCAAAATAGAATTGCTTATTCCTGTTTCTTGTGGATTAACCCCAAAAGAACGCAATGATTTTTATGAAGTTTTTAAAACAATCAAGCCAAAAAAAATAATAATAATTCCAAAGGCTTTGTGTTCAGCAGTTGGAATTTGTGTTCCAATTGATTCTTCAAACAGTAATATTATTGTAGATTTGGGTGGTGGCACAATAGAGGTTTGCGTTGTAAACTTAAATTCAATTGTAAAAGGCGCCACAACAAGCATGGGTGGGCGTGTTCTTGATCTTGCAATAATGGGGCAACTTAAAGTAATAAACAAAATTTTGATGGGATATACAACGGCAGAAAAACTTAAAGAAGAAGTTATGAGTTTGTTCCCAAACGATACCAGAAATTTAGAAATAAGCGGAATTGGAGATGATACACATTCTCCCAAAAATATGCTTGTAATATCGCAAGACCTTACAGAAATAGCAATTAACTTTTTTGAGCCAATTGTAGAAGTTGTTCAAACAATAATAAATTCTTGTCCGCCAGAAGTTAGTGCCGACATTATGGCTACTGGCATAAAACTTTGCGGAGGACTTTCTTGCTTAACAGGTGTGGAAAATTTTTTTGAAACAAAGTTGGGGCTTAATGTAGAACTGGCAGATGAGGCTGAAAATGCATGTATAATTGGTGCTGGAAAACTGCTTTGCAATAACAAACAACTTACAGAAATTGCCACACAGTGTTAAAATAAAAATTAAAATAAAAAAAGTTTAAAACAAATGCCAATTAAACAAAAAAACTTAAAAAAAACAAAAATATAGTTTTGCTTTTTTTATTTTAAAGTTCAAACTAGAACTATGGTGAAATCATGGCAAGAAGAATTGTTGTAACAAGTGGAAAGGGTGGTGTTGGAAAAACAACAGTTTGTGCAAATTTGGGAGCAAAACTTGCAAGTTTTGGTTTTAATGTTCTTTTAGTAGATGCAGATATGGGATTAAATAATTTAGATGTTGTTATGGGGATTGAAAATAAAATTGTTTTTGATGTAACCGATGTAATTGAGGCAAGATGTCGCCCAGAGCAAGCGTTGATTGAAGATAAACGCTACCCAAGCCTTAAAATTTTGCCATCTGCACAAAGTTATTCTCAGGCAAAGGCAACGGGAGAACATTTAAAATATGTGTTAGACATGTTGGAAAGTAAATATGATTATATTTTAATAGATTGTCCTGCGGGAGTTGAGGCGGGTTTTCATAGGGCAGTTTTTCCTGCCACAGAAGCAATTGTTGTTGTTACTCCGCACATTTCAAGCATTAGAGATGCCGACAAAATTATTTCAATATTGTCAGCATATAACTTGCAAACAAAACAACTTGTTATAAATCGTGTTAGAGGGGATTTGCTTTTAAGTGGAGAAATGATTAGCAATGAAGAAATTGTAAAATTTTTAAAAATTCAACTTTTGGGTGTTGTTCCAGACGATGACGACATTTCAACACTTGCAACATTAGGGATAATTAGCACACAATCAAAAGCGTCACGAGCATTTTATTTGCTAGCAGAAAATCTTCACAATGGAACAAAAAAAATTTATGACTGCACAAAAAAATATAAAGGAATTATAGGAAATTTACGAAGAAGTCTTAAACGCAAAACTTAAATAAAATATTTTTTAAAACATTAAATAAATAAAATGCTTAAATAAATAAAATATTAAATAAATAATAAACAAATACTCAAATAATAAATACTCAAATAATAAATAATAAATACTTAAATAATAAACAAATATTCACATAATAAATAATAAATACTTAAATAATAAATAAATAAAATTAAATAAAACAGTTAAAAACAGACAATTAAGTATGCTCAGAACATATAAAAGTTATAAATTAATTAACTAACAAATTAAATACGCAAAATTAAGCAAATAAAGCAAATAATTAATAAACAAATCAAATAAGTAAAGTAAATAAAATAAATAATCAATGAACAAATTAAATAAGTAAAGTAAATAAAGTAAATAAAATAAAATAAATAAATAAATAAATAAATAAATTAATTATTAAACTAAACAAACAAATTTAAAAAGGAGAGTAATATGAACACAATTGCAGAAGTTGGTATTTCAAGATTAGAAAAAGTTTTAGTTCAGGACAAAACAAAAAATCCAAATTTTGTTTGTCAAGTTTTAAGGTCAGACATAAAACAACTTATGAACAATTACGCAGAAGTTGATGGAGATATTTTTGTTGATGTTTCATTAACAGAAACTGGATATAATTTTTTTATAAAATGTTCTGCTCGGCGTTTAAAATCTTTTGGCAGTTTGCCAGAACGTTTGTGATAAAATTGCGTAAATTAATTACACAATATTTCAATTACAATAATAATTTTTTAAAAAATAGTTTAACTTGCAATTTTTTATTTCAACAAACAAATTAATACTTTTAATGTACTGCAATTTTTTTTAAAAATAATATACTAATTAAAATTACAATGCGTGTAAAATTGTAATAAAAAATAAAGGTCACAAATGCAATGGTAATTTTTAAGTGGCAAATGTCAAAATTATAGATGCATTTAAATATTTTAAAAATATAATTTAAAAAAATTAAGTTTATATATTCTAACAAATTTTGCAAAAATGAAAATTTAAATTTTGTTTATAACATACAAACTTATAAACATTTTTTTAAAGAAAAAAAGTGTTAAACAATTAAATTAAATTTAGAAGTAGCATAACGCACAATAAGCACCAATAATTTTTACAATTTTATAACAAAAAAAATACAAGGATTTACTTGTATTTTTTGGTGGACTGTCGGGGGCTCGAACCCCGGACAGACTGATTAAGAGTCAGCTACTCTACCAACTGAGTTAACAGTCCATAAAAGTTTTGGAGCGGAAGACGAGGCTTGAACTCGCAACCCTTGCCTTGGGAAGGCAATGCTCTACCATTGAGCCACTCCCGCAACTTGTTTTAAGTTAACATAAAACAGTGTTTTTGTCAACCGATTTTTATTTTTTAGTGCTAAAATTATATTCGTTTGCCAAAACTGAAAGAGCAACAGTTGCTCCAACAATTGGGTTGTTTCCCATGCCGATAAATCCCATCATTTCAACATGAGAAGGCACAGAACTACTTCCTGCAAATTGTGCATCACAGTGCATACGTCCCATTGTGTCGGTTATTCCATAACTTGCAGGGCCTGCTCCAACATTGTCGGGATGAAGTGTTCTTCCAGTTCCGCCACCTGATGCAACAGAAAAAAACTTTTTGTTGTTTTGATAGCACCATTTCATGTACGTTCCGGCAACTGGGTGTTGAAATCTAACAGGGTTAGTGGAATTTCCTGTTATTGAGACATCAACTTTTTCATGAATCATAATTGCAACGCCTTCTTCAACGTCAAAGCATCCATAAACTTTAACTTGTGAACGCTGATCGTTTGAAAATGAGGTTTCTTTAATTATTGAAAGGCTTTGAGTTTGATTGTTAAACTTTGTTTGAACATATGTAAATCCGTTTACACGAGCAATAATATAGCCAGCATCCTTTCCAAGCCCAATCAGAACAACTTTTAAATTTGTTTTTCTTGCTAAGTTTGCGTATTTTGCTATGCCAAGAGCACCTTCGGCGGCCGCAAAACTTTCGTGACCTGCTAAAAAACAAAAGCATTTTGTTTTTTCATTTAACAGCATTGCAGAAAGTTGTCCGTGGCCTATTCCAACTTTTCTTTTATCAGCAATAGAACCAATCACACAAAATGCTTGCAAGGCTTCTCCAATTTTAACCGAACATTTTTCTGCGGTTTTAGTATTTGATTTTATTGCAATTGCAACTCCCAAAGTGTATGCCTTAATTGCATTATCAAAACATATTGGTTGAATGGATTTTACAATTTTTTCAACATCAATATTTGCTTGTTTGCATATGTTTTCTGCCTCAGTTAAATTTTTAATGTTATATTTTAACAAGGTTTTTTCTATGTTTTGTTCTTTTTGTGGCATCACTTCTCCTCACGTGGATTAACATAACTTTTTGCTTCGTCAAATCTCCCATATTTTTTTGTAGATTTTTGCAATGCAACACAAGAGTTTTCTCCACTTTCAACAAGTTTTAAAAGTTCTGGCATGTTTACATATTCATATCCAATAATTTCGCCGTTGCTATCAAGTGCTTGCTTTGTTATATATCCTTCTGCAAGGGTCAAATATTTTGGTCCATGTTTGCTTCCATAAATTGTGCCAATTTGTGAGCAATGTCCCTTCCCTAAATCTTCATATGCAGAGCCAACTGGCAACCCGTTTTCTGAAAAGGCAGATTGACTTCTTCCATAGGCAAGTTGCAAAAATATATTTTTCATGGCAACATTAATTGCATCGCAAACAAGATCGGTGTTAAGTGCTTCCAAAATTGTTTTTCCGGGCAAAATTTCTCCTGCCATTGCCGCAGAATGTGTCATGCCACTGCATCCAATTGTTTCAATCAACGCTTCGGTTATTATTCCGTCTTTAACGTTTAAAGTAAGTTTGCACGTTCCTTGCTGAGGAGCACATGCACCGCAACCATGTGAAAATCCAGAAATTTGTTTAATGTCTTTAAGTTGAACCCATTTTCCATTTTCAGGAATTGGAGAAGGTCCAAATCCATCAATGTTTTTACAACAATCTTTCATTTTTTTCTCCTGTTTTATAAACTTTCTGCATCGCCAAATTTTTTATCATATCTTTTTTTTGCTAATTTTATAACTTTTTTTGCAATTACAACATTTTGTAAACCTTCAATTTTTGTTATTTTATCTTCTAATTGTTTATAAACCGAAAGAAAATGAATTAATTCTTCTGAAACATGTTTTGGCAATTTAGAAATGTTTTTATATGTGTTATAAAGCGGGTCATTGTATGGAATGGCAACAATTTTTTCATCCCTTACACCGCTATCAATCATTGTTATAACACCAATTGGATAACATCTTACAAGGCAAAGTGGGTCTATGCTTTCACTGCATAAAACAAGCACGTCAAGCGCGTCACCATCTTCGCTAAGAGTACGTGGAATAAAACCATAATTAGATGGATATTGCATGCTTGTGTAAAGCACCCTGTCCAAAATGATTGCTCCTGTTTCTTTGTCCAGTTCATATTTTTTTTTGGCACCTTTTGAAATTTCAATAACAACCAAAAAATCATCGGGTTCAATTCTTTTTTTTGCAACATTATGCCATAAATTACTCATATGATCTCCTATAATTGTTTTAGTTTATCACATTATATAAAAAATGCAAAACAAATTTAAAATATTAAATTTTTTTATTAATAAAATTGTTGTTTCAATATTTTTTGTTGCACTATTCATGGTTTTCTTGTATAATGAAAATTATGAAAAAAACATCAAAAAGAGAAGATTGTTTATTCTGTAATATTGCAAATAAAAACATTTCAAGCAATATTATTTATGAAAACGAAACAACGTTAGCGTTTTTAGATATCAATCAGTCACATATTGGTCACACGTTAGTTATTCCAAAACAACATGTATGCAACTTGTTAAATGCAAATCAAAAACAAATTACAGAAGTTTTTAAAGCAGTTAAAAAGGTTTCTAATTATTATTTAAATTGTGGATTCACAGGTATTAAAGTTATGATTGCAAATGGGCAAAGTTCGGGGCAAACAGTTTTTCATTTGCACGTGCACATTTTTCCTTGTGGAATTAAATATGACAAAAAAATATCAACAAAACAAATATTAGAAATGTTAAAAATTAAGGAGAGATAATGCCAAAAAAAAATACAAACAATAAACAATCAAATGCAAAAGAGTTTATAAGTTCTTACAATAATATAGACCATTCACTAAGAATTCAACATGGATTAAAAAGAAGTATGGGCTTTTCTGACATGATAAGGCGGGCGGTTCAATTTAATTATATTGTTAGAAAGTATGAAGAGGATTTAATTGATTATGGACGTTTGCGTAACGCTATTATCCACAGAAGTAATGAAGATTTTGTTATCGCAGAGCCTCACGATGACATTGTTAGTAAAATAAAAATTATTGAAACACTTATAACAACCCCACCAAAGGCAATGGAAATGATTTCACAAAAAGATGTGTTATCGGTTGATGCAAGTGTAAGTGTTAGAAAAACAATTCAATTAATTGCAGAATCAAAATTTAGCAATATTCCAGTATACAAAAATGGTGAACTTGTTGGGGTTGCAAACGGACAAAAAATATTGGATGCGTTTGGAAAACACTTAATTACGGGCAAAAGTGCAGACGAATTTTTAAATAACAAAACCATTGAAGACATTATTATGTTGCCAATTGAAATAAATTATTACAAAGTTTTTTCAGAAGAAGTTACAATTGAAGAAATTTTAAGAGAGTTTCAAATTAACAGAAAGTTGCTTTGTGTTATTGTAACAAAAAGCGGGAGCATGCACGATGTTCCAATTGGAATAATTACAACAAGTGATGTAATGCATATGAATGAAGTTATGGAAAATTACAATTAACAAAAACAAGAGGAAATATTATGTATAAAAAAGTAGATACAAAATTAGAGTTTGTAAAAAATGAATTAGAAATTATGGAATTTTGGGCAAAAAAACAAACTTTTAAAAAATCGCTGGAAAAAAACAAAGGTAATAAAATATTTTCATTTTATGAAGGCCCGCCAACTGCAAATGGAATGCCTCATATTGGGCATCCATTAACAAGAGCAATGAAAGATGTTATTCCTCGTTTTAAAACAATGCAGGGATATTATGTTCCAAGAATGGCAGGGTGGGATACTCATGGCCTTCCGGTGGAACTGGAAGTTGAAAAGCAAATTGGATCAACAGGTAAGCAAGATATAGAAAAGTTTGGTGTGGATAAATTTATTTTACAATGCAAAGAAAGTGTGTGGAAGTATAAAAAAATATGGGAAAATATTACTGAACGATTAGGTTATTGGGTGGACATGGCAAAGCCTTATATAACTTATTCAAATGATTACATAGAAAGTGTGTTTTGGGCACTTTCGCAAATGAACAAAATGGGTCTAATTTATCATGGGCACAAGGTTGTTCCTTATTGTCCAAGATGTGGAACGTCTTTGTCAAAAATGGAAGTGGAACAAAATTATATTACTTTAAAAGAAAACAGTATTTATGTTAAATTTAGAACTATCAAAGATAAAAATACATATTTTTTGGTGTGGACAACCACCCCATGGACGCTTCCAAGCAATATTGCACTTTGCGTTAATCCAACGCAAAACTATTGTATTGTGGAACAAGATGGCATGCGTTTTATAATGCTAGAAGCATTAGTAAGCAAACTCTTTGCGGAACCAAAAATTGTTGAAAGGATGAAAGGCTCAGATTTAGAAAATCAACAATACGAACCTATATTTCAATACGTTAAGGACAAGGTAAAAAATGGTTATTTTGTAACCATGGATAATTTTGTAACTGTTGAAGATGGAACGGGCATTGTTCACATTGCTCCTGCGTTTGGTGCCGATGATTATGAAGTTGGCAAAAAATACAACTTGCCTGTTATTCAACTTATCAATGATGAAGGCAAGTTTACCCAAGAGGCAACCGATTATGTTGGACTAAAAGCAAAATCTGCCGATAAATTAATTATTGAGCGTTTGCAAAAAGAAGGAAAACTTTTTAAAATTTTACCATTTGAACACAGTTATCCGCATTGTTGGAGATGTAATACCCCACTTTTGTATTATGCAAAAACAACATGGTTTGTAGAAACTTCAAAAATTAAAGATAGGCTTGTTAAAAACAACAAATCTGTTAATTGGTTGCCACAAAACATAAAAACAGGAAGAATGGGCAACTTTTTGGAAAATAATGTTGATTGGGGAATTTCTAGAACTCGCTTTTGGGGAACCCCATTACCGTTTTGGGTTTGCGAATGTGGAAATTTTCATGTTGTTGGAAGCAAAACTGAACTTGAAAAACTTAGCGGAAAAAAAATTACAGATTTGCACAAGCCCGAAATTGACGAAATAACAATACCTTGTGACAAGTGTGGCAAAACTATGGTGCGAACACCAGAAGTTCTTGATTGTTGGTTTGATAGTGGCTCAATGCCATTTGCACAATATCATTATCCGTTTGAAAATAAAGAATTGTTTGAAAAAACTTTTCCCGCCGACTATATTGCTGAGGGGCTTGATCAAACTCGTGGATGGTTTTATTCTTTGCAAGCCATAAGTTCAATTTTATTTAACAAATCACCGTACAAAACTTGTATTGCACTTGGGCTTATTAATGATAAAAACGGACAAAAAATGAGCAAAAGCAAAGGTAATGGAATTGATCCATGGACCATTTTAAACAAGTATGGTGCAGATGCTTTAAGATGGTATTTTTATAATTCTTGCTCTCCGGGGCAACCTCTTTCCTTTAATGAAGAAAATTTGATAGAACTTCAACGCAAAACGTTTGGAACACTTTGGAATGTTTACGCTTTTTACGTTCTTTATGCACAAATAGATAACTTTGACCCAACAAAGCATGACATCAGCACATGCTCATATACTTTTATGGACAAATGGTTGCTTTCGGAATTTAACGCACTTGTAAATTATGTTACAAAATGTTTAGAAAGTTTTGATATGCAAAATGCAAGCAAAAAAATAACTGAATTTATTGATGTGCTTTCAAATTGGTACATAAGGCGTTCACGAGAAAGATTTTGGGCAAGTGGAAAAACAGAAAATAAAATATCAGCCTTTTCAACTTTGTATGAAGTGCTTTGCGGGCTGGTAAAATTGATGGCGCCATTTGCTCCATTTATAACAGAAAATATTTATCAGAATATTGTATGCAGTGTGAACAAAAACGCACCAGAAAGCGTGCATTTGTGTGAATATCCTGTTGCTAACGAAAAACTTGTTAACAAAACACTTAATTTGGGCATGAATGAAGTTTTAAAAATAGTTTCGCTTGGCAGAAGTGCAAGAAATATGTCGGGCATAAAAAACCGACAGCCATTAGAAAAGGCGTATGTATGCACAAGCAAACCATTTCACCTAAAAAAAGAACTTGTGGACCTTGCATTAAATGAACTTAATGTGGAAAAATTGGAAGTGATGCAAGACGCCAGCAAATATGTAACTTTTGAACTTAAACCACAATTAAAAACAGTTGGACCAAAATATGGAAAGCATGTTAATGCAATAAAAGAACATTTGCAAAAATGTACAAATGAACAAATAAACATTTTAAACAGTGGAAAAAGTATCCAATTTAACTTGGAAAATATAAATGTTGTTTTAGGTGCGGAAGATGTTATTGTTTTAATTAAAAACAAAGAAGGTTTTGTTAGCGAAAGTGACGGTGATTTTACTGTTGTTTTAAACACAACGCTAACACCAGATTTAATTGCAAAAGGATATGTTCGTGAAATAATTAGTCACGTTCAAAATTTAAGAAAAGATAGTGGGCTTGAAGTAACAGATCATATTGTTATTGGAATTCAAAGTGCGAAAGAAGTTTGTGATGCTGTTAAAAATGCAGAAAAAGAAATTTGTGCAAACACACTTGCAAACAAAATAACATATGAATCTAAACAAAATTTTGAAATAGAGTTTACAATAAATGAAATTAGTGTTAAAATCTCCATCAGTGAGGCAAAATGAGATTGGCGGATAATTGGCAGAGTTACCAAGTTGTAGGCACAGGAAATGGAGAAAAATTTGAACGTTGGGGACAGTTTTATTTGTTAAGGCCCGACCCACAAGTAATTTGGGAATCTGACACAGATTATTCCAAGGACAAAAGGCTTTGCGGAAGATATGTTAGAGAAAGTTCGGGTGGCGGAAATTGGCAAATAAAAAGTTTGCCTGCTGAATGGATTGTTGAGTGGAAGAACATAAAATTTTTAATTAAACCAATGGGCTTTAAACACACAGGGTTGTTTCCAGAACAAGCAACAAATTGGGATTTAATGATAAATTTAATAAAAAAAGCAGATAGGACAATCAGGGTTTTAAATTTGTTTGCATACACCGGTGGGGCATCACTTGCATGTGCCAGCGCAGGGGCAAGCGTTACCCATGTTGACGCAAGCAAAGGCATGGTGGAGCGTGCAAAAGAAAATTCAAAACTATCCAACATAAGCACAATAAGATGGATTGTTGACGATTGTGAAAAATTTTTGATTAGAGAAATAAAACGTGAAAACAAATACGATGCAATAATAATGGATCCGCCAAGTTATGGAAGAGGACCTAATGGCGAAATGTGGAAATTGGAAGATAACCTTTATAAGTTGGTTAAGTTATGTAAAAATGTACTTAGTGAAAATCCGTTATTTATTATAATAAATTCATACACCACGGGGCTTGCTCCAAGTGTGCTTTCAAACATTTTAACTCTTGTTTTTGGAGAAAAAAATGTTCTTGCCGATGAAATAGGGTTGCCAACAGACCAAAAAATAGTTTTGCCTTGTGGGGCAACAGGAGTTAAAACATGGATGTAATTTTTGAGGACAATCATTTATTAGTGGTTCAAAAACCGCAAAATGTGCCAACACAAGCCGATAGTTCAGGTGACTTGGATCTTTTAAGCATGGCAAAAGCATATGTAAAAGAAACAAAAAACAAAAAAGGTGATGCTTTTGTTGGGTTGGTTCACAGACTAGATAGGCCAACAGGTGGTTCAATAGTTTTTGCAAAAACAACAAAATCCGCCAGCAGATTAAGTGCGCAAATTGTAAAAGGAAAATTTGAAAAAAAATATTTTGCAGTTGTGTATGGCAACCCAAGGTCAAAATCGGGAAGACTTGTAAATTATTTAAAAAAAGATGAGCAAACAAACATTGTTTCAATTGTTCCAATGAGTGAAAAGGGCGCAAAAAGAGCCGAACTTGTTTATGAGGTTTTGGAAGAAAAAGAAGGAATATCATTAATAGGTGTTCAAATTCTTTCGGGCAGAAGCCATCAAATCCGTGTTCAAATGGCAAATTTGGGGCATCCTGTTTGGGGTGATTCAAAATATGGCACCAGCAAGGCGGAAAATTTGGCATTGTGGGCATGGTCACTTTCTTTTTTTCACCCTGTTAAAAAGTCAAAAATGACGTTTATAAGTTTGCCACCCGAAGATGATCAGCCGTGGAAGATGTTTAATATTGAAAAATTTGTCAATATTTCTAAAAACTAAAATAGAATAATATGATAGAGGTGAAAATTGAAAAAACGTAACGAAATTGAGGAGAAATACAAATGGGATTTATCCTCATATTTTTATTCTGATCAAGAATGGGACAGCGTATTTAAACAAGTGCAAGAGCAATCAAAATATTTTTTGCAATTTAAAAACAAACTTTCAAACAGAGAATATTTGTTAGAATATTATCAGTTTTGCGACAAGTTTGACGAAAAAATGGACAAATTGGGGACGTATTCTTTTCTTAAAGTAAGTGAAGATGCAAAAAATGAAATTTCTCAAAAACGTGAGCAAATATTTTCAAAGTTTTGTGCAGAGTTGGGGCAAAAAACATCTTTTATTATTGTTGAATTGTCCAAAATAGATGAAAACAAATTAACGCTGTGGGCAAGTCAGCCAGAGTTTAAAAACTATAACTTAGAAATTTTGGATATAATTAAAAATAGGCCACATGTTTTAAGCCAAGCAGAAGAAAATTTGCTTGCACAAATTGCAGAGTTTGAAGGTGGGTACAGTGAAATTTTTGAAAAATTAGATAATGCCGATTTAAGATTTGAAAATATAAAAAATTCAAAAGGTAAAAGTTTTGCGTTTAATCAAGCGTTGTATGGAAAATATATTCAATCAACGGACAGGGTTTTGCGTAAAAATGCAGTTAAGGAAATAAATAATGCATATGGAAAGTTTAATCATACAATTTCTGCAAATTATATTTATTCTGTAAAAACAACATGCGTTAATGCCAGAATAAGAAAATTTGAAAGCGCACTTTCGGCATCACTTTTTAGCACCAATGTTAATAAAACTGTTTATGACGCTTTAATAATGGGAGTAAATCAAAATCTTCCAGTTTTTCAAAAATATTTTAAACTTAAAGCAAAACAACAAGGCAACAAAAAATTTGCAATATACGACACACTTTCACCAACAAATCAAAAATTTAATAAAGTTTACACATATGATCAAGCATTTGAAATTGTTCAAAATGCATTAAAGCCTTTTGGGAAAAATTATATCAATCTTTTAAAACAAGCAAAGCAAGAAAAATGGATTGATGTTATGCCTTCACAAAATAAAGATACAGGTGCTTTTTCAACAGGAGCATACGGTGCAAAACCAGTTGTGCTTTTAAATTTTACAGGTACAACGCAAGACGTTTTTACTCTTGCGCACGAACTGGGGCATGCTATGCACACTTATTTTTCCAACAAAACACAGCTATGCGCAAAAAGTGATTATTCAATTTTTGTTGCAGAAGTTGCAAGTAATGTTAATGAAATGTTGTTAGGGCTTTACTTTTTGGAAAACTCAAAAACAATTGAGGAAAAGATTTATTACATAGACAACATTTTAAGTGGATTTAGAGGCAGTGTTTTCAGGCAAACAATGTTTGCAGAATTTGAGCAAAAAGTACACAAAAAATATGAGTCGGGCGAGCCGTTAACTGCTGAAATTTTAAACGATATGTTTTACAAACTAAACAAAAAATATTTTGGAAAAAATGTTGAATTACTTTCACAAGTAAAATATGAATGGAGCCGAATTCCACATTTTTATACCCCATTTTATGTTTATAAATATGCAACGGGTTTAATCTCTGCACTTATACTTGCAACAAATTTGTTAAAAGAAAACAAATTAAAAACAAGTGATAATTTGCAAATTAAATATTTAAATTTTTTAAGTTCTGGTTGCACAAAATCCCCAGTTGAACTATTGCAAGATGCAGGTGTAGACTTGGAAAAACAAGAAACATTTAACAATGCTTTTAAATATATTGAAAATTTAATTAAAATTTGGGAAAGTTTATAAATTAATTTAAAAAACTATTTTATCAAAATTATTATCACACAAACTAGGGATTTCTTGCAAGTATTTTGTTATTTTGTTTTGGCTATCAATAATATTTTTGATATTATAAAAACTTAAAACAGTTTTAATTTTATTAATATATTTTCCTAACAAATCATTGTCATTAAGTTCAAAATCTGTTACTGGTGTATGGCAATTAAATTGTTTAAAATAATATTTTTCAAGGTCTGCTGATGAACAAAATTTTGGAGCCTTAACAGCATCCTGATGATAAACTTTTGATGGATAAATTGTAACCATTTTTTCACTATACTTATGAAAATGTGGGCCCAAAATCATTTGGGGTTGTTCCAGTATATTCCCACCAGCAAACATTTGAATGTGAGATTTATCGTCTTTAACCATGTCATATCTGCCCAAAAACACAGGTTCTATTCCTTTTAATAAAACATGTATATCAAATTTCATATTTATCATATTTTTTGAATTTGGAGTGCAATCTTTTTTGTAAAAATTTTTAACATTTTCATTTTCTGTGTGGTCGCCCATATATTGATAGCATGAAGATAAAATGTATGTTAAATAACCAAAATCTTCACACAAAGAAGCAAATAAATATTGATT
This sequence comes from Clostridia bacterium, assembly GCA_036654655.1. Taxonomy (GTDB): domain Bacteria; phylum Bacillota; class Clostridia; order Christensenellales; family UBA1242; genus JAVVRP01. The sequence goes on from JAVVRP010000002.1 coordinate 95,900, forward strand.
TTTAACAAAATATGTTTTTGTCATCAATCCATCAATATTTGCATCAAAGTCAAAAGCATTCATTTTTTTTGTAATAAAAAATTTGGGTAAGGACAAAATGTGATTTACAACATTTTGACAAAGTGGTGCATCAATAATTTGCTGTACACATTTTTGCTTATCCAAAAGAATTTGAGAAATTGTCATTTGTTGTGAAGTTGAAATATCCTTTTCAATGTTAAAACCACACAAAAAATTTGTTCGCTCAATTCGTTTAATTCTTACTTTTTCATAAAATTTGTCAATGTTTTCAATAATTTTTTTGCGTCTAGCCTTGTTATATTTGTATAAAGGTTCGGTTGGAAAATCAAATTTTCTGTTAATTTTATCTCTATACAAACTATTTTTTTTATATTTGTCCATTGGTACTTCAAAATCACCAGGTTCTTTTTGATTATTGTCTGGCAAAAAAGTTTTTTGACCTGAAATTTTTGTTAATTCAACTGAACTTCTTTTTGCGTTAGACGTTGCATTTTTTGTTTTGTTTGTACAAGAATAAACTGATTGCTGGTTAAGCATTAAATTTCTCCGTTATCAGATTGTAACACATAAGATTATGCTTGGCAATACACAAATTATATAATTAACAAATTTTTTAAAAAAATAGCCCAAACTTTTAATTTATGTTATAATGTTAAAATGAAAATCCCACAAAATTGGCTTGATGTTTTAAAAACAGAATTTGAAAGCCCAAAGTTTAAGGAGTTGCAAAAGTTTTTGAATGCTGAATATTCCGCACACACAATTTATCCACCAGCGGACAAAATTTTTAATGCACTTATGGCTGTTAAGTTTAATGATGTAAAAGTGGTTATTATTGGGCAGGACCCCTATCACCAACCAATTCAGGCGCACGGGTTGTGCTTTTCAGTGGAAAGCGGACCGCTTCCACCATCACTAAAAAATATTTTTAAAGAAATACAAAGTGATACTGGAAAAACAAGAATTAACGGCAATTTAATGGATTGGGCAAAACAAGGAGTTTTGCTTTTAAACACAATTTTAACTGTTCGTGAAAGCCAGCCAAACAGCCATAAAAATCATGGATGGGAAGAAATTACGTCTGCAATAATTTCAAAACTATCAGCACGAGACAAGCCAATTATTTTTGTACTTTGGGGAGGGAATGCAAAATCTTTTCTTTCGCTTATTAACACTCAAAAACATTATGTTTTAATGTGTGCACATCCCAGCCCACTATCTGCATATAATGGTTTTTTTGGCTGTAAACATTTTTCAAAAATTAACAAAATTTTAATTGATAGAGGAGAGTCTCCAATTTTATGGTAATTAAAAAACTATAAATAAAAGCAAAACATTTTTGTTTTGCTTAATTTTTTTGTGCTAATAAATTAATAAAAATTAATTTAATTTAGAAAGTAATTTTGAAAAATGTGCTTTGTGCCTTGCAGCGTAATTTAAATGTATAACGTTTTTTGCAACGGCGCTGTCAAGAAGAGAAACAAGTTCAGAAAGGCAATTTGTTGCGTTTTCCTTTTCATTGCTTGCAAGTGCTGTTTTAAACTTTTTTGTTGCTGTTGCAAGTTGTGACTTAACTTGGCGATTTTCAAGGTTCTTTTTTTCGTTAACCTTAACTCTCTTAATTGCTGATTTAATGTTTGGCATACCTATCTCCTTTAAAATGTCTGGGGCAAGTGTATCACCTTTTATTCAATTTTGCAAGAGTTTTAATTATAATTAAAAAAAAATAGAACAAACATAGGTTAATATAATCTTTTCAATAATTCTTGTTTAATTTTATTTTCAATAATTTGGATTGTCTTTTCCATGTTCAAATTTTTAACAACAAGATCAAATTCTTGTTTAAATTGATTTTCATAGTCAAAACGTGAAAGCCTGAGTTCTATATCTTTTTCGCCACGAGCAATTAATCTTTTTTTAAGTTCTGTTTTTGAAACATCCAAAAAAACACTTAAAATTGGAACATTTAAACACTTGCTTTTAAAAGACCTTTGACCATTAACATCAATATCTTTTATAAGCAATTCTGTTTTAGCATTTGCAATATCCTTTTTTAAAACGCCACACCAGTGTGAGTGAAGTTGTGTGTATTCAAAAAATTCGTTATTTGCAACTTTATCAAAAAATTCTTTCTCCGAAATATAATAATATTTTTTTTGTAAAAGTTCATTTGTTCGTGGTGGACGTGTTACACAAGATACCAGCCTTTTAAGATTTTTGTTTCTTTTTAAAAGTTCCAAAATAATTGTATCTTTTCCACTTCCAGAAACACCTGCAATAAAAATCAGCATATCAACCTTCTTTAAAAAAAAGAATATCACTTTTTAAAACAAATCGCAAATATTTTTTATTGTTAAAAATATGTTGCAAAAAAATAATAATACTCATATATGAACATATGGGCAAAATAGCATTTTTGGATAGTGGAAGTGGCGGGTTAAATATTTTAGCAAAAACAATAAAAATTTTGCCAGAAGCGGAATATGTTTACGTTGCCGACACAAAAAATTGTCCTTATGGAATACATTCAAAAACTTGGATTTTTAACAAAACAAAAAATCTTATTGAAAACATTATAAAAAATTATTTACCAGACATAATTGTTATTGCATGTAACACTGCAAGTTCTGCTTGCGCAAAGGAAATAAGAAACATATTTAATATTCCGATAGTTGCAGTTGAACCAGCAATAAAAATGGTTCCAAAAAATGAATTTAAATTGGTGCTCGCAACAAAAGCCACATTAAAATTTAAAAAAATAAAATCAAACAAATTAACGCTTGCATATGCCCCGCAAAACTTACCAAAATTAATTGATGATAATTTATTAAAAATAAATAAAATAAATTTAATTATAAAAAAAGAATTAAAACAAGTTTTAAAAAACAATAATTTATCTGCTAACAAAATAAAAAATATTGTTTTGGGATGTACGCACTTTGTTGCAATAACAAAAACATTAAAAAAAATATTTGTTAAAACAAATTTATTTTCAGGGCACGAACAAATTGCAACTCAAATAAAAAAAATATATTTATTAAATAATAATAAACAAAAAAACAATAAACAAATAACAATTAATAATAAAATTAAGTTTTATTGCACAAATAAGTGCAAAATAAAATTAAATAAAAATTATTTAATTAAAATTAAAATATGCTTAACAAATAATGATGTTAAACAATTAAATAAATTTAAAAAATATTTATTTAAAATAATTAATAATTAATTTATTATTTTTTGAGTTTATTAAATTTTGTTTTTAAACTAGGCTTATAATTTTGCAAGGCAACAGACTGATAAGAAAAAACATTTTCATCTTTTTTTATTTTATCCTGAATTGCAAGTTCAATTAATTTGTTTATTAATTCTGCTGGTGAAAAAATGTTGTCCCACAGCGGAAAAGATAACGAGCCAGGAATTGTGTTAATTTCATTTACATAAATTATGTTATCTTTAACTAAATAATCAATTCGTATAACTCCCTTGCAATCAAAATAATCAAAAAGATTTTCACTTAATTTGTAAATTTGATTTTGCAGTTTTTTTGCAATGTTATTATTTTGTATTTTAGTTTTTTTGCTGGTTAAATATTTTTCTTCAAAAGTTAAAAATGATTGCCAACTTTGTGGTTGTTGCAAATTTGAACAATATTTTTTTTGTAAATTTCCAACAATTGCACAATTTATTTCTTGCGAGTTTTCCAAAAATGTTTCTATCAAAATTTTGCTGTCAAAAGAAAACGCAACTTCAAGTGCAAATTTTAATTCATGAACAGAGTTGCATTTATTAATTCCAATACTGCTTCCCAAATTTGCGGGTTTAACTATTAATGGAAAACCAATTTGATTTTCAATTTGTTGTAGTGTGATTTCGGCATTGTTTTTATAATTGTTTTTAATTATTGTTATGTATTTTGCAGAATTAAATCCACCCGAAAAAAACATTTTTTTCATAAAAACTTTATCCATGCATAGTGCAGAGGATAACACAGACGGGCATGAATAAGGAATGTCACAAAGTTCTAAAAGTCCGGCAAGAGTTCCGTCCTCCCCATGCATTCCGTGGCAACAAATAATTGCACAATCCACGTGAAAAAATCTTTTAAATTTTCCAAAAACATTTTTTGTTATGTAAGGAGTTCCAACATCTATCCCAAGTTTTTTTTTGCTTTTAAAGTTAATATAACTTTTCACATTTTTTGAATCTTCGGGCAAAAACCATTCGTTGTTTTTGTCAATGTACACTGGCAAAACATTATGTTTGCCACTTATTTCACAAAGTGTTTGAACCCCAGAAATAATAGAAATTTCATGTTCGCAACTTTTGCCACCAAAAAAAACTGCAATATTCATATCTTTATATATGAACATTGCAATTTTTTTGACACTGTATATTTTATGTATAGTTGTCTGGTAAGTCGTTTTCAAAAATAACCAAAGGATTTTTAAGTGAAAGTGAATTTAATAATTTAACCGCTTCGGCAATAGTTGAGGCGCAAAAAATACAATCTTGTGAAAAATTGGCTTCAATTAATCCTGATTTAATTGATTCTTCGTTTGTTTTGTTAACAATAATGCAATGTGTGCAAAATTTGGCAATGTTTGCACCAAGTATTTTGTTCTGTTCATTTTCAAGTTTTCCAAGTTCAACAAGCCCGGGAGTTATAAAAACTTTATTTTTGTTTTTAAACTTTTCAACAACTTCAAGTGTTGCAAGGGACGTTGTTGGAGAAGAATTAAAACTATTATCAATAATTGTCATGCCGTTACTTTCTTTTATTTCCAATCGGTGTGGAATTGCTTCAAGTTCTGCAATTGATGCACAAATATCTTGTGCATTAATTCCTAAATAATTGGCCAACGCAGTGCAAAGTAATATGTTTAAGATGTTGTGTTTTCCAAGTAGTTTTGTATGACATTCAATTTCTTGCCCGTTAAGCATAAGTGTAAAATTTGAACCACTGGAATTACAACGAATATTTTTTGTGTAAATGGGTGCTTTTTTATTTGATATTGAAACATAAGTTTTGGGCCTGTCACGCATTTCATAAAGCGAAATACTTTTTAAATTGTCGCCATTAAAAACCATCATGCCATTAACTGCAATGGATAATTCATTTTTTGTGCGTGCAATATTTTCTTCGCTACCAAACGTTAACAGATGTTGAACTTCAACATTTGTAATAATTCCATGTTGTGGTTCAATCATTTTGCATAATTTTGCAATGTCGCCAACTTCTGTTGCACCCATTTCTGCAATTAAAATTTGGTTGTTAGGTTCCAAATATTTTGTAATCACTTTGGCAAGCCCCATTTCCGTGTTAAAACTATGAGGGCTCATGCATACACTATATTTTTTGCTTAACATTTTGTTAAGAATATATTTTACACTTGTTTTTCCAACGCTTCCAGTTATTCCAATTTTAATTAAATCGGGTCTTTTTTTAAGAATATTTTTTGCTTTACGTACAAAATGTTTTCGAAGCATAATTTCAAAAGGCAAGTTTGTAAAATGTGCAACTGCAACAAGAATTGGCAAAGTAATTGGCATAAGTGCAATAACTGCAAATCGTAGCAGACCAACATATTCAGTTGCAAAGGCAATTAAAATAAAAGTTAAACTTGCAATTAAAAATCCCAAAGTCACACATAGCCGTGTCATTCGATGGGTTTGAACAAGTGGAACTTTTTTTTGAACGGCATACATATTTACAATAAAAACAATTGAAAAATAAAAATAAAAAATTAAACCAAAATACGAAAAATATAAACGATTATTGTTAACTTGAAAAAGAGCATTTGTCACTAACATGCATGCAAGTGACATTAAAGAAAGCATTGCAAGCCGAGAAATATATCGGGCATGAGTGTTACTTAGCCATTCCCTATATCCAGAAATTTTGTATCCCGAAAGTTGAATAATGTGTAAACATTTGAAGCCTGCAAAACATAATAAAATACCATTAATTATTGAAAGTGTTATTGCTATGTAAAGGTTTGGGTTTGATGATTGAAAAAATCCCATAAGTTAACCTCCTTAATATAGTTGTTTTATAAGTGTAGCAAGAAAGTATTGTAAACGCAACTTTTTTGAAAATTTTTTAAATTTGTTTAAAGCAAAAATTTTTTTAATACAGCACAAGTAATATAAAAATTTTCAAAAATTGTAAAATGCCCACCATTAAGCCAAACAATTCCACTGTTTTTAATTAATTTTAAAAGTTTTTTTGCCATAAAAGGTGGAGTGTCAGTGTCTAAATTTCCCCAAATTAACAAGGTTGAGTTTGATATTTTTTTTGCATAATTTTCTAAATGTTCACCAATAATATTAGAAAACGTGTGCTTCATAATTGGTGATAAATTTTTCCAATCAGTGGATCCCATTTTTTTGCATTTTTGTGGGCAATATTTTTTTAAAAACTTGTATTTTGCAATTTTAATTTTGTTTAATAGCATATGTTTTGGTTTTATGCCAGCCGAAGCGCATAAAACAAGTTTATTCACAATTTTTGTATTTTCGCTTGCCAAGCAAATGGCAACCCTTCCACCAAAACTATGGCAAACAAAATCAGCGCTTTTAATGTTTAAATTTAATAATAACCTCTTAATTAAATTTACATAAGTTTGTAAAGACCACGTGCTTTTTGGCTGTTCACTTTTCCCAAAAGGCGGAAAGTCCACAAGTAGGCATTTTAAATTTTGAACTAAATGTTTGTTGGCATGGCTTATTAACTGTTTTGCAAAATTTGTAAATATGTTTCCGTCACAGCCCCAACCGTGCAAAAAAACAATCCATTTTGTATTAATAAATGAATTGTTTGGTTTGCTTTTTAAAATTGAATAATAAATTTTTGTGTTTAAAAAGCATATTTGCATATTAGTTTATATGTTATAAAAAAAGTGTGCGATACTTTTTTAATTAATAAAAAACCAATCTTTTTTTATTTTAGATAAAAAACCACCAAAAACACAATTAAATAATTTGATAAAATTTAGCAAATAATGTACACTAAGAAAGTGTATGGAGGAGTAATGGATTATATTTCTTTACTTGCACTTCCAATTACCGGCGGAAACATTACACTAATAATGGTTCTGCTTTTGGTTGTTGCAATTATAACAGGTTTTTTGTCTGGACTTTGGAAAGGGTTCAAAAAAACGGGTATTCGTTTTGCTTTTTTTATAACAGCCATAATTTTATCAGGAATTTTAACTCCTGTATTTTCTAGCCTTGCAATGCAAATAAAAATTTCGGGGCAATCTTTAAATAATTATTTTTTAAATATGTTAATTCAACTTTCTCCGCAAGTAGGAACACTTTTATCTGGGAGTTCAACCCTTTCTTCGCTTGTGGAACAACTTCCGGTACTTTTAATGAATGCTGTAATGTTCATTTTATCAACACTAATATTAAGTTTTATTTTTTGGATTGGCTATCTTATAACAATGGGTATAATCAAACGAAAAAAGATTCATGAAAACATTACATTAAAAGATGGGTCTGCGGTTGTTGTGGAACAAAATGTATTAAAGCCAAAAAAAAGGCGTTTACTTGGTGCACTTGTGGGGACTGTTCAAAGTGTGTTGTTTTTATTTGTTTTTTTAATACCAATTTCGGGATTGGTTAGCACGGTTTTATCACTATCAACGCCAACCGAAACAGTTGTGTCAGGTGGTGAAAAAACTGGCACTGGTTTAAATATAAAATATAATAATGCTGTCTTAGTTGCACAACCATCAAGCGCATTGCCTGCATCAACGGCAGAAATGATAAATAGCATTGTTCCTGCCGACGTAATGGAACTGTTTAAATCTTATAACAATTCTATTACTGCAAAATTATTTAATGTTTTTGGGTTAACAAATGCAACATTTGACACTATTGCAACAACAAAGATTGAAGGACAAAAAATTTGCTTACGAACAGAACTTATTGCTTTTGGAAAGGCATATGATAGCGTTGCCCCAATAATTTTGAAAATTTCGGGCATAACGGGAGTGTCTTTTGTTGACATGGATTTTGTTGCAATTCAAAATCTTGTTAAAGAACTTTTTTCTGGCAGTGGAATAATTAAAATTGTTTTGCCCGACCTTATGGAGTATGGGATATCTTATTTAAACACAAATTGGGCAACAATATATACAGGGAAGTATGCAACAGAACTTGGCAAAATTGTTTCCGACCTTGCAACAAAAATTTCAAAAGATAGTACTTTTTTGTTAAATATTAGCAAAGATACAACAAGTTTGATAGACAGTTTGGCTGCCGTTCAAAAATCGCAAGTTTTGGATGCCATTAATAACACTCAGGGCACTGTGATTGAAAAAGCAAACAGAATTTTAGAAAAACTTTCAAAATATCCAAACACCAGCGTAATTGATTATCAACCTGTGCGTGATATTATGCAGGGGATAACTTCTGCCGGAATTTTTAAAACAATATTGGTGGACGCTGTTAACATTGCTCTTCCCAATATTGTAGAGCCCGCTTTACAAACGTTTTTAAAACAAGAAACCCCGTTAAAACTTGGACAAATTTCTGCGGACAAAATTGCATGGGGAACAATTAACACAAATATTGCAAAAATAGCAAAATGTTTAAATGAATCACTAAAAGAAATTACTCCAACGGCGTATGACGCAATTAGCAAAGATTTTTTAAATATTGTAAATTATGATTATATCAAAATAGTAAACAACGCTTTTGTTAGTTTTGATACCATAAAAAATGGCACAATATTAAAATCTTTTGTAAACAATGGTGCGTTTTATGATGTTTTTGGGGAATTAGTAAACGCATTTTCAAAAACCACATATGGTTCTTATTTTGATTTAAACAAAATAAATAGTTTTAATTTTGTTGACAAAGCGCCACTTGTTGTGGTTTTTTTGGATTGTTTGCAACAGTATAATAAATTTGTGGATAATGATGTTAAAACCGTCCCAAATTGGGAGGCAGTTAAAAATAATGTTATTGCAATTTTTAATGATGATGCAATAATTTCAGGAATTAAGCCATATGTGATTCAAATGATTGAGGACAAAATAAACACTTTAACAAGTTCGCTTTCTGCAACGCTTGCACCTGTAAAAACGGCGATAACCGAATTATTTGCCAAAATTAAAACAGAAGGATTGTACACCGAAACCTCGTTACTTTCTAAAATTGTACCTGATTTAAAAGTGCTTTTGCAAATAGCGGTACAAGTTTTGCCAGAAGATAGCAGTTTGTTAAATTTTGAAGGCATTAAAACTCAATTAACAAAACCAGTGCAGGGTAATTTGCAAACAAAAGCATATGAAAATATTATAGACACTATTTTTGAAAACCAAATATTGGGCAATTTAATAATTTCTCTTGTTAATTCAAACAAATCTGTTATTGCCGACCAACTAAAAAGCAAAGTGACAACTTCAAATCCCGTAGAAATTTCACCAGTATTTTCAGAACTTTCCACAAAGTTAACTGCCGAAAATTTAACCACAACAGGAAAACAAATTGCAACTGGTGTTAAATCTATTGCAAAACTTGCGTTAGAAAGCATGCAAAAAAATGTTAATCCACTGGACAACATAGAAATAACTTTGGGAGGAGTTAAAACAGTTATTGATTTTAACATTAAAGATTTTTTAAGCCAGTTAGGTGTAACCTTGCAAACACTTTTAACAAATCCTATTTTTGCAAAAGCAGGGGGAGGCTCTATATTTGATGAAATTATAACTGCACTTAACGCATCAAAGTATGGCGACTTTATTCAAATTGATAATTACAAATCGGAAAATTTTTTTACAACAGAATTTACAAGGTTGTCTAACATTATATCAGGCTTAAAAACAAGTGGAACCTTGAATGACGTGCTTAATTTTGAAACAGCCAATTTAAAACTGTTGCTTTCAAAGTTTTCAACAAAAGGTGATGGAAATGATGTGGACTTAATTTTTGGTGAACTTATAAGCAGTAAACTTATGAACAAGTTGTTTATGCAAATTGTTGATAAAGTAAATGACACAATAAGCACATCGCTTGCGCTAACAACCAAAATTGAAACCCCAAAAATAACTTATGAAAATTTAACAAAACTTGAACATAAGGCAGAAATCTTAAATGTTTTTAAAACTGCAATAGAACTATTAAAAAAAGGTGATTTAAGTTTTGACATAAAAACTTTTGACGCAGAAAAATCTGGTGAATTTTTAAATTCTTTGCAGGCAAACTCATCTGCTGGTGATTTGTTTGAGCCAACATTTATTTCAATTAAAAATTATTTAAAAACATCTCAACCAAAACTAGAAAAACTTTTAAATTTTTACAATTCAAATGTAAGCCCAAATTGGATGAAACTTGCCACATTTGCAAAAGATTTTTTAAATTTTGATTTAACAAAAAATAATTTGTCAATAGAAGTTGGAAGCCTTGGATATAATTTTGCAAAATTATTGCAAGAAATGAAATCAAATGATGCAACTTATTACGACTTAGGGATAATAATGGTTGAAATTATAAATGAATTTAAAGGGGAAATAACCGTTGCAAATGGTTTGGAAAAACTGGCAACTTTAAAAAATCTTGGAGTATTTAAAGACAAAAACCAAGATAATGGAAAGAAAATTGATGATGTATTTACATTGTTAGAATCTCTTGCAGAAAAGCCAGACTTGTTAAAACTTATAGGTCTTGATTACACGTCTATTGCAAATTCTTCAAAAGAAATTGGACCTGCAAAACAAATTATAGACAACAAAACTTCAACAGCGGACCAAAAATTAGGCGCGCTTATTACCGTTGCAAATGCCTTTGCAAAATCACCAGACATAATAACGCTACTTAAAAGTTTTAAAGTTTTTGATCAAAACTTTGCCAGCATAACAGATTTTGCGGGAGTCAGAGATTGTGTAACAGTAATAAAAACACAAAAGGCAATTATAGATAACGCAACTTCAACACAAACACAAAAATTAGAAGCACTTATTGCAATTGCAGATGAGTTTTCAAAGCCAACATCAACAGAAACAAAAAACTTGCTTACAACATATGGTGCAATGGGTGATTTTGCCAGCATAACAGATTTTGCGGGAGTCAGAGATTGTGTAACAGTAATAAAAACACAAAAGGCAATTATAGATAACGCAACTTCAACACAAACACAAAAATTAGAAGCACTTATTGCAATTGCAGATGAGTTTTCAAAGCCAACATCAACAGAAACAAAAAACTTGCTTACAACATATGGTGCAATGGGTGATTTTGCCAGCATAACAGATTTTGCGGGAGTCAGAGATTGTGTAACAGCAATAAAAACACAAAAGGCAATTATAGATAACGCAACTTCAACACAAACACAAAAATTAGAAGCGGTTGATTTAATTATTACTTCACTTATTAGTTCAACAGATACGTTAACTTTATTTGGAAATTGTAATGTAAAATTTGAAGTTGCAAATGATTTAAAAGAACCAATTAAAGCAAAAATTAACGAGAAAACAGCAACTGAGGATGTAAAACAAAAACTTAAAGTGTTGTTTAACGTTTAATGTTAAAAAATATTACAAAAGATAAAATCTTATAAATAAAAAGGGGAAAAAGTGTATCACACGCCAATAATGTTAAACGAAGTTCTTTGCGGGTTAGATATTAAACCAACTGATATTTGCGTAGACGCCACGCTGGGTGGTGGAGGGCATGCAGAGCAAATTGCAATGCGTTGCAAAACTTTGATTGGATTTGATAAAGACGCGGATGCGATTTTAGAATGCAAAAAAAGATTAAAAAATTTTGATAACATAATTTATATTCAAGCAGATTTTTCAAACGCAAAAAAAGAATTTGAAAGGCTTGGAATAAAATCTGTTGATAAAATTTTGCTAGATTTGGGTGTAAGTTCACATCAAATAGACACTCCTGAGCGCGGATTTTCTTTTCGTTTTGATGGACCATTAGATATGAGAATGAATAAAAATCAAAATTTTACAGCCAAAGAACTTGTAAACACTTTTTCCAAAGAAAGAATAGGCAAAATTTTGTGGGAATATGGCGAAGAAGAATATGCACCAATAATTGCGGAAAATATAATAAAGGCACGTAAAAAAAAGCAAATTGAAACAACTTTTGAACTCAAAGAAATTGTGGACAAAAGTTTGCCGGCAAAAGTTAGGTTTGCAGGTGGAAACAAAAAAACTTTTCAAGCAATAAGAATTGCAGTTAATGGAGAACTTGCTCATTTAGAAAAAACACTTAAATTTTTTGCACAAAGTTTGTCTTCTGGTGGAAGAATTGCTGTTTTAACATTTCATTCTTTGGAAGAAAAACAAGTGACAAATGCATTTATGCCTCTGTTAAAAAATGAAATAAACAACAAAAATTTAGCCCTGCAAAACAGCGTGTACAAATATTTAACAAATCAAGTTATAACCCCAACCCCCCAGGAAAAACAAAACAATCCTCGTTCATCTTGCTCAAAACTAAGAATTTTGCAAAAAAATTAATTTTTGTTGTTGTGTATATTTTTCCTTGGCTTGTCAAAAATAATTAACAAGCGGAGGAAGCGTGTCAAACAAAGTGGAAATAAGTGGCGTAAATACGTCCGAGTTGCCAAAGATGAAAAATGTTGAAATGGTTGAACTTATGGCAAAAGTAAAGGCGGGCGACATGCTTGCGCGTGACCAATTTGTGGTTGCCAACTTACGCCTGGTTTTAAGTGTTGTTCAGCGTTTTGGTGGTAAGCAGGAAAAGGCAGACGATATGTTTCAAGTTGGCTGTGTTGGGCTTATGAAAGCAATTGACAACTTTGACACAACTCTTGGTGTTAGGTTTTCAACATATGCTGTGCCAATGATTATTGGAGAAATAAGAAGATATTTGCGTGACGGCAATTCACTTAGAGTTTCTCGTTCGTTAAGAGATGTTGCATACAGAGTTTTGCAAGCAAAAGAAATTGCAATAAAAAAAAGCGGAACAGAACCATCTGTTGAAGAACTTTCTAAATTAATTGATGTGCCAGTTAGCGATATTGTGTTTTCTTTAAGTGCAATAAGTGACACTATTTCTTTATCACAGCCAAGATTTTTGGATGATTCTGAAAGTTCAGTTGGAAGCCAAGTTGAAGATCAAAAACAAAGTCAAGAAAGTTTTTTTGAACAAATAGCACTAAAAAAAGCAATAACAGGGCTTGCCCCACGTGAAAAGGCCATTTTGGGAATGAGATATTTTATTGGCAAAACACAAATTGAAGTAAGTGAAGAAATTGGAATTTCACAAGCACAGGTTAGCAGGTTAGAAAAAAATGCACTTAAACAATTAAGACAAGAATTTTAAAATTAAAATTTATTTCTTTCATTTTTGTTTAAAATGTGATATTATAAAAATATGAAAAAGATTATTTCAATTGAAAATCATTCTCTCGCAAAGGAATTAAAAATTCAGGCGGGAGATTTTTTAGTAAGCATTAATGGAAAAGAACCGCAGGATCAACTTGACCTTATGTTTTTAATGCAAAAAAATAAGTTAACAATAAAGGTTTTGCAAAAAAACGAACTAAAAATTTTTAAGATAAAAAAAGATGATGATGAAATATTGGGTGTAAATTTAGAAAATTTTCATGATATGCAACCCAAATGTTGCAAAAATAATTGCATATTTTGTTTTGTTAACCAACTCCCAAAAAATATGCGTGAAAGTTTGTATGTTAAAGATGATGATTACAGATTTTCTTTTTTGTCAGGCACATATGTTACTTTAACAAACATTTCAAAATCCGACCTTAAAAGAATAAAATTGCAAAAACTTAGCCCGTTATTTATTTCTGTTCATGCAACAGATTCCAAAATTCGCAATAAAATGTTGGGCTTAAAAACAAAATTTAACATTATGAAGCACCTAAAATTTTTGGCCCGAGCAAAAATACAAATGCATTGTCAAGTTGTGCTATGCAAAGATATTAATGACGGCAAAATGCTAGAAAAAACAATTAAACACTTGTCCAAACTTTTCCCTTTTGTAAAAAGTTTGGCTGTTGTGCCTGTTGGATTAACCAATTGCAGAAATCAAAACCCAATTTTAAAACCAGTGGATAAAGCCTGTGCAGAAAACTCAATTAAAATTATAAAAAATTATCAACAATACATGCTAAAAAAGCATGGGGAGCGTTTTGTTTATGGCGCAGACGAACTTTTTCAACGAGCCAAAATTGCAATTCCATCTTATCAAGATTATGAAGATTTTTCTCAATTAGAAAATGGAATTGGGCTTATTGCATTGCAAAGGCATGAATTTACTTTTTCACTTTATCAAACAAAACAGGCAAAAAATGCAACTTTTGGAATTGTAACAGGAAAATCCGCAGAAAAAGAAATGAAACATTTGTGCAATCTTTTTGAGCATAAATTTCCAAATGTAAAAATCAAGGTTTTTGGAATAGAAAATAATTTTTTTGGTAAAAGTGTAACAGTTGCAGGGCTTGTGACAGCCATGGATATCATAAAACAATTGCCAAAGGATTTTAATTGTGATAACCTTGTTTTGCCCACTTGTATGCTTCGTGATCGTAAGGATTGTTTTTTGGATGATGTTAAACTTGTGGATTTGGAGAAACAACTTAAAGTTAAAATTAAAAAGTGTGAAAGTGGGGAACACTTGGTTAAAATTTTGGCATCGGGTAATTCAAAATAATAAACAAAAATAAGGGGATTTATGAAAAAACCATTGGTAGCGGTTGTTGGCAGGCCAAATGTTGGCAAAAGTACATTTTTTAACAAACTTTGTGGCAAAAAAATTAGCATTGTTGATGACGTAGCGGGCATAACTCGTGATAGAATTTATGCTGATGTGGAATGGACTGGCCATGTTTTCACACTTGTAGATACAGGCGGACTAGATTCAAAAAATAATGATGTTTTTCAGGCAAATATTCAAGAGCAGGCAAAAATTGCAATAAAACTTGCTGATGTTATTGTATTTTTAACTGACGGCACCACAGGAGTAACACCGCAAGATTTTGAAATCTCTGTTGAACTTAGGCAAACAAAAAAGCCAATTGTGCTTGTTGTTAACAAATTGGATACATTTAAAGTTGAAAATACATATGAGTTTTATCAACTTGGCATGGGTGATCCGTTTCCAATATCTTGTGAACAAAGCAAAGGGCTTGGCGAAGTTTTGGATGCAATTGTAAATCATTTTCCAGAAAAAAATATTATTGAAGAAACAACAGAGTCAATAAAAATTGCAATTGTTGGTAGGCCAAACGCAGGCAAAAGTTCAATAACAAACGCTCTTTTAGGTGAAAACAGAGTTGCGGTAAGTGAAATTGCAGGCACAACACGTGATGCAGTTGACACTCCTTTTAAATTTAATGGAAAGAATTATATTTTAATTGATACCGCAGGGTTAAGACGCAAGCGCAATGTTGTTTTTGACACTGTGGAAAGTTTTTCTGTGCTAAGGGCAATGAGTGCAATTAGGCGTGCGGACATTGTTCTTATTGTTATGGATGCAAGTGATGAAGTAACTGAGCAAGACATACGCATTTGTGGCTATGTTCATGAAGAAGGAAAGCCAAGCGTTGTTGTTTTTAACAAATGGGATGCTGTTGAAAAGGATAATTTAAGCACAAACAAATTTACACAACAACTTGCAGATAAATTGCAATTTATGCCATATTTTAAAACTGTTTTTGTTTCTGCATTAACTGGTAGAAGAATGGGCGACATAATGCCATCTGCAATTTTGGCATATGAAAATGCAAGACGCCGAATTTCAACAGGTTCGCTTAACAATTTGCTGTCGGACGCTATATTAGCCTTTCCACCATCAACAAAATCTGGTAAACAACTAAAAATAAAATATATTACACAGGCGGAAACAAACCCACCAACATTTATTTTGTTTTGCAACGATGCAAAGTTGGCACATTTTTCTTATGTAAGATATCTTGAAAACACGTTTAGAAAAGCCGTTGATTTTTCTGGAACGCCAATTAAATTTAATTTAAAATCAAAAGAAACAGAATGATAAAATTTGTTTAAAAATTTGCTTTTTATATATTTAAATATATGTTAAAATAGATAACATAAAATCATTAAGGAGAAAAAATGGAGTGGTGGAAATTTGTTATTGTTATTTTGATTTCTTATTTAATTGGAAACATAAGCAATGCAAGATTCATTTCTCGCACTTTAAAAAAAGACATAACAAAACAAGGTAGTGGAAACCCCGGAACAATGAACATGCTTCGCACATTTGGTTTTGGTGTTGGGCTGTTTACTTTGGTTTTGGATGCAATAAAGGGTGCAATTCCAGCGTTAATTGGATATTTGCTTTTTGGCGCCGATGGTTCTTTAAACTCATATATTGGGCTTTATGTTGCAGGGCTTGCAGTTGTTGTTGGACATAATTTTCCAGTATTTTACAAATTTAAAGGTGGAAAAGGTGTTGCATGCATTTTAGGTGTTTATGCAGTAGCACAACCGCTTTGGGTGGCAATAGCATTTGTAATTTGCTTTATATACTTGTTAATTTTTGATTATGGTGCAATCGCTTCGTTTATTTTTATTACAACATTAACCGTAATTGAGGCATACAGATTTAGCAATTCTTTAACGATATGTCTTTTGCTTTTTAGCATGTTTTTTTTAACTTGGTTTATGCACAGACAAAATATTTTTAGGTTGCTTATTGGAAAAGAAAACAAAGCAAATGTAATAAGTGCCTTAAAAAAGTTAGGCAAAAAAGAAAAAAGAATAGCAAGAAAAGAACAAAAACAAGAAAATAAAGAACGTGAGATTGGCTAATTTTATAACATTTTAAATGCCAATTATTCCATCATTTTCATTTATAGAGGCCAATTTAATGCTTTTGTTCCCGTATTTTTTTCTGATTGTATCAATTGCTTCATTAAGTTTTTGCTTTTTTTCTTGACCAGTTGCATAATCGCACAAATTTTTACTTTCAAAAAGACTCATTTGCCGTGCTTTGTCGGCGCGTTGAAGTTTTGAACAGCAAATGCGTATGGCGCGTACTTTTTTGTCAAATTTCCAGTATTCATTAAAAATTTCAATTGCCATGTTTTTAATGTCAATGGCGGTGTCAACAAAAAAAGAAGTGCGTTTTTCATGCGAAAACCATTCAAACTCATTTGTTTTTATACTTGCAGAAACACATCCAGCCACCAAGTTTTGTTGCCTTAATCTTGTTGAAATTTCATCGCTTAAAAACAGTGCAACACTTTCAAATTCGGCTTTTGTTTTAATATCAACAACAGTGGTCATGCCATTTCCAACACTTTTAGGGATTGGAATTTCAAAGCAAACGGAAGAAAAATCATTTCCGCAAATGCTTTGTTTAAATCTTGTTCCAACAACTCCAAACTTTTTTTTAATTATGTCATCAGGAATGTTTACAATATCTCCAAGTTTATAAACGTTTATGCTGTGCATTCGTTTTTCCATTTGTTTGCCAATGCCAATGGCAGAATTTATGGGCAAATTCCAAACAATGTTTTTAAAGTTATCGCGAGAAATTAGGCTTGTTGCATCAGGCTTTTTAAGGTCACTTGCAAGTTTTGCAAAAAGTTTGCAAAAACTAACACCAACTGAAACCGTTATATTTAATTCGTTTTTAACAATAGTCCTAATTTTTTCAGCAATTTCTTCTCCTGAACCAAAAATTTTACTGTTTGTAACATCCAGCCAACACTCGTCAATGCCAAACGGCTCAACAAGGTTTGTAAATCTGCCATAAATTTCTTTTAATTTTTTAGAATATTCTTCATAAAATTCATAGTGTGGTGGTACGCATACAAGGTTGCAACATTTTTGTTTCGCTTCCCAAATTGTTTCACCAGTTTGAACACCACATTGTTTTGCAAGAGTATTTTTTGCCAAAATTATTCCAGTTCTAATTTTTGGATTTCCAGAAACAGCAAAAGGAGTAGTTTTTATTTCAGGACAAATAACACCTTCAACAGAAGCAAAAAAGTTGTTAGCATCGGAATGTAAAATAATTCGGTCATGACAATATTTTTCTTCGTTTTGTGCAAAAGAATTTGTTATTTGCATTTGGACTTTTTTCTCCATTAGTTGTATAATATTTTTAAAAAGTAATATTTCTACAACAAGAACATTTGTTTTAGTTTAACATAAAAAACAAAAAAAGGAAAGAAAAAAATGAAAATACTTTTCAAAAATGCTAAAATTTTGGATTTGTCACAAGAAACAGGTTTTATTTATGGGGATGTACTTGTAGAAAATGAAGTTATAAAACAAGTGGGAAACAAAATAAATACTTTGGTGGATCAAGTAATAGACGTTGAAGAAAATATATTAATGCCTGGCTTTATAAACGCACACGCACACACTCCAATGACATTTTTAAGAGGATATGGCTCAGATTTATCAACCGAAGAGTGGTTAGAAAAAATTATACCACAGGAAGAAAAGTTTTCTGATGAAGATTTATATTATTCAACAATGCTGGGCATATGTGAAAGTATAAAGGCAGGAATAACAACAACAATGGAATGTTATTTTAATTTACCTGAAATTATAAAAGCGTATGATACAAGTGGAATGCGTGGAGTTATTGGAGTTGGTTTTGGCAAGCCTTTTAAAAAAGTAACAGAACAAAATTTAAAAAAGCAATTAGAAAATGTTAAAAAAAGTAAATTATGCACTGCCTTTGCGTATGCACATTCAATTTACGGAACAAAAGAAAGCGAATTAGAACAAATATGCTTGTTTGCAAAAGTAAATAATTTGCCAGTTGCCATACATTTGGCAGAAACACTTTTAGAAGTAGGAAAATGTACAACAAAAAACCAATGTACGCCAGCAGAATATTTGGAAAAATTAGGATATTTTGATAGAAATTGCACGTGCTTCCACTGCGTTCATATGGATAAAGACGATCTTCAAATATTAGCGGACCATAACGTAAATGTTGTTAGTTGCCCATCTTCAAACATAAAACTTGCAAGTGGAATAGCACCACTTCATGCCATGCAAAACTTAGGACTAAACATTGGCCTTGGAACAGATAGTGTTGCAAGCAATAATTCCTTAGATATGTTTAAAGAAATGTTTTTGTCATCATTATTAACAAAAGTTAATATTGGAAATGCAAAAGTTATAACCGCAAAAAATGCACTATTATTTTCCACAATAGGTGGCGCAAAATGTGCAAATCTTTGTAATGTAGGGCAAATTAAACAAGGATATTTGGCGGATATAATTTTAATTAACACAAAATCTTTGCATTTTCAGCCAAAAACTAATGCACTTTCACATCTTGTTTATAGTGCAAAATCAAGTGATGTTTATTTTACAATGATAAATGGCAAAATATTATATCAAAATTCAAAACTTGCAAATTTTGTCGATGAAAAATTACTTTTAAAAAAGGCAAATGAGTTTTTAAATAAAATTTAAAATAAATTTTTTAATTAAACAAAATTGGGTATTGACATATCCACTTTTATGCATTACACTAATAAAAAAAAGGAAGGGATATTATGAATTTTCAAAATGAACCAATTGAAAGAATTATCCAAAATTCAATCGATTATGCAAGCGCCAAGAGCATGCAAAGTTTTAACAAGTTGTTAAAAAGTCAAAACGTCATTGATTTAATTTACGAAAAAGAACTTCTTAGTTTAGAAAAACAAATTGATGAAATTATGGAATTGCCTGCACCAAGAAAACCAAGAGAAATAAATTTGTGTGATTGTATAAATTTTATAAATCAATATTTATACAAAAAGAAACTAGATCATAATAAATATGAGTTTGAAGGAACTTTTGATAAAGATAACAAAATTCAAAAAGTGTCTTTGTACATTAGCCACACAATGCCAAAATGTCCAATGATGTATTTTGAATTTGGCAAAAATTTTGCAACTGTTGACGAATTTTTAGAAAAACAAACAGACATAACAAGAGAATGGTTAAGATTTGCGTATCAAATTGAAGGTGTTTCTTGTTTGAATGATTATTTTAAACTTGAATTACAAGATTTAATAAATCAAACAGAGGAAGAACGTAAAACAGCAAAAAAAGAAAATTCTTGTGAATTAGCCCATATTAAAAGTTCTGTAAAAATTTTCTGATAAAAATTAAAAAAACAGGTGCAAAACATGCACCTGTTTTTTTTAATATATTTTTAGTATTAACTTGACACAAAGTGTAAAACATGATAAAATCAACAACGTTAGCCGCATGTAAAAGGTAAAAGTGCAAAAGCCACCTTAGCAGCGAGATCAAAAAAAAAGGAGAAAAAATGTTTGCAATAGTTAAATCCGGTGGCAAGCAATATCGCGTTAGTGAAGGCGAAAAAATTAAAGTTGAAAAACTTGAAAATGCAGTGAAAGAAAAAATTAATCTTGATGTTTTGCTTGTTTCAAATGACGGCATAATAAAAACAGGAAGCCCAGTTTTAAAAGATGTTGTTTGCACCGCAGAAGTTGTATCACAAGGCAAAGGCGAAAAATTGGTTATTTTTAAATACAAAGCCAAAAAAAATGTAAGAAAAAAACAAGGACATCGTCAACCATACACAGAACTTAAAATCTTGGAAATTAAATGACAACAATCAAAATAAAAAAGCAAAATGGCAAAATAGTTGCTTTTTCTGCAAATGGTCATACGGAATTTCAAAACTCAGGAACTGACATTATTTGCTCGGCAATATCAACACTTTTGCAAAGCACGGTGCTTGGAATAAAACAAGTTGTAAAGGCACAATGCAAAACAAAAAAGGCAAGTGGGGTGTTAAATTTTGTTTTAACAGAAATGGACGTGCAAAAAATAGACTTGGCTCAAACACTTTTGCAAACCATGGAAATCAGTATTGCAGAAATTGCAAAGGGTAGGTCAAAAAACATAAAATTGGAGGTGGAAAATGAGAATAATTGAACTCCAACTGTTCGCTCATAAAAAAGGAATGGGAAGCACAAAAAACGGACGTGATAGTCAAAGCAAACGTCTTGGTGTTAAACGTTCGGATGGGCAGGCAGTTTTGGCTGGAACAATAATCATTCGTCAGCGTGGAACAAAAGTTCATCCAGGTAAAAATGCAGGGCTTGGAAAAGACTATACGATTTTTGCTCTTACAGATGGCAAAGTGAAATTTGGAAATAGTGGAGACAAAAAAACAGTATCAGTAATTACAGAATAAAATTAAACCGCCAAAATAAACTTGGCGGTTTTTATTCTTATTTTAATTAAATAAAATTTTTTGGAAAAATAAAAAATGAACAAAAATTATACAATAAAAAATAATAAAATATATATTAAAAATAGTGTGCTTAACATTTTGCAAACATTAGAATGTGGGCAAGTTTTTTCTTATAAAAAAACAAATGAAAATAATTATATAGTTTTATCGGCAGATAAAAAATGCAAAATTATTAAAGTGAAAAACGAAACAATAATAACACCGCAAAATATATTAGAAATTAATTATTGGATAAATTATTTTGATTTAAATAATAATTACGATGAATTAAAAAAACAATTATTTAATTTAAATAAATTAAATTTAAATAAATTAAATTTAAATAATATTAAAATTAATAATAAAACAAATAAAATAAGTGAAAATGAACTTAAAATTAATAATAAACTAAATAATTATTTAATTAATATATTAAATGATGCAATAATTTTTGGAAACGGAATACGAATTTTAAAACAAG
The DNA here is from genome assembly GCA_036654655.1 of Clostridia bacterium. GTDB lineage: Bacteria > Bacillota > Clostridia > Christensenellales > UBA1242 > JAVVRP01. The sequence goes on from JAVVRP010000002.1 coordinate 117,606, forward strand.
ATATTTTTGAAACAATTATTTCTTTTATTATTTCTGCCAATAATAACATAAAAAGAATTCAAAAAATATTATTTATTATGAGAGAAAAAATTGGCACAAATTTTAATTTCCCAACGCTTGAACAAATGAGTAAAAAAAACGAACAATTTTTTAAAGATATAGGCTGTGGTTACAGAGCAAAATATTTGGAAAATATTTGCAGGCAATTAAAAAATGTTGATTTAAATAGTTTAAAAGATATTGATTTAAATAGTTTAAAAAAGTATTTAATTTCATTGTCAGGAATAGGTCCAAAAGTTGCAGATTGTGTTTTGCTTTTTGGTTTTGGAAAACAAAATGTTTTTCCAGTGGACACTTGGATAGAAAAAGTTTTTGTTTCTTCTTTTGGAATTGTTGGATTAAGCCGAGAACGAATTTCTGAAATATTAGTGCAAATTTTTGGCGAACTTTCTGGGGTTGCCCAACAATATTTATTTTATTTTGCACAGCAAAAAAAATTATTATAAATTAAAATATGTTTTAGCACAGTGCCATAACATTTGACATTTTTTTATTGTTAAATTATTATGAGTGTAGGTGAAATATGATTAGGGGAACAATAAGTTATATTTTTGCAGTAACAGCAATTATTTTACTTGGTGGATTGGGTTTGCTTAAAATAAATGATATTCTTTGTTTTGTTGAAATTCCATCCAGTGCAATTTTGCAGATTGTGATCACACACGGCGCCGCAATTTTGCTGGCTGGCTTTGCTTTAATCAATGTAATTGGTCGTCCTTTTGGGGCGATATTTATTATTTTGCTGGTTTTGGCAATAATAGTTTATCTTGCTGGTGTAATTATTCCAACCTTATAATAAAAAATGTAAAATTAATTTACCTAACAAAAGGTGGCTTATGAAAAAATTTGTTATTATCGATGGCAACAGTTTGTTGTACAGGGCATTTTTTGCCTTACCTTTACTTTCTAATGATGGTGAATATTGCAATGCAATTTATGGGTTTTCCACCATGTTAATTAAAGTTATAACTAGCACAAACCCTGATTATATTGCCGTGGCATTTGATAAAAACAAAAAAAATTTTAGGCATGAAATTTTTAACGAATACAAAGCAACAAGAAATGTAACCCCAACCGAACTTGTTGGACAGTTTAAACTTGCCAGAAATTTACTTGATGCAATGAAAATAAAATGGATTGAGCAAGACGGAATTGAAGGTGATGATATTATTGGAACACTTTCAAAATTTAATGATGTGCAAAAAATAATTGTTTCTGGTGATAAAGATGTTTTACAATTAATTAACGATTCCACAATAGTTTGGCTTAACAAGGTTGGAATAAGCAATATTGAGGTATTAGACAAAAAAACGCTGTTTGCAGAATATGAGCGTACTCCACAAATGATTATTGAAGAAAAAGCGTTAATAGGCGATAAGTCCGACAACATCCCTGGTGTTAAAGGAATAGGAAAAGTTTCATGCTCAAAACTTTTGGAAAAATACAAAAATATAGAAAACATTTATAAAAATATAGAAGAAATTGCAGGGTCACTAAAAGAAAAATTAATTGAAGGCAAACAAGGCGCATATCTTTCGCACCAACTTGCAACAATCAAAACTGATTGCAAGTTGGACATAAAATTAGAAGATTGTAAATTAACATTTCCTTTTGATAAAGATGTTAAAAGTTTTTTTGAAAAATATAATTTTAAATCACTTTTAAAGCGTGAAGAATTGTTTATTAAAAATGCGGAAGAAAAAACAATTAAAAATAATTTTGTAACTGAAATCGAAATGCTTAAAAAAATATTGAAAAATGTAACAAGTAAATTTGCATTTACCATTGTTCCAAAATTTCAATTTGCAATTGATGAGCAATATAATTATGAAATTCAATCTCAACAAAACATGTTTGGAGAGGGTTTATCCATCCAGCAAGCAATTGATGCAATAATGCCAATTTTAAATAATGGTTCAATTAAAAAAACCACAAAAAATTTAAAAGATCAACTTGTAGCGTGTTCGCAAATTCCGGATGATGTGTTTGACCTTGTAATTGCCGATTATCTTGTTTCAAATGGAAATAGTGAAAGGTTAAATCCGTCACAATTTTTTTCAAGAAGAAAAGAACTAGAAATTATTATGGGTGACGGAAAACTTAAAAATATTTTTGAAAAAATAGAAATGCCACTTGTTAAAGTTCTTTTTTACATGGAGCAAAACGGATTTAAAATTGATGGAGAAAAATTAAATGAAATAACGCAAGAATATTTTTTAAAACGTGAACAGTTAGAAAATGAAATATATTTATATGCAGGAAAAAAATTAAATATAAACAGTTCTTTGCAAGTTAGCAAACTTTTGTTTGAGGATTTGCAATTGGGCAAATATTTAAATTCAAAAGTTAAAAAAAATACAGGTGTTGAAGTTTTGTTGTTGCTTGAAAACAAACATCCAATAATTTCGCCCATAATGCATTATCGAAAATTACAAAAATTAATAAGTTCTTATTTAAATCCATTTCAAACACTTTTAGAAACACAGGGCAATATTTTACATACTGTTTTCAATCAAACACTTACAACAACAGGGAGGCTTTCTTCAAGTGAACCAAATTTGCAAAATATTCCAACAAGGGATGACGAAGGAAAACTAATAAGAAAAATTTTTGTATCAAGATTTGAATGTGGCGTTTTAATTTCTGCCGATTATAATCAGATAGAATTAAAACTACTTGCAGTTTTGTCTAATGACCCAATTTTGATAAATGCTTTTAAAAATAAAGAAGATATTCACACACAAACGGCTTGCCAAATTTTTGGCAAACCTGCAAATAAAATTACATCAAGTGAAAGACGAAGTGCAAAGATAATAAATTTTGGAATTATTTATGGAATGAGTGAGTTTGGGCTTTCTCAAAATCTGGGGATAAGCGTTTATGAAGCAAAAAAAATGATACAATCGTACTTTGAAAAATATCAAGGTGTTAAACTGTACATGGATAAATGTGTTGAAGATGCAAAAAAAAATGGATATGTTGAAACATATTTTGGCAGAGTGCGAAATGTGCCAGAAGTGAATTCATTAAATTATCAAACAAGAAATTTTGGGAACAGAATAGCAATGAACACTCCTCTTCAAGGAACGGCATCGGACATAATTAAAATGGCAATGATTTTAGTGCAAAATGAGTTGACGAGAAATGGCTTGTGTGCTAAACTAATATTAACAATTCACGATGAATTAATTGTTGATACACCAGCGTTAGAGGTTGAAAAAGTAAAACAAATTTTAAAAGAAAACATGGAAAATGTGGTTCAACTTTCTGTTCCGTTAACAGTTGAATTATCAACCGGAAAAACATGGTTTGATTGCAAATGAGGTAAAAAAATGGAAAATCCATATCGCACAAAAAATTGTGGCGAATTAACAGAAAAAAATATTGGAGAAATGGTAAAAATTGCAGGCTGGACAAATAGCATAAGGCTACTCGGCGGGCTTTGTTTTATCACAATTAGGGATGAATTTGGCGTAACACAAGTAATTATCCCTAACGAAAGCATGATAAAAGGAATTAACAAAGAGTGCGTTATTTCGGTTGAAGGAAAAGTTATTGAAAGAATTAGCAAAAACAAAAACATGGCAACTGGGGACATAGAAATAGAGGCTAAAAAAATTGAACTGCTTGGAGATTGCAAACCAGTTTTGCCATTTGAAGTTATGCAAAGTGAACAAACAAAAGAAGACGTCAGGCTAAAATATCGTTTTTTAGATTTGCGAAACCCACTTGTGCATAGCAAAATTAAATTGCGTTCAAATGTTTTGCATTTTGTGCGAAACAAATTTCATGATTTAAATTTCACCGAAGTTCAAACACCAATTTTAACAGCATCATCACCAGAGGGTGCAAGAGATTTTATTGTTCCATCAAGGCTAAATTCGGGCAAATTTTATGCTCTTCCGCAGGCTCCACAACAATTTAAACAGTTGTTAATGGCTTCTGGATTTAACAAGTATTTTCAAATTGCACCTTGTTTCAGGGATGAAGATCCGCGTGCAGACCGTAGCCCAGGTGAGTTTTATCAAATAGATTTAGAAATGAGTTTTTCCACACAAGAAGAAGTTTTGCAAGTTGTTGAAAACGTTGTTTCTTCAACGTTTGCTCAGTTTTCAAACAAAAGTATTTCCAAATCACCATTTTCCAGAATTTCTTATTCACAAGCAATGGAAACATATTGCTCTGATAAGCCAGACACAAGAAACCCATTAACAGTTTGCGATGTAACAGATGTTTTTATAGCAACTGAATTTTCAATTTTTAAAAATAAAACCATAAAAGCGATTGTTGCTCCTGCAAACAATAAACCTCGCAAGTTTTTTGATGACCTTACAAAGGTTATTGTAAAATATGAGGGGAAGGGTTTGGCGTATGTTAAAGTAACGGAAGAAGGAGTTATTGGGTCTGTTGTAAAAAATTTGTCCCAGCAAGAACTAAAAAACTTGCTTTCAAAAACAAATGCAAAAATTGGCGAAACAATATTTATTATTGCAGAAGAAAAAACAAAAGCAATAAAGTTGGCGGGCGTGCTCAGAAACACTCTTGGCAAAGAACTTGAACTTATAAACAACAACTTGTTTAATTTTGTTTGGGTGCTAGATTTTCCATTTTTTGAATTGGACGATGAAAATAAACTTGCCTTTTCTCACAATCCATTCAGTATGCCACAAGGCGGATTGAATTCACTTGAAGCAAAAGACCCACTTAGCATTGTTGCATATCAATATGACCTTGTTTTAAATGGTGTTGAACTTGCAAGCGGAGCAGTTAGAAACAGCAATCCAATGCTTATGAAAAAAGTATTTAAAATGGCGGGATACGAAGATGATGTTGTTGAAACAAAGTTTTCTGCTTTGTATAATGCTTTTCAATACGGCGTTCCTCCTCATGCTGGGCTGGCACTGGGTTTTGACCGCATAATAATGTTTTTAACAGATAGTGAAGTTATAAGAGATGTTATTGCATTCCCTCTTAATGGAATGGCACAAGACTTGCTTTTAAATGCACCAAACACAGTTACGCAAAAACAACTTGATGATGTTAACATTCAAATAAAGAAGGTGATAAAATGATTTTAACAACAAAACAATTAAGGCACGACTATGAAAAATACGTTGGAAAAAGCGTTAAAGTTAACGGCTGGATAAAAACAATAAGAGATAACAAAAGTATTGGATTTTTGGAACTTACAGATGGATATTTTAAGCCTTTGCAAGTGGTTTTAATTAAAGAAAAACTGTTTAATTATGATGAATTAATAAGGCAAAATATTGGTGCAAGTTTTTGCGTTGTTGGAGAAATTGTTTTAACTCCACAAAACAAACAACCATTTGACTTGATTGCAAAATCGGTGGATGTTTTGGGAGAATGTGCAACAGATTTTCCTTTACAAAGAAAGCAACGCAGTACTTTGGAATTTTTGCGTGCAATGCCATCTCTTAGGCACAGAACAAACACCTTTAATGCAGTTTTTCGCATACGTTCGGTTGCGTCTTTTCTTATTCACCAATTTTATCAAGAAAAGGACTTTGTTTATCTTAACACCCCAATTATAACAGGAAGCGATTGTGAGGGGGCTGGTGATATGTTTCAGGTTACAACTTTGCCAATAGATAAAATTAAGGGCGAAGTTGATTATTCAAAAGACTTTTTTGGAAAAAAAGCATTTTTAACAGTATCTGGGCAATTAAATGAAGAGTGTTTTACTCATGGGTTTAAAAACACATATACTTTTGGGCCAACATTTCGCGCTGAAAATTCAAACACAACTCGTCATGCTGCTGAGTTTTGGATGATGGAACCAGAAATGTGCTTTGTGGACTTAAATGGGCTTATGGATAACGAAGAGCAAATGCTAAAATATGTTATTAATGGAATCTTAAACAAATGCCCTGATGAAATTGAATTTTTAAATAAATTTGTGGATACTGAACTTTTAAACCGTTTAGAAAACATTTTGGAAAGCCAATTTGAAAGATTGGATTACACAAAAGCAATTGAACTTTTAAAAAAAGAAAACTCAAAATTTAATTTCAAAGTAGAATGGGGATGTGACCTCCAAACCGAACACGAAAGATATCTTACAGAAACACTTTTTAAAAAACCTGTTTTTGTTACAAATTGGCCTCGTGAAATTAAATCATTTTATATGAAGCAAAATGCAGATGGCAAAACTGTTGCTGCTGTTGACCTTTTGGTTCCAGGTGTTGGAGAACTTATGGGCGGAAGTCAACGTGAAGAAAATTTGGAAAAATTATTGACCAGAATGAAAGAGTGCAATTTGCAAGCAAGTGATTATCAATGGTATGTAAATTTAAGAAGATATGGCACATGCGTACACTCTGGCTTTGGTTTGGGCTTTGAACGCTTGGTTATGTATTTAACAGGAATAACAAATATTCGTGACGTGTGTTTGTTTCCACGTACGCCAACCACTTTTGAAGGCTAACAAAAAACTAAAAATATGCAATTAACATTAAAAGTTGGTTGCATATTTTTTTAGCACAAAAAACAACCCAAAGTATAAAATTTATAAATTAAATATATAAAAACCAACTTAAAATAAAAAAAACACCAAAAAACATTGTGCAACTGCATAATTTTTCAAATTGTTAAAAAAAAGTGCTTTTTTGTTAATATTTTGTTAATATTTTTTGTTTGCAAGTTAATTTAAAAATTAATGCTAAGCACTATTGCAAAAGCACAAAATGTGTGATAGAATAAAGCAAAGGCAGGTTATTATGATAAGTTCGCTTGTTATTGGTGGTGGCACAATTGCACTTATTGTGGTTGGAGGACTGCTTGTTTTAAGTGTTATTTTAATGTTGATTTTGGTGCCAGTTGGCACTTGGTTTGTTGCTTTAATTTCTGGTGCGTATGTGTCCATGTCGCGCCTTATTGGCATGAAACTAAGGAGGGTTAAAGTTCCATTTGTTGTAAAGTATTACATAATGGCAAAAAAAGCGGGAATTAATGTAGATGTAACTGCATTAGAAACGCATTGGATGGCTGATGGAGATATAAAAAAGGTTGTGGAAGCACTTATTTCTGCCAAAAATGCCAATATTGCATTGGCAGTTGAAAAAGCAATGGCAATAGATTTGGCAGGGAGGGATGTGGACCTTGCAGTAAAGCAAACCGTTAAGCCACAAGTGGTTGCAACCGATTGGATTTCCGCTGTTGCAAAGGATGAAATAGAAATAAAAGTAATTATAAAAATTACAGTTAGGGTAAATTTAAACAGGTTGGTTGGAGGTGCAGGTCAAGAAACAATAATTGCCAGAGTTGGTGAGGGTGTTGTAACCATAGTTGGCTCAATGGAAACATACACAGATGTTTTGGAAAATCCAGATTACATTTCAAAAACAATTTTATCAAAAAAATTGGATACAGACACAGCCTATGAAATATTATCCATAGACTTGGACGCCATTGAAGTTGGCAAAAATATTGGTGCAAAATTGCGTTCGGATGAGGCAGATTCCAAAAAAAATATTGCCCAAGCAGTTGCCGAAGAGCGAAGAGCAATGGCGGTTGCAAATGAACAAGAAATGCGTGCAAAAACTCAGGAGGCACGTGCCACAGTGTTAATTGCCGAAAGTGAAGTGCCAAAAGCAATAGCGGAGGCAATAAAGTCGGGCAAGTTGGGGGTTATGGATTATTATCGTATGCAAAACTTGCTTGCAGACACCGAAATGCGTAATGCAATAGCGGGGGATGATTCCATGAACAAAAAACAAAAGGAAAACAAAGAGTAAAAATGAAATATATTTTAATAATTGCAGGAGTTGTTGCTGTTGCTTTTTTAATTTTAATACTTGTAAGCAAACATAAAAACATTAAAAATAAAACCAAAGAAACAACGCAAAAAAAATGTATAGTTAATAAAAAAAAGACTGGCGAAAATTTAATTTATAATCAAGAAGAATTACAAAAAGTTGATGTTTCGCAATTTTCTGTTGAACCTTATGTTAAACAAGAACCCGAAAATCTTGAAATTAAAAACAAGGATGTAGATTTGGCTGACATGGAAACCAGTGTATTGGCAAATGAAATTAGAAAACTTTCTCCAAAACTTAAAGCCATGATTTTAATGGATGTTTTAAAGCGAAAGTATTAAAATACAAAATATTATAAAGAGAACACGCATATCTTAAAACAAAGGTAAATGCGTGTTTAATTTTTTTGACGAAATAAAAAAAGAATTTAAGTTGGTGGAAGATGAATTTTCAGGCTTTTGCATGATAAATTTATCCAATAAATTAATATATGTTGAGGGGCATAGGGGAATGTTAGGCTTTTCCAGTGAAAAAATAACATTTAAAACAAAGCAAAGTGTTTTGGAAATAACAGGTACAAATTTAATGTTAAAAATGTTGTCGTCCACAACTTTGTGTGTGCAAGGAGACATTATTTTTGCAAAAGTTGTGTAAAACACATGTTCACAAATAATAAAGGAGTTTTGATGCAACGTCCACCCCACAATCAAACTGAATATGTTGTAAAAGGGTTAAATTTAGAAAAAGTTTTAAACAAAATTTGTCAAAATTTTACAATATTCAATATAAAAAAAATTGCCTATAACAAATTTAAATTTACTTGTGATTTTGAAAACAGAAAAGCAGTTTTAAAAATTTTGGAAGCAAGGGGATTTAAGTTGGAAAAAAGCAACAATTATGGTTTTTTGGCATTGAGCAACGCTTTTGCTAAAAGAATTGGGCTTGTTGTTGCAATTCCTTTGGTTATTTCACTGTTATTTTTGTTAAATAGTTTTGTATTTCAAGTTGCTGTTTTGGGAAATTCAAACATTTCAAAAACGCAAATTGCCATGTTTTTAAAACAGCAAAACATAAAACTTCCTATAAGTAAATCACAAATTGACACAAAAGTTTTGGAAAGCAAAATTGAGCAATATTTTGATAATATAAGCATGGCAAGTGTAATTAAAAAAGGCACAACACTTGTTATTTCTGCAAAATCAGGTGCAAAAAAACCTGAAAAATTTGGCCCCATAATTTCCTCCGCCAATGGAAAAATAAAAGAAATAAAAGTTATTAAGGGCACATTAAATGTTAAAAAAAATCAAATAGTAAAAGCGGGTCAAATTCTTGTTTTACCATATGTTGTTTCTACCGATGGAACAAAAACACCAGTTTTGCCCAAGGCAGAAATTGTGTTAACTGCATGGCTAACTGGCAAATTAACGCATAATGAAAACCAAGTGCAAAACATAAAAACTGGCAAATCTTCACAAATTTTAACGCTTAAACTATTTGGTAAAAATATAAGCAAAAATGGAAAAAACAATTTTAAAATGTTTGAAGTTAAAAAAAATATTTCCAAACCGTTTGGTAACAACATATTGCCAATAATTTTGGAACGCGAAATATTTTATGAAATCCAGCAAAAAATTGTTTTTGTGCCTTTTGCACAGGTAAAACAAGTTTTGGAAAAAAAAAGTAAAGAAATTGCCTTGCTAAATTTGCAAAAACATGACATAATAGAAAAAGAATTTGTTTCCAATGATGCTGCATGCGGAATTAACATAATTACATACACAGTTGAGGTTACAAGAAAGATAGGATAAAAATGAAAATCAATTACAACAATTGCTATAATCCGTTTTTTAAAAAAAAAATAAAGAAAATTTTTTTAATAACATCTCAAAAAATTAATTTTACAAATTTTTCTGTTAACATAACTTTTGCTAACAAAAAACAAATTTTGCAACTTAACAAAGTTTATCGCAATATCAACAAATCAACCGATGTGCTTTCTTTTCCTTTGGTGGATTTTAATAATGAACAAAATGTAAAGGAAACAAATCCAAAATCAAAACTTTTGGATATTGGTGACATTGTTATTTGCAAAAAAATTGCAAAAGTTCAAGCAAAAAATATTGGAAATTCCACATGCAACGAACTTTGCTTTTTGGCTTTGCACGGGCTGTTGCATCTGTTTGGATATGACCATACAAATTTTGAACAAGAAGAAAAAATGACCGCCATGCAAAAAGAAATTTTGGCAAGGCTTAAAAAGGAATACAAATGACAAAATGCGGATATGTTGCCATTGTTGGAAGACCCAATGCTGGCAAAAGCACTCTTACAAATGCACTTGTTGGGCAAAAAGTTGCAATTGTTACAAGCAAGGCACAAACCACAAGGGACAATATTATTGGAGTTTTGTCAAAAGGCGAAACTCAGTTTGTTTTTGTTGACACCCCCGGCATTCACCCAACAAAAACTGCACTTGATAAACAAATGATGAAGTCTGTTCGCAGTGCATTGGGTGGGGTGGATGTTGTTCTTTATTTGGTTGATGGCACAAAATCTTTGGACTCAATGGAAATGGAATATCTTTCAACTTTGGTGGAAAAAATGCCGGTTGTGCTGGCTGTTTCCAAAACGGATTTAGCAAAACCAAACAAAGTTTTTCCACTTTTAACAACTCTTTCAAAAATTGGCGCAAAAGATCTTATCAACTTTTCTAGCCTTAAAAACATTAATTTGGACCTTGTTTTAAACACACTTGAAAAATATCTTCCTCAACAAGATTTTATTTTTGACAAAAATGTAAAATCGGACAAGGAACAAGAATTTCAAATTACCGAAATTGTTAGGGAAAAACTTATGCAAAATTTGCAAAAAGAAATTCCATATGGCATTAAGGTTGAACTTATTAAATATGAAGAGCGACCTCGCGTGATTGAAATTCACACCGATATTATTTGTTTGCGTAAAAACCATAAGTCAATTATTATTGGCAAGGGCGGTGGTATGCTTAAAACTGTGGGATCACTTGCCAGAGTGGATATTGAACATCTGCTGGGTAAAAAAGTGCTTCTTAAACTTTGGGTTGTTACAAAGGAAGATTGGATTAACAAGGTTTAAAAATTTTTTTAATCAAATAAAACACTTAAAATAAAAATTAATAATCAAAAAAATAATTAAAAAAATAAAAAAATAATTAAAAAAATTTAAAATTAATTATTGATACAGAAAAAGATAACAATAATTAAAATATAACTG
>JAVVRP010000003.1:0-114297 GCA_036654655.1 Clostridia bacterium
TAACAACTTTGAAAGGTTGTTGTTGTGGCAACACAAGTATAAAAAATGTTGAACTTCCTTATGGGGTAACAGATATTATTTATGATTCAAATCATAATGGTGCGTTTTCTGGTTGCACCTCACTTACCAGCATAACCATCCCATCCAGCGTAACAAGCATAGGGTATCGTGCGTTTGATGGTTGCACCTCACTTACCAGCATAACCATCCCATCCAGCGTAACAAGCATAGGGCAGTGTGCGTTTTCTGGTTGCACCGCGTTAATTAATGCTAACAAAACAAACGGAATATTTAAATTAATAGACACAGCAAATCAGTACTGGATATTAGACGCCGACACAACAATTACCACGGCTGATTTAACTGGCGCAAAAGGGATTGCAGATTCTGCGTTTTATGATTGCCGTGCACTTACCAGCATAACCATCCCATCCAGCGTAACAAGCATAGGGGGTTCTGCGTTTCAAGGTTGCACCGCATTAATTAATGCTAACAAAAAAACAGATGGAATATCTAAATTAACAGACACAGCAGGTAAGTACTGGATATTAGCCGCCGACACAACAATTACCACGGCTGATTTAACTGGCGCAAAAGGGATTGTAGATTCTGCGTTTTATAATTGCCGCGCACTTACCAGCATAACCATCCCATCCAGCGTAACAAGCATAGGGAGTGGTGTGTTTGCTGATTGCACCTCACTTGCCGGAATAACCATCCCATCCAGCGTAACAAGCATAGGAAATTCTGCGTTTTATGGTTGCGCCGCACTTGCCAGCATAAACATCCCATCCAAAGTGACAAGCATAGGGGATTCTGCGTTTCAAGATTGCACCTCACTTACCAGCATAACCATCCCATCCAGCGTAACAAGCATAGGTGGTGGGGCGCAGATGCGGGGGCGGGGAGGTATGTATTATGGTGCGTTTTCTGGTTGCACCGCGTTAACTTCAATGACAATTGGTGATGCACAAAACGGTTCAGCACTTGCAAGTGTTGGCCTGACGGCATTTCTTTTTACAAACAGTGCGGAGTGTACTTTAACATATTATGGAACAGATGCAAAGTTTTTAAGTTTAACTGAATATGAAACAGTTGTTTGTGATTATAACGGTGAAGAAGATTCAGAAGCCACTGTATTTTCCTATCATAATATGATGATGGGAGGTGATGGGAGTGCTACTGAAAGAATTTACATAAAAGATGCTTCATTTATAATAAAACTAATAATGATTGATGGCAATTTAATATCTAACAAAACTGCAATATCAGAGTTATGGTGCTCATGGCTTAGGTGATGTAGGGCCCCCAAAAAACAGCCAGAAACAAATTTTATATTTGCAAGCACAATTTGGCTGTAAAACCTAAATTACAAAAAAAAGTTATGCAAATCAGTTGCATCATTTCACATAAACAACGCAAGGCAGTTGCAATTTTTTTGCAAAAGTGCTATCATAAAAAATGAATATTGGAGGGTTTTATTGTGGTGGACATGCTAAGGCTGGTTGCATATTGCAAGGACAAAGGCTTTGTTTTTCCGGGTTCAGAAATTTATGGTGGGCTGGCAAACAGTTGGGACTATGGCCCTTTGGGAGTTGAATTAAAAAACAACATCAAACGCTTGTGGTGGAAAACATACATTCAAGATAATGAAAATGCATATGGGCTGGATTGTGCAATTTTAATGAACCCCGAAGTTTGGAAAGCAAGTGGGCATTTAACATCTTTTTCCGATCCGCTTATGGATTGCAAGGAGTGCAAGGCGCGTTTTAGGGCAGACACTTTGATAGAAGATTTTTCAAAGGGATCAGTTTGTGCTGATGGAATGACCAATGAGCAAATGGAGCAGTGGATACAACAGCACAACGTTGCGTGCCCGCTTTGCAAAAAACATAATTTCACAAACATAAGGCAGTTTAACCTTATGTTTAAAACAAATCGTGGGGTTGTTGAAAATGATGCCTCGGCGGTGTTTTTGCGCCCAGAAACGGCACAAGGGCAGTATGTAAATTTTTTTAATGTACAACGTTCACAGAGGGCAAAAGTTCCGTTTGGAATTGGGCAAATAGGCAAATCTTTTAGAAATGAAATCACCCCCGGAAATTTTACTTTTAGAACAATAGAGTTTGAACAAATGGAGTTTCAGTGGTTTTGCAGGCCAGGTGAGGATGAAAAATTTTATCAATATTTCAAGCAAAAAGCGCACGATTTTTCTTGTGAATTGGGTTTAAAAAATGAGGAACTTAAATACCACAACCATGAAAAACTTGCATTTTATGCAAAAAGTGCATGTGACGTTTATTTTCAATTTCCGTTTGGATTGTCCGAATTGGCGGGAATTCACAATCGCACAAATTATGATTTAAAAAAACATCAAGAATGTTCGGGCAAGCAAATGGAGTACATGGACCCAATAACCAATGAAAAGTTTGTTCCATACATTGTTGAAACATCTTTTGGTGCGGACAGAAGTGCGCTTGCAGTGCTTTCTTCTGCTTTAAAGGTAGAAAAGTTGGAGGATGGTTCCGAAAGAGAAATTTTGGATATTTCTTTAAAACTTGCGCCAATTAAGGCTGCAATTTTTCCACTTATTAAAAAAAATCACGCCACAAAAGCGGAACAGGTTTATGCCGAGTTTCGCAAGCATTTGCGATGCGTGTATGACGACACCGCCAGCATTGGAAAACGCTATCGCAGGCAAGATTCAATTGGCACTCCATTTTGTGTTACAGTGGATGATGAAACGCTTAAAAACGGGAATGTTACATTAAGAAATCGCAACACCATGGAGCAAACAACCATGGACATTGCAAGTGCAATAAGTTATGTTATATCTCAAACCCAAATTTAATTTCAACCCAAATTAAATGCAATTTTAACCCAAGCGCAAATTAAATTTTTGCTTGCAAAAAATGTAGCAGTTAAAAAAATTTTTGACAATTAAAATACGCCACGTGCAAAATTTATTTTATTTAATAAAATTATTGCAAAATGTGCGCATATTTTAAGTAATAAAAATTACAAATTAATTTTTATATTAAACACTTTTTTAAAATTAAAATATAATTAATTGCCAGATATTAATATTAAACAATTATTTTAATTCAAATTAAAATATAAAAGAATTATTTAAAAAATATCCAACTTAATCAGTTAATAATTAAAGCATTTTTAAACATTAAATATTTAACTTAAATACAATTTAAAAATATAAAATATAATTAATTGCCAAATATTTAATATTAAACAATTATTTTAATTCAAATTAAAACATAAAAGAATTATTAAAAAATATCCAACTTAATCAGTTAATAATTAAAGCATTTTTAAACATTAAATATTTAACTTAAATACAATTTAAAAATATAAAATATAATTAATTGCCAAATATTTAATTAAAAATTAAAATTAAAAAAAAGAAACTAAATTATTGACAATAAAACAAAATAAGATTAAAATAATACAAAGCTATTAAAAGCAAATTAAATTAATTATCGAACGCGACCAATTTGCCCAAAAATGCAAAATCAAAATAATATATGCCCAAGGCAGAATTAAAAAAAACAATAAAACGCACAAATATGCATCCATAGTGAAATGGATATCACATAAGTCTTCGGACCGGATGCGCGGGGTTCGATAAAACCCCATCAAAATTTATCATTATGTGCCATTAGCGCAACTGGATAGAGCGATTGGCTTCGAACCAATAGGTTGCGGGTTCAAGTCCTGCATGGCACACCACAAAAGCCTTTATTTATGGGCATTTCAGCGATTTTATAATCGCTGAATTTTTTTGTTTTTGATTAAAATTTGAGATAAAAAATTAAGATTTATAATTAAAATTAAGATTAAAAAGTCGCAAAATAGCAAAATAATTTTTGTTTGATTTTATGTTAAAAAGTGGTCATTTCTACAAATTTTCTACGAATTTATCTCAAAAAAATGCAAATGGTGTATTTTATCGTGTTGTGTCGCAAAGCGCTTTATGGTTATTTTAAATTAAAAATTGGCAAAAAAATAGGTGGAAGTAAAAACTTCCACCCCGTAAAATTGACCTAATCTATTTTTTGTAATATAAATTTTTTTGAAATTGTTTTGCCAAAATTTCCAATCAATATGAAATATAATTCATTATATAAAAAATTTTCTACGCAAACCTTAGTCCTAAATCTTTGACCTATATTATATTTCGTTTTAATTAAAACTTCATCGGCATACCATTCAATTTTGTTAGTTTTGTCACAAGCAATAGATATTGTTCCATTATAATTATTTATATTTATATCCAAAATTCTCGGCTTTAAATCACTACTGTTTTTTAATTGTTCTAGATTTTGATTTGAATATGGGCTGATAATGAAAGGAATATATTTTTTTCTTATTGCAATATCAGTCCCACCAAACTTTGATAAATTTGTTTTAATTTCCCACCTTAATACTTTGTTTCTTTCTTCAAATTCAATTTGGGCTTCTGCAAAATGTGATGCAAAATCCAACTCACTACATTTATTAACTTTAATAAAATGTTTCTTTGCATTTTCGCCAAAGCCTAGTCTTTGAGAATTTCTCATATGAACAACACCATGACATTTTGAGCAAATTCCAATAATGTTTTGTAAAGTTTGTGTTTTATTTTTAATATCAAATTGCCATACTTCATGAGCATCTAATTCATTTGTTTCATGTCCACAAATTTCACATTTACCATTTGCTTTTTTATAGCAAGCGTATCATAAAATATCCCAATCTTTTTTAGACAGTGTTTTACTTAAATCATTTTCCCATGCTCCTTTGGGCAGTAAATCAATATTTAATTTATAATTTTTCATTTATACCTCCTACCTAGATGGATATAGTTCGCCAGAAAAGTATTTTTTTATAAATTCATCTTTACTCATTTTTTGCATAATATCTTCATAATCAAAAGGATTTATTGATTTTATATTTCCTTTCATTTCGGGGAATGTTTCTCCATAACAAATAATGGCTGATGGTTTAATAATTTCCAACATTTTATTGTAGCTTTTCATAAATTCCACTTTATTATCTTCACGGCAATAAGTAGATACTGCAACAATAGAACCTTCTTCAACTCCATCAAAACAGAAATCATAACTATCAATTCCAGCACAGCAAATTGTTGGAATTACAAGTTTCCCTTGTTTTTGCCAGTATGCTCCACACCATCTATTTCTGAATGTGTTGTAGATTTGCAATGCTTTTGGCATATCCCAATACAAACTAAATTCTGGCGTAAGCACGGCATAATATTGGTCTAATTTTTCCATTGCGATTTCTGGTTTTTCATAAATTGATTCAAATAACCAATCATATGTAAAGAAATGAATAGTTTTATCCTTATTTTCTGTGTCATTTATTTTTGCCTTTGTATAACACCATAAATCAATTTTATTTACATCAATGTTTTGTTTTTTTATAAGTGGCATACCATATTTGCCAACTGATTTAAATTCATTCCTAACAATTTTTAACTTTTTTAGTAACTTTTCATTGTCGTATTCGGATGTTTCTGCGATGATTTTATCATCTACTTCATATTTTTCTTTCATATACACTCCTTTTTTAACTAACAAAAAGTCATAGGTCAAATTGTTCAACTTATGACTTTTGAATTTTCTAATAATATTTACTTAGAAAAATGCTCTTTATAATATTTTTTTGACAAATCTATTGCAGTATGACAAGTGTTTTGTGATTTTAAAATTTCTTCTTGGTTTTCTTCCCAAAACTTCTTATACTGATTTAAACTCATATTATTTGCGCCACCCATAAAGTCTGGTTTATCATTCTGAATATCATCATCTTCCCAACCACAATATGGACAAATATCAAAATTATTTTCTATATCTCCAATTCCACAAACTCTACATTTATAAGGTGGAACCTCTATAATTTCACCTTTTTTGTTTTTTATAAAATTACTCATTATCTATTTCTCCTTTTTAATAATTTATCCAAAAATCTCCCCACATATCAAACTGGTCATTAAAGTAAGAACCCCCTCTAGTTGGACTAAAATATGTTACTATTTTACCACCTCTAGATACAATTCCAAATTCATTTGTACTTGGGTCATATTTATATATAGAACCGTTATGTGCTTTAAAAGATTTAATTCCTTGTTTATTACTATTTGCAAAATTTTTTGCTGCTTGCGAATATCCATTAATATCATTTTCAAAACCCATTTCTTCTCCATGTTTATCAAAATGAGCAATCTCACTATATTCGCTTGTCCAATACTCTGCAAAGGTACTTGGACCTTTTTCCATTATACCATACCTCCTTTAATTATGCAAAAGGTTGAAGAATAAATAGTCCTTCAACCTTTTAAAACATTTTATCACTCCAATTACTGGTATTTCAAGTTTTACTGCCACTTTTTTACATTTCAGCGTCTTTACTTTTTTTTCTCTTTCGTTTTTCTTCTAATAACTTTTCCAATTTTGCTATTTCATCTTCAATGTTTTGCTCATCAATTTCGTCTTCTTCTTTATCTGACTTCTTTTCTGATTTTGTTAAAGCATTACTAATAACATTTGCCGATTGCACTTTTGAAGAAAAATCCAAGTGCGAATATATATCTGCTGTCGTATTAAAATTTGAATGTCCTAACCATTCTTGAATGTTTTTCATTGGGACACCATTTGCCACAAGCAAACTTGCGCAGCTGTGCCTTAAATCGTGAAAACGAATATGCTTTAAATTGTTTTGCTTTAATATTTTTGTAAATGTATGGGATACCAAATCTGGGTTTATTAAATCTCCAATATCATTAACAAACACATAATCTAAATATTTTTTGTTATAACTCATTCCATATATCTTTTTATTGTGCTCAATTTGTTCTTTCCTTTCAAGTAATAATTTTTCAGTTTCTGGTAAAAGTGGCAATGTTCTGTTACTTGCAGTTGTCTTTAATCTATCCATACAATAAAAAACGCTATCTACACATAGGACTTTATGTTTAATGGTAATTGTTTTATTTAACAAGTCAATTGCATCCCACTTTAATCCAATAAGTTCGCTTCGTCTAAAACCATAATAACTTGCAATTCTAACAATTAAACCAATATTTGTTTTGTCTGTGTAAGTGAATAGATTTTCAAGTTCTTCTTTATTATAATAGTTCTTTGATGGTTTTTCTTTGTGTATTTTTGGCATAAACTCGTAAGGATTTTTTGGTATCAAATCATCTCTATATGCTTGTCTTAACGCTGGGGAGAGAATGATTGCATGATGTTTAACTGTTATATTTTTATTGTGTCTTTCATTTTTTAAATAATCATAAAAGTCCAACAAATGATGATAAGTAACATCTTTTAATTTAAGTTTATCTCCAAAATATTTACACAAAATTTTCCAAGCAAAGATATAGGTTTTATATACGTTGGGGGACAGCTCATCTTTTTTACTTTCAATAAAATCTTTTACATAGTCCATAAAAATAATATCATTTTTAACATTTGGTTCTACCTGCTGTTCGTTATAAATGCTTGGCTTAAATGTTTCTAATTGTTCATTTAAAAATTTTTGGGCTTCCTTTTTATTTCCTCTTTCTTTGAGCCCCGTAGAAATCCATTTTTGTTTATACTTTCCATAATTATCTTTATAATTTAGCACGGCATAATAAACACCATTTTTTAATCTTAAACTTCCTGTCATATTTGTTCGCCTCCAAGTAAATAAGCGACTACATTTATTTTTGAAATTTTGTAGTCCTTGCCGATTTTGATAGATTTAATAGTTCCACTTTTAAGTAGTTCATAAGTTTTAGTTCTTTTAATTCCAAGCATTTTTTGTAAGTCTTGCACTCCTACACAATCTGGAAATTCTTTAAACATAAGATATGTTATTTCGTTAATTTTTTCTATATAGCACCTCACATTTCCATATCCGATTTTGAGTGCATTTTATTGCAACTGATAAAGTCATCAAGTGCATTTATAAATCTTTTATTGTGCAAAATGAAATGTTTGTAAATATTCTTTGGACTTAGTGCCTTGCAATCATATCTTGTCCAAGCACGATAGAAGTCGTAATCTCTTGCAAGTTTACAAATCACATTGTCTAAACTTAATTTAAGCCCGGACAAAAGGATTTGTGGTAAATTATTATCTCTTGCAACATATCTTAGATTTCTACTTAAAGTATTGATGTTCATTCGTGTTCCATCGTTTTTTAGACAAACAAAGTTTTCATTTAAAAAATCAAAATTTGGATTTTTAGTACTGTTTATCTGTTGTTTGTTTTTTAACTCAATTAACAAGTTTTTAATACTTGGCAAGAGTGGTAAAGTTCTTTTGTATTCAGTTAGTTTTGTCATCTCCCAAGCATAAAATGTTTTTTCATTTCGTATTGTAGAAATGGGATAGAGAGTAATTGTATTGTTGTCAAAATCTACATCTTCCCATTCCAAAGAAATTAGTTCTGCTCGTGAAATTTGATATGTCATTATCAATTTTAGCAATGGTTCATATCTATTATTTTGTATTGCTTTTAAAAATCTTTTTACTTGTCTTTCTGTAAAAGTTTCCGTTGGACCATATTGGTCTTTGAATATTGTGTTCATTTTTTAAGTTCCTTTTGGTTTATTTTTTTCATATCTAAAATTCTCCTTTCTATTTTGATGTTGTCATAGTCTAATCGCATAGAGCCATTAGCATTCGGCAATAACGCTTACTTTTAGCGTGTGGTTACCACAATTAATAAGAGTTGGGTATCCCAACAGCTTCTAGAAAAGACGAGCAAACTATCAAATTGCCAGTGTTTCTCTAAAAGCCCTTTGAAATAGGGCTTTTAGGGGAACTAATTGGCAATAAAGTTTCTCGCTTATCCTGTTTTCTTTAAATCTCTACATTTTTACATTTCAAAGTCACTTTCAGACTGCTGGGCTAAATTTTTGTATCTTATTTCTTCGAGCTTGTCCATATAGTCCTGAAATGCTTTTATGGTTTCATAAGCAAACTTATCAGCAAGGTAAAAGCATTCTTTTACTTCACTCCAAAGTTTATTTTTCTGTTGTATTTTTTCTCTTTTATATTTTGCATTTAGCGTTAGTCTTTGGTCGTCAGAATTTTTAATTTGCTCGGCATAATCAATCACAATATTTCCAAGCCTTCGATAAATATCTTGCATATATTTCTTTTCAAAAGTATATGGCTTTTTGCAGTGATTTCTTCTGCAATAGCTTTCAAACATTTCATCTTTGTATTTTGCAAGATTTATAAAGTCTTCTTTTGCGTTCTTTGCTGGTTAAGATTTATTTATCAGATAATTTGTTAGGCTATCAATCTCTGGTTTCAAAAATTGCATATTAAAACTTGAATAAGCAAGACTTCCATTTGTTGGAAATTTGTTTGCAAGTGCTAAAAGTTTGTTGTTTATAATTCGTCCAGAGTTCTCTCTTAATTGCTCTTTGGCATAATCCTGTAATTGTCTTCGAGCAAGTATTTCTCGTGCCTTAAAATCGGTAACAGCAAGCTCTATTTTTGGCTTATAGTTTAATATTGCAACCTTTGATAGTTTACCTATTGAAAATTGTTTTCCTTTTTTATTTGGTCTAATTCTTTGTGGCTTTTTTTCAAAAAATGAAATGTGAATATGTCTATTGTCAGTGTTTTCGTGGAGTCCAGCAAACCATTCAATATTGTCTGGATTTAGTCCACAACTTTTTAAGAATTTTGAAAATTCATTTTTCATTAAGTTGTATGCTTGGTCATAATTATCGCACCATTTCTTTCCAAAGTCTGTTGCAAAAGTAATCAAGCAATCCCATATAACTGACTTGGTTTCTCGCAAGTTTTCTCTCAAAGTTTTTCTATTTTCACTACTTAAAACACCATTTTGATTAAACACTCCACGAGATTTTTCTCGGCTTCCCATATACTCAACATAGTCAAGTTTTTTCATTTCATCAATACCAGTCATAACATAGTTAAGATAGTCTTTTGCTTTGTTGGAAGAATAGTATTTTCGTTTTTCTTGATATTCTTCATTTCCAAAATCTGCATTATAAAAGGTCACAAAGAAATTAACATTATTTACTTTATTTATCAATTTCGTTCATCACTTTTAATCTTTCGAGTGGAAGATTAAACAATCCGACTTTCAAATCATTGCTACATTCTTTATTGCAATCGCTGTTGTATATAATAT
Source organism: Clostridia bacterium (assembly GCA_036654655.1). GTDB lineage: Bacteria > Bacillota > Clostridia > Christensenellales > UBA1242 > JAVVRP01. The sequence goes on from JAVVRP010000003.1 coordinate 10,183, forward strand.
TTGAAATGTAGTTAAGCATTTTCTCCATTAGTTTGCTGTCCGTCTTTTGTTCATAGTGATTTATGTCAACATTTCCTTTGATGTCAAATAATTTTGTTTTAATGTCTTTTAATAATTCCTTAATCTCATTTAAATTTAATCTTTGGTCTATCTCATTATCTCCTATCAACTTTTCTGCACCTGAGATAACACAAAATCTAATAAAGTCTGAAACATTGTCAAAGCCAGCTTTATTTTTCTCATAAACTTTGTCTAACAAATCTTTATCTTCTTGTTTATAAATTCGCAGTGTGAATTGGTCCTTTAATTCTTGCTTTAATATTTTTGGCATTTAATTTTCTCCTCGTCATAATAATTTGTCCTCTCTATGTTTAATAAAAAGAATCGGAAGGTGAGATTTTAACCTTCCAATCCAATTTAATTTTTACTATTTTATGTACTTGTTTAAATCAAGATATTTTGTATCAATCAAATACTTTAACAAGTGTTTAATTCGCTTTTCGGCTTTTTCTTCATCTGTAAAATAATCTTCACACACAATGTTCATAAATTCATCATAAGTTTTCACATTGTTAGATTTAAAACCATATTCAATAGTTTCTAATCCAGCACCACATTCAATATGCATTGTAATGTCGCCTATAGCATAATCTTTCATATTTAACCCCCTGTGTTAGATTTTTGTTTTTCCATATCTCTTTTTTATATCCTTTTCTATACTAAATAAAAATACTGTTTTAGGATTTGTTAACCACCTCCTCGTGATAGATTTCTCTCTCTTCAATTAAAGGGGCAATGTTTGTTTTGTAAACACAAAAAAAACTGCTGGCTGGCAGTTCGGTCATTAAAATATATATGTCCCTCTATAAATATAAAAATAAATGGCAAAAATCAGGGGTAAATTAAGTTTTTTATAAAAGATTTTTTTAAATATTTAATATTTCTTTATTTTTGTCTAAATGGCTCAAGAAAATCGCCAACAACATTCAACATATCTGCAACAGAATACTCTTGCCCAAATAGCTTAAACTTTTGTTCTTTCAATGTTTTAATAGGGTTATCGTTGATGTCTAACTGCTTTTCTTTCTTTTGAATTGTTTTAATTTCATCAAATACTTTTATCATATTATCTACTGATATAAGTGAAGCCAAGTTTTGTGTTTGTTGCATTTGTTTAATCCTTTGTGTGGCAATTATCTGACTTTCTTTTTGCAAATATTCTCTAAAATATTTGAAATAGTATGTTTCTTGGAATTCTTTATCCATACCCAATACCACTTTTAAATCTGCCATCGCAGTTCGGTAATTATCGGTTATGCTTTGATTCGAGCAATTTAACGCTTTCGCTATTGCATTGAATTTCAAACTTTGTTTAAATCTCATATAAACAATTTTCTTATACTTTTCATTTTTCATTTTTTTAATAATTCGCCAAATAACTTTGTAAAGATGTTTTTTCATTGGCTCGTAATCTGTGTCGTCAGGTTCGTCAAAAATTTTTACTCCAAGATTATCAGCATAAGAACCATAGGCAGAAAAGAACGTCGAATATCTTAAAGCATCTTGTTTATATTCTTCTTTGATTTCATTATCAATGTTGTCTATGGCTTCTTTCATTGCAAGAGTAGGAACTTTAAAAGTTCTAACTTTACCAAAATCATCTTTAATATCTACATAATATTTTTCTTCCATATTGCACTCCTTTTTTGTTGTAGAGTAGCAACTTTATCTACTTTCAATTTTATCATATGATAAAATATCTTGTATTATTTTGTCGCTACACATATTGTCGAACTTTGGCTTGTTTTAGATTACCAGATCACTTATCCACAAAATGGATATAAATAATTTCAAATAAAAAGAGCCCAGTTCTCCAATTGTGATACTTCTGGTGTGGTATCAAATCGGAGCTCTAGGCTCTCACAGATTTTATATTAAATTGTATTTGCATTTTAGAACATTTGTTCCGTTTTGTCAATAAACTTTGATAAATATTTAAAACCCTATAACCAAAATCCGTTTTTCCGGATTTAAAAACACCCACCAAAAGGTGAATGCTAAATATATTTATTCCTTTTCTTTTATCTCAAAAAGAGAGGCAATGAGTATTTGGATAAAATTTTAACCGAGAATCGAATAATATTAGATAATTTATTTTGTACGACATGACAAGCATTTTGAAAAATTTTTTATACTTCATTTTACTAGTTATCAACCAACTATCCTGAAATTCTCATTTTGAAAAGTTAAGAACAATATGAAAAACATTAAAATCTTTACCGTTATTGTCAAGCTCTATGGAGTGGGAAACATAATTAAAATTATAATATTGGGATTTGTCTTCAAAATTAAATGTAGAGGATAAAAGAGTATATAGTTTATTAAAATCACCACTTTCAACAAAAGACAGCATGCCTGAATATCCGTATGATAGAGGATATTTATTATTTTTAAATCTATCCAACCCATTATTAATATATTCACTGTTGATATGAGAATTGCATATTTCGTTTTTTAAAAATCTTTTGCATTCAATTGTGATTCCCAAATCTGATATAGTATCTAAAAAAACCGTGATATCAGTTCTACCCAAAGTTTTTCCACTTTCGTCATCAGCTGATTCGTATTGAGAAAATACATAATTAAAATTAAATTGTGCTTTGTTTTTTCTAATTTCTTGTAATAATTTGTTTCTTCTTTGATCTTCTCCGCATACTGAACTTCCTTTGTTTATGGACATTTTAGTATAAGATAATATAATCAATTTTATTAACCTATCAATAAAATTACTTATTATATCTTTTTGAATATTGGTATCAATATTGTTAATCATTATTTCCTCCTATTAAAAGGAGTTTTTCTATCTTTTTAAAATCCAAATAAGCTATTGCTGTTTGCCAGTTAATATCCTTTTTACTTTTAATAATAAACAAACCATCTTTAAATGTCCCTATAAAATTTTTTCTTAATGCTACCTTGTTAAAAATTTCATTTACGGAACTATATTCGTAAGTTTTTAAAATCAAATTGACAATTTGCGATACATTAGATGGTGTCGCTTTTTTAGTTATTTCAAAAAATAGTATTCTAAAAAATTTACTATCTTCATAACTTTTATAAACATTGTAATTGTATGGAATAAAATCTTTTAATAATGAATCAAGCATTTTGTAATACTGTTTATATGAATTTGAACTTAAATTTGTAAATTTTTTTGATTTTAATAAATATTTCAATGTAAAATCAATGATTGAAATATCCAAATCTCTCAAATTGTATAGTTGATTAATATATTTATTAAGAACAAATACTAAATTTTTGTATACTTCCATTGTTTGGTAATTATCATGAAATATGCTTACTTGTTGTTTTTCTTTATTTTGCAATTCCTCAATGGTACAACCGTTTGTTATAGTATGAATATCTTTAACCGTATTCACAATTTTATTAAATAAAGTTTTGTTATAATTCGGGATAGGAAAATCTTTTATACTATCCAATCTTATTTCTGGTTGAGATGTTTTGTTGTAAGAAGGAGACATGTGAAACTGGTAATAATTATAAAAGTCGGAATTCAATATTCCTTCTAAAAACAATAGTTCGTCAACTTTTTCTTCTGAAAAAATAGAGTAAAAATCGTTTTTATAAAAAAGCACTTTATCTATAAACGCACTTTCAGGTTGCTTGTTTCTGATCGATCTTTTTATCAAAATTTTATTTTTGCATACATATTGTTTTTCATTATGTGATCTTTCAAAACTATTTAATGTGTTTTGTGGCAATACGTTATAATTAATTTGAAAATTTGTAAAATTATCACTATCTACATACTTCATATTTATAAATTTGTTATTTTCTTTTTTTCCAACTGAACAACCTTGAGATATGTTTAAATCATTCTCTTTTAAGTACAGTTCTAAATTAGCACAGTTCTCTTTTACAAAATTAATTAACTCGAAATCCAAACTAGAACCTTCGTGTAAAATTTTCCATATATAATCATATTTTTTCATGATTCTTATGCCTATCTGTTGTGCATTGGATTTATCAAAACATATTTTATTTTGTATAGCATTAATGAAGTCTTTTTCGACATTAACATAATCACATATTGTTATGTCATTATTTTTTAATTTAAATGTAATGACAGAGCAAGGATATTTTGCGTTTTGAAATAATCCCGCCCTTAGTTTTTGAAGATTCAATATTTCAATTACAGAAAAAACATTTAAAATACATTTTCGAAATTTTACCGCTAATGAGTTATATAAAATACCGTTTGAAATAAGAATACTGGCGATGCCATTTTCAGATAAAAAGTCTTTGGTTCTTACGATAAAAGACTGACATAATTGAGAGTCTGAAATTACACTATTGTAATTGTCTTTTATATAATTTTCACATGCTATAGTAGAAACACTGCTCCAAGGAGGATTACCAATTACTAAGTCAAATTTGATGTTTTTTAATAAATCATTATTGAAATAATCACTTAACAATAAATTATTACTTAAATCTGGGAATTGAATTTGATTTTTTTCAATATCTTTAGGATTAAAACAATCCAAAAGCGCAATATACAAACTCAATTTTGTAATTTTAAGAGCCTGTTCGTTTATATCCACCCCATAAATACAATTTTTTAATAAATTAATCAAATCACTATGTGTATACGACTTGTATAATGCAACCAACTTTTTAAAACTTGAAACAAGAAATACCCCAGAACCACAAGATGGGTCCAAAATTTTATAATTCTGACGCAATATCCTTTCATTTATATTCTCCACAATTGCATTTGCTAAAAAGTATGGAGTATAAAAAGCTCCCTTTTCTTTTTTTTCTATAACATTTTCTTCCAATAAAAATAATTCATATATATTGCTTATTAGCTCAATAGGGATAATACTGAAATCATAGCCACAAAAACTTAATTGTCCACTTTCTAAGTCTGTTCCGCTTAAAAAATCTAAAATAGTATTAATCTCATAAACTTTTAAAGGTAAATCTTCTTTTGTATAAAAGATGTTTCCATTGAATTTTTCTTCTAAGTATTTAAATAACAATTCAATATTATCTGATTTTAGCGCTTCGCAATAATTATTTACTTTAAACTTTTTAAATGTATTAATTGTTAAAATTTTTCTATCTTCAAGATATTTTATAAAAATCGATTTCGATAATATATTATGTGCTTTATTAAATGAAGTTCCTTTACTTAATAATAATTTCAAGGATGCTCGAATATTTCTTAATAATTTTTGGTCAACCCTATCAGAAAATTTAATAAATCGCTCACAGGCATCTATATATTTGCCATTAATTAAATTATCATATTTTAGTAAACCAAAATCAAATTTTCCGTGTTTATGTAATGAATTTAGACTTTTTTGAGTTTTTTGAACACTGTAATTATTGTTTAATATAATATCTGTAGGTGTAATAAATAGTGAAATAGGAATATTATTTTTATTCCATAAAACTCTTCGCAACTCTTGAATCCTTCCGAAATCACTTTTGTCTAAAATTTTAATACCTAATATTGGAATTTTATTAATTTCACCTTCTTTAGGAATAGAAGCAATAGCATCAAAAATGTCATCTTTGTATAATATTTCAACATCGTCCTTACTTGTTAGATTAAATAATTCTAATATGCCACTTAATCTTTTATCTATTTCTAATTCAAGTATATTTTTGAGTTCATGTTTTATATCATCTAAAGAGTTTCGATTATTACATTGAATTTTTGTATCTCTGTGATCACGTCTATTCATTATATCTCCTCTATTTGCCATCACGACTATTTGGTTTTTGATTTATTGACACGGATGTTATATTTTTCAATAAATTTATTAAAAATATATGCTTGCATTTCTGTGGGAATTTTCAATTCATCATAAACTAATTTATCAATCCTTTTATGATGAGTAGTATTTAATTCATCAATCGCATTTAAAACTTTTATATTTTTTGTTTCTTCCATTATTTCTCTTATCGTTTTAATATCATTGAATTCATAATATAATGGGAATTGTTTAAGATCTATAGCTTCGGCTTTTAACATGCCACCACCCAAACTTTTTCTACCTGATATTTCTCTAATCAACCAAAACAATGTGCTATTCATAAATAGCCATAAATTTGGTAAATACTTATCGTCTTTAAAATATATATCCACACAACTAGCAGAGTATCCTTTATTTGTATTTATTGAACAAAAATGCTTCCCCCCAATACCTCTAGGCAAAATTAATCGAGGTTTATTTCTTTTTGTTTTAATTTCATCAAAAATTTTAATACCCTGTTGAGTAGCTATCTTTATTTTTTCGTTGTTTAATTTTTTATTAGATAACAAATATGTGTTTGTTGTATCCCAATCATAGTATCCACACTCATCATTATTTAAATATGGTATTAGGTTTTCTTTATTAACATAATTTGGTATAGAAGTTATAATATAATCATTCGCAATATTTAGTCCTTGTCCAACTCTTAACCAATATAATTCATCTTCTTTTTTACCAACTCTACATAAACTTTGTATTAGACTTATTAATTCATTGTCAGAATTAAATAAAAAACCCCATTTGTTTGAACGAACCAAATCACTATCATTATTAAATTGTTTGATTGTTACATCACTTTGGTGTTCAGAATTGTTATTTGCAATAGGAAAATGATAATCAATAAAGCATTTATGACAACGAGCAAAAGTAATACTTTTCTTACAGCCTTGGTTGCCCTCAAAAAAAGTTATTACTGTATTAATATTAGCAGATTCAAAAGCCTTAAAATCGCTGTCAACTATAGCTAAAATATTTGTAGTTTTTAGTAAAAATTGTTGAAATTTTGAGCCATATTCTGTATCAAGCCATGAATTTTGCGTAATAAAGGTATTTATTCCATTGGTTTTTAAAAGTCTTAAGCTTAATTCATAGAAATATATCAACAGATCAGAACCCCGAGGAATTAAATCAAAATTCTTACCATATCTATTTTTTAATTGTTCTTGTAACTTATCTTTTTCCAAATCAGAAAAATTGCTATTTCTTGCTTCTAAATATGGAGGATTGCCAATAATAATGTCGAATCCATTTTTAATTCCAAACATCCAATCAGGATCAAACCAATCAGTTGATTCGTTTTCAAATGGTTTCCATGCTGATAATTGTTGATATTTTGCAGATGCTTGTTTTTGATAGTTTGCAATGGTGTTTAAAAGCATGTCTTGTTGGACATCTTTAAATTCAAGTTTTAGCTCAGTTCTTCTCTCATTATCTGCGTTAAAATATTCATCCCTTATGTCTTTCAACTTTTTAATATGTTCATTGTTTTCAAATAGTGTCATTTGAGATATATCTTGTAAACCGATTAAAGAATTTGAAATAATAAATTTAAAATCAAGGTTTGGCAAAGGATTTATTCCACGATTTTCTTCTTTGTCATCTACTTTTTCTTCAATAACTAAAGATAAAAAGCATCTAAGTCTCGAAATTTCAACTGCTATTGGTTGAATATCAATGCCAAATATCGAATTTTGTATAACACTTAATTTACGAATGTAGTTTAAAGAACCTGCATTAAATTTTTTTTCAAATTCTTTTTTTAATAAGATGCCTACATTTTCTGTTGCCTTATCAAACCATAAGTTTGCATCTGGATCAACTTCTTGTAATATGTATACAATCTTTTGAAGCATTCCAATAGGAAAAGCCCCAGAACCACAAGCGGGGTCAAGTATTGAAATATTATATAATGCGTTAATTATATTCTTTTTTTCTGATGAATTAAAATTCGCAATTTCATCATCTTCTTTTGCATAACTAATCAATGCATTTAATTTGATTGTATCTATGTTTGTTTTTTTATTTAAATATTCGCAAAGACTAGTATCGACCATATAATCCACAATATCTCTTGGAGTATAATAACTCCCGGTACTCTTTTTGGCATTTGCACCAGTTTCGGGATTAATTTCTGCAAGTAAATTTTCAAAAATTCTGCCAAGCATTTCTGGATCAATTGAGAGTTCGATATCATAAGAAGTGTTTTCATCAACTGTGAAATTATATTGACTTAACACTTCATAGAAATGTTTTATCCAACTATTTGGTACATTCACTAATCCATAACTACCACATTGTCCAAGCTTATCATATTTATAAAGATCATCAGAGTGTGGGCTAAACAAACCACCATTTAAGTATGGTATTTGTTTGAATTTTTCAGTAGCATATTTATCTTTACGCTTTTTTTGATTTGTGTTAAGCAATTCAAAAAATAATGGTTCCAATGTTTTATGATAGTAGTTATCATTATCATTTATGGCTGTTAAAGATAATACTTCTTCTGGTATTAACGAAATCCCATTTTCACTCTTCTTTTCTTTTAAGAACCAACAAAAAACAACACGTCCAATTAATCTTACAGTAAATTCTGCAAATTTCTTTGAATCTACAACACTTTGTAAACCAAGTTGGCGGATATATTTTTTACCATCTCTCTCGCCACCAACCAACTCGCTGTAACATTGTGCTATTTCACTGTAAAATTGTTTATTTACAACTTCAACTGAAAATCTTTCAAGTAATTCTTTAAAGTTATTTACTTTACCTTTTCCAATTAAAAACTTATATGCAGTTTTAGTTTTAGTCCCAAAGCCCAAACTATAAGAATATCTTCTTGGATTTGATAAAATTTTAACAATCTTATCGCCATCATACTCGTATTTGCTTGTAAGCAATGAAATTCTATAATTTTTCTCATCAGCATTAACAAAAGAAACTAGAGCATTATTTATTCTTAAACTTCTTAACACCTTAAACATTTCTTGCGTTATAGAAACTCTTTTGTTTTCGCAACCATCTTTTAAATATACTTCAAACACAGATGTTTCACAATCTTCAGAATTACCAAGAAATGATATTCTTGTGAAAATTTGATTGTTAAAAGTTACTTCATGTTTTGAACTTTTGAAGTCTGGCAAAAGAAGCTCATTTATAAGATATGAAAAGTTATCAGAGTGATATTCTTTTTTTAATATTTCTTCCGCTTCTTTAGTTGTTATCATTCCTTAAATCCTCCGTAAACATAATAATCTCTGTTTGAGAATCTATGCTTTCAACTTTTTGTTTGATTTGTATAATATAATGAACTGGAATTTTTTCTTTTAAATCTGAAATTATTTCTTTTGTATTATTCTTTTTGATAACTAATTTTGCAAGATATTTTAATTCTCCATCGCTTAAATCGTCATATGATTTTATAACTTCTAGCAAGTCAGTGATATAATCTTTTTCGCTTGGGTACACGAACATTAATTGTTCCAAGTTATCAATTGCTGTACCCTTACGCTTATCTAATTTTATTTTTGGATAAGGTTTTCTTATTTCATCTCGAAGAACTGCAAACTTTTTATCTAGTTGTTCATCAAATTCATAGCTTTTTTCTTCTGGGATAGCCTTAAAAAGTTTTAAAACAAATTCTGGTGGAACAATATCTGCATCATTTTTATAAGGACTAGCAAGTGCAAATAATGAATTATTTCCTCTTTTTGCAAATGAAATAGCACAAATCTCTTTCTGATTCTTGCGGACTATTCGTGCTCTTTCTGGTATTTTTAAAGATTCATCAATAAATTTGAAATTATGTTTTATTGAATTGTACAAATTTTTATATTCATTGTCCCAGCTTCGTTCATTACTGTCTGCATTTGCATCTTCATATTGCTTTTTAAAATAACTTTGTAAAGTTTCATCTGGTGTTAATGTTTTAGTATCACTTCCCACTATGTTATTAATAAGTAACATCTTTAAAGTTGAAATACCTTTAATTAATGTATTTTGTTCACCTATATCGGTTGGGAAGAAGTTGTATATGAAGATATTATCAAACATTTTTTTATTGATACGATTGATACGCCCAATTCTTTGAACAACTCTTGTTGGATTATAAGGGATATCATAATTTATAATTACACCAGCTCTATTTAAGTTAAATCCCTCACTTAATGCGTCCGTGGCAACTATAATGTCGTATAGATTTTTTTGTTCGCCTTTATACGAAGCATCAAAATTTGCTTTAACAACTTCACGATCAACATGTGCTGAATTTCCAGTATATAACAATACTTTAAAATTATTTTTTTCAAGTCTATCTTTAACATATTCTGCAGTATCAGCATAAGTGGAGAATACTACAATTTTTCTAGTTTTATTTTCATTAAGCAATGTTTTTATTTTTCTGCTGATTTCATCATACTTTGGGTCTTCTCCAATATCTTCAGAAAGAAACCACTCGTTATAAATGGCTTTTAGTAATGTAACATCACTTTCTAGATCTACTATAAAACCATCCTTAAATAAATCTCTTGGCAAAGGAATCGCTTTTTGTTTTATTTTGTTAATATCTATTGGCTCTTCATCTATACTGTCTATTTCGTTTAAAATACTTTGTATTTCATCTTCATTAGGATCTTCTAAAGAACCATGTTTTTTAATAGGAACAAAACCTTTCTCCCACCATTTCTTTATATTTTCGTAAGATTTCAATAAGCTTGTTAATGTTGACTTGAATGCAGATTTTGAACTTTCGAAACGCATTATAAGCAATCTTCTTATAAATTTTGCTAGGTTGCCTTGAAATAACTGAATATTCATTTCTCCGAACAATTCGCCATATTTTGAATTAAAGCCAGCTTGGTCATATAAATAATTTGATGGATTATATCGAGCAGCATGAAATTTATTGCTTAATTTATCCAATGTTGAAATATAAAGCTGTCTTATATCACCTAAATCATATTTAACAAGTTCAGGGCCAATAACTTTTGGAAATTGAATGTTTTGAAGTTTTAAATTATCTGCATATTCTTTAATTTCTTGCAAATCTATTCTACTTCTTCTAACAATTACGGGGTCTATTAATATACGAAGATCTTGGCTTAGTTTATCTAATTCGATTTTGATTGAGGCTGTCAAATTCTTTTTGCCCTCTTTTTCAAGCCTGTTATATTTTGCAATAAGTTCATGAAATTTTACACCTAAATTATCAACAGAATTAATGGTTGACCTGCTGGGAGTTTGAAATAGTTTTATTAATGCAAATAAATCTTGAGGTCTGTTGTTGTAAGGTGTTGCTGTTAATAATATAACTTTGTTCTCCGGATTAGATCGAGTTAATTGATGTAATAATTGATATGTTTCACTTAACTCATTACGATATCTATGGGCTTCATCAATGATAAAAAGAATAGGATTTGAATCGGATGAATATGTTTTATACAACTCTTCAATTCTTCCACTACTACACACTTTAACACCACGAAGGCCAAAATCTTGTTGATATTCTTCCCATTGATCAACTAGGTGAGGTGGAGCAATAATTATAGTTTTTGATATATCTAAATTATAAGCAATAGTTGAAGCGATTATTGATTTACCAAGACCAACGACATCTGCAATGATTACACCATTATTTTTATTTATACATTCAACTCCATATTGAACAGCATCTAGTTGATATTTAAAATTTGAAAATTTGCCTTTTGTTATTTCATAAGGTCCACTGACGGTTTTTTGATCGAGTGAACTATATAATTCATATAAAATACGAATAAAAATTTGATATGGACTTGGTTTTGCAAATAGCCATAACTTATCTTTAACTTCTTTTTCAAATTCGTTATTTCCATCTTTTATACAAACATCTATTGATTTACTATCATTCCATAAATTTTCGAATAATTCTTTATATTCATCATATTTTACATTGTCACTAAATCTTTCGTTCATTTCACCTTGTCCACGAAGCCCATTATATGTAAAATTTGAGGAACCTGTAAACACGACACCCTTTTGATCTCCAAAGCAAGAATATTCATATTTGTTTGTAAAAATATATGCTTTGGCATGGTTTTGTGAACCAGTTAATCTGATTTCTAAGCTACCATCCTTTATTTTATTTAAAAACATTTTGAAAATTGCTTGACTATCGGTTGTATCAAATTCATCAGATAAAGCCGATTTGTTAAACATTTCAATAAAACTATTAGTATACAGATTTTTCTTTTGAGAATTATTTAGAGTATTGTACCCTCTTTTGGCATAAGTTGATAAATCTTCGTCAGAACTATTTTTAACAGCTTTGCATAAATCATTTATGGCTTCTGGGTCAATCGTATTTCCAACCAAAATTCTTAATTTTTTATTTTTCAAATCTTCTGCCAAAGCATTAAAACCTGAGAAATAAAAGAATGCTGTTAAAATATCAACACTTTCTGCTTGCTTTAATGAATTTTTTAATGAATCCAGCATTGTTTTATTTTTGTTATCAATTATTGATGCCATACCTTTCTCCTAATTGTTATTATAACATAAAACTTTTTATTTTTCTTTACTTTTGTAAAACTTTTTAATCTTCTATCACAACAACATTTACCTTGTGGGTGTGGGCGGCGCAGGCGTCTAGTGCTATCATTTGTTTTGTTATAAAAGGCTCAAAGTTTTCTTTGTCGCTAAACTCTTCATATTTATCTGGGTAGGCTTTGTGCCAAAGTGCTGAGCAGTGCCAATGCCCACAAACTATTGTTTTATTTGGTTCATATATTTCATATTCAAACATATCAACTGGGTTTGCCCAGCGAGTCTTGTTCCATCTTTCAGGTCTTGCGTTTCGCCAGTCTTTATCATAGAGATAGCAGTTTTCAATAATTGGAATCCAACCATGAACAAATATGTAATGTTCAGTTTCGTAGTAATCTTTACATAAGGCAAAAACTTCATTAAGCCTTGTTTCGTTGGCTATCTTTTTCAAATCAAATTCACTTACTTGCCACTCGGGATATAAGTCAATAATCGTGCCGGTTGTTCCGTTTGTTATGTTGGCAATATTGTTTTTATTTTTTTTCAATCATTTCTTCCATTAAATCTTCATGATTGCCTTTAATTAAAATTATCTTATCTTTATTGGAAATCACAAAATTAATGATTTCTTTGGGCTGATGACCTCTATCAAAAAGGTCACCACAAACAATTAACTTGTGATTTGGGTTATTGATATCAAATTGTTTTTCTTTTAGTGCGTTTATCCATTCGTCATAAAATCCATGAATGTCTGCACAAACAAAATATTTCATATTTTCTCCTATAATAAATCAATCCGTTTTAAAAGCGAAGTAATTTGATTAATCGTATCTTCAAATTTAATATCTTTTGAATAATTAAATTGGGAAGAATATGCAAGCCACATAAATTGCAAACTACCGTCGTTCGTTATTGCGTCAATGGTTTCGTGAACATTGTCAAAAATGTTTTCAGTATTTCTATTTTTAGCAGTCGTACGCAATGCAAGTATCATGTTCTTTTTGTTTATATTTTGAAAATACAACTTTCCAAGCAAATAGCAATCGTAAAAATCTTTCATTCTTGTAGTTGTAATGTTTTTTGAAAGTATGCTTTCAAGTTTTTCTGCTAAAATTGTTTCAATAGGATAGCAGGTTATGTCTATTGCTCGTTTTTCAAGTAATAACTTGTAACCAAATTGAATTTTTCTTGGAGTGATAACATCACCAGTTGTGATATCAATTTGAATAACGTTTTGAGTTTTGTCAAATATGCAAGAAAGCCTTGCTCTAAATCCAGAATAATCAAATTCTTCTCGAATTGGTTTTAAGTCTAATAACTCAAATTTTGTTTCATCATCAACTTGCATATTAGTTATTTCACAAATTGCTTGTTTGATAAAAATTTCATTTAATGGCAAGTTTTTAACAGTCAAATCCATATCTTTAGTCATTCGAGAGTCAATACCAACCATTGATGAAATCAATATACCGCCTTTAAGAATAAAATTTGTTCTGTATCTGCTTTCGGAAATTCTTCCCAAAAATCTTTCCATAAAAAATCTCGTTAGCAAAACTTGAGGACTTAAATCGTATGCTTTTGCTTTGTTATTAATCAAATCCTTTAATTGTTTTGATGTATTCATTATAGTAGTACCTCCAAGCGTTCTCTTATAGCTTTATCGACACCTAACTTTTTTGCATATTGCATAAGTTTTAGAGTGTTTTTATCACCTCGTCTTAAATATGTTTTAAGTGCTTCCACTTGCACAAATTTATCTCCAACGTATTTTGGATTAAACAAATCACAAACCGTTCTGTGGATGTCATGGCAAACAATTTCATTGCCAAAATTAGTGGTAACTTTCGTTAAACCTAAAAGATATAGGTCTTTCGGTTCTCGTAAAATTGTATTGCCATTAAAAATTTTTTTTGAATTATAGTCAAGCGGAACGCTAGCAAAAATTTTCCCACTATCTCTTGTTGTTAATTCGAGTAAATATGCAGAAGTAAAAGCTGAATAAATTACCTTTGAATTAATTTTTTGGAACACAAAAAGATTGTCAATGAAGTTATCTTTAACCATGTAAATCCCATATGCAACTTTTTCAATAATGCCATCTTTTACTGCAAACTTTAAATAATCTTTTGGAATCTTATTTTCAGTAATATCTTTTGAAAAAACATATCCATTATTTTTTTCTGAAAGCTCAATAATTTTCGAATAATCTCTCATAACAAATCCTTTTGTTGACTTTAATACCGAAATTATATCAAATATTGGTATGCAAGTCAACAATATTTAATATCATTAATAAAAAAATGGCACAAAAACTTGAATATGAAAAAAGTCAGTGTTATAATGTTTACATTATTGTAAACAACCCACTAGTGGACTTACATAAAATTAAAATAAAACCTGCTATAAACCACCTAAAAGAAAGGTTGGTCAGCAAAGTGAAGTTAATTACAAGTTTTTAGTTAATTAACTTTTTTTGTTGTAAAAAAGTAGGTTTTTATGAAAAAGTATACAATAAAGCAAAATAAATACTTAGGACAAGATATTCAAGGCTATTACAATCAAGACTATGTTGGTTATCAAAAAGAAGGCAACCCTGACTTTATAAATCATTTAAAAAATATGAGTAAAAGCCATTCAGAAATTGATTTAGTACAAGATTTTATTGATGTGTCAGGCAAATTCTCAAAGGATATTAAGCAAATAATTGAAAATGATTTTTCTTTTTATTGCATTGTTGTAGTCCCTCGTTCAAAAAAAGAAAGTTTATATTCGCAAAGTCAACTAATGTTTAAAAAAGCAATTTCAAGCGTGGCAGATAATTTGGAATTTCTAAATTGTTTTAATGCAATTAAAAGAGTTAAGACACAAAAACAACACATAACTGGAGGCTTGACAACAATACTGGAAATAATCCATATGTTGGTATAACAAAAGATACTTGTGAATTCAAAGAAAAAGAAATTAAAGGCGAAAATATTATTTTAGATGACGACATTTATACTGAAGGAGTTTATGTTGCCGAAGATTGTATTCAAACATTGTTGGATTTAGGCGCAAAAAGTATTAAACTATATGTAGTTACAAAAACGAGGAGTTAATATGTTTTCTGATTTGGCTTTAAAAATTTATTGTATGAAAAAAGCTGGCATTATAAAATCTAATGTAAACTTTTGGAAGGAGTTTAATAGCAAAGAAAAAATTGAGGAGTTTAATATTGATACAAGCGAGGATAGAACTTTTTTGAAAAAAGCAGAATTTTCTCTTGTGTGTGCTTTTGACAAGGATTTTATATTTCTTCCCAAAAACATAAAAAACAGCGAAAAGCCTTTTTTATTTGTTTATAAAGGCGACATTATACTGCTTAATCAAACACAAAACAATGTTGCGGTTATTGGAGTGCTAAATCCAACAGAAGAAATTGTACAAAGAGAAAGAGACATTGTAAAAGAATTATGTAAAAACAACATAACAATCGTAAGTGGACTGGCAAATGGGTGTGACACTGTTGCTCATAAAACTTGTTTGGAAGCAAATGGCAAAACCCTTGCAATTTTACCTTCAACTTTTGAAAACATTTATCCAAAAGAAAACAAAAATTTTGTTGATGAAATTCTTGAAAAAAATGGGCTTGTTTTAACAGAATATATAAGCGAACCACAAAATAGATTTGAACGAGTAAAAAGATTTATTGAAAGAGACAGACTTCAAGCAATGCTATCAAAGGCAGTTGTTTTAATTGCTAGTTTTGTGTCTGGAAAGGGAGATAGTGGCTCTCGACATGCAATGCAAAAAGCAAAAGAATATGGCAAAGACCGATATGTTATGTTGAATACTCAAATTGATAAAGGCAAAGACATTGTTGAGTTGAATGAACAATTAAATAACCAAGGTGTTGAAATTATATCTTTAAAAACTATTAAGGAATTTATAAATCTAAAATGAAATTTATTGTTGATTTAGATGACACATTGGTAAGTTCAACAACACTAAATAATGATGCATATAACTTTGCATTAGAAAAACATGGATATGAAAGAATAAAAACAGATGAGAGAATTACCAGAAGTAAACTCTTTTTTGTTTTACCTTCCGTTTTGCCAAACGTGATTCAAGAAAAACAACATTATTTTTCTTTACTTTGGTTGCCTTATAGACTGGTGCTGAATAAGACCTTAATCAAAAAGTTAATTACAAATGGTGCGCAAAACAATTTTCTTTGGACTAAAGCTGATAAAAACCGAGCCGAACAAATTTTAACTACATGCAATCTATATGAATATTTCAATCAAATATTATTTGATGAAAAAGAAAGTTTAAATAAGTCGTTGTCAAAATTAAAAAATATTACACATAATAATGAATTTATCATTTATGAAAACAACAAGGATTTTTCAATGATAAAAGTGTAAAAGTTATAGATAAAATTAAAAACGACAAATTTGATGTTTTTGGTTATTATTTCAAATAATGGTTTATTCATATCAATCACGAATTTCTGCAATAAAATTGCAAGATTTTTGCAAATGGGTTGTTTTGTGTTGTATAATTATGTTTAATATTTATTTAGTGTTGTATGAAAAATAAAAGTGCATAAACCCTTTATAAATAGGGACTTATAGACACTTTACAATATGATATTCTATGATAAAAAACGGCACAAATTTATATAAAAATGGTGGTGTTTGGGGCTCGCTTCGGAACTTAGATTTCGGGTTCGAGCCCTGATGGACGCACCACTAAATGGCTGTGAAATAAGATTCTAGTTTTTGGATAGAACCTTGGCATTCAAAGATTTTTAGTCTTTTTGGCTAATTTAAATTTTTAAAAGTTTTGATTAATTGATGTTGCCGAGCCAATTTCTAAATTGGCAAACATCCAATAATTTTGCAAAGTTTTATTATTGTTTTATTTTAAAAAAAACAATTTAAAACACTTTTTTATTTAATTAAATTATGTAAAAATTTTTTATAAAATAATAAATTTTGACAAAAAATGCCAAATAATTTACTTTTTGGCATTTTTATATGTAATATATTATTTTTTTTAGCAACGCTATTAAACATATTGAACTGAAAATCGTATTATACATATTCCAGAGTCTTTGTGTTTAATTGAAAAATGTTTCTGTCCTACTTGATTTTTGTCAAATGGATAAATATGAAATATTTCAAACGTTGTGGTATCAAATAAAGATATTTCTTCTGCCATAAGTGGATATCCATTTCTTTCGTCAATGTAAGATATTTTAATTTTAAGCCCCGACAAATCCAAGTCTTCACCAGTTTTGTACAATCTTTTTCCTGTTCCGTCAACTGCTGCTATCTGGGTTGCATATCTGTTTTTAACAAGTGTTATTTCTAGGTCAGAATAACTCATTGACATTTTAAAAGTATGTTTTTTCAAATCTGTAACGTTTATATTTTTTCCGCTACTAACCGTTGATATACAATATTGCAAGTCGGCGTATAAATTTTTTGTGCTGTTTGGCTCTTTAATACATAAAAAATAATTTTCAATGTTCATCATGCCATCCTTTGCCTCAATGGTCAAGGTTAAAACGCTTTTATAAGTCAAACCTTTTATATCTTTAAACCCTGTTATTGGCACCAACAAACTTTCTGGGTCAGTTTTTAAATTAACTGCGGTGCTAATTTTAACTTCGTTTTCAAAATTATTAATTATTTTAAAATTAATTTTTTTGTCAACAATGTTTTCAAAAGATACAGTTATATTTTTTGCAGTGCTTGCTATGTTGCTTGCTATGTCAAAATTAAAATCATAATGACCGTTATATTTTTGAAAGTTTGCAGGATTTTCTTTTAAATTGTATGATGTTATTGTGCCGTCAACATCAACTTTTGCAATCATGTTTTCATAGTCAAAAATATTGTCGATATAACATAAAACAATAATTTTATTTAAAGTAGCATTATCATAATAAATTGAATTGTCAGTGTAAACAATTTTTTTTGTTTCAGCATTTCCATAAGAATAATACTCTTTTATTCTTTCATTTGGCATAATTTTTAAACAAATAGCATTTTTGGGAATTTCAACATTTTTAATATCTATGCAGTAATTAGTTTCACTTCCTGTGCCAAGGCTAGCGGGTGTAAAATGCTTGCCTGCAAGTGTAAAAACTATTGTTTCCTTTGACTCGCCATTATAAGTAATTGTGCCATTTGTTTTTGTTACAAGCGGGCCTTCTTTCATCTCCCTGCCGTTTATAACAATAATTGCGTTATCAAGCGCCTTTGTGCCAGCAATCTTTTTAACTACATTAACATTAAGCGGAGTGCTAAAATCAAAAAAACAACCATCATTATAAGTTTCTGTGGTTACCACAATATCAAATGTTTCATTATCAAATATCTTTTTAGATGAAGCGTATTTTTGATAAAAAAGTGCAAGATTATTAAAGTATATTTTAATATCTTTGTCGATTTTTATTTTAAATAGATTATAGCCATTTTCAACAATATAATCATAATTTTCATCAGTAATTGGCCAAATAATAACATTGGTGCCTTGTGGAAATATACTATTTCCATCAATTTCAAATTTTCCAGAAAAGTTATTTTCGTCTGTGTTTAAAAGCACACCAAAACTTTCAAAAATCTTTGGCAAAGAACTTTTTATCTTAATAACAAGTTCTGTATCAAAAGCATAATTCAGTTGCAATTTGGCATTCAAAAGTTCAAGCATTGTTCCTTCAAAAGTGCTTCCGTCAGGTTTTAAAAATTTTAACAAAATATTATCCATGTGTTTTTGTGAACTTTTGGCAGTGGACGCATCTTCGCCTTTTTGAAAGTAACTTGCAGGGCTGAATTCTAATGACAATTTTTTAACCTGAATGCCTTCCATTGTGATAATTATATTTTCTGTAAGTTTGTCTGCACTGATAGTGATGACCCCTGCATTTTTGTTGCAAGATACTGCTTTGCCGTTTATTTTTAATGTTACGTTTGAAATATCATTATATTTTTCTTTAAATGTAAACGCAAACGCATATCCATTATTTTCATTTACCATCACAACATTATTACTGCTTGTTTGCTCTGCTGACTTTAAATAAGATATTGAATAAACTTCTTCGTTTATGGGCAATGTGACTGAATGTTTTTTATCTTCATAACAAGCATTAAAAAAAATGGTGCTTGTTATAAGGCATAAAAACAGTACTGCAAAACTTAAATACTTTTTCATAAAAACTCCCTCTTAGTATAATGTTATAATATCACTTTTTTATACTATCATCAAGTTTTTATACAACAATTTTGTAATATTTTTAAATTATACTTTTTATTTATTTTTTCTTTTGATTATTTTTTTGAATGTAGAAACAAATTAAAAAATAAAAACAAAAATGCAAAGCCATTTTTTTGATATTTATTTGATATTTTAAACTATTTTTTATAGAATTTTGGCATAAGGTGCTATTTTTATTATTTGACAACAAATGCTATTAATATTATAATTAATCAATAGGAGAAATAATATGGAAATAATGGTTGAAGGAAAAGGGCAAAAATTTTACAAGCCAAATCAAATAACAATAAATTTTAATTTTGAAAATTTAAGTGATAATTATGAAACTGCCCTTGCAGATGGCGTTCAAAACGTGGAAAATTATGTTAACATGTTAAGCACATTAACGTTTGATAAAAAAAATGTTAAAACACTATCTTTTAAAGTTGGTGAAGCCAAGCATTATGATGAACTAACAAGAAAATATGTTTTGGATGGCTATTTGTTTAATCAAAATGCAATTTTAAAGTTTGATTACAAAATGTCTTGCTTGTCGCAACTAATGGAAAAAACATCAAAATTTAAAAATCCACCCAAATATACAATAAGTTTTGGCATTAAAAACAGTAAAAAAATTGAAACCAATATTATTGAACTTGCATATCAAAATGCAGAATTTCAGGCAAATGCAATTGCAAAATCGTGCGGAAAAAAAATTAAAGAATGTTTAAAAATTAGTTTTGAACCTTTTGAAGATAAATTAATATCCAACACAAATTATTGTCGTGATGGAATGCAATTTAAGTGCGGACAAACTCAACAAAGCATTGAAAATGTTTTTGTTCCCGAAGATATAGAAATTAATAAAACAATTTTTTGCCAATTTGTTGCACAATAATTTAATGATAAAACTGATTAAAATTAATTAAACGGTAAATAATTAGTTAATAAAAAGGAGCGTTTAATGGATTTTAATAACAGCAAGACAAAAGAAAATTTGGCAAGATGCTTTGTGGCAGAATGTCAAGACGGTGCAAGATATCAGTTCATTGCAAAAAGTGCAAAAAGTCAGGGCTTTACATATGTTGCAGACACCATTAAAATTCTTGCAAAAAATGAAATGGCACATGCAAGCAGAATATACAGCATGATTGTAAAATATGGAGGAAAGTGTTGCAAAAACATTGATATATGCGCAGGCTATCCTTTTGAAAGTTGTGAAATTCCTTTAAGTTTAAAATGTTCTTGTGACACTGAAATTGCAGAAAGCAAAAAAATATATCCTGTTTTTTCTGGTGTCGCAAAGGAAGAAGGATATTTGGACGTTGCAGAATTATTCACTTTAATTTCTTTAACAGAAAATTGTCATCATTTGATGCTAAAAGAATTGTACGAAAAATTTACAACAAACATGCTTTACGAAACCACTCAAAAAACTAAGTGGAAATGCTCTAATTGTGGGCACGAACACGTTGACAAAAAGGCGTGGAAAGAGTGCCCACTTTGCACTTATCCACAGGGTTATGTGCAAATCCCTCTTGCAGACAATTAAAGCAAAATGGCAATATTAAAAAAAGCAAACAAAAATTTTGATTTTGTTTGCTTTTATGTTTATAAAATAGTTTTGTTTGCAAAATTATTAATTTTTTCAACAAATTCATATGTGGAATAACTTCCTTCCCTGTTTATTCGTTTTAAAAGTTTTGTGCATTCGGGATTGTTTCTTTTTAAAACGCTGATGCCTTCGTTGCAAGTTAAAGTAATGTTAAATCCCAAATCTGCAAGCACTTTTTCACTTAAAGTGGAATATTTTCCAAAAGGATATGCAAAAACATTTGTTTTTACATTGGTTTCTTGCAACTTGCTGTTTAATTTTACAACATCATTTGTTATGGCCATTATGTAGTCATCGTCATTTTCGTTATAGTTTTGTCCAATGCCAAATCTTGGGTTAAATTTGTGCATATTGTAAGAATGATTGCCAATTTCAACATATCCACTTTTGTTTATTTCATCTATTTCTGCCCATGTTAAATGTGAATAGTTTGGATTGTCGCAATCTCCCGAAGTACTGCTGTGTTCACTATATGCTCCAACAATGTTAAAAACGGCTTTAAAATTATGTTTTTTTAAAATGGGCAATCCATAATACAAGCAATTATAATGGCCATCGTCAAATGTCATGTAAATTGGCTTTGATGGCAATGTTCCATGATTGTTAACAAAATTTAATATATCGGCAGAAAGTACACTTTGATAGCCTGCTTTTTTTAATGCAATTATATCATTTTCTAATTGATTTGGAGAAACAAAATATCTTCCAGTTTTGGATTTTAAAATACTGTGATACATAACAACAGCAAGTTTTATACTTTCTGGAACTGTTGTTAATGGTGTTAATTTGTTTATTGCAACAGCATGGTTATTATATGAAAAAATATTTATAAAACAAAATAAAACAATAAACAAACAAAAAAATACGCGTTGCTTTTTCATAAAACTAGAATGTGCAAGTTTTTATAAAATATAAAAGTTTTTTTTATGGGTTAATCTTTTCTTGCTTTCTTTCTGCACAAAGTTGTTCTTTAAGAAGTTCGGACCGTGTAAGTTTATACTTTGAAAACACAAATTTTGCCAAGGCAATAGAAAGGGCGCATCCAACAAAAACAATAACGCCAAGCCAGTTTTGAACTTTTTGCGGTTGAACTGGTTCGGCGGAATTAAACTTAATTATATCAAGCAAAACGCCAATAACAAGAAGTGCTATGGAATTTGCAATGTTAAAAGCAAGTGTCATAAATCCACTGTAAGTTGCCGAGTGATTCTCACCTGTTTTTAATTTATCCAAAGTTATGCAGTCTGCAAACATTGATATGGGGATGGAATACAGCGCTCCCGTTCCAAATCCGCATAAAAAAATGCAGGGCAAAACTGCCCAAAATAAAACAGTGTTTGATAATAAATCTCTAAAAATAAAAAGTGTTGCAGTTAATGCAATTCCAATTAAAGTTATTACAAAAGATTTTGAAAGCGCATTGTTTTTACTTGTGCGTTTTGACAAATAAATCCAAAATGCCTGAGAAATAATTGCGCCAATAAATAAAGAACTCATTAAAAACGAAATTTGCGTGCCACTAAAATGAAATGAATAAGTAAATAAATGTAGCCCAACAGATGTTAAAAAAGCAGAAGAAATTAATGAAATTGAATAACCTATTATAATAGGACCAAAATTATCATTTTTTAAGGTTTGAAAAAAATTTACAAAAATTTTAAAAAACACATTTTTTTCTTTTGTAACAATAATTTTTGTTTCAACCTTGTGAGCATTTTTAAATGTTCCCAAAATACATGCTGTTCCACAAATTAAACATAAAATAGTTGTTATATAACTAATTTTAATATATCCACCTTGTAAAAACTGGGATTGTGTTATTTCATTTGTTGATGGCATAAAAATCATCATTAGCAGACTTGGCATAATCATTCCAACAATAAAAAAAACTGTTTTAAAGCCCTGTAAACTAGACTGCTCATTGTAATCAGGTGCCAAATCTATGCCAAGAGCAGTGTATGGTGTTGCAAAAAATGTTGCAAAAGTTTCTATGCACAGCAATGAAATTAACATCCAAATAAATTTTGCAAACATTGAAATATTTACAGGAATTATCCAAAGCAAAACATTAAAAACTGCAAGCCCAAGTGTGGCAATGGTCATATATCCTAATCGTTTGCCAAAAGTTTTGCTTTTTGTGTGATCAGAAAGATATCCAACAATGGGGTCGGATATTCCATCCCAAAAAGTTGATAGGGCAACTGCAAGCCCAACAAGAGTGCCTGAAATTCCAAGAACGCTTGTGCCAAAAAACATTACAAAATTATTAACGGTTTGTGCAATAGTGCCATATCCAAGGTTGCCAATAGCATAAAAAAACTTGGTCTTTTGTGGAAGCCTTTTCATAAAGATATTATGTGTGAAAATTTACTAATTTATAACTATTTTAAAATTTAATTTTGTTTTTCAACAACAAGTGTAAATTTTGCGGAAACGTCGGGCAAAAGTTTTGCAGTAAGTTGATAATTTCCAACGGCTTTAATGGGCTCGTTCAAAACAATTTTACGTTTGTCTATGTCAATGTTTTTAAGCAAAAGCGTTTCTGCAATTTCTTTTGTGGTTATTGCACCAAAAAGTTTGCCTTTTTCACCACATTTTGTTTTAAGAATAATTTCTGTGTTTTCAAGTTTTTTTGCCATGTTAATGCAATCTTGTTTGTGAACCGAATCATGAAAAAGTTCCGCATCTTTTTTTGTGTTAAAAGCATTTAAACTGGTGTTGTCCGCAAGTTTTGCAAATTTTTTTGCAATTAAAAAGTTTTTTGCATATCCGTCTGCAACTTCAACAATTTGGCCCTTTTTTCCACTGCCTTTAACGTCAGCCAGCAAAATAACCTTCATATAATTATCCTCCCATAAATATTTTATATATTTTACATTAAAATATTACAATAAGTCAATCAAATATGTTGACGTGTTATTTGTAAATAATATATAATGTAATAAAGATAAGGAGAAATTATGGGTTCATCACTTTTGGCAAATAATGGGCTGAACACACTTGTGTCGGTTGCACTTATTATTGTTGGAATTCTTATTATTGTCGCATCACTTTGGGCAGGCATAGCAAGAATAAAAATTTTTACAAGTTACAACAAATTTAACAAGATAGAAAATCAAAGTGGGCTTACGGGAGAAACTGCTGCTCTTTTGCTTTTGGACAGAGCAGGGTTAACAGATGTTAAAGTTAAGCCACTTGGATTTTTTAGAATGCTTATGTATGGAAACAGTTATAGTTTGGGCAAAAAAACAATTTATTTAAGAAAAAATATATTTAATAAAACAAGTATCACGGCTGTTGGACTTGCTGTTCAAAAAGTTGGGCTTGCAATTATGCACCAACAAAAAGATAAAAAACTTAAAGCGCGTTCTATTGTTCAACCTCTTATAGTTTTTGCACCAGTTATGTTTATTCCAATTTCCATTATGGGCTTTTTAATTGATTTGTTTTTATTTAACATGAACGGAATTTCATCACTAATTGGTGTTGCAATTGCAAGCGTGCTTTATATTGCTGCTTTTGTGTTTGTTATTCTTAACATTCCAGTAGAAAAAAAGGCAAACACAATTGCAATGGACATCATGACACAAACAAACTTTTTAACGCAAGAAGAGCGCTCTGATATTTCAGTTGTTTTTAAAGCATATATTTCGGCATATGTTGCAGATTTTGTGATTTCAATTTTGTATATAATTCAATTTATTTTAAAAGGAATTGCAAAATTATTAAATGCAAGTAAATAACAAATATAAGGGGAATTTATGGAACAAAAACAAAAAGATAATCAAATTATCTTAAAGCCTAACTTGTTAATTAATGAAAAAAATATTCCTGTAAAAAAACAAAAAACAAAAGGGTTAACATTAACAGCAGGAATTTTGGACGTTATTATGAGTTTGCCAATTTATGCTGTTGCCATTATTGCATTTATTGCTGGTGTTTCACAAACGGACCCTTTAATAATTTTGGCATCGCTTGGCTTAATGATTTTGGTGTGGGTGTTTATTGCACTATTAATGTTGGGCGTTGCAATTGGTTACACAATTGTTGGAATCAAAACAATTGGACTTGCGGGCAAAAAAGAATATGAATATGGTGAAAGCAAAACATTTTTAGTTTTTTCAATGATAATAGATTGGGTTGTTATTGGCATTTGTGTTGGTATTGCATTTTTATTTAAAGATGTGCTAGCAATTATTGCATGTGCGGTTTTAATTGTTCCATTAACAGCATTTGTTTTTAAACTAATAGATATTGCAAGATGGAACTTAAAAGTAAAAAAAGGATTAATTTCTGGCGAGCGAGAAAAACCCAAATTTTCTAACGAGTTTATCAATTTTGGGAACCCACAATTTCAAAACAGTTTGCAAAAAAAACTTGAAAGTATTAAAAAAATGAAAGATGATAAATTAATTTCCGAACAAGAATATGAAAGCCTAAGAAAAATTGAACTAAGTAAACATATAAAATAATTTCAAAAGCACGCCAGATGGTGTGTTTTTTATTTTAATAAATCACAAATTTATTTTTTTAAACATATTTTATTTAAGTGGACCAAATAAAATAAATTAAATAAGTTTTTAACAAAAACAATAAAAACGTTTGATTTAGGTTTGTGATTTGTGATATTATATACTTACAAAAGTAAATAAAATATTAGAAGGGCAAAATGAAACTTTTTGTTTATCCAGCAGTTTTTTTTAAAGAAAACGGAACAACAGTGATATTTCCAGATTTGGACATTTTTACGGAAGGGGACTCTGTTGAAGAGGCATTTTTGTTTGCAAAAGATTATTTAAGACAGTTTTTGGAAACAAGCCAAAAATATGAACTTGGATACAATTTGCCATCAAAATATGAAACTGTGCAAGAAAAATATAAACCAGCGCAAGTTATGCTGATTGATGCTGCAATAAGTGAAAACAAAAAAGGGAAAGTTTAAAATGAAAAAAATTTCGCCAATTCTTTTAACTATTTTTGCAGGAATGATTGTTATTTTAACTTTTTTACCTGCATGGCAAGTTGGCGGTGTTTCAACAACCTTTTTTCAACTTTTAAAAAATATTTTTGCAAATGGTTTTACAAATCAAGATGCAAATTTATTTCTTGCTCAAATTGCAGTTATTGGAATATATGGTTCTGCAATACTTTCAGTTTTATTTGCAATTATAATTGGTATTTCAAAAAAACCAGCGCTTGACATTATTGTTTATTTGCTTGCAACATTTTTTTGTATTGCGTTTGTGGTTGCCTTTTATTTAATTAACAAACAACTTCCTGAAATGCCAAAAACATTTATATGGATTCCTCTTGTGCTCAGTGCTTTTTTGTGTGTGTTTAGAATGGCAACCGCAAAAAAAAAATAAAACAAAATTAATTTTGTGGTTGTTCGCAGTACACGCGTTTTAAATTTTGTAAAGATTTTCTGTGCAAAATTTCATCCGACAAAATTTGGAACAAAACTTGTTTAACTTGAATATCGTCAATTTTTGCTATTGCAGTTCTTGTGTCAATTATTATTTTTTCTTTAAGTTCTAAATTTAAAGAAATTATTTGTTTTGTATCCTTAATATAATCCAAACTTCTTCCGCTTAGCCATTTTCCTTGATTGTTAATTAAAATTGGATCACCACCAAGCCTAATAATCAAGTCGCTTAACATTGAAGCATGCAAAAAATCAGTTTTTGAAATTTGTTCCAAAATGGAAGAAAGATTTTTGTTAAAAGGTGAAAGTATATTAGCGGAGTAAAAAAATTGCATTGTGGTGCAAAGTTCGCCTTCTGTTCCTGCATACAAGTTTTGAATTAAACCGCAATAATAAGCATTTGGTTTTAGCCTAGAAATTGTTTTTTTGTCACTCTCCACAGTTTTTTATATGTTGTAACTTGCAAATGTGTGAATTTTGTAAAAACGTGCAAAATAACAAAATTATAAAGCATATTTTTTGTTTTTTTTCAAACAATAAAATTAAATTTATAATTGCAAAATTTTGTTTGATAAATTTACCCCAAAAATGGTAAAATAAGACATAATAATATTCGAGGTGCAGATGAAAAAAATAAAGATGCTTTTGGCTGTTGTGTTAATGGCGTTTATGCCAATTTCACTTTATGCTTGCGTTCAAAATAGAGATGTTAATTTTAACACAGTGCAATTAACCATTTCCACGGGTGAATTTGTTGATCTTGCTCCTTATGTTGAAAATGGAATTGAAAACATTGTTTTTAAATCTATGAATCAAAACATTGTTTTTATTACCCCACAAAATCAACTTGCGGGAAGAAATGAAGGAAGCACCTTTGTTGAGGCAAGATGTGGCGAGAACAAAGCATTTTTAACCGTTGTTGTGGAGTCGCCAAAAGTTAAATTTTTAAAACCAAGCATGCCAAAGTTTGATGCAGAAACAAACAAAATTACATGGCCCGAAGTTTTTGCAAAGGCAGAACAAGAAATTCAAATTGCAAATTCTTATGAAGTAAGTTTGATAACCGCAAAAGACACGTCAATTCAAACAGTTTTAACAAACTTTTATGTAATAGAAGGCTCAGGAGCATTTTCGGTTAAAGTTAGAGCCATTGGTGCTGGAAAGTATTTAACATCCGAGTGGAGTGATACTTTTAATTTTTCAAAATCAAAAGCGCCAACTTTGCTTGCGTATAACGATGATACAAGCACTCTTTCTTGGAATGGAGAAATTGGCGAAAATGGAAAATATGTTGTTGAAGTAAATAACATTAAAACAGAAACAAAACAAAATTTTGTTGTTTTAAATTTAAACGAACCAATTTTATACAATATCACGGTGGTTGCATATCATTCTGCGGAACAAAATGTTAAACCTGCAAAAAGCGAAATATTAACGCTGAAAAGGTTAACAGCCCCAAAATTAAAAATTGAAAATGGCGCTATTGTTTGGGATAACAATCAAATTGGCACAAGTGGATTTAAATTATTTTTTACAAAAGACACCATAACAACAGAAGTAAATTTTGATGCAAGTGTTAATTCCACAAACATGAAAGGCTTTGCTCCGGGGCAATATACTGCCCAAATAACAAGTTCCGGAAGCATTGGATATCTTGCAAGCAAAAACATTTCAAGATTAGAAGGAATAGAAAAACTTGCAAAGCCTGTTCTTACTTATGATGGAAATATTCAAACGGGAATGCAAATAAAGGTTGTGTTAACAATAAAAAATGCAAACGGATCTGTTAATATTGTTTCCACATCAACAGGCACATATCAGTGGGTGGAACATATGGCAGGAACATATGAAATTGTTGGTGAGTCTGTTGGTGACGGAACAAAAATAAGTTCTGACCCCTCAGAAAAAATTACAATCATACAATTATACAAGCCTTCTGGCATAACACACACACACAATGAAAATGGAGAATCTGTTATTTCATATTCTCAAATTCAGCATGCAAGTGTGTATGAAATAAAATGTTTAACAGAAACATGGACAAGCCCGCAAATTTCACAAAACTTGGGCAGTACAAATGTTGTTTTTAAAGAAGCAAAGGTTTATGAAATTTTTGTTACTGCAAAAGGTGTTTCGGCAGGTTCAACGTACATTTTGCCAGCAACAGAACGAATAGTAATAAGAAGGCTGGCAAATATTGAAAATTTGAATTTAACGGCAAGCGGAGTTGCAAGTTGGACTGCAAATTCTTATTCTGCGGATGGATATTTAATTGAACTTTACAAAGATGGCGGATTTGTTAGTTCGCAAACTGTGTTTTCAGCATCAAACTCATTTAACTTTGAATATGGAGCATATGAAATTAAAGTTAAGGCAAAAGGAAACAATTCCAACTTAATTGAAAGTTTGGACTTTGTTTCCACAAACGTGGAAGTTTTTCAAAAACTTGAAAGCCCATCAATTAATTTTGACAGAAACACACAAATTTTAACAATAAACCCTTCGCAACTTGCAACATCATTCAGTTTTGTTGCAAAAATGAGCGGAGTAAGTGTTTATACCCAAGAAATAACGGCAATACCAACTGCATTTAGCGTTCCGCTTTCTGCATATTTGCAAATTCAGGGATCTTATCAATTAGAAATAATTGCAAAAAATTCCAATAGATTTCTTTTAAATTCAAACGAAGTTGTTGTTAAAGTTGTAAAACTTAATGCACCAACTTCTGTAACAATAACGCAAGACGAAAGATTAGAAGTTGCAACATATGTTAATGAAGGACTTAATGATGCAACACCTGTTATAACAACAATTAACAATATTGAATCTTCAACGCTTGCACAAAGCGATTCGATTTTTGAAATAAAAGTATTTCATAAGGCAAAAACCACAAAGCATAATGATGTTTATTATTTGGATAGCAAAATAAGCACGTTCAGTTTGTCACGCGTGCAAACCCCAGAATCTCCCACATTTTCCAATCAAACTTTTAAATGGCAAGAAGCACAATCAAATTTTGTTAATTTAATAACCGTATCCCAAAACTTATATTCAAAAACATTTGAAATTGTTGGAAGCACTCAGCAAGCAGAAGAATTTCTTTTAAATTTGGACGGAATTAACAAATATGAACAGTTCAGCGTTATAATTAAGCACAAAATAAAAACATTAACTGTTAACGCAGGGCAAAGCGGAGTTGTTTCTTCGTTAAGTTCTAGCCCTCTTTCAACGGTTGCAAAACTATATTTGCCAGGCAATGTAATTGTTGTGGAAAATGGTTTACGCGGAAAAATAACTTGGAATGCGGTTCAGTTTGCAACCAGTTACAACGTTTTTATTTACAGAATTGATGGCGGAATGCCAGTGCTAATAAAAAATTCGGCAAGTCAAACAATAACAGACAACACAACAGAAACATTTTATGAATATGATTTTGCGGACATTGCAACGTTTAAGGTGCAAATTTGTGCAATCAGCCAAGTTTTGATATATTCGGATAAAACAAGCGAAATAAATGTTACAAGATTGGATTCTCCAAAAACAGTTGATGTTTCTGAAAGCCAAGTTTTAACAGTTCCCAGTGCAACTTCCATAGTTGGTGTTGAAAAAACAAATTATTTTATAACAACAGAGCAATCGTTAGAGGGCAGAGGATTGGACATTTCTTCTTGCGAAAATTTGCTTAACATTCAATTTAAATTTATTGCAGTTAAAAACATATCAGGAAGCAATTTTTATCTTTCCAGCAAATTTGAAACTTTTAAATTTGAACGTATTGAAACAATGCTTGCGCCAACCTTTAATTTAAAAAAACTTAATTGGGTGGCGGTAAGTGATTGTGATATGTTCACACTTAACTTTATGCAAAATTCTGTTCAAAAATCTACAACTGTTGGATCTTCTGTTTTGTTTTTTGATTTTTATGGGGAAAACACAAAATCAGTTATGGAAACAATTATGGATAATTTTGCAGAAGGCAATGTTCAAATCTCAATTAAGCCAATAAGGTCATCATTTACAGCAAATTTTGGACAAATAAACAGGCTTTCAGCAAAAAACTTTTCACAAAATGCCATGCTTACAAAACTTGCAATTCCAACAATAACCTCAATAAATGCTGATAACACAGACCTTCAAAAACTTATAACAATTAATTGGAGTTATTTGGGCACGGGGACAGCACAGCCCTCGGAATATGAAGTTTATATTGATGGCAATGCTCCAAGAATAACCACGCAAAAAAACTTATTAGAGGAGTCATTTTTTCAAACAGCAGGAAATCACAGCGTTTGTGTTAAAGCAATTGGTGACGCAAATGCAAATGTGTTTAATTCTGCAAAAAGCGAAAGTGTGAATATTGTCCGACTGTTTGTTCCAACCGCACTTACAATTAATAAAGACGCAACTTTTTCTTTTTCTAGCCAAACGGCCGCTAGGTTTATTGTAACATACAATTATTCAACAGGAGCCACTCAAACATTATCCACATTGGCATCTCCTTTTGACATGTCAAATTATTTTGTAAACGCGGGTGATGCTTTTGTTAAAGTAAGAGCAATAGGAAACGGAACAACAACGCTTTCAAGTGATGATTCTGCAACTATGAGCGTAAAAGTTTTGGCAAGCCCAGAAATATTGTTTGACGGCACAAAACTTAAAATTAAAGACGTTTGGGAAGACAATGCAAACGTTATGTTAAGTGACTTTAATTTAGATGGTTCAAATTGGATTAAACTTAGAGACAACACAAAATTATCCAAAATTAACCAAAATTATGAATATGTGTTCCCACAAGATTTAAAATCTGGGGATGTAAAGTTTGAAGCAATTGCTGTTCCCAAATTGGCAAATGGAGTTGTTAAAAGCCAGTCATTTAAAAAACAAGCAATAAAACTTGTTGCGCCAACAGGGCTTAATTTTGTTAAAACAAACAAAGTAATTTATTTTAAGGGTGATATTGTTTCAAACGCTTTGGGATATGGAGCAGTTGTTGGTAGCCAATATTTTACGGAATGTATAATTGGGGCAACAGATTTTTCATTTTCAACGCAAGGAGTTTTGAGTGCACTTATTCCAGCCGGAAATTTTAATATTTCTGCCATAGCACTTGGCGGTGAAAAAAATGGTGAATTTTATATTAATTCAAATGTATCAACTGAAATGCTTAGAGCAACAAAACTTTCCACAGTGACAAATTTTGCAATAAATAATGGCGTTTTGTCTTGGTCCTCAATAAGCGGTGCGGTTTCTTATTGTTTAAAGATTGACGCAACAGAGCGAGTGATAACAACGTTAAGTGACCCACTTGACGGAATAGAAAAAGGACAACACACACTTAACATAAGTGCAGTTGGAAATATCACAAGCACACCAATAAGTTTGGGCGATATATTTTTGGATGGCAATGAACTTTCACAGCCAATAACTGCATTTAAACTTAACACACCAACAGCAGTTGTTCAAAATGGTTTTTTAACAATAAATGAGGACAATAAAACTGCCCTCAGCGCTTCGTTAGTTTTTGGAGATAATTTAACATATCTTGCAAAAATGGGGACAAAAACTTTTGAACTTAATTTAAGCAACAAGTGGTCGGGTGAAAAAGATTTAAAACAATTTATTCCAAACGAAATTTATCAAATAAATGAAGAAACGTTAATGACATTAAGTGTTCAGGTAAAAAGTAGTGTAAATAACATTATATATTCCAACTTTTGTGCTGAGTTATCAATGAAAATTTTGGCAAATCCAAACATAAATGCTTCTGACGTTCATGGCGTGTTGTTTACCAATAATTCTTTTGAAGAAAATTATGACCTTTCAAAAACTTTTGTGGAATGGAAACAATCAAGCAAAACATATGGATATAGGCTTCTTTTTGGTCAAGGAACAAATTATATGACTTCAACAGTTGGCAACCAAAACAATGTGATGTTGCCAAATCATCCCGGAGTAATTAATTTTACACCCGGAGATATTAATTTTAGGGTTTGTGCACAGGGCGGAAACAGTTTGGAAACTGGCGGGTTTTATTACATTAACTCAAAATACTCGCCAGAAATAGCCTTAAAAAAGTTGGACACAACCACAATGAAAATTGAAAATGGAAGATTTTGCTGGAACGCTGTTGCTGGCGCCAGCGGTTACTATGTATACTCGTCAACCAACAAAATTGATTGGAGTTTTATTGGTAACAAAATGCAAACGCAAACATCCATTGAAATTCCAAGTTCTAGCACAGTTCAAAAGTTATATTTTTCTGTGATGGCAGTTTCAACAAATCCCAACACGCTTCCGGGTTACAATTTTGGATTTATGGGGCCCGATGGAAAAAACTTTGCAGAAATAATTTTGCCAACAAGTCCAAGAGTTTTGGATTTGATTAACGGTTCGCTTGTGTGGAGTGGCATTGATGCTGATATGTTAACTCTTACCAATGGTGGCGCGGTTGGTTCGCCTTTTTATCACACGCTTGCAAATGTTGCAACGCAAAATTTAAAACTATCTTTTTCTGCAAATGGATTGGAACAAAACTTGTCTAGGCTTGGGTGTTTGTTTTTGGATCTTTCGGATCAAATTAAAATAGTTGTTGAACAAAGCACTTCTTTAAAGTGTCCAAAAATTAATGGCTGGCCAACAACTAACATTTTGTTTGACCAATTTGCAAATAGCGTTAACGCAGGTGAATACACATTAAAATTAAGCCAAATTGGAAATAGTTCCAATCAACTTAATTCTTCACAAAATATTGGCAAAACAGTGTATGTTCCACATGCACCTGTAATTGAAGCAATATATGACACTGCCAGCGATACTCACTTTTTGCAGTGGTCAAAAGTTGATATTCCAACAAAGTTTGCATATAACAGGGCGTCTTTGGGCGGATTAATATCTGCAAATCAATGGAACACACAATACATTTTGTTAAGTGATGTTTCAAGCACCGCAGGAACAACACAAACACAGGTCCCCGTTGATGCAAAATATATAAGTTTTGTTGACACAATAAATAAAACTCAGTTAAGGCTTAATTTAACATCCATGGTTGAAGATGGAATAATAACCCCCGACCACAAAAATGTTTATTTAGTTGTGGCAGGAGATAGCCAAAATGTTTTAAATGGAAAAACCAGCAATATTATTGAAACAAATATTTTGCCAGTTGTTGCAAATCTTAAAATGAATAAAGGTTTGTTTACTTTTGAAAGTTTGCCATCGGCAAGTGGAGTTGAAATAAAATACTTAATCGTGGGTGCACAAACGTCTTTAACAGAAAATGAAATTTCGGGAGTTGTTTTTGTTGCCAATTCAAAACCAAATTCTTGGGCTTGCCAACAACTTAAACAAGGACGCCAATATACATTTACAATACGCGCAATAGGTACAAAATTAGCAACCGGAAACAGCATAACAATTTCAGGAAAAACAACCAATGCAGGAAAAATTGAAAAGTTATTGACTCCAACAGTCCTTGTAACGGACGGAGTGTTTAACTGGCAAGAAGTTGCAAATGCCAGTGGATATCAGTACATAAGTTCATTAACGGCAGGTGGCGAAAAAACAAAGCCATCAAGTGATTTTATAACAAATAACAAATTAACATGGACGTTTGAAGGCGATGCAAAAGGATTAAAGTTTTTTGAATTTATGTGCAATGGAGATGAACTTAAAGAAATGGGGGAACTAGCGGTTGGCTATGCAAATTCACAATTTACAAGCGTGTCGGCAGATGGCGAGTTTAAAATGAGCGAAACAACTGCAAAAGTACAAAATGGAACAATTGTTTGGGATGCAAATATAAAAAGAGACGGTGGGCCAGCAAGTAATTTTAAACTTACGTTTAAACCTATTTCAAATCCGGGGGCAAGCAATGTTGTGTTCACAACAACAAATTCATGCGATTGTTCAACTCTTATTCCCGGAAAATATTCAGTTGTTGTGCAGGCATATGTTCAAGGAGTTCAAACATCAGCAATCACATTAATTTCTGTTGAGAGCAAATCCATATTAGTGGACGTTTTGCCAAGCCCAGAAAATATTATTGTTGGAAATGGAGAAATAAGTTGGAGGGGAAATCAGCAAAACTGCTTTGAACTTGTTTTAACTCCAAATGTTGGGTCGCAGGTTATTTTGTTTAGCAAAAACAAAGGAAACGTTAACAGTGATTTTACATTTGCACAAGGGGTTTGGACATACAGTGGGATAATTGATCCAACATCACAAAATGCAAAATTATTTACGCTTAAAATACGTGCTGTAAGTGAAAGTGACATTGATAATAAAATAAACTCAAAATACACAAATTACGCATCATCAATTTCACAAATAAAAAGCGTGGGACAAACATTTGTGAAAAATGAACCGGTAGCAAACAAATATGATACAAAAATTTTGTGGAACTATGTTTCAGACACGGCAGGAACAACTGTTCAGTTTGTGTTTGCATACAAGGTTGGAGACTCCCCATGGAACAGCACAACAAATTTTGTTTCAGATGCAAATTCTCAATATTATATTTTGCTTAGTAGTTTGCAACTAACAATTTCTGATCAGGTGCTATTGTACAAAATATGTGTTGTGCCAACCAGTTCTGCTCAAAATCTTTTACGCTCGGCATGGACACCAGAAGTTCCGCTAACAGCACCCGTTTGTGCCAGTGAAGTAAAATTCAACCAAGACCAAATGTTGGTTTGGAATTATGCAAACGTGGCTAATATTAATTTCATTGTAGAAGATAATTTGGTAAATAATGAAGGCATAGTTTTAAACACAAAAACATATATTGTGCCTTGCACCGAAGGGATATATAATGAAACAACAAAATTAATGCAATATAGTTTTAGCCCTGAGATAATTGGCAAACATAAACTTAACATAAGAGTTGCACTTGCCAACGAAACAGGAGAATCAGAGCATCAACTGCTTTCAACAAAATCATATGTTATGAATGATGAAAAAACTGTTGTTGAATATAATTTGTTCACAAGTGGAAGCGGGACAACAGCAGACCCATATTTGATTGAAACAGATATTCAGTTTTCAAACATTTTAAAAAGAATGAGTGCAGGGCTTCACTTAAACAAAGAAAATGGCGTTGGTTTTACTTTTAAAATTCAAAACTCACTTAATGTTAATGCTTTTGTTTCAAACCTTTCTTTTAACGGAGTTTTGCTTGGAAACAACAAAACTATTACAGTAAATTTAATTCAAGGAACAAACGCCTTGTTTGAAGAAATTGGCATAAACGGAATTGTTAAGGATGCAACATTTGTTTTAGGAACAAAACAATCACAAATTAATTTTGCAGTGCTTTCTCACACAAACAACGGTTTAATTTCTAACTGCATTTTTGGAAACGATGGCAGTGTTGTTGATCTTGGAATAATTAAAAGTGACATACAATTTTATCGTTTTGCATTTGCTTCAACAAACAACAACGGAATTATTACAGGATGCACAAATAAAAATTCTGTAACATTAACACAAAACAGAGGATCAATAATTGCAAACATTTTAATTGGAATGTTTTCTTCAATAAACAAAAAGACAATAAAAGAATGTGGCAATTATGGAAATGTTACACTAAACAATTCAACATGTGTAACTTTTGGCGGAATTGTTGGAAGAAACGAAAAGGGAATAGTTTCGGAGTGCGTTTCAAGGGCAAATATAACGCTAACAGCAACTGGTTCAAAACTAAATGCAAATGCAGTTAATCTTGGTGGAATTGTTGGCATGAATGGCATGAATGGATCGCAAGATATATTCAAGGTTTCAAACTGTATTGTGGAAGGGTTAATTAATGTTCCGGACCTACAACCATACGTTGTGAGAGTTGAAGATGATTGTGCAATCGGAGGACTTGTTGGAAAAACGTTTAGCAGTGATATTAACAATTCGTTTACACAAGTTAATTTTAATGCAACAAGTTATTATCCAGTTGTTGGAAATGTGTTTGCAAACACAGGGGACAACAAGCCAAATTATTATATTGGAGAATATAGCGCTGGTCATGGTGGTGGTGCAAAATTTAACACAACAAAAACACAAGCATCAGATATTTCAAATTTAACAGTACAAATGAATCTACCTGTTAACTCTGGCAGGGATATTAATGTATTTAAATATGACACAATAAGAAAATTACTTCAATGTTTGTGGGAGATATAAAAATGAAATATTTTAAACCAGTAATTATTATCTTTGCATTGCTAACCATTTGTTTAAATTTTAATTTGCAAAAAGTTTTTTGTTTGGAAAATCAAAATAATCAAACAAAAATTGTTGCAACATTTGAACAAAATGTTGTGGCAAGTGGTTCAAAAATTGTGTTTTCAAAAACGCTGGGAGAAATAACAACAATAGCAACTTTAACGCTAAAACTTAACAATTATTTAAATGAATCCATTGTTGCAGATGTAACATGGTTTTACAGAAAAACCATTTCAACAAGTTTTGAAAGTAAAATTGTTAAAAGTAACATAGTTTTTAATTTTGAGCCAACTTATGGAATTGGAGAATATGAGTTTGTTGCAACTTATCAAAATAATGAAACAACTGTGTACTCAAATTCATTTTTAATTGAGTTTGTAACATCAAGTGCTTCAATTGTGCCAGAAGGAAATAACTTAAAAATAGAAGGTCCTCATCATGTTCAAAACGTTTCAAACACATCAAATTCAAAGTTGCCAGTGCTTTATTTTGAAGCAAAAGGCGTGCCCAAGGAATTTTTAAATGGTGTTGTTTGGTTTGTAAAAGTTGATGGCGGAGAAGAAAAAAAGCAAGGCAATGGTGGAGAGTTTTTCTTTAATCCAATAGAAACGGGAGTATATTTTGTTAGGGCAAGCATTAATATTGGCGGAAGTGAGCAATCAACTTTAACAAGCAATAATATAAGAGTAAATGTAACAGTTGATAACACAAAATACATAATTATTGGCAGTTCTGTTGTTTTTGTTGTGCTTTTATTGTCACTTATCATAAGCATTGTTATGTCAATAAAAAAAGAAAAAATTTGGTAAATATCTTTTTGCCAGTTGCGTTGTTTTAATTATATTAAAATTGTGACAAAAAAAGTTTTAAGTTTAACTTGTGTTTTTTGTTTAAAGTGTGTATAATAAGAATATCATTAAAATTTAAAACAAAAATAAGTTTATTGGCAACACAAAAATTAACATGCAACTTTTGTTGTACTATAAGTAAAATTAAAATAGGGGCTATATGAGTTTTAGAAATTCGTTCAAGTTGGTTTCCGCCAATTTTTTTGAATTTTGGAAAGTGCTACTTTTCAAAGTTATTGTTTTTGCCGTTGGAATTGGATTGTTGGCAATTTTTAGTTTTCCAATTGCAGAATGTTTTTCGTCTTTTTTTGATCAAGTGTTGTCTTTTGTAACGTCATTTGCAATCTTGCCAAATGTTGCATATTTGTTTAAATCAGCATTTTTGCTTATGGGTGTGTTTTTTGATTCGGTTGTTGCAATGGCCGCATTGCACACAACAGCGTTTATTTTTGTTTTGGGGGTGGTGTGTATTGTAATTCCATTTCTAAACAATTTGCTGATTCCAGCGCTTGGAGAAAATATTTATGGATATATGTCCAGCCTTTCTAGATTTAGCCTGACAGGAAGTTTGATAAAAAAACTTGGCAAAAATTCTGCTTTTGCAATTGTAAAAACGTTTGTAGACCTTGTGATAAATGGCCTGATTATTGTTGGGGTGT
Source organism: Clostridia bacterium (assembly GCA_036654655.1). Classification (GTDB taxonomy): domain Bacteria; phylum Bacillota; class Clostridia; order Christensenellales; family UBA1242; genus JAVVRP01. The sequence continues at coordinate 48,555 of JAVVRP010000003.1, forward strand.
ATTTTATTGTGTCAATTGCAAGCAAGGGCGGGGCAATTATGTTTACTGTTCCCATTTTACTGTTTTTATTTTTGGTTATTTCAATTTCACTTAAATCCATGTTAATAATAGGTTGGATGCCTTCTTTGGTGGCTGAAAATAAAAATGCATTTATTGCTTTTGGCCATGGAATAAAAACAACATTTAAAAACTTTTTTAAAAATTTATCAAACATTTTGGTTTTAAATTTTATCAGTTTGTTGGTTATTATGTTTGTTGGATTTTATGGAATTCCAATTCTTTGCCCATTTTTTACTTTTGTTTTAGTTGTTTTTCAAATGGTTATGTTTTTTACTGCACATGGCATGAGATATTATATAGATTTAGACACAATAATAACTCCTGCAAAATTAGAAAAACAAGATGGGTTTAAAAAAACAAAAAATATCTTATAAAAAATTATATATAAAAACTATTGCACGCATATTAAGTAATTTAAACGCAAGCGTTGGAATATTGGCTGACGACCTATTCGTCATTATCTAAAAGGAGATAAATTTATTATGTCAGAAAATTTAATTAACGAAAATCTTGTAAAAAACAACAAAGAAGAATTAACAAAGGAGGTTCAAAAAAACGTACTGTCAAAAAGTGATGTTTTTGCAACTTTAAGAAAACCCACAGAACGTAAAATTCAAATGAATGTGGAGCAAAACAAAACAGCGGTTGCAAACGCCGATGTTTTTGGAAATTTGACTAAAAGTGCTTTAACAAAAAGTTTGAAAATAACTTTTTTGGGTGGAGTGGGAGAAATTGGCAAAAATATGACAGCACTGGAATACAATAACGAAATAATTATTGTGGATGCAGGGCTTTCTTTTCCAGGTGATGATTTGCCAGGGGTGGATATTGTTGTGCCCGACATATCCTATTTAATAGCAAACAAAGCCAAAGTTAAGGCTGTGATTTTAACTCACGGGCATGAAGACCATATTGGGGGTATTCCATTTTTGCTTGGCGATATTAATGTGCCAATTTATGGGAGCAGGCTAACACTTGCACTTGTGGAAAACAAACTTAAAGAATATCCAAAATTAAAATACAAATGTATTTCTGTTCAGCCAAAAAATTTGTTAAAACTTGGCAGTTTTCAAATTGAATTCATAAAAGTAAATCACAGTATTGCAGGTTCGCTTGCATTGTATATTCAAACCCCAGTTGCCAATTTAATACATACAGGTGACTTTAAAATAGACTTTGAACCAATTGATGGAAGCACAACTGATCTTGCAAGATTTGGCGAACTTGGCAAAAAGGGCATGGTTGATTTGCTTCTTTGCGAAAGCACCAACGTTTGCAGAAAAGGTTATTCCATGAGTGAAAGCAAAGTTGGCAAAACTTTGGAAGAACTTTTTGGAAAACTAAAAAACAAACGTTTAATTGTTGCAACTTTTGCATCAAATATTCATCGTGTTCAACAATTAATGGACCTTGCAGAAAAATTTGGAAGGAAAATTGCTTTTGCAGGCAGAAGCATGATTAATGTTTCGGAGGCTGCTGAAAAAGTTGGAGAACTTAGATATAACAAAAATAACGTTGTTGATATTGATAAAATTGATAAATATGCAGATGGTGAAATTCTTATTCTTTGCACCGGAAGTCAGGGCGAGCCAATGAGCGCACTTACAAGAATGAGTGCGGGAGAATTTAAAAAGGTTACAATAGGAAATAACGATACAATTATTTTAAGCGCTTCACCAATTCCAGGGAATGAAAAAAATGTGTATAACGTTATAAACATGCTGTACAAAAAAGATGCCGATGTAATTTATGATGAACTCGCCGATGTGCATGTTTCTGGACATGCTTGTCAGGAAGAAATAAAAACCATGCACGCACTTACCAATCCCAAATTTTTTATTCCTATTCATGGCGAATATAGGCATTTAAAGCACCACAAGCAACTTGCAATGGAAATGGGGATGGCAGAACGCAATATTTTGCTTCCAGATCTTGGAATGCAAATTGAAGTAAACAAAACATCAATGAAAAAAAGCGGAGTTGTTACTGCTGGGCAAAGATTAATTGACGGGTTGGGAATTGGAGATATGGACAGTTCTGTTCTTAGGGAGCGTAAGCAACTTGCAGAAGATGGTTTTTGTGTTGCAGTTGTTGGGCTTAACGCACAAGACTCAACTCTTTCTGTGGATCCTTTTATAATTACAAGAGGTGTTGTTTACAATGACGAACAAGAGTCTTTTACAAACGATGCAAAACAATATTTAATGCAAGTTTTAAAGGAATCTGATCTTAGAGGAATGGACTCGGCAGGGATTCGCGCAACAATGAAAAGAGCACTTCAAGGATTTATTTTTAAACGTTCTAAACGCAGACCAATAATTTTGTCCATTGTTTTAACAAATTAAAAAGATAATAGAAATGAATGAATATTTAAAAAAACTTAAAAATGAATCACAAGTTGCAAACATCCCAATTTTATTGGATGAAACAAAAGATTTTTTATGCAAGATTTTAAAGGAAACAAAACCACATATTGTGCTTGAAATAGGCACTGCTGTGGGCTTTTCTGGCTCTATAATATTAAAAACATGTCCAACGGCAAAACTTGTAACAATTGAAAAAGATGAGCAAAGTTTTAACAAGGCAAAGCAGACTTTTAAAAGCGTTGAAGTAAGCGATAGAGTTACTCAATATTTAGGCGATGCAAAAATAATTTTAGATAAACTATGTAAAAATAACCAAAAATTTGACTTTGTTTTTTTGGACGGCCCCAAAGGGCAATATCTTTTTTATCTTCCCAAAATTTTGCAACTTTTAACAAAAGATGGTGTGTTATTTGCTGATAATATTGCCTATCACAACAAAACTTTTGCAGAAGGGTTTGTTCCACATAAACACAGAACAATTGTTATAAGGTTGCGAAAATTTATTGAAGAGTTAAAAAATAATTCAAAACTATCAACGCAATATTACAATGTTGGAGATGGTGTTATTGTGAGTAAAGTAAATAAAATAATCAAAGTTTCTGTAAAAAAATGTAATATTGACAATTTTTAGCGTTATGATATAATATACGCTATAAAATATATTATTTTTTTTAATTTAAAGGAGATTTATGAGAAGAAAAAGATATTTTGTTTTGTTCTTCTTTGCACTTGCATTGGTGGTGTTTTCTGCCGCCTCGCCAATTTTTATGCCCCAAAAAGGCGTTATAAGCACCCCATCAGATGATCCTGTGGTGCCAGAAAACGAAGTTCCAGATGAAGACATGCCAATTTTTAAAAACGCTATTGATGCGTGGGAATATGGCATTAATTATATGAACAATTGTAAGGGTTATCAATACACTTCTGTAACGGCAGCAAAGGCACAAATAACCATTGGTATAACAGTTGAGCAAACCCAAAATATTTTTGCTGTGAAACAATTTTGTGATGGAAAAAGTTTGGAAACAACATTTTCTCAATGCGATTTGTCAGTTGGCGAAAATAGTTACATGTATGTTTTTGTTGAAGATGGCATGGTTGACTATAAATATGCACCAAGTAAATATTACAACAAAGAAAAAGACTATTGTGATTTTAGCAAGGGTTGGTCCGAAAAAAAATCTTATGAAGATTATCTTAAAGTTTGCCAATTTGGGAATGAAGATTTTGTTTATGGAATAAACAAAAAAACTGCAAAACAAGTTTCTTTTAGAGTATCAAAAAACAAGACATATGAATATGTTATTTCACTAGATGGTGACAAACTAGACCCAAGATACAAACAATTTATGGCAGTGGCATCCGGCGCAACAAGAATAGATTATGACCGCATGATTGTTTCGGTTGTTATGAGCAGTTTAACAGGAAGATTTTTAACAATAAATAAGCAAGAAACATATAGTATGGATGCACGTGGTTTTACTTTGGATGTGCTTCAAACCACAGAGAGCACATTTAACAAATTTGATGAAAAGTTTGAAATTGTTAATAGATATAAATAAAAAGTCTTAAAATAAAGGAGGGAATGGTGTTAAAATGAAAAAATATTTTGGAATATTTTTCTTTACACTTGTTATGGTTGTTGTTTCCGTTGTTCAACCAGCATTTGCCTCTCCAAAAATAGATGTTAATCCCTTGCCGGACCCCCCTGTTTTTGACCCTGATACAGAAAAGCCAAAACAAGATATGCCAGTTTTTAAAAATGCAATTGACGCATGGGAATATGCCTATAATTACATGAATAAATGCAAAGGTTATGAGTTTACTGCTGTTACTGCCGCAAAAGCAAAAGTGACAGTAGGAATTACAGTTGTGCAAACTCAAAATATTGTCATGGTAAAAAAGGTTAGCGGTGGAAAATCTTTTCAAACAACTTACACTCAATGCGATTTGCCTGTTGGGAATAATGACTATTCAATGATTTTTGTGGAAAATGGACTTGTTACTTATAGGATAACGTCAAATAAAAATTACAACAAAGAAACAAATTTATGTAAATTTGACAACAACAAAAGTGTGTCAAAATATGAAGATCATCTTTTATACTGCCCAATTGGTGATAAAGATTTTACATTTGGAATAAACAAAAAAACCGCAAAACAAGTTTCTTTTAGAGCATCAAAAAACAAAACGTATGAATTTACAATTTCAATTGATGGCGATAAATTGGAACCAACATATTTAAATTACGTAAAATTAATGGCTGGGGCAACAGAATTTAATTATGACCGAATGATTTTAACGGTTGTTATGAGCAGTACAACAGGACGCTTTATATCAATTAATAGGCAAGAATTTTATACAATGGTTGCACGTGGCTTTACGCTAGAATTAGATCAAACTGTTAATTCAACTTTTACAAAATTTGACGAAGCGTTTGAAGTTGTAAATTTATATCCATAATTGAATAATTGACTTTTTGTGTAAATTAATATATTATTAAAATGTGAAAACAAAATTTTTTGCACTTGTTTGCATATTGTGCAGTTTTTTTATGTTTGATGGAGAGGTTTTTGCAAGTTCTTTGCCTAACAGAATTTCTGTTGTTCAAAATTATGCAAAAGTGTATGAAAGTTGTGATGGCACAAGCAAGGTTGTTGGCAGATTGGAGTTTTCACAAGAAGCAAATGTGCTTGGCAGTGGAAAGTGGAATAACTTTGTTCTTTTAAAAATTCAAAAAAATAATTTAAAAGGTTGGATTTTTGAAGCATGTGCAATTGATGTTCAGGATGATATTTCACCATCGCCAATTTTAGATACAAACGGGGAGGTTAAAACTGCAACATATCAGTACATAAAACAGGGGCAGGAATTTGTGAAAACTTTTAATGCTGTTGAAGTTGGTTGCAAAGTAAAAGTTATTAACGGGTGGGAAAGCGAAGGCGATTATAAATGTGTACAAATGGAGTTTGAAGGTAAAATTATAACTTGTTATTTACAAAAATCAACAATAAAAATTTATGGATTTACATCAAACTTTAAACTTGCTTTTTCATTAATTATTGCGCTGGTCGGAATTATCACTTTGTTATTTGGAGTTTCAAGTGTAAAAAAACTTAAAGCAAAAAGGTTAAAAAAACAGCAAAAAAAACAAGAAAAAATTGTAATTTTAAATAAAAAAAATTAAAGGGAAGTTTGATATGCTAATTGATAACGTAAAAATTCATTTTAATGAACTTAAAAAAGACTATAACTTTATTTTGGAGTGTCTTTGACCCAAAAAAACTAAAATTGGAAGAAGAAGAACTTTTAAGCAAACAAGCCGAAGAAGGCTTTTTTGCCGATGTGCAACTTTCAAAAGTTGTTGGACAAAAGTTAAGAGTTGTTACAGATAAACTTGCAAAATTAAAAAAACTTGGAAATGAAATTAACGACTTAGAGGCCTTGATTGAACTTACAGAAGAGAGCAATGACGGCTCACTAGATGCAGAACTTCAAAACACATTACAGCATGTTGAAAAAAAAGTTGAAGAAACAAGGCTGGAAACTCTTTTAAGAGGAAAGTACTCTTTTAATAATGCAATTTTAACACTGCATTCAGGGGCTGGCGGAACAGAATCACAGGACTGGACAAGTATGCTTTACAGAATGTATTGTATGTATGCTGAAAATAATGATTTTACTGTTAAAGTTTTGGATATTTTGGAAGGCGAAGAAGCAGGCTTAAAATCAATAACGTTTATGCTAATTGGAGATAATGCTTACGGTTATCTTAAATGTGAAAAAGGTGTGCATAGGCTTGTAAGAATTTCTCCATTTGATGCAAGTGCAAGGCGCCATACAAGTTTTGCAAGTTTGGAAGTTGTTCCAGAAATTTTGGATACAGCCGAAATAGAAATCCGCCCAGAAGATTTAAAAGTGGACACATATCGTAGTTCGGGGGCTGGTGGTCAGCACGTAAATAAAACAGAAAGCGCCATAAGATTAACGCATATTCCAACAGGAATTGTTGTTTCATGTCAAACAGAACGTTCTCAAATTCAAAACAGAGAAACAGCAATGGGCATGCTTGCAAGCAAACTTGCAGAACTTAAAGAAGAGCAAGAAATGAAAGAACTTTCTTCGTTAAGAGGCGAAATTAAAAAAATAGAATGGGGAAGCCAAATTCGTTCATATGTTTTTCATCCATACACATTGGTTAAAGACCATAGAACAAATTTTGAAAACACAGACATAGAATCTGTTATGAACGGAGATATTCAGCCGTTTATAAACGAATTTTTGAAAAAACAATAATAAGATAAATGGTGAAAAAGTGAAAACATTTGAAGAACTTGGTAAACAAAAAAAGGTAAAGATTTTAGCGATAGAATCTTCATGCGATGAAACAAGTGTTGCTATTGTAGAAAATGGGACAAAAATTTTGGGGCATATAATTGCCAGCCAAATTGACATTCACAAACGTTTTGGCGGAGTTGTGCCCGAAGTTGCTTCAAGAAATCACATTAATGCAATTTATTCGGTTGCACAGCAATGTTTAAAAGAATCAAAGTTGCGTTTAAATCAAATTGATGCGGTTGCAGTTACTTATGGTGCAGGATTAATTGGATGCTTGCTTGTTGGAACAAGTTTTGCCAAAGGTTTGGCACTCAGTTTAAATGTTCCGCTTTTAGGTGTAAGCCACATAAAAGGCCATATTTCTGCAAATTTTATTTCAAATCCAAGCCTAAAACCGCCTTTTGTTTGTTTACTTGTAAGTGGTGGGCACACTGCTGTTGTTGAAGTTAACGATAAATATAAAAACAAATTAATTAGTACAACAGTAGATGATGCTTGCGGGGAAGCATTTGACAAAATTGCAAGAGTTTTAGGGCTGGAATATCCGGGTGGGCCAAAACTAGAACGCCTTGCACAAGGAGGAAATCCCTGTATAGAATTTGTTAAAAAAAATGCATTTGCAAGTGGCAAGAATTTAAGTTTTAGCGGTTTAAAAACTGCTGTAATAAATTATATTCACACTGCAATTCAGCGCAAAGAAAAAATAAATAATGCAGATATTGCTGCAAGTTTTGAAAAAGCAGTGGTTGTTCCACTTGCTAGCAAGGCCTTGGAACAATGTAAAATTTCTGGGCTAAAACAACTTGTTGTTGCTGGTGGAGTTGGTGCGAACAAACATTTGCAAAACACATTAAAAGAAATGTGTGAAAAGCACAACATACAATTGTTTTTACCAGACATCAAATTATGCACGGATAATGCAGCAATGATTGCTTCGTCTGCATATTTTGAAATGAAGCAAGGAAGAGGCAAAACTAATTTAGGGCTTGTTACAACTTCTTCTGTGGAGATAGATGATGATTAATTATTTTGATTTAAAAAAGAGGGTTGCAATATGATTGATGTTGTTGCATCGCAGTCACTTTTTTCTGCATCAAAAAAAGCAATTCAAAAAATTAAACCATTTGTAAATGATTTAAAAACTGAAATTTGTGTTATTGTTCCAGACAGGTTTTCATTAATTTGTGAAAAAACAATTATGGATGTTTGCAATGTGTCGGCTGTTTTTAATGTAAATGTTATGGGAATAACAAGGTTGGCGGATAAAATTGTTTCGCAGTCACAACTAAATCCAATTATTGTTTCAAAACAGCAGGGGATATTACTGGTTAGAAAATCAATCTTAAATGTGTACAAAAAATTTGTATGCTTTAAAAAAAATCTTTCACCAAGTTTTTGTGAAGAAATTTTTGCAAGCATTTCACAATTAAAAGCAAATTTAATTAGCCCAGAAACTTTAAAACAAGAAATAAAAAACGAAAAGGCTTTAAGCAAAAAACTTTTTGACCTTGCAACAATTTATCAAGAATATCAACTCCAACTTGCAGGCAGATTTGATGCATGTGAATTTTTAACACTGTCGGAAACCTTGTTAAAAAATACCCAAAATTTAAATAACACAATTTTAATTTTTTGTGGTTTTGACGCAATAACAAAACAAGTTTTTTCATTTATTTCCGCATTGGAAAAAAAAGTTAAACAAATTGTTGTTGCAATTTCAAAAGCAAAGCGTCAATCAAATCAATACATATATGAAAATTCTATTTTGGATAAAATTTTATTATTGTCAAAAAACAATAATGTGCAAGTAAATTTTGAAGACCATGATGCTGAGTTTAATGAATTTCAAAAAAATATTTTAAACTGTGCATTTTCTAACAAAAGGCAAATTTTAAAAAATTTAAAGCAACAAATATTTGTTTCAAATTGCAAAACAGCGGATGACGAAGTTTTGTGTGTTGCAAAACAAATTAAAAAATTGTTAATGCAAAACAACAAGTTTTCAAACATATCCATTTGTTGTAATTTACAAAAATATAATTCAAAAATAGAACGAATTTTTAAGCAAGAAAACTATTCGTATTTTATTGACAATTCTCAAAATTTTGCATCTTCAAGCTTGGGACTTTTTATTAAAAAAATATTTAATTTTTTTATATTTCAAAGTAAAGAAAATTTATTTGAAATATTAAAAAGTAATTTTATTAAAATTGATAAAAATATAATATTTGATTATGAAAATTATTTATTAAAAACAAAAATAAACTTATTTGATAATGAATTTATTAATATAAGTAATGAATTAAATATAAAAATAACCAATCTAATTAAATTTAATATTAATAATGCGCAAAATAGCAGTTTTAATTATATTAATAATTTAATTAATAGTGAATATAAAATTAATTTAGAACAAATTAAAAAAATGGAAATAATTAAACTTAATATTGTTTTAAAATATTTTGAAAATATAATATTAAAAATTAATGAAAAAAATTCAATTAACTTTTATTGTGAAATAATAAATGAATTATTTAATTTTTTTGAAATTGAAAACTTGCTCATAAACAACGCAATTGAGTTTGAAAAAAGATTGTTATTAAAAGAACAAAAAATTACAATGCAACTTTTTTCTGTAATGCAAAATATTTTGCAATCATTTAAAATAATTGATGAAAATATTTCGCTTTCAGAGTTTAATGAAAATTTAAAAATGCTGTTTGAAAAATTTGATATTTCAAGCGTTCCAGTTTCTTCGGACAGTATTTTTGTGGGAGATGTTTCTGCAAGTTTTTTTGAGGAGCGTGATTTTGTTTTTGTGCTTGGCGCAAATTCAAATGAATTGCCAAATGTAATTGCGGACACGGGCGTTATTTCAGATTTGGACCAACAAAAATCTAGCATTGTGTTAGAGCCAACAATTCAAACATTGGCAAAAAGAAATAGATTTAAACTATTTGAAGTTTTGTTAAAAGCAAAACAGGCAATTTTTATTTCTCATGCAACAGTCGGTGATGACGGCAAAAATTTGGAACTTTCAAATTTTGCAAGCGGATTGGTTGCACAATTTTTGGATCAAAATGGGAATGAATTTCCTGTTCATGAAACAGTGTATGACACAATTTTTGGATCAGATTGCACAGCGGAAAAAAATGCCGAAAAACTTGCATATGTTGCAATGTCTAAAAACGAGGCAAAATTATTTTTACAAAAAGTAAAAAAAGAAAATGGATTAAACCATGTTCAAACAGCAATTACTGACGCAATTAAAACTGTTGAACCCAATTTTAGGCAAGTGGAAAAGTTAGAGTTGCCGTGCAAAATTTCTGTTGACGCAAAATTATTGTTTTTTGCAAAAAATCAAACAAAAATAAGCCAAATAGAAACATATTGCACTTGTCCATTTAAGCATTTTGTTCAGTATGGCTTAAAATTATGCGAAAGTGAAACAGTTGATATGGATTTAAAAAAACTTGGAATCTTTTTGCACGCTGTTGCAGAAAGATTTTTAAAGCAAAACAAAAATGTGGACAACTTGTCAATTAACGAAATTGAAGGTAGAGCGGTAAAAGTTTTTGAAGAAGTTTGTGGCGAATTTGAATTTTTTAAAGGAAAATGTGAAAAAAGTTTTAATCAAGCATTAAAAAATGATACAATTTCATTATGTAAGGCAATAAGTTATCAAATTTTTAAAAGTGATTTTAAACCAGAATTTTTGGAAGTAAATTTTTTTGATAATTCACAAATAAAGCCAATTCAAATTGACAGTTTCAGCCTTGTTGGAAAAATTGATAGAGTTGATGTTTGTGGCGATTATTTTTGTGTGATAGACTATAAATCTGGAAACGTTGCAAATAAAATAAAATTTTCTGCAATTGCAATGGGAACCGAAATACAGTTGTATATATATCAGCGTGCTGTTGAAAAAAGTTTGCAAAAGCATCCTGCTGGTGATTTTTTGTTTCCAATAAAAAACACTTTTTGTGATGAAAAAAATATTCCATACAAAATGTGTGGTTATTTAACAGACAATGCAGAACTTTCGCAAAAAATGGATAAAACATTATGTGAAGAAAATTGTAAAAGTAATTTAATTCCTGTAACGCTTACGTTTGGTTCAAAAAAAATAAAGGTTGCAAAGGTTTGGAAATTTCCAAATGTGATTAACCAAAATGACTTTGGAAAACTGGCAGATTATTCAATTCAAATTGCAAGCAACGCAATAAATGAATCTTTACAGGGGTTTATTTTGCCAAGCCCTGTTTTTAAAGCCTGTAAAAATTGCACCTATAAAAATATGTGCGGATTTTGTGAAACCATTGAAAACTCTGTTAGAGAAGTTTTAAACGGCAATGTTTCCGATATTTTGGAGGTGATGAATGAATCCAAATAAAGAACAACAAAAGTTAATTGATGCAGAAGGAAACACAATTGTTTCTGCAAGTGCCGGTAGCGGAAAAACAAGCACAATAGTTGCAAAAATTATTAAAATATTAAAAGAAAAAAAAGCAAAAATTAATGAATTGTTGGTGCTTACTTACACCAATTCTGCAAGTGCGGAAATGAAGTCCAGGCTGGAAAAAGAATTAAGTGCAGACGAAAATTTGCAAGAAGAATTGGAAAAGTTGCAAATGTCGGACATCTGCACGTTTCATAGTTTTTGCCAAAAAATTGTTAAGCGCAATTTTTTTGTTACTGGAAAAAATCCAAATTTTGAAATAGCGTCGCAAGAAATGTGTAAACAAATGATGGGAATTTCTGCCGACAGAGCAATTTTTAATATGGAAAATAACAGCCCCGAAGATTTGCTTTATTTAATAGAAATTTTTGGCAAAAATGAAAAGTATTTAAATATAAAAAATAATATATTTAAAATATTTAATTATCAAAATCAAATTTTAAATATTGATTGGCAAAAACAAACCACAGAATTGTGTTTTAATAATTTAACATGTGAAGATATTTTAAATGAAAATTTAATTAACAAAATTAACAAATATATTGGAGAGTTTAATTATTTAATTAATATTGCAAATGAAACAGATAACAAAGAATATATTATTTATTTAAATAATTTATTATCCAATTTGTCAAAAATAACAATTAAAAACACATTTTTAATTAATTTAATTGAAATTTTTAATTTATCTTTTGATATTTTAAAAAATAATTCAACAGATCTTTATACAAAAATATTTAATGTTAGGGAAGGATTAAAAAAAAATATTGAAGAATTAAATAAAAAAAAATTATATGAAAAGGATAAAATCTTGCAATCATATTTTAATTGTAAAAAATTGACAGATATTTTATTTAATTTAAAAGACTTGTTTGCAAAGGAATATCAAAAAGAAAAAAATGTTCACAATGTTATGGATTTTTTTGACCTAGAAAAAAACACGTTAGAAATTTTGGAAAATGATGAATTATGTTTAGAATTAAAACAGTATTACAAATATATTTTTATTGATGAATTTCAAGACGCAAATGAAATTCAGGAAAAAATATTGCAAAAATTAGAAAATGGATTTAACAGAATTATGGTGGGAGATGTTAAACAATGCATATATGCTTTCAGGCAATCTAACCCGCAAATATTTTTGGATAAAATGAATGAATTTGAAAATAAGCCCAATTCACAAGTAATTTGCTTAAAACAAAATTTTAGAAGCCATCAGCATATTTTGGAATTTGTTAACAAAACTTTTTCGGCAATAATGACGGAACAAACAACGGGAATAAATTACAAAAATTTTTCACTTATGGAATGCGGAGAAAAATTTTTGGAAGCGGATTTATCACCCAAAGTGCAAATAAATTTAATTGAAGAATTTTTGGAAAAAGCAAATAAATTAAACAAAGTTTATTCTGTTATGGATGCAACAAATGTAAAAAGGATTTCATCTGCGGAAAAAGAAGCAATGCTTGTTGCCCAACGAATTTTAAGTTTGGTTGGCTCAAAGATATATGATGCTAAAAATAAAAATTTTAGGGAACTTAAATTTTGTGATTTTTGTGTGCTAATGCGAAAGCGCGGTCCGTTTTTTGAAAAATTTATTTCAAAACTTGCAAGTTTGGGAATTCCTACTGCGGGTTCAACTTCAAACAAACTTTTTGAAGAAGACGAATGTGCGGTGCTTATAAATTTGCTTATGCTAGCGTCAAACCCAAACAATGATCTTGCACTTGCCACAGTGCTTTTAAGGCTGTGCAACTTTAATGTGGATGAACTAGCACAAATTAGATTGGCATTTATGGGTGAGCGTTTTTTCTTTTCTGCATGCAAAAAATATTCATGTGAAAAAGCAGACAACATTTCAAAAAAACTTATTGATTTTTATTCTTTTATTAATGAGTTTAGATTTAGAACTTTGGAAATTAATATTTATTCTGCATTGTTATTTGCAAATGAGCAAAAACAAATTATTAACAAGTTTTTGGCATATGACAATGGTGAAATAAAAATGCAAAATATAGAAAGTTTTTTTAATTATTTTGCAAATAATGATATAACATTAACAGAATTTTTAAATAATTTTGAAGTGCTTTCGCCAACGTCACCTAACTTTTGTTCAGATTCAAATGTTGTTGTTGTGTCCACAATGCATTCTAGCAAAGGCTTGGAATTTCCAGTGGTTTTTTTGTGCAATTTAGAGGCAGAATTTTACACAGATGACCATTCTCGTGAAATAAGGCTTAGTAAAGTGCTTGGGCTTGTAACGCAAGATTTTGACATGTTAACAAAAACAAAATCAACATCAATATTTTATGAGGCGTCCAAAATATTGCAAAATAAAGAAGAGTACGCAGAGCGCGTCAGGCTTTTATATGTTGCGTTTACGCGCGCAATAAATAGGCTAGAACTTGTTGGAACCTTAAATTTTGATGGCATAAAAAAAGTTAAAATTGAAACGCCAAAATCATATACTGATATGATTCTTTCTGCATTTTCTTATGAGGAACTAGAAAACATTCAAAATAAAATTGATTTTAAAACAAATTGTTTTGAGGTTAATATAACAAAAAATAATGATTTTGATTTTAAAAATATTTCAAAAGTTGCCAACAATGGTTATCAATATGTGGATAACTCAGAATTAATTAAAACTTTAAAATTTGAATATCCATTTAAAGATAGCACAAAGGTTGCATATAAAAATTCAGTTTCGGCGCTTGTAAGTGAAGATTATTTTTCCAACAAAAATTATATCCCAAAAACACTAACAACCATTGAACATTTGCAAAATATTGAAAAAAGTGATGTTGGAATTGCGTATCATAAAATATTTGAAATTTGTAATTTTGAAAAAACAAATTCAATTGAAGATGTTGATAAACTGTTAAAAAATCTTGAAGAAAGTAATGTTTTTCCAAAATTAATAATTTCTCAAATTTCTGCTCAAAAAGTGTGGAAAGTTGTTGAACTTTGCAAGCCAATTATTTGTGGAAAAAAGTTTTTTAAAGAAAAAAAATTTATTTTAAAAGTTTTGCACAATTCTGTTGTTGAAAATGGTGTTGCTGACCAGGTTTTAATTCAAGGCATAATTGATCTTTTTGTGTTTGATAAAACAATTACTTTAATTGATTACAAATTAACCAATTTAAGTGAGGAGTTAATAATTGAAAAATACAAAAAGCAAATTGAATTATATAAAATTGCGTTGGAAGGCGCGTTTTGCAAAAAAGTTGAAAACGCTTTTGTTGTTGATATTAACAAAGGTAAATTAATTAAGTTTAATTTATAATAATTAAATTGTTATAGTATATTTATGCATAAAAAACACATAATAAAACAAATATTATTAACATAAATCCGTTTGGTTATGCGTTTTTAATAATTTTAATTACAATTAAATTTATTATGTTGCAAAATTAATTAAAAAATATTAAAAATAATTAAAATATATGTTAAATTATTAGTTAATTATTTTTAGTTGTGATATAATAAAGAATAAATTAATATCAAAAGGGGAATGTAAATGGAAATTATAAACAGTATTGTCAGTTTTATTTCTGGGCTTGCAATCACGGCAGATGTGCTTTTTTTGTGCTGTGCAGGCGTGGAAGTGCTGATGATTATTTTCTTTTTAATAAAAGCGCGATTTGATTATGAAGGCAGATTAAATCGTTCGTTAGACATGTTAAACATGTGGCTTTATAATAATCAAACAATAAACACAAATAATTTAATTGAATTTAATTTAAAAATAAAGTCTTGCCCAAAGTTGCTTAGATATCACTGGCAGCAGTTTATGCTTTATCGTGAGCATGATCCCAGTTATTACATATCGGCATACAATTGTATTGAAAAGCCATTGCATACAAGCAGTTATGTTGCAAACGAAAAAAATATTTCACTAATAACACGTATTCTTGCATTTTTTGCATTTACATTTGGATGCTTGGCAATTGGCGATATTAGAATAGAAACACTTGTTAGCCCTTTTATTATTTTGTTTCTTGGAATGATGTTTGTAATGATTTTAAGAAACGTTCAAAGTTTTACTCTTAGCAGTTTGTACCAATCTTTTCATATTTTTCAAAGATATTTGGACAAGGCTTCAACATCAATGCCAGAATATGTTGACTTTGAAGTTTTATTTACCAAAAAGGAAATTCAAAAAGGTATTCCAGTTTTAAATGAATATCTTGAAAAACGTGCACGTCAGGAACAAGAAGAACTAGAAAAAGCCAGAATTAACGCAGTTGAACACGAAAAATTTAATTTTGGTGAAAGTGGGATTGAAGGGACTTTAATGTTGGACCGCGCAATGAAAGAAACGGAAGTATATCTTAACATACGCCAAAGGACACTTGCAGAAATTCAACAATTAGATAGTGAAATCGAAAGTAACAAACGAAATTACGAAAATGT
Organism: Clostridia bacterium; assembly: GCA_036654655.1. GTDB lineage: Bacteria > Bacillota > Clostridia > Christensenellales > UBA1242 > JAVVRP01. The sequence goes on from JAVVRP010000003.1 coordinate 64,194, forward strand.
TTCAAAAGATTATCAGCGAAAACTTCAAGCCAGCAAAGAAACGGTTGAAAGATTTAGAAAACAACAAGAAGAAATTACAAACAGAATTGATAGCAATTACATAAAAAAGCAATTAGGAACAGAAATACAAAAGCAAGAACAACTGGAAAAAGATCAAGAAAGTGCAACACTTAGATTTAATCAAGAAGTAAAATCGCTTGGCGAGGAAATTTTAAAGCGAAGAAAAGATCTTGAAGAAAGGCGATTGTTTGTTGAAAAAGCCATGTTATCCGAGTATCAAAGTTTTAGTGGAAAAGTTTTTGACAAAATAAGTGATGAAATTGAAGATAAAACCAAGGAAGAGCGAGATGTTCTTCTTGCCGAACGTGACGAAATTTCAAACGAACTTGACAACGCAAACTTAATAATAAAAAGTAAAGAAAAAGACATTGCGGAACTTCGTTCAATTCTTGAAAAATATGGAATAGACGAGGGTGCACATGGTGGATTTTATAGCACAGAGTTAAAAGACGAGCAGGAAAAAGTTAGGCTCTCAAAACAAAACAAAAAGAAAAAAAAGTTAAAAGATAACCAGGAATTAATTTCTGAGGAAGAATCAATTCAGCAACAATATCCTCAAAGCAATCAATTTGAGCAAAATCAAATTGACACACCCATGAATGAGCAATCAGAAGAAGGCTATTATGATGAGCAGGGATATTATCGTTATCCAAATGGCGCATATTATGACCCAGACGGTAATTATTATGATGAATTTGGTGGTCATTATGACAAAGAAAACAATTACTATGATGCAGAAGGTGGTTTTTTTGATAGCCAAGGCAATTACACTGCACCAGAGCATCCAACAGAATTAACAGACGTTCAAAAAACCGAAGATGGTGATGTTGAAAACATGCTTGCCCAAATAAGACAACAAAATTTGGAAGAAAAAGAAAAGCAAGCGACAAAAGAATTGGACACAACAGATGCAGAAAAAATGTTTAAAGAGCAAATGCAAAAAGCAATTCAAAACGAGCAAAAATCAGATGGAACAAAAGATATAGAATCAGAAGAAGACATTTCAAACCCATTTGAAACTAATAATGATTTGTATGACACGGATGAACAGCCAGAAACGGTTGAATTTGTACAAGAAGAACCTTTTAAAACACAAGAGCAACCAAAGCGAAAGGCGGGCAGGCCACGAAAGGTTGAAAAAGTTGAAGAAGAGGTTGTTACAGCACCTGCCCCAAAGCATGCGGGCAGGCCCAAAAAAGTGGTTTTTGAAGAACCGCCAGTTATAAAAAGCAAACAAGAAACAATTACAGAGCAACCAAAGCGAAAAGCGGGCAGACCACGAAAGGTTGAAAAAGTTGAAGAAGAGGTTGTTACACCTGCCCCAAAGCGTGCGGGCAGACCTCCAAAAGTTAAAAATGAATTTAATTATAAAAATAATCAAGAAGAGCCTGCAAAGCGAAAAGTTGGCAGACCAAAAAAGGCAGAGCAAATCATTTTTGAAAGCAAAAAGCGTGGACCGGGCAGACCTCCAAAATCACAAAGTAAAAGTTCTTTTAATTCATTAAACAAAACTTCAAATGAAGATCTTGCAATAATTGCAAAATTATTAAGAGAAGAAGAAATAAAACTGTCTAAATCAAAGCAGGACTTAAACAGCCGAATAAATTCTGCGTTAGAAAAACTTAAAAAAGGATAATCGCAAAAAAACTTTAAAAAGCAAAGCATAAAAATGTTTTGCTTTTTTTTGCTTGTTTTGCTACAATATAGTTGATGGGTTGGAGGTTAGCATGAGTTCATTGGTTTCATATTTAATTATTTGCTCAATAACGGTAATTTTGTGTGCAATGTTTGTAATTTGGCAAACACCCAAAATGATGCTGTTTTCGCAAGTTTTTAAAGGACTGGCAAGTTTTTCATTTGTTACTCTTGGCTTGTTTTCAATATATTTTAATGGGCAGTATAACATAGGATTTGTTTTTTTTGCACTGGGGCTTATTGCAAGTTGTTTTGGAGATGTGTTTTTGGCACAAGTGGATAGCCCAAGTTTTGGCAAACAAAAAGTTATTTTTTCTGGCATGTTGGCGTTTTCCGTTGCACAAATAATGTATTACGTTGCAATGATTGTGTTTTATGGTTTTGCTTGGTGGGCAGTTGTTGTTGGAATTATTGTTGCTGTTGGAGTTGTTTTTGGAGAAAAACTTTTAAAATTAAATTATGGAAAAGTTAAGCCAATGGTTGCAGTTTATTCGTTTTTATTAATTGTTAATGTTGCACAAAGTTTGTTTTGTGTGATAAAAACTGCCGGCGCAATTTCTACATGGCTTTTGTTTATCGGGTATGTTATGTTTTTTATTTCGGATCTTATTTTGTCATTTATTTATTTTTCAGCAAAACCATCACAAAAGTTAACGTTTGCAAATTTGGGGGCATATTATCTTGCTCAAATTTTAATTGCAGGCGCCTTGATGTTTATTTAAAAACATTTTGTCAATAATAAAAAAAAATAAAATAAAAAAGCAAAAAAAAGAGATACTAAGGTAAAGTATTACAGGAGTACAAGTGAAAGTGGTTTTAAACAAAAACAAAATTAAAATAATTTCCATGTGTTTTGCATTAGGGATGGCAATGTTATCATTTCCTGTTGCAATTTTTGCACAACCACTCCCAAAAGAAGCAATTCAAGCAACAACGGCGGTTGCTCTTGCACAAAATTATTATGGTGGCACGGGTGAAAATAGCACACCATATTTAATAAGTTCTTGTGAAGAGTATGCAAAGTTTGTTGCTGACGGGGTAACAGAAAAAAAATTTTTTCAGTTAATAAAAAGCATTGACTTAACAGGCACAAACGTCCAAACAAAAGCGTTATTTAAGGGGACTTTTGATGGCAACGGCCTTGAAATTAAAGGAATTTCCCGCCCACTTTTTAATGAAATTAACGGTGGCACCGTTAAAAACTTGTCAATTTCGGGCAATATACAAAATATAGAACGATCTTGTGGCTCATTGGCCAATACTGTAAATAATTCAATAATTTCAAATATTTTATCAACAACAGTATTAATTGGTAATGAAACAGGATTATATTCTATTGGTGGAGTAATTGACAGTTGCACTGACTCAAACCTATCAAACATTATTTTTGCTGGAAGCATAAGCGGATCTGGAATTCATCAGGCGGGAGGAATTGTTGGTAAATTTAATAATACAGAAACAATAATTAAAACAATAAACAATTGTTTTAATTATGGAAAAATTTCATCTAATTATAACGGAGTCAGTGTTAGAATTGGTGGGATAGTTGGTCATTTGGAGACTAACAGTAAGCAAACAAAAATTCTTTTATGCGGAAATGAGGGAAATATAAGCGCACAAAATATAGGAAACGGCGCTGTTGACGGAGGCGATGTTGTCGGATGCGCTGTTGGCGGAATTGTTGGCTCCGCTGGTTCTTGGGGCGGAAGAAAGGAAGATTACATTTCTGTTAACATAGACCAGTGTTATAACATTGGCAATATTTACGCCGGGTTTGATGATTATACGAAGGGTGGAGAAAAATTCCCCGGTTCCGACTTTTCTTATGCAGGTGGAATTGTTGGATGTGCAGCAAAAGAAACAAAGGTTACAAATTGCTACAACAAGGGCTATGTTCAGGCTCAGGCAACAACGGCGATAACGAGGTATGTTTTAGGCAAAGATACGGACGACGTAATTGTATGCCAAGAAAATAATAAACCAATAAAATATCACACCGATGATCCAACAACGCCGTTGGTGGAGCCGTCATGGTGGGAGTATGAATACGCAAAAAACTATGCAAGTTTAAATTATCGCAAAAAACTTGCATATTCTGGCGGTATTGTTGGATATTGTTATAACAACACGGGTGATGTTTCATATTGCTACAACACGGGGAGCATATCAGGAGGGTTTGAAAAAGTTACAAGTTTAGATGGATATCAAATAAAGTATACATCTTTAAAAGAGGGTACAATAGAGGAAAAAACGGAGAAACCTGGGGGTTTTTATTATAATTTTATAGGGCAAGGATTTAACTACACTTTAAACGTTGAGTTTATGTATAGCAAATTTTTTAACAAAGGAATTGTTGGAGGCAATTCTTTGGGTAGTCAAGGATTTAATTATACAAATTGTTGGACTTCTAAAATGATAACAGAAGATTATCCACTTGTATTTAATGTATATTCAAATAATGATGCATGCACATATGAATTATCAGGATATAATAATACAGGAGATAATATGTATATTTATTATCCGCTTGTCCGTAAAAAAGGTGAAACTATAGGTCCCTTTTATGCAAATTATGATTTAAACGGATTAGGGAATCTATACCCATTTGAAGGGTCAATAACAGACCCAAAACCTATTATTCGTTCTGTGCAATATAAAAGAAACGGTGATGTAAATCTGAAAATTGGGAAGACTGAGGACGTTGGTGAGATTACAGCAAGGCCAATAAATCCTCCGCTCTCCGCTCCATATTATTTTGATTTTGACAAAAATAGTTGGTTCAAATTTTTTGGTGGAGCGGTGTATAATATATTCCTTCCGGGTTCGCTTTGGGCGCCCCAAAACTTTTGGAACACTCCTTTGAAGTCCTATTTTGGAACGTATGGCGAGGAAGCCTATGAGTTTTCCCCCTCCAATCCCAACTACTCATTAACGGGTTTAGATGCGATTTCTGACCGCTTACTATATGATTTTTATTTCCAATCTGCTAACGTCGAACATTTATTACACAATAAAATACCTAGTGTTGTTGGCTATGGCCTTGGACCACGAGATAATAACTTTGATCCATACTATCCCGTTTTTGGATTAAACACTACAAGTTCTTGTTTAAATTTATATCCTGAAGATAAATCTAAATCTGAATATGAATTTAAATTTAAATTAGGTGCGCAAGTTGATTGGCAAGTAGGAAGCGATTATATTAATACTGTTTGGCGATCAGACTATAAAACCTTTACATTCAAACTTTTTCCAGAGATAAATATATGTACGGATGAGGAAATTAAAGCAAAATTTAAAAAAACAGACACAACAGGCACAACGGAAGACTGGAAGGACAACTGGGCAGTAGACACAAATAACAAAATTAATGGTGGTTTCCCATATTTAAAAGCGATGCGCTGGTAAAATAACGGAATATTGATAAAAATTTTTACACAACATTTTAAATTTTAATTGTTTAATGTTTATTAAGTTGGTTGTTAAACATTTAACATTAATTTTATGTTTCCATTTTTTATTTATTTTAAAATTTTGTGCAAATTAATTATTATAGGGGGCAGGTGTGTTAATTTTATTGTTTTTTGTTATCCATGCTTGATTTAATGCTTAATATATGATATAACTTTTAAAGTAATTAAAAAAATGTAATTTGCAAATGCAATTTAAAATTAACATTTAATGCAGTTTGTTAAATTTGGCATTTGTAACTTACAAAATAACAAAAATTTTGGTCATGCAATGGGTTTTAAATTGATTACAAAACAACATGCATGGGTAAAATTTATTAATGAAAAAACAATTTTTGCAAAAAAATGTGAGGTGAAATTATGGTTCAAGCAATTAACATTAGTTTACAGTTTGGTGGGCGCGTGCTGTTTAAGGAAGTAAATTTAAAGTTTACAAAAGGCAATTGTTATGGAATTATTGGGGCAAATGGTGCGGGAAAGTCCACGTTTTTAAAAATTATTACCGGCGAACTTGAACCAAACAAGGGCGAAGTTTTTGTTTCACACGGGGAGAGAATGAGTGTGCTAAGCCAAAATCAAAACGCGTTTGACAAAAACACAGTTTTGCAAACTGTTTTGCTTGGGCACAAACGATTGGTTGAAATTGAAAATGAAAAAAATGCACTTTATAACAAGGCTGATTTTACTGATGCAGATGGCATTAAAACAAGTGAATTAGAGCAAGAATTTGCAGAACTTGGAGGCTGGGAGGCAGAAGGTGAAGCAAAAACTTTGTTAACAGGCATTGGAATTGAAGAAAAAGATTTTAACAAAAACATGTGTGACTTGGATGCAAAACATAAAGTTAAAATTTTGCTTGCACAAGCACTTTTTGGAAATCCCGATATTTTGGTGTTGGACGAACCAACAAACAACTTGGATTTTAAAACAACAAAATGGTTGGAAACGTTTTTAATGAATTTTGAGAACACAGTAATTATTGTTTCGCACAATCGTCATTTTTTGAACAAAGTTTGCACGCACATTTGCGATGTAGATTATGGTGAAATTAAAATGATGGTTGGCAATTATGATTTTTGGTACGAAACAAATCAATTGCTTGCTCGTCAGGCAAAAGAGCAAAACAAAAAGGCAGAACAAAGAGCAACAGAATTAAAAGATTTTATTGCAAGATTTTCTGCAAACGCATCAAAATCTAAACAAGCAACTAGCAGAAAAAAAGAATTGGAAAAATTGACAATAGAAGACTTTAAGCCATCAAACAGAAAATATCCATACATAAATTTTGATTTTACGCAAGAAATTGGAAAGGAAATTTTGGTTGTAAAAAATTTAACAAAAAAAGGTTTTTTCAAAAATTTATCCTTTACTCTGCAACAGGGAAACAAAGTTGCAATACTCAGTGGCAACAGCCAAGTGCCAACAAAACTTTTTAATATTTTAACAAACAAAGAAAAAGCCGACAGTGGCACAGTAACGTGGGGCAAAACAATAAAAGTTTCCTATATGCCACAAGACAATCGCGAGTATTTTGAAAATTGCAAACTTTCGCTTGTTGATTGGTTAAGGCAATTCACAAAAGAACAAGGCGAAATGTTTGTTAGAAGTTGGCTGGGCAGAATGCTTTTTTCGGGCGAGGAAGCCCTTAAAGAAGTTAATGTTTTGTCTGGTGGCGAAAAGGTTCGTTGCATGTTTGCAAAGTCCATGTTGGAAGCGGGAAACATGCTTTTAATGGACGAACCAACAAATCATTTGGATTTGGAAAGCATAACGGCACTTAACAAGGGAATGATTAATTATCGCGGGTGTATGCTTTTTACATCGCAGGACCAAGAAATCATTGAAACGGTTGCAAACAGAATTATTGATATTGTTTCAGAAGATAAATTTATTGACAAAACGCTTTGTTATGATGATTATTGTGCGTTAAACTAAATGTTTAAAATGTATATTTTAACAAAAATATATTAATATTAATTAAAGCCGGCAAACAAAAAAAAGGATAGGAGTTAAAATGGTTGTAAAAGATAAAAAAACCGAAAAAGCATATGTGGAAAAGATAAAAAAACCGCGCGAGAAAAAAATTAAAAAGTTTTTTGATGATTACAAAAAGTTTGCATCCAAAGGCAATATTATGGACCTTGCAATTGCGGTTGTTATGGGTGCTGCATTCACAAAAATTGTTAACAGTTTGGTTGCTGACATAATAATGCCATTAATTAGTTTAATAATTGGCAAAAACAGTTTAACAAATTGGAAATGGGTTCTTGATGCAAAAAATAACATAACCTTAAATTACGGCATGTTTTTTCAGGTAATTTTAGATTTTGTTATTGTTTCATTTTTCATATTTTTGTTTTTTAGAATAATAACAAACAGCAAAAAAAAGATGGAAGAAGTTTCAAAAGCGCTTGCAGATGAATTAAAAGCAAAATTTGTTAAAAAGGACGATAATATATCTAGTTCGCAAATTGAGCAAGTTGTAAATGATGTTTCAAAAATTGCTCAGCCAGCAGAAATGGAACAAAAAATTCAGGAAAAAATTGAAGAAAAGCAAGCCAATAACCTTGAAATTAAAAACGCAGACATTAACACTCAATTACTTACCGAAATCAGAGATTTGCTTCGGGGTTTAAAATAAATTGTATAATTTATTTTAAACAGAGCAAAATATTAACACGGAGGTGGTTATGAATAAAAATAATGGTGTTTGCTGTGATGTTTGTGCATGTCAGCACAATGAAAAGGGTTGTGAATGTTGTTTGGATAAAATAAGAGTAACAACAGGTGACGAATTAAGAAATCATTTTTGCGGTAGTTTTGAATGTAAGCCAGAGTTTGACAAAACTAAAACAGAATTAAAGTTATAAAAAAAACGCATTTCATTTGAAATGCGTTTTTAATTAATTTTAAGTTATAATTTACTTTAAAATTTTACCTATAATTTGATAAGAAACTTCATTTTTTTTTGCCATTTCTTTTGCATAGTCACAGGCTTCGGTTTTAATTATAAAACGCTTTGAAGCCTTTTTACTGCCAAAGCGACGAACAACCCAGTCCTGTGATTCATTATTAAATTCAACAACATAATCATCTGGGTTGGTTGTTTGTTGTGCTTTAACAACTGGTGCAACTGGCTTTAATTGGGCGTCTTGTGGGAAAAAAACTTCCACTTTTGCAGGACGGCCTCTTTTTGCCTTTGGCTTTTCCACAACTGATTTGGCAATCTCAGTTAAATTAACAGGTTCAACAACAGGTTGCTGAACAACTGCAACTTTTGGTTTTCTGCCTCTTTTGGATGGTGTTGCTGTTTCTGTGTTTTTGCTTGCTGGTGCAATTTGGTTTTTGTTTTCAACTTTTGGTTGATCAAGAGATTTTGTTTGCTTTTGATTTAAAGCAAAAATAATTATCCAATAGATTGCAAGCCCTAAAAGCATTATGCCAGAAATAATAAAATACCAATATTTACTTAAAAAGTTAAGCATGTTTTCTCCTTTAAACATTAAATGTTTTATTTAGTATATCACTAACTTAAAATAAATTCAAGCACTAAAATGTAAATTAAATTAATATTTTTAATTATTTAATTTTTTAATTTAATAAATCATTTGCAAGTTTTTGTGCAATTGATATATAATAAGAAACATGAAGCGTAAGGCAAATTTAATTTTTTCTATTGCGGTAACTTTGCTAACACTGGCAATTTTTGGATTTGGAGTTTATGCTGCAATTAATGAGCCAATTTCTATTTCAAATGAAATTATATTTAAATTGCCACCATCAGCCGAGGGCGATTTTGTTGATGAACAAGGCAATCCTGCAAATATAACTATTTCTGCAACTGTTGAAGGGTGCGTTAAGGATAAAGGAAAATCATATTCTTACACGGCAAGTGCATCAAAGGCATCTTTTGTTTTTCCTGCATGGGACCTTGGAAATCTTTCTTTTATTTTTAATGAAGGGCAAACAACTTTACCTAAAATAGTTTTTAATTTTACCTTTAAAAATGATGTTTATAACAAAAGTTTTTATTGCAAACTTAGCAATGACGGTGCAAATTTTGATTCCACAAATTTAACAAGAATGTTTGTTTATGAGGATTCAGCACTTGAACAAACAGCAACTGTTATGAATGGAAATGAAGTAAGTTTTTCTGTAAAAGTTATGCCAAAAAAAATTGACAAATTTTTTATTGCATCAAACAATAATTTTGTTGTTAATATATTTGCATTTTAATTAATAATTTTTAAAAAAATTGCATAAAATAGTGTTATGGTTTTTCTTTATGCAATAATTTTTGGCATAGTACAAGGGTTAACAGAATTTTTGCCTGTTTCTTCAAGCGGGCATTTGGTTTTGGTTAACCGTATTTTTGGGGGCAGTGGAAATTTTTTATTTTTAAGCGTGCTTCTTCATGTTGCAACTTTGTTGTCTGTGATTATTGTTTTAAGAAAGGATGTTAAAAATTTGATATGCCATCCTTTTTCTGCCCAAGCAAAAAAAATATATTTATCTCTTTTGCCAACAATAATTATTGTGCTTGTTTTTAAATCTGCTTTTGAAAATGCTTTTAACGGACAGTATTTATCAATATGTTTTGCAATAACCGGTTTTGTTTTGTTGTTAACTTGCTTTTTTTCTAAAAGAGCACAAACAAACAAGCCAATTTCATACAAAACGGCCTTTTTTATGGGGGTTATTCAAGGCATTGCAGTAATGCCAGGGATATCTCGTTCTGGTTCCACAATCGCTTGTGGAATGTTGTGTGGAGAATCGCAAGAAAACGCAACAAAGTTTTCATTTTTAATGAGCATTCCAGTAATTTTTGCAAGCATGGGATATGAAGCGTTAAAGGTTTTTAAAAATGGAACAGTTATTCAATCAAGTGAACTTTTGCCAATTATGATTGCTTGTGTGTTTGCGTTTTTTGTTGGAATGTTTTCCATTAAAATAATGCTTGGAATTGTTAAAAAAACAGGGCTTTTGCCTTTTGGAATTTATCTTTTTGTTCTTTCAATATTAACTGCAATCTTTTTGTAATTTAATTTGTTAATGCAAATTATGTATAATTTTACATAATTTGTTGTTTATGTGTTAACAGTGTGATATAATTTAATCATGAAGGTTTGTAATTTCTCCTCTGGAAGTGAGGGAAACGTAACATATGTGGAAACAGAAAACAGCAAGGTTTTGGTTGACCTTGGAATTTCTTGCACAAAAGTAGAAAAAATTTTAAAGGAAATGAATGTTAATCCCAGCCAAATTGATGCAATTTTGGTGTCTCACGAACACACAGATCACACAAACGGAATCCCTTATTTTTCAAAAAAGTATGGCACAAAAGTTTTTGTGCATCAAAAAAGCATCCCAGGGTTTTTGCGTAAACTTAAAGGAATGGACCAAGGCAAAATAACAGAGTTTTGGGACGTTCCGTTTCAGTTTTTAGATTTGTTAATTGAGCCAATTGAGGTTGCACATGACAGCGACCATTGTGTTGCTTTTACTTTATCTGAAAATAACAAAAAGGTTGGAATAATAACAGATTTAGGGCATTTTGACAACAATATCATAAATGCCATGCAAGGATGCAGATTGCTTTATGTTGAAGCAAATCATAATCCAAAAATGTTGGAAGAAAATTTAACTTATCCACTTTGGCTTAAAAAAAGAATTGCCGGAAACAATGGGCATTTATCAAATGAGCAAAGTGCAAAACTGATTGCAAAACTAATTGGGGCAAACACAAAACAAATTATGCTTTCACATCTTAGCCACGAAAATAACACTCCCGAATTGGCATACACCGAAGTTTTAAAAAGCCTGTTTAATGATGGATTTGTTGAGGGTGATGGATTTAGAATTGGCGTTGCAACAACAAAGCCAACAGCAATTTTTAAATTAAAATAATTTTGAACAATAAATATATTTATGTTTTTTGCACATCATAATTATACAACAAAAATCTAGGAGATATAATTATGATATATTTAAAAAAAATATGTTTTTTAAGCCTTTTAATTCCTTTGTTTGTTTTTAGTGGATGTTTGCAACAATCAAAAAACTCTGAAATAGATTTAACGGTGGACATGACTCCGCGTTTGCTTTCTGCACAAAATGCAGTTAATTTTGCTGATGTGGTGGAAAATGTCAGAGGTGCAGTTGTTGGAATTTCGTCACAAAGTGCAAGTGGATATAGCGTTGGAAGTGGTGTTGCCATTGCCGATGGCGGTTATATTTTAACAAATCACCATGTGGTGGCAAAAGCAACACAAGTAAAGGTGTTTTTGGCAAATAAAACAGAAGTAAACGCAACTGTTGTTTGGCTGGACAGTGCACTTGATCTTGCAGTTATTAAAGCAGAAAATAATTTGCCTTATTTGGCATTTGGATCTAACAAAAATGTAAGAGTTGGTGATGATGTGCTTGCAATTGGAACTCCGCTAACACTTCAATTTCAGCACACAGTGACAAAAGGTATTGTTTCTGCAAAAAGCCGAACAATTCAGGTTGATGGCAAAGATGGCCCAACATATTTGCAAAATCTTATTCAGCATGATGCAAGCATAAACCCTGGAAACAGTGGAGGCCCTTTAATTTCTGGCGATGGCAAGGTGATTGGAATAAACACCTTAAAAGCAAGTGAGGCAGAGGGTATTGGATTTGCAATTCCAATTGAAGTGGGAAAAGCAATTGTTAACCGAGTTGCAACAAAAAAGGCCGTTAAAACCCCATACATTGGCATATTTGGCTTTGATGCAGACGTTGCAGGCTATTATGGTCAAACAGCACAGGAAACGGGTGTTTATGTGGTGCAAATTGATTCTGCTGGGCCAGCAAGTAAAGCGGGATTAAAAAATGGAGATGTAATTCAAAGTGTTAACAATACTCCAATTTTAACAATGCTTGATTTGCGAGTTGCTTTGTATTCCATAGATTTGGGTTCAAATATTGAAATAATGTATAAAAGAAATGGGAAAACTGTTAAGGTTGGCTTTAAGGCGGTTGAAAAATAATATTTTAAACATTAAAATTGTGTTTTTTTGTTGGTAAAAAATATTTTTTTGTGTATAATATTGGCATGAAGAAAAAAATTTTATCGATTTTATGTTTTTCAATATTGTGCATAAGCGCAATTTGTGGTGGCGTTGCAAATTTTAATGTTAAACAAAACGATTTAGCAAAAGATAAGTTGCAAATTGATAATTCAGTTTACGCATCTGTTCATAATTTTAAAGGAACCGATTATAATATGGAGGTTTGCAATTCGCAATATGATAACCTGCAAAATTTTACACCTGCAAGCCAAGTTAATAATTTACCATTACCACAAAATGCTGGGGAGCAAACTGTAAATTTAAAATCAAATCTTGCATTTTTTAAATTTGAAGATGATAAAACGGACTTGCAAGGTTTTTTGCCAAACGCAACATATAAAAACAACCTAATATCAGATTGGGAAGCCACAGTTGAAGATTGGATGAACAAAGACGCAACCGATGGCGCAAACGAACTTAGCATGCAAGATTATTATTCAACTCTTTCAAATGGAAAAATGCAAATTAGTGCACAGGTTGCGTCTGCTCCCAATCAGTTGTTTTTAACGTTGCCAATTTCAAAAACATATTTTTTGCCTTATATGTGCGGAAAATATTCCGAACCTTTATATGACACTGAAACATATTCTGTAAATCCAAATGGATATTTTGAATATGAATGGGTAATATCAAATAACCCCATTGAAAATTTTTTAAACCCAAATTATTATAATTCCACACACAAATGCCATGTATATGATTGTACAAAGAAAAATGTTCATGATGAAAATCCAAATGATGGAATTTGTTGTTCTTGTTATGCAAACAGCCACAGGGCTTCAAACGAGTATATAGTTGAAGGATTTCAAAGATATTTTAAAGAATTTTGGCTTATTTCAATTATTTCAACTGGAATGCAACAGTATTTTGATGTAAACGGAGTAGATGCAAACGCAGATGGTTACTTGGATGCAATGAGTTTTTATTACAGCCCCGGAGACATTAAGGTAAAAAGTAATTTAAAAAACAAATACCATATAGATTGGTCTGATTTATTATGGCCACACAACTTGCCAGCGCAGGGTTACGTTAACTATTTTAATACTATAAGCAATCAAGGTTGGAGAATAATATTAAAGCAAAGAGCAATAAACGATGCGATAATTGGATCAATTGCAGACGGGTTAGGAATTTTGGGCAATGGAGTTGGACAAACTGGTAAAAAAATAGGCACATATAATTTAATGAAGTTTATGATTGGAACAAATGCAAACAATCAAAATGTTATAGGACATATTGGCACGGCATGCCACGAAATGGGGCACTTGATTGGATTTCCAGATTATTATTTATATAGAAAAAGTCAGTTAGCACCATCTTGGCAGGACGACCCTCTTGGAAAATGGAGTTTAATGTGCTCTAATCGAAATGATTATCCACAATTTATGCTGGGTTATGACAGAAAAAAAATTGGCTGGCTTAATGAAACAAACATTCCAAAAATTAATAACAGCGGAAATTATACGCTAGCACCCGTTTCTGGAAATGACTCTTCCAAAATAGCCGGATATTATCTTAACAATTCAACAGGAGCCCACCCTAATCAATCTTTTTATTTGGAATATCGGTCTGTTGCAGGAAATAATTATGATGCGTCATCTGATGCTCAGGGCAGAGGTGGCGGAGTACCCGGAAGCGGGTTAATTGTTTATTTGGTGGACGAAGGCTTTACTGGTGCGGGAGGATTTGTTGGCTCAGTAAGCACAGGAAATTATTTAGCGCCACCTTACAATGCATATGTAATGCGTAAACCAAGTGCAGATGTAAATACTTCAATGCTTGATGTGGGTGACACATTAGGCGGTGGCAACAATGAAATTTTTTATCAAAGATATACAAGTGGTGAGCAAGGCAAAATAACAAGTTGTACATTTGAAAATGCCGGTATAGTTATTTCTGTTACAGCAAAAACAAATTCCGAAATAACTTTTAATGTTAAATGGAATGGTGTTTTGGAAGATGCTCCGCCACCTGTGGAAATATCACCAGAAGTTACTCTTGCCGAACTTGGAAATAATCAGCAACTTTACAATACTTTAATTGCACATTTGGCAACTGGAACCACAATATTAAGAAAAAACTCACTAGAAAGTATTGTTTCTTTAAAATTGCCAAACATAAATTTAACAGACTTGGGGTTTTTAAACAAATTTACTTTAACTGCCCTAAAATCAATTGACGTTTCGGGCAATAATTTAGGAACAGGGGATTTTTCTGTCACAAATTCTGCATTAACAGCAATTTCTGGTTTGGAGTTTGTTTTACTTATAAACAACAAAATATCCCCACAAATTATGAATGGATACATTGGAAACACAAAATATATTTTTGGATGGCAAAATACGCAAACTTTTGTTAATCAATATATTATTAAAGCAACTCCGGACATTTCATTTAATTGTTTTTTTGATGAAGCCATGCCATATGCCATATCGCAAATTAAAATTACGTTTTTGCATAACGGCATTGCACAAAACTTTGGAACGCTAACGTCTAAAACAATTTCTAGCCATGGAAATTGGACATTGTCTTTTGCTGGGATAGCGGGCGGATATTTTGCAGATTTTGCAACGAATTGTATAAATCTTTTTGTATTTAACATTAATTTAAGCACAAATGTGCAAGGACTGCTGTTTGAAAATGGTAAAATTGTTTATGAAAGGTCTTTTGGGAGTTCGTCCACAGTTATTCTTAAAAATCTTGTTTCAGTAATTGGGCTTACAAGCACAGACTCGCAAAACATTTTAAAAAAAATTACATGCGAACTTTCAGATTTAAGTGGGCAAATTGAATTAAATCTTTCTGAAATAATTTCAAGCAGTTTTGATTTTAATGTTAAAATTGACGGGCTTTCAAAAATGACATTAACGCAAGCATATGTTGTTAAGGACACAAAAAATCCAGTAGTTAATTTTGTTAATCAAAACATAACAGTTGAAAGAGGCTCAGATTTTGTTGTTAACAGTTTAAATTTAGGATTGTCTTTTATGGACAATGAACAAAGTGTGCAATATTCTTATTCCAATCAGGCATATCTATCCACAGGCACGTTTTCAATTAATGTGTACTATGCAAAAAAGAACACAGATACACAAATGTATGAGGCAGATTACAATCAAGGTGTTCAAATTTTTTCTACTGCAAATTTGGCAGAATATGCAGTGGAAGTGAAAGCAATGGACCATTCCAGCAATCAAGGAGTTGGTGTGGCATTTTTGTTTGTTATTTCCAAATCAAATATAGAAACAATAATAAATAATCAGGTACTTGTTAATGCATTGCACACCGCCTTAAATGTGCCTGTTATTGGAGAAACATCTGCAAATGGGATAAAATATGTTGACTTGTCAAAAAGCGCGATAACATCAATTTCAGGGCTTTCTCACATTGTTTTTGATGCGGGCACGGTTATAAATCTTTCTAATAACAATTTATCAGAAAGCAAAGAATTAACAGATTTTTTAAATTCAAATGGCGGAAACAAAGTTTCGCTTATTTATGCTTTTTACAACAAGTTAAACATAGGGTCACAAACAATAAGTAAAGTTTGCACTGGTTTTCAAAATTTGGATAATAATATTATATTTTTTGAAGGCAATGAAAATAATATACAAGGCAATTCAGATTTTTCAAATTACTTTGAATTAAAGTTTTTTCATGAAGCAACAACATCCAATAATGCGGGGCTAGTTTATGGAAAATATGGAATATACAACTTAAATTATGTTGCAAAACCTGCGCTTCAAATTTTAACTGGCGGTTCTGTGGTTGCACAAACAATTTGCGCAACACAAAATGTAAGATATGTTTTGGCAGAACTTAACGAGCCTAACATAAATTCAGAAGTTTTTGAAAAAAATCTTCCGTTAACAACAATAAAGTACACGGGTGTAACCAACCCTACGTATACATTTGTTAGAAATCCATATAACCTTAACAAATTGGGTGAAGTTAATGTGGAATACAATGTTAAAGATGGCAATAAAGTGCTTTTAACTCTTTATCAAAAAGTTATAGTTTCCGATTCAATAGCGCCATCTGTTTTAATAACGGGGCAAAATAATATTGTTTTGTATAAAGGAGAACTTTACACAGAAGATGGTGTTTCAACCGCAGATAATTTTGAAACACAAAACAATTCCATCAGTTTTAGCACTGGCAGTGGAACATACAATAATGGCGGGTTAAAAGTTGTTAAAAATATTTTGTTTAACAACAAAACACAAGTTGAAGAAATTACATCTCAGTCCTTAACAGGTGAATATAAAATAACTTACACATCAACCGATTCCAGCGGGAACACAACTTTTGTTGAAAGAAGAATAAGCATAATTGCGATGCCAGCAACTGTGGTTAAAATAACAATAAGCAAGCCAATAAGTGAGTTTAAGGAAGGTGAAGTTATAATTTTTACTGCTGTTCCAAACAACAATAACAGTAATTTAGAGTATTCTTGGTTTGTGGATGGAATTGCACAAATTGGCGAAAGAAATGCAACATTTATGTTGGATTATCATCCAGAGAAAAAACAAGAAGTAAAAGTTCAGGTTGTTTCAAGTGGAAAACCACAAATGATTGGCGGTCCGCCAACAAGAATTATGTGCGAAAATATATTTAAAGTGCAAACAGATGCTAACTTAAATATAACAAATTATATATTATATGGAGTTGGTGGAACTATTGGGCTTATGTTTATTATTTTAATTATTTATTCCATTGTAAAAAGAAAAAAAAGATTTTTTTAACTTCACCATAAAATCAAAACTTTCATATTATTTTTTATGAATAATGATAACATTTGTCTTTTAAGTTTAATATGCTCGTGTGTTGAACCCAAAGCCGAACTTGTTAATTTGTGCACCATAAAAGTAAAGTCAAGCGCATGTGTTTGCACGCCAAAGTGTATTAGTGAAATTGCTGGAATAGTTAGCATTTGCAAAGAACTTAAACTGCCAATTTTTGTTTTAGGGAACGGAAGTAAAGTAGTTTTTACAGAAAAATTTTGTGGCGTTGTTATTTCTACTTCCAAATTTGATAATATTAAAATAGCAGATAAAATCTCAGAAGACACAGTTAAAATTTTTTGTGGGGCAGGAGTTAAACTAAGCAAAATTAATGAATTGTGTGCAAAAAACAATTTAAGTGGGCTTGAATGGAGTTTTGGAATTCCCGCAACAATAGGTGGGGCAACATATATGAATGCGGGTGCTTTTGGTGGCGAATTTGCAAACGTTGTTCAATCTGTAATTGTTTATGAGAATGGAAGAATAAAAAAATACAAAAAAGACGAACTTAATTTTTCTTATAGATATTCTTCATTTCAAAAAAGTACAGGAATAATATTGGAAGTGGAATTGCTTTTGCACAAAGGACAAAATATTTTTAAGCAACAACTTAATTTTTTAAATCAACGGAAAAATACTCAGCCATTAAACGTGCCAAGTTGCGGAAGTGTGTTTAAAAAGCAACAAGATTTTATTCCTGCAAAATGTATTGACAAACTAGGGCTAAAAAGTGTTAAAATTGGTGGAGCGGAGATAAGCGCAAAACACGCAGGATTTATTGTTAATTCTGCCAACGCAAAAGGCAGTGATGTTCTTGAACTTGCAAGATTTGCACGCAAAAAAATTTTTGAGGCAACAGGCAATATTGTTGACACCGAAATAGTTTTTGTGGGCAAAAATGGCAAAATGCGTGATAAGCAAGTTTTTCCGGCGGGAGATTATAATGATAATTTTAGGGGACTATCACACCCACACAAAATTTAGCCACGGAAAGGGTACAATTTTGGAAAACGCTCTTTTTGCCAGAAGTAAAGGAATAAAAGAGATTGCAATAACTGACCACGGATTCAATCACATAACATATGGCGTAAATCGAAAAAACATTGAGCAAATAAAAAAGGAAATTGAAAATGCAAAACAAATTTCAGGAGTTAATGTTTTGTTTGGAGTTGAGGCAAATTTTACTTCACTTGACGGAACTGTTGATTTAACACCTTTTGATTTGGAAATGCTAGATATTGTTTTGGTTGGACACCACAGATTTGTTAAGCCAGTTGCTACAAACGATTGGTTTAACTTGTTTTTGCCTAACATGTTTTCAAATTTTTATAAGCCAAGTTTAAGCAGAATAGAAAAAAACACAAACGTGGTGTTAAAGGCTCTTGAAAAGTATCCAATTGACGTGCTAACACATCCAGGGTACAAATTTCCTGTAAACATGAAATCAATTGCCAAAATGGCAATGCAAAAAGGCACCTACATTGAAATTAACGGTAGAAAAAATGTTATATCAGATGAAGATATTTTGTGGATGGCGGAAGAAGGCGTTAAATTTATTTTAAATTCGGATGCCCACATTCCAACCGCGGTTGGTGACGTTGGAAAAAGCATAAGCATTGTTACACGTTTGGCAATTCCACATGAGCAAATTGTTAATTTGGACAAACTTCCAGAATTTAAAAAAATAAAACGTTAAAAATGGGGTTAAAGTGAGTTTTTCAAAACAAACAAAAGAAGAAGTTTTAAATCAGCCACTAGATGCAGATTGTTGTGGGGTTGCTTTTTTAAGTGGATTTTTGTTTTCTGCCGGAAGGCTAGAAATATCCAAAAATAATTCTGTAAATTTTTTTGTTGTAACAGATACAAATTCTGTTTTTGAACCACTTTCAAAAATTATTCAAAATTTGTATGGGTCATACATTCTTTTGGACATAGGCAAGGACGATAATATTAATCAAGCAACTTCTTATATAATTACTTTTCCAAAACAGTTGTTATCAACAATGCTTACAGACACGTTTATTATGGGGCTTGAAAATGGCAAATGGAAAGCATGCCCAATGCCAAACATTCAAGTTGTTTCTAATGAATGTTGTGAACGCGCATTTATTAGAGGTGCTTTTTTGGGCTGTGGAACAAGCAGTATAAAAATAAGTACGTCACCAAACAAAAAAACAAACAGCGGATATAGAATAGACTTTTTTTCAAAAAATCAAATGTTTCTTATATTTCTGCAAAAAATTTTGGAAAACTATCAAATAAAAAGTAAAATACAACAAAGAAAAAAAGATTTTGTTGAATACATAACCCAAAGTCAAAGCATTGCCGACTTGTTAGCGTTAATGGGAGCAAATAATTCCATGTTAGAACTTTCTTCCGAAATGGCGTCCAGACAGATGCGAAACAAGGTTAACAGGCTTACAAACTGTATTGAAGCAAACATATCTAAAACAGTTACAGCAAGCATGAGGCAAATTGATGCCATAAACGTAATAATAGAAAACATAGGGCTAGACGATTTGGATTTTAATTTACAACAAATTGCACTTATTAGATTGGCAAATCCAGAAGAAAGTTTAAGTGAACTTATTAAGTTTGGTAATTTGAATTTAACTCGGCCAACACTTGCAAGGCGTTTTAAAAAAATAGAACGTATTGCAAGCAAAATTTTGTCCAAAAAACATTTTAATTAAGCAAAATTAAAAATTTTTTAATTGTAAAAAATTTTATTTATTATTTAAAGTTTTAAATCAAGGGCTTCGTGCTTGCAAAATTGAAGTAAAAATGTTAAACTTTAAACATAATATTTAACAAAAGTAAAAAGGATAAAAATGGATAAATTTGTACACTTGCACGTCCACACAGAATTTAGTTTATTAGACGGCGTTGCCAGAATAGAAAAACTTGTTAAAACCGTTAAAGAACGTGGATGGCCAGCAGTTGCAATAACTGACCATGGAAACATGTATGGCGCATTAAAATTTTATGAAGAATGTCTTAAAGAAGGAATAAAGCCAATAATTGGTTGTGAATTTTATATTTGTGATAATATTCAAGTAAAACAAGGGAAGGCAGATATGGGACACTTGATTTTGATTGCAAAAAACAACACGGGATATCAAAATTTAATGAAACTTAATTCTATTGCCTTTGTGGACGGATTTTATTATAAGCCAAGAATAGATTATAATGTTTTAAAGCAATATTCAGGTGGATTAATTTGTTTGTCGGCGTGCCTTGCGGGGCATATTCCACAGGCAATAGTTGCACAAAATTTTGAAAAGGCGGAAAAACTTATTCAAGAATACAAAAGTATTTTTGAAGAGGGTGACTTTTATTTAGAACTGCAAAATCATGATATTTTGGAGCAACAAGAAGTTAATTCTTATTTACTTAAAATGAGTAAAAAATACAACATAAAAACAGTTATAACAAATGACGTTCATTATATTAACAAAGAAGATGCCGAAGTTCAAGACGTTTTAATGTGTGTTCAAATGGTTAAAAAACTAGACGATCCCGACCGTTTAAAATTTTCTTGTAGCGAGTTTTATCTTAAAACGCGTGAAGAACTTTTAGAAAAATTTCCAAATTGCGAGGAATCATTAAATACAACTCTTGAAATTGCAGACAAATGCGATGTTGTGATTAGAAGTAAATCTCATGGAGACATTAAGGGGATTGATTCAAAATATATTTTACCAGCCAGCGAAAATTATATTCCAAAATATGTGGCGCCAAACAACATGAAAAATTTTGAGTATTTAAAAAAATTAACGTATGACGGTCTTAAAGTGAAATACAAAGAAATCACACCAAAAATTTTGGACCGCGTTGAATATGAACTTTCAACCATTAACGAACTTGGTTTTGTTGAATATTTTTTAGTTGTTTGGGACTATATAAATTTTGCAAGAACAAATGACATCCCTGTTGGGCCAGGGCGTGGCTCTGGCGCGGGAAGTGTTGTTGCATATGCAATTGACATAACAAAAGTTGAGCCTCTTAAATATGATCTTATTTTTGAGCGTTTTATCCATAAAGAGCGTGTTTCTATGCCCGACTTTGACATTGATTTTGATTTTGACCGAAGGGGCGAAGTTATTGAATATGTTAAGCAAAAGTACTCTCCCGAACATGTTGCATTAATTATAACATTTGGAACAATGGCAGCACGTGTTGCCATAAGGGATGTTGCAAGGGTTATGAACATGCCAATTTCAGAAGCCGACAAAATTGCAAAACTTGTGCCAGACAAACTTCCAGAAGATATAAAAAAGCCACCAGTGTTAAAATATTATTTTGGCACAACAGGTAAGTCAGAAAATGACAAATACATTGTTGAAGAACTTAGAGAAATTTATGAAAGTGACGAGGCTGTTAAAAGAATTATTGACATTGCCATAAAATTAGAAGGAGTGCCAAGAAACACATCCACCCACGCTGCGGGTGTTTTAATTGCACCGTCAAGAACTGACGATTTTGTCCCACTTTCCAGAAATGGGACAGAAATTTCCACACAATATAACATGATTGAACTGGAACATTTAGGGCTGTTAAAAATGGATTTTTTGGGGTTAAGAACGCTTACAGACATAGACAAAGCCTTAAAAATGATAAAGCAAAATCACAATGTTGATATAGATTTTTATAACATGGAATATGATGACCAAAGCGTTTATGAACTTATTGGAACAGGAAACACAGAAGCAATTTTTCAATTGGAAAGTGGCGGATTTAAACGCTTTATGAAGGATTTAAAGCCAAATTGTTTGGAAGATATTATTGCTGGTGTTGCTCTTTATAGGCCCGGACCAATGGATAGCATTTCAACCTATGTTGCAAATAAACGTGATCCAGAGCACGTTGTTTATGAACACCCACTTTTGGAACCTATTTTAAAAAAAACATACGGATGCATAATTTATCAAGAACAGGTTATGCAAATATTTCAGGCATTGGGTGGCTATAACATGGGGCAGGCGGACAATGTTAGGCGTATTATGGGCAAAAAGAAAAAAGAGGCCATGATAAAGGAACATGAAAAATTTATTTACGGCTGGGAAGACCCAGAAGGCCAAAAAAATATTATAGGTTGCATAAAAAATGGCGTGCCAAAAGAAGTTGCAGAAAGTGTGTTTTCAAAAATGGAAAGTTTTGCGGCATATGCTTTTAACAAATCGCATGCGGCCGCATATGCGTATCTTTCTTATCAAACAGCATATTTAAAAAAATATTATCAACCAGAATTTTTGGCATCAGTTATAAATAACAGAATTTCAAATGCAGATGAAATAAGCCATTATGTTACTTATGCACAAAAAGAAAAAATTAAACTTTTTCCGCCAGATATAAACAAAAGCCAAACATATTTTACGGTGGAAAATGGTGATTTAAGGTTTGGGCTTGGAGCATTAAAAAATGTTGGAAAAGCAGTTATAGACAATATTATTGCAGAAAGAAATGCAAATGGATTGTACAAGGACTTTTTAGATTACGTGAGAAGAAGTGATTCACAGGCACTTAATAAAAGATGCCTAGAAAGTTTGATAATCAGTGGTGCATTTGATAGTTTTGGAAAAACTCGTTCTTCACTTATGGCTGTTTATGACATGGCAGTTGCAAGAGTTTCGGGTGAAAGAAAAAACAAGGCAAAAGGTCAGTTCTCATTTTTTGATCAAGTGGAAAGTTTTGACAAAATTGAATATCCAAATATAAAAGAATTTAATGCTGATACTCTTTATAAGTATGAAAAAGAAATTATTGGGGTGTATGTTTCGGGTCATCCACTTTCCAAATATATGGATATTTTTGAAAACTGCAATTTTACTTCAAATATGCTAGAAAAAGAAAACACGGAAGATGAAGATGTTGACATTGTGGAAAAGCAAGAATACACTTTAACAAATAACATGCCAGTTGTTTGTTGTGGAATTATAAATCAAATACACAAAGTTGTTCCAAAATCAGGCGGGCAAGAGTTGGCAATTATTACAGTGGAGGATTTGTATGGTGAATTTAGGGTAATGATATTTGCGCGTCAGTGGCAAATGTTAAAAAACAAAATAGAAAAGGACAGCATTGTAACAATCAATGGAAAAATTTCAATAAGAGAGGGATTTGAAACAATAATTGTTGCAAACAATGTTAACATTGTGCCAAAAAAAGAGGAAGCAGATAAAGACGCACAAAAAACAAAAGTATTTTTAAGATTTAATCTTTTGGACGAAGATTTGTATGAAAAAGTTAAGGAACTAATTTTGCATTATAACGGTGATGATGAAATAATTGCCAAGTGTACTTCTCAAAACAAAGCGTTTAAACTTGGCACAGTGAACACATCAAACGGGTTTATAAATGAAATAATTGGGCTATTGGGCGAAGAAAACGTTATAAAAAAGCAATAATAATTAAATAAAGGAGGCAGGTGTGAACATTCTTTTTATGGCTAGTGGTGGAGATTCACAAGGAATGAATTTTTGTTTTTGGCAAATGGCAAAAAAATTGTTTAAGCAAAATATTTTTATTTGCGAAAGTGGATTAGAGGGCCTTATAGATAACAAAATTAAAAAATTAGACTTAAAATATTTTTCATTGCACAAATATGAAAGTGGTGTTTGCATAAAAACTTCCAGAAGTAAAAGATTTTTGTTACAAAAATATCAAAAACAAGCCATTAACAATCTTGAAAAAAATGACATAAAAAAAATTGTAATGCTGGGTGGAAATGGTTCGTTTTTAGCCTCAAAAGAACTTGCAAAACATGTTGAATTATGTTTTGTTCCTGCAACAATAGATAATGATTTTGAACTTACAAACTATTGTTTAGGTCATGACACGGCGGTCACAAATGCTGTTGAATATATATTGCAATGCAAAAATACTCTTGCGTGCATGAGCAGAACAGGAATTTTTGAAGTTATGGGCAGAAATAGCCCGCAATTAGCAAAAAACGTTGCACAAAAGGTTGATGCCGATTTGCTAGTGTATCAAAACTTTGTTTCAGTAAAATGTAATTATAACAAAAATATTTTAGAAACTCAAAACCTTACAATTCAATCTTTTGCAAATATATTAAAGCAAATTAAAACAAAACAATCAAGCCCAATAATCGTGATGCAAGAAAATATTTTTGTAACAGGAAAACCTTTTGAACACGAATTAGAAAAACTTATTAATAGTGATATCACAATTTCTGTAATTGGAGTGATTCAAAGAGGAGGCGTTCCAACAAAAACAGAACTTTTGTTTGCAAAAAAATTTGCAAATGCTGTGGTCAAAAATATAAACAACTCCAAAAGTTTTGTTGTGATTGAGGATAACAAAAAAATTAAAATTATAAATTATTAATGTTACAAAGTTATGGCATGTGGCTGGGTGTTAAATCCAGTCATTTTTTTTGCATTCAAACTTGTGTTTCAAAACCGCTATTGACAGTAAGGAATAAGTATAATATAATAAAATAAAAACAGGAGGGAGTTGATGAAAAGATTTTTTATGTATCTTATAGTTGCAACAGTAATTATTTTTGTTGGGCTAACAACATATTATGCAGTCAGAAATGTTGAAACAATCAACCTCACGGCAAAAAATGGAGAGATAAAGGCCAACATTGGTGACACCTTTGACATGCCATTAAAAATAAATCAACAACACGCCAGAACCATAATTTCTGAACCTGATTTTGACGCAAATATTTTGTCTTATAACAAAAACACAAAAGTGTTTACTGCACTTGCTGCTGGCAATTCTTATGTGGACATAACCACAAATCATAAAGGAAAAGAAAAAATAGAATTTAATGTGATTGTTGGAAATGGCTCTCCAACAAATCCATATTATATATCATGTAAAAATCAATTATCAAAAATAGGCGGGGCGGACTGGGGTAACGATAAATGTTATGAACTTACATCTGATATAAATTTAAATAATGAAGAATGGGCTCCAATTAAAAATTTTTCGGGTGAGTTTTATGGAAATGGATTTTGTATTTCCAACTTAAAAGTTACACAAAATCAAAACAATGCTGGGCTTTTTTCAAATATTTTACCGCAAGGCAAAGTTGAAGGCTTAAAATTTTTAAACGTAAATTTAACTGGAAGTTTTGCTAATGCTGGCGCAGTTGCTGGAACCAGTAATGGATTTGTTAATAAAATTGATTTAAAAAGTGTAAACATAAACAATACAAGTGAAACATCTTGCTCTGGTGGCGCAATTGGCAGTGCAATATATAAATCTGGTGGAAAACCACAAATAAGCCTGATTGTATGTGATTCTAACATTGTTTCGTGCGGCGTTGTTGGTGGAATTGTTGGAAGTTTAACAGACGGAGTTGTTAATAACTGCAAGTCAACAATAAGCGCAAATGTAAGTGGCAAATGTTTTGGCGGAGTTGTTGGCACTTTAAAAAGTAATCAAAAAAACACAGTAGTACAAAACTCACTTTCAGTTTTTAAAGTTTTAAATTTGGAAAAATCAAAATTTATTGGGGGCACAATAGGGGGCGTTGAGGGCAACAGGCTTTTGATAAATAACAATTATTTTGTTTCAAATTTGTGTTTTGCAAATTCAAGTTTAATTAAAGGTTGCAGTGAACAGCCAGCAATTAATTTATTTTCTAAATCAACTTACAAAAGTTGGAATTTTAAAGATGTTTGGGAAATTAATGATGGCATAGATTATGCCACAATTTTGGAAGATGCCGAATTTGAACATTGCGGTATTTTTGAAGTTGGTGAAACAATTCAATCCAATTCAACATTAAAGTCTGCTTTTGAATATATGCGAAACAACCCAAGTGAAGTTGTTGAATATAACATAATATCTAACATAGATTTAAATTTAAATGGGGCTGAGTGGGCTCCAATTGGCACGCAAGGCAATCCTTTTTGCGGAAAAATTGTTGTTAAAGATAAAGTTAGTGTTAAAATCTCTAATTTTAAAATAACAAAAACATATGAAAACGTTGGATTTTTTGGTTGCACAGGAATGTACTTTGTTATAAACAATGTAAATTTTTCTAATGTACAAATAACAGCAAATGCAAGTAGTTTGGGCGTAATTGTTGGAGAAAATTCTGGCAAAGTGTTAAATTGCGGTGTTGAAAACATTTTAATTACATCTCAATCCTCGGTTATTGGTGGAATTGTTGGAATAAATAATGGGGATTTAAAAGAAACAACAATTAACAAAGATTATTTGTCAGCAAATGGCAAAACAATTTTATCAACAGGTTCAGATGGTGTTATTGGTGGAATTTGCGGTGTTAACAATTCAAATATTATAAGTTGCATTGCCGACCAACTTGAAATTGCAACAAACAGCAAAAGTGACACAACTTTAAAAGTTATTGGTGGAATTGCGGGCAAAAGCAATGCAGGAGAAATTAACAAATGTAATTCGTATGTGATTGTTCTTGGCGAAAACGGTTCCATTTTAAGTGGCGGAATTGTTGGTGAAAGCAAAAATTCAATAATTTCACATTGCAAATCCATGTGTACAATTACGTCTGGGGCTGGAAACACAAATTCAAGGGCGGGTGGAATTGTTGGAGTTGCTGGTGCAAGCACTTTAATTGAATCTTGCTCAACATTTTCCACAATATCAGCAGAAGTTGTTGGAGGGTTAACTTACAAAAACTATGGCGAAATAAAAAATTCCAGCGTTGAAGGTGGAATTACAAGCGGAAAAAATATTAGTGGTCTATCTCACATTAACGGTGGTAAAATTAATGATTGTATGGCTTTGGGCGTTCTTCAAACCACAACAGAAACAGTTGCGTGTGGATTATCAAACACACTTGAAAAAGGGTCCAGTATAAATAATTGTTTTTCAAATGTAATTTACACGGGAGATGGAACTGAAAAATATGTTGAAAGTAAATCGGCATTCAGAACAATTATTGAGTCTGACAGACAAAATATTGGAACATTAACAAATTGCATCTCAATTAATTATGGAACGGCGTATATTCAAAAAAATATATTTGGCACGGGTGATTTTATTTATTGTACAAAAGAAGAGGCAACAGGCAAAACAGGGAACTTTGCAAAATTTATTAATGCAGGTTTTAGTTCTTTAATTTGGAACTTTGACAATGTTGGAGATTTTCCAATTTTAAAAACATGTGTAACATTTGCATAAAAATTAAAAAAAAATAAACTTTGCAAGGCGTGCAATTAAATTAAAAGTATTTAATTTGACCACGCAAAACCTTGCTTAAAAATTATAAAAAGTGCAAACAAACACAAAATTAAATTTGTGTAGATTTTAAAATTGTGTCATATGCAGTTAAAATTTCTTTACGTAACATTTCTCGTGTTTCGGTATTTATTGGGTGAACAATATCCTTATGTTCGCCATCAGGTGTTTTTCTGCTTGG
This sequence comes from Clostridia bacterium, assembly GCA_036654655.1. GTDB lineage: Bacteria > Bacillota > Clostridia > Christensenellales > UBA1242 > JAVVRP01. Next base: position 91,681 of record JAVVRP010000003.1, read on the forward strand.
CATTGAAATAAACAACCCGTCTTTGCCGTCAATTATTTTGATGTCATGAACAACAAAGCAATCATCAATTGTCATTGATGCAACTGCCCTTAGTTTGCTTTCATCATTTTTTTTAACAAGCCTTACTCTAACGTCTGAAATTTTCAAGTTTTTGTACCATCCTTTTTATTTCTAGCATTTCCAGCCACACATATTATACAATGTTTTTTTATGTTTTTCAAATAAATTAAGGCCCAAAAACGTTAAATTTTAAACAAAATTATAAAAAAATGAAAAATTCAACATAATAACTTTTTAAACATATAAAAAACTAGTGGAAAAAAAAGATATATTCACGGCAAAAATTAAACCACGTATGTTTTTTGTGGGGATAGGCGGAATTAGCATGGGAGCACTTGCCATGCTTTGTTTAGCGCGTGGGTTTTGTGTTACAGGTTCAGACAGCGCAAAAAATTTGATGACTCAAAAACTTGTTGCTAGTGGTGTTGAAGTGTATTTTGGGCACAGCGAAAAAAACATAAAAAATGTTGATATTGTTATATATTCAGGGGCAATAAAAGAATCTAATCCCGAACTTGTGGAAGCAAAGTTGCAAGGCTTGTTAATAATTTCACGTGGCGAATTTTTGGGAGAATTTTCACAACAGTTCAAAAACGTTATTGCAGTTAGTGGTGCACATGGAAAAACAACAACATGTGCAATGCTGGCAGAAATTTTTACGCTGGCAGGCAAAAACCCAACCGTGCATGTTGGTGGCTTTATAAACAAGTTTTCTTCAAACTTTGTTAATGGTGAAAATGAGTTTTTAATTACAGAAGCATGTGAATATCAAAACGCTTTTTTAAATTTAATGCCAGATACTGGGGTAATATTAAATGTTGAGCCAGAACATTTGGATTTTTTTGGAACGTATGATAATGTTGTAAATGCTTTTAAAACTTTTGCAAATCAAAGTAATTTTGTAATTTCAAATGATGCAAATTACATTAATTTAGGTGAATGTTTTGGAAACAAAAATGGGTATTATTCAAAAAACGTTGTAATTAACAAAAACCATATTAAATTTGAGTGTTGGTTAAAAACAAAGCGAGTTGGCAAATTTTGGGTTAAAGCATATGGCGAACATAATGTTCAAAATGCACTTGTTGCAATAGGTGTTGCAAAGCATTATGGAATTGCGGGCAAATACATAAACAAAGCACTTAAAAATTTTGAAGGAACAAAACGAAGATTTCAAATTTTGCAAAATAATCCGCTTGTAATTCATGATTATGCACATCATCCAACCGAAATAAAAACAGCAATTTTAACCATGAGAAAACTTTACAAAGGTGTAATTTCTGTTATTTTTCAGCCACACACTTACAGCAGAACACAAACATTGTTTAACGATTTTTTATTATCACTAAGCCACGCTGACAAAGTTGTTATTTTGCCAACATATTCTGCAAGAGAGCAAGAAATTGTTGGTGCAACCGGATTTTCACTTGCAGAAAAATTAATACAAAAAGGTGTGTGTTGCACTTATGCACCAAATTTTGAAACAGCAGATTGTTTGATAAAAATGTTAAAAAAAACATCATCAGTAATTTTAATTTTGGGTGCAGGCGACTTGTTAGGTATTGTGCCAGATATTTAATTTTTGTTAATCATTTTTTAAAAACGTTATGCAAAAAGGTTTTTCATTTATGGAGTTAATCGTTATTCCATTTGCATTGCATTTTCCTTTTTCATTAAACAAACAATGCGCTTTACATTCCAAATTCATTTTTTGAATATGCCTGCTAGCCGAATATTTTGGCGGTTTTTCCAAAATATTTAAAGTTGTGTCTGGCGCCTTGCTTCCGTCTTTTTTAAAAGAAAGGCAATTTAATGTGTTGTTTATACAAATACCTTTTTTTTGGCAAACAAAATCCTTGTTAAAAGCACACTGGGTTTTACGGCAACAAATATTCATTTTTTTCTCCTTGAAAAATTATTTCCCAAAAAAAAATTGTCATTCGTATTTGACAACTTATTTTTTATATGTTATAACTAGAACATATGTTCAAGTTGATTGTTGCAATTGTCACCTTGATTATATGAGTTTTGTATAAATTGTGAAGAATATTGTCATATATCATTGACATTTTACAAAACTCTCAGTTATAATTTTTGTGTAGGGAGGAATTATGGAAATTTTTGATAAAAATTTGGCAAAAGCATTGCTAACATGTTATAGGTATTTAGAACGAGTTACAGCATCGCTTGACAAAATTTTTCAAACGCGTGCAATGGGATCCTTTGCATGGCAGGGAAGCATTGAATTACTTACAAACAAACTTATTGGGCTTACAGAAAGAAAAACAACTTTAATTAACTTAAAAATTATTATTGAAAAAGCGTTGTTAACAATGGACTTGCAGGGTGCAAAACTTTTGGTCAAAAAATTTGTTGATTGTGAAAAAATTGAAAAAATTGCTGACAACATAAAATGTTCCAGGCGAAATGTTTCTCGTAAGATAAATTCTGCCATTCAAAGTTTTGGTATGGCGTTAAGGCGTCAAAATTTTTCGCAAGAAAAAGTTTTAAATTTAATTAAAAGTGAAAATTGGATTAAACAAATTCAAAATTCTTTTATAGAAAAGCCAACTTATGCCGAAGATGAAATTGATGATCGTTTTGTTAGATCAGTTTGTTTGTCTATTGCCAGAGCGTAATACATTTTTTTAGTTTTAATCAATTTCATAGTAATCAGAACCCTTGGATTTTTTAATTTTTTTACTGCTAAGTGTTTTTTGTGTGGCTATGTTTTGTTCGTGTACAAGTTTTGTTGGTTTGCGTAAAAAATATATTAATGCCAAACAAGGCAAACACAAGGCAACAACAACAACACCTTGAATAACTGGTGAAAGTGTTAAAATTGGGTTGCCAGGTCCACCACTTTCAATAATTTTTTCAAAAGATGGCGCTTCAATCACTTCGCTAAGTTCCGTGTTGTTTGGTATTTTAGGGCTAAAATTATCGCAGTAAAATGAGTATAAAAATCCACATTCAAATGTTTGTATATTTGTTTTTTCTTCATTAAAAACATATTTACAAAAAATCCATGATCTAGTATTTTGCGGAATAGCATCTTCGCCATCAACAAAGCCGTAAAATATTATATTGTTGTACAAATAAGGAATAACTTTTAATATATTTTGCGTGCCCAAAACAGTTGTTGGTGAACTTCTAAGATCAAGCCCACACTTATCCACCGCCCTAACAAACTGTTGTTTTGGGAATTTATTTAATGGTTCATTTTTAACAAATTGAACTTCACCAATTTTAACAAACCCTTGTATGTCACAAAATCTAGCGGAATAAAACGTATCATTTTCTTTGTCCAAAATTTCAACAAAGTATGTTTGAGGAAGTTTAAAAAGTGGTTGGCTTTCCAAAGTTGGCATTTCATAAAGCATTGTGGAGGGGTTAATAATTCTTGCATAAAAAACACTGGTATCAGCAAAGCAAAAATTAACTTTAAAAACAACAGCAGTTGTTAAAATTAAAATAACAGAATACAAAATTAATTTTATATTATTTTTTGTTAGCACGTAAAAATTATAAACAAAATTACTTTTTATTGTTAAAACTTTTTTGTCGTTTTTTTGCACCTAACAAAGAAAAATAATCACAAATTAGGGAAAACAAAAATTTGGCAATCAAAAACTTTTAAAATTGGAGGAAATATTGAACACTTGTGAAATTTTAAAAAAAATTAAATTAATAGAAAGCGAACTTGTTACAAGACGTGGAAATTCAAAATTAAGAGCATACAACACAGGTGAAAGAGTTCACAAAAAACAATTAGAGTTTCACAAATGTAACAAAAGAAACAGATGGGTTTTTGGAGGAAACCGAAGTGGAAAAACTGAGTGCGGTGCAGTTGAAACTGTTTGGCTTGCACGTGGAATTCATCCATTTTGTAAAAATTACCCAACAGATGGGTGGGTTGTAAGCCTATCACGTGAAGTTCAGCGTGATGTTGCACAAAGCAAAGTTTTAAGTTATTTGCCAAAAGAATGGATTGCGGACGTTGTTATGCAAAGTGGGCGTAAAGACTTTGTTGAGGGCGGAGTTGTTGATTATATTCTTGTAAAAAATGTTTTTGGATCAACAAGTAAAATTGGTTTTAAAAGTTGCGATCAGGGCAGAGAAAAATTTCAGGGTACAAGTTTAGATTATGTTTGGTTTGATGAAGAGCCAACATTTGAAATATATTTGGAGTGTAGAATGCGAGTTTTGGACAAGGTTGGCAAAATTTATGGTACTATGACGCCATTAAAAGGTATGACTTGGGTTTATGAAACAATATATTTAAACGCAAGTTGTAGCCCAGATATATGGTGCGAAACAATGGAATGGGCAGATAATCCATTTTTAAATTTGCATGAAATAGAAAATCTTTCTGCAAGCCTTTCTGAAAGTGAACTAGACAGCAGACGGTTTGGGAGGTTTGTTGATTTTGGTGGCAGGGTGTACACAGAGTTTGATGAAAATATTCATGTAATAGACCCGTTTGATGTTCCCAAAGAGTGGTTTGACAATATTTCCATTGATCCTGGGCTTAATAATCCGCTTTCTGCCCATTGGTATGCGGTGGATTATGACGGAAATATTTTTGTTATAGCCGAACACTATGAAGCCAAAAAAGACATTATTTATCATAGCAAAAAAATAAAAGAAATTAGCACAAAATTACGTTGGCATACTGCAAGCAACGGGATGTTTTGCGCTTTAATTGATAGTGCTGCAACGCAAAGAACTTTAAGTGCCGAAAAAAGTGTGGTAGAATTGTTTTATGATAATGGAATTATAACAAATCCAAAAGTAGAAAAAAATTTATTTACTGGAATTCAAAAAGTTAAATCGTATTTAAAAAATGGTGAAGGTAAGGCAAGACTATATATTTTTAAAAATTGTTACAATTTAATACGAGAACTAAAAAGTTATTATTGGGGGAAAGGCGATTCTCCAATAAAAAAAGATGACCACTCAGTTGACGAATTAAGATATTACATAATGTCACGCCCAGAAACGCCAGTACAAATAATTCAAAAAACGGAAATACAAAAACACAAAGAAAAACTTATTCGCGATTTGAAAAATATAAACAATAAATAAACTATGTTTTTACAGTTAGGCAATATTTTTGTTTTGAAATGTAAAAAATTTGTGATATTATGTTATTAATTACTAATAATAAACAAAAAAGAGCGAGAGAAAATTGAAAAAAACAAAAAATACCATTGCATTAACTTTATTTGCATTATGCGCAACACTTTTACTTACGCCATTTTGTATTTTTGCACAAAATTTTAAAAATGAAGTCACACCTCCACCAGCCGAGCCAGTTGCACCTACTTTTATTTCAACTGTTGAAGGAATTATTGCTGTTAAGCCAAAACTAGATTATGTTCTATCTGCCGATCTAATAATAGACAACACATCAAAGTGGGTGCCAATTTCAACATTTTCGGGTGTTTTTGACGGAAACGGAAAAACAATTACGTTTAAAAAAATATTAAAAAATCAAAATCATATTCCGCAATTATTTGTGGAAACTAATGGAGCAACAATAAAAAACTTGAAAATAGAAATAGAAGGTGGGCAAATAACATTTTCTGATTCTAGTTTTGCAATAATTATTGGGAATTCAACCAACACAACAATAGAAAATTGTTTAATAAAATCTTTGGAAACCGAAATAAAAACTGAACCACCAGTTTTGCCAGCGCCAACCGATCCACCAGCAGACCCAATTCCACCGTTGCCAAAAACTGAACTTGCACCACTTGAAATAAACTGTGAACAAAGCCTAAACATTGGAATAATTGCAGGAACAATGTCAGGCGGAGAAATAAAAAATTGCAAAATTGACAATGTAAAACTTGTTGTTATGCAAAATAATTCAGCATCACTTTCTAACATTATTGGAGGAATTGTTGGTGTTCAGTTTGGAGGAATAATTTGCAACACAATAGCAGGCGGAAATATTTTATTGGATTGCGGAAGCACATTTGGAATGTATCTTGGAGGAGTTGCAGGAATTGTTAAAAATAATGCAACTCAATCAAAAAATATTGTTACAGAATTTGAATTAAGTGCAAAAATGACCGACAAGATTAATTCCACTGAAAACAATATAATAAAAATTAACAATGTTAATTGTAAAATTGGTTCTGTTTTTGGCGGTATTGATGGTGACATAACCACATTGCCAAATCAAGGTAATTTAAATTACATATTCAATGTAGGAAGTTTAAATAATTTGCTAGTTGGTGAAAATAAGGCTTATCAAATGGGAAATCTTACAATAAAAGATGCAGTTAAATCCGTCTTTTACTCACGCACAAAATATGAGGAAAACACATGGAATGTTGTTTTGCCATGGAACTTTGAAACAGTTTTTATGGCATCAGTGGACAACTTGCCAACACTTCAAAGATTTCAAAAATTTAAAGTTTTTGCAAGTACTGATGCAAAAGTGTTGGGGATGGGTGTTAATGGTGGGCTAGGAACAATTACAGAAAACGATTTTTCAGGGTTAATAGACAAAGAAACAGGAAAAGCAAAACCATTTGTGGATATTGCATTTCAATTAGGAACAGAAACTCCATCAAAAACTTCTGATAACAAAAACGTGGAACAAGGATTTTTGGTACCTTTTAATTCTTCATTAAAAGTGTATTTAAAATTTACAGAAACAACCACAAATGTGGTTGAAAAAACACCATTTATGTTTGACAGATTTTTTGCAATAAATGGAGTTTGTATTGGCAATAATAAAATTGAAGTTGTTCAAAATACTGATGGAAAAAGCAAAGCACCAATAGGAAATGAAATTCAATTTTCGCCAACAACAGAACACGGTTTTTCCCACATGATAACAATTCCAAGTTTTAATTCTTCTTTAAAGGGAACCTATCATGTTCTTTTAAAGAAGTTAAGTTACAACATAAACTTCACAACAAAAAAGTCTAATGACGATACCTTAAATTTAACTGTTAAGGGAAAAGTTAGGGATGTGCTTGCAACTCAATCTAAGGCCGAATTAAACTTTGTTTTAGAATATGGAAAAACAATTGGAGTCCGAGCCATTCAAGAACTAAATTTTGCCTTTGATCAATGGAAATTATGTAAAACAAAATATGTTGAAGGCGACGAACTTGCTTTGCTTCAAGCCAATGAAAATCAAATATTTTCTGCAAACCCACTTTCTATTATTTTTGAAAAATCAAACGATTTTGCTGTTTGGCTTTTAAATAGATTTTATGAAAATTCAAAAACTGATGACCCTTTAACAACCGATACAAACGAAGCAGTTTATCCTTATATTAATGAAAACAAACCTCATGTAATTTTAAGCCTTGTTGCAACTTTTACTGATAATGTAACAAAATTAAACATAAAGTTAAATTTGGATGGAACCGCTCTTGCATCACTTGGTGATTTTGAAATTGCAACTTCGTCTGTTGATGTTGCAGAAGAAAATTTAGAAGATAAAAACCTTAATCCCGAAACATCAAAACAATTTATAAAGGGAAAAGAAATTAAAATTCAAATTGCATACGACAACGCAAAGTATGTTTTTGCGGGACAAGAAGATTGGCAGGATGGTGCAACGTTGGATAATGGAAAAGTTGTAAAGTACAAAGTTGTTTTGCTTGATAAAGATACCTATGCAGTAGATTTTAATTTTTCTACCGTTGAAGTTGAACCCGTTGATTTAACATGGCTTTGGATTGTTTTTGGAAGTGTTGGCGGAATTTTAATTCTTACAACCATTATTATTGTTTCTGTTAAAAAAGGCAAAAAGCACAAACGATATAAAAGTTTTTATTAAAAATATTTTTAAAAAAAATAGATGTCCCACTTAATTGTAAATTCAAAATTAATAATGCATAATAAGAACAAAAAGCAAAACACTTTTTGTTTTTTTATTAAAAATAAACATGGAGAAACAATGAATGAAAATAAGGAAGAAACAAAAATAAAAAATGCACTTTTAAAAAAAGCATTAGGGCATTTTGCAAATGAAATTTCCGAAGAATATTTAATTGATGATAATGGAAATGAAGTATTGTCTAAAAGAAAAAAAAGTAAAAAATATATTTCACCAGATATGACTGCCGTAAAAATTTTACTTACTGAGTACCTTGGAAAAACATTAGAAAATTTTTCTGCAAAAACTGATGAAGAATTAAAGGAGGAAATTCAAGAACTTTTAAATATGCTAAACAACAATTAATTAAAAACAAAAGAATTAATTAAAACCTAAATAATAAATAAAATTAAAATAATTAAAAACCAATTAAATAATATATAAAATTATTAATTAATTAAAAACCGAATAATAAATAAAAATAAACTAATTAAAAACCTAAATAATAAATAAAATTAAAATAATTAAAAACCAATTAAATAATATATAAAATTATTAATTAATTAAAAACCTAAATAATAAATAAAAATAAACTAATTAAAAACCAATTAAATAATATAAAAAAATTGTTAATTAATTAAAAGGAGAGAATATGGAACTTTTTGAAACAAAAAACAAAACAAAATGCGATTTTCTAACATGCAATAATATATCTAAATATAGTTTTAGAATAAAAAAAATATTTAATACAGAATTAAATTTATGTGAAAGTTGTGCAAAAGAATTATATAATGAAATGGGTAAAATTCAGATTCCCAGATCGCTTGAAACCCCATTTAAAAATAAAATAAAAATAAAATAAAAATAAAATAAAAATAAAATAAAAATAAAATAAAAATAAAATAAAAATAAAAATAAAATAAACCATGTTGTAAATTAATATTTATTAACATAAATTTTATTTAATAAAAAATATAAGGAGAAAAAATTGAAAATAAAAGATAATAAAATTAATGAAAAGCAAGATGAAAAAAAACTGATAGAAGAAATTAAAAATGATTTTTTAAAACGTCAAAATGAAAAAAAAGGATTTGATGCACAATGGCAATTAAACATGAATTTTGTTATGGGAAATCAAAATTGTTCTGTTGGCAGAAATGGTGAAATTGAAGAATTTGAAAAAGAATTTTTTTGGCAGGAGCGAGAAGTGTTTAACCACATTTTGCCTGTTATGGAAATGCGTGCATCAAAATTACAAAAAGTTAGGCCAACAATGACTGTTGTTCCTGCGTCTGGTGATGACAAAGATATTAAAACAGCACAACTTTCTAAAAAAATTGTTAATTCTGTTTATTCAAAAGAAGACATGAACAAAACAATAATTTCTGCCACAAATTGGAGCGAAATTTGTGGAACAAGTTTTTATAAAATTGTTTGGAATTCAAACGGTGGAACAACTGTTGCAAACTATAACGGAAAAAATGTAAAAAATGGTGAAGTTGAAATTTCTGTTTGCAGTCCATTTGAAATTTTTCCTGAAAGCACAAATTCACAAGATTTGGAATCTTGCAAAAGTTTAATTCATGCAAAAGCATATCATATTGATGAAATAAAAAGAATTTGGGGTGCCGAAGTTGAAGGTGAAAATGTTAATGTTTTTTCTTTGGACAGCGCAAAAGGTGCAATTGGCGGACTTGGATATGAAGGAAACGCAACAAAAGTGATTGGATCAACGCGTTCCAATTATGCAGTTGTTATTGAAAGATATGAATCACCAACAATTGAATTTCCAGATGGCAGATTAATTATTGTTGCGGGTGATAAAATTTTGTACAATGATATTTTGCCTTATGTTAATGATGTTGACGGGCAAAGAGGGTATCCGTTTATTATGCAAAAATCTGTTCCAACAATAGGTTGTTTTTGGGGTACAAGCGTAATTGAAAGAATGATTCCCGTTCAGCGTGCATACAACGCAGTTAAAAACAGAAAACATGAGTATTTAAACAGAATAACCATGGGCGTACTTATGGTGGAAGATGGCAGTGTTGATGTTGAAAATCTTGAAGATGAAGGGCTTTCTCCGGGCAAAATTTTGGTTTACAGGCAGGGGTCAAGCCAGCCCAGATATATGCCATCAAATAATGTGCCAATAGATTTTTCTGCGGAAGAAGAGCGCTTGCTTAATGAATTTTTGCTTATTAGTGGAGCATCAGACTTAATGAGAAATTTCAGTTCGTTTAGAAACATGAGCGGAAATGCACTTGAAGTTTTGGTTGAACAAGATAATTCTAGGTTAAGTGTAACAATTGAAAGCATACGAGAAGCAATAAAAAGTGTTGGGCAAAAAGTTTTAAGGCTTTACAAACAGTTTGCAGATATGCCACGACTTTCCAAAATTGTTGGAGAAAATGGCGAAATAGAAATATTTTTCTTTTCTGCAAGTGATATATCCAGTGATGATATTGTTTTTGACACAGACAACGAATTTACTCAAAGTTTGGCACAAAAGCGAAATATGGTTTATGAACTTTTAAATGCTGGTTTATTGCAAGATGAAAATGGAAAATTGTCCAACCGAATGAGGGTTAAGGCGCTTGAAGCACTTGGATTTGGAACTTGGGAAAACGCTCATGATGTTTCTGAACTTCACATTAAACGCGCTTCAAATGAAAACTTAAAAATGCTTAGCGGAAAGGAAATTGACCCACTTGAAATTGACGACCATGAAACACATATTACTCAGCACATATCATTTATGTTAGGTGGTGAATTTGAAAAGAAAAACAACAGCAAATTAAATGAAATTTATTTGCAACATATACGCAAACACAAGCAATTAAAAAGTTTGCAAAATCAAATTGAAGGAGTTGAAAATGGAAAATGAAAAAAATAGGGAACAACCATTGAGCGACCAAACAGTGCAAGGTGCAGATGCACAAATTGAAGAAGGCACATTAGATGAGTCCTCTGGCTCCCTAGGTAAATTTAAAGACGCAGAATCGTTACTTTATGCCTATAACAATTTGCAGGCGGAGTTTACAAGAAAGTGTCAAAAACTCAGTGAACTTGAAAAACTGCCCAACACAGAACAAGCGCAAAAACAAAATGTTTTTGAAACGCAAAATTGGAGTCAGCAGGTTTTGGAGTTTATTGAAAAAAATCAAAATGCAAAGGAGTTTGCGGGAGAAATTTCTAATGTGATAATGCAAGATGATGTGTTAAAAACAAACCCAAATGCTTTGGAACTTGCTTGGGCAAAAATTGTTCAAGAAAAGTTTAAACAACCTAATAAAATTTTGGAAGACAAAACATTTGTTGAAAATGAAATATTGTCCAATCCAGAAATACAAGAAAAAGTTATTGAAAAGTATTTAAAAGAATTGTATTTAAAGCGAACTCCACACAGTTTTGGTAGGTTTGATGGCGTAAGCATTGCTTCGCCAAGCATAGTTGTGCCAAATTCACTTAGCGAGGCTAAAAACATGGCACTAAAATTTTTTGGAGAATAAAATGAAAAGGAGAAAAAAATGATAACTTTATCAAGTGCAGAAAATGCACTAAAATCAGTTTATCTTGGAGTTGTTGCAAATCAACTTAACATAAATGCAAACCCATTACTTGGCAAAATTAAACAATCAACAAGAGATGTGTTTGGAAAAGAAATTATTAAAATGGCACCATGGGGCATTAATGGCGGTGTTGGCGCAGGCACAGAAACTGGCGTTTTGCCTTCTGCGGCATCAAATAAATATGTTCAATTTAAATCGGACCTTAAAAATTTGTACGGAAAAATTGAACTTTCAGACAAGGCAATAAGAGCGTCACAAAGCAATGTTGGTGCATTTGTAAATCTTTTAAACGATGAAATGGAAGGGCTTGTTAAAGCCAGCAGTTTTAACCTTGGCAGAATGCTTCATGGTGATGGCACTGGCGTTGTTGCCACCGTTACATCATTTGATACGGCAACAAAAGTTGTAACATGTTCTACAACAGGAACTTCAAAAGTAAAAAATCTTATTGAAGGTATGGTTGTTGATACTTATAAAGCAGGGGCAAAAGTTGAAGCACTTAGCGGATTAAGAATTAATTTTGTAAACCGTGCAACAAACACATTTACTTTTGATATTCCATCAGGCTTTTCTGGTGCATTTGCAGCAAACGATGTTTTATATGTTCAAGGTTCAAAAGGTAATGAAATTACCGGTCTTGGCACATTGTTTGGTGCAGGAACATCACTTTATGGGCTTTCTAAGGCAAATTATTCTTGGCTTAACCCATACAAAAACACGGCAGGCGGAGAAATTTCGGATGCTCTTCTTCAAAGTGGAATAGACTTTTTGGAGGAACAAAGCGGAAGCACAATAAATTATATTGCTTGCTCAACAACTGTAAGGCGTGCATATCAAGAATACATGAATTGCTATCGTAGAAATGTTGACATAACAGATCTTCAAGGTGGATACAAGGCAATTACATTTAATGGAATTCCTTTGGTTGCAGATAGATTTGTTGCAGATGACACATTAATGCTTTTAAACACCAATGATTTCACACTTCATCAACTTTGTGATTGGGAGTGGTTACAAGGTGAAAATGGCAGAATTTTGCGTCAAAATGCGGGATATCCAACATACAGCGCAACGCTTGTTAAATATGCAGATTTAATTTGCGATCGTCCAAATGGGCAAGCAAAAATTTCTGGAATAAACGCAACAGTTGCAAATCCATTTGCTGTTACCGTTGATATTGCAGGATACGTTAAAGCGCCCTAATACCACAAAAAATATTTAAAAATTATTGTTAAAAATTCGTGAAAGATTTTGCAAAATTATTAAAACTTTTTGCAAAACTTTCACAAGTTTTTTTAAATTAAGGGAGAGTAAATGCAAGTTAACACAGACACGTTGTTTATTTGTGAAAGATTAAAACAAATAGATTCATCTTATTTTGTTATATTTAAAAATGGAAAATATCAACTTCATAGTAGTGAGCAATTGTTTAATAGTTATTGTTTAACATTTCCATTTAATGAACTAGATGAGCGTGCGGTGGATTTTGCAATGGAAACAAGGTTTAACCGTGCACGGCAACTTGTTGAAAAGTTGGACAAGGAAAACGAGTTGCTAGAAAAGAAAAATCAAACAGAAAAATTAAATCAAATTCGTGAGCAAATTAAGGAGATAAAATGACTGCAAAAGAAATTATAGAATTGTCGGCAGAATTTTTGGGACTTGACGAACTGCTTGCAACAAATGTTTTTGTAACAACTGGAACTGCCCCAACAAGCGAGCAATTAAAAGAAGTTAACACATTAATAAGATGTTTAAACCTTGTGCTAGATGAAATTGCAACTGAATTTTTTCCCATAACAAAAAATAAAAATATTCAGTTTGTTAATGGCGAGAAGTTAATCAATGAAATTGATGTTAACATGTTGGAAATAATTAGTTTGCAAAATAATGATGGAACAAAAATACGTTTTAGGGCAGATGCAGACAAAATTTATGCAAACACAGAAACCGCAAATGTAAATTATCGTTCACGCCCAATATCAATTTTAGAATTGACTAACAATTGTGATCAGTTTGGGTTAAAACTTACAAAACGTATATTTGCGTATGGCGTTGCAATGGAGTTTTCATTTATTAATTCTCTTACCGATGATGCAACAATATGGGAAAATAGATTTAAAAATTCTTTATTAACGCAAGTTAGAAAAAACAGTGAAAAGCAACTGCCTCAAAGGAGGTGGCTGTGATATTTTCTAAAAAGCCTTTAATAACAAAAAAGGCATCTGTTTACAAAATAAATTATACTAGTTTTGCATCTGGAATGAATGCAGAGGTTGATGATAATCTTTTACCTCACAAGCATGCCAAAATTACATACAACTTTAAAGCATCAAATGGCGCATTAATGCCTAGTTATGGGTTTGGTGAGTTGTTTTTGCCAAAAAGTTGGGCAAATGTTGCAGAAAAACGACAAATTTATTACAATAACATCAACGCAGATATTCAAAAACTTTGGTGCTTTAAGTGTTGGGATGCATCCACAAATTTAAGAGATGATCATATAATTTTTTGCACCGGTGACAACCAAATGAGATACATAAGAGTTGTAGACTTGTCCCCATTAAATGCACCAGTTACAATGGGCGAGGAATTAACAGGACAACCAAAATGCGTAAGTTACAGGCTTAACGGTACGGATAGTTTTATTATGACGTGCCCAAATGGCAAAATGCAAGTGTATCGTGTTAATCTTAAAACCCCAGTTTTTCCAAACGCACCCAAAATTGTTAGTTTGTGCGTACATTACGAACGACTTTTTGCAATTCAAGAGGGTGAGCGTACAAGGTTAACGTTTTCTGCAAATTTAGATCCAACAAATTGGAACATAAGCACAGATAACGCAGGATTTATTGACCTTTTGGATGAAAGAGGCTCTATGAACAAAGTGCTTAGTTTTAATGACTATGTGTATGTGTTTAGAGATTATGGAGTAACAAGAATTTCTGCATATGGTGCGCAAGATGAATTTTCTGTAACTCAACTTTTTGTTTCAAGTGTTAAAATTTATGGAGATTCTGTTTGTGCTTGCGGAGATAGAATTATTTTTCTTGCAAAGGATGGGCTCCATGCTTTTGACGGATATAACACTGTGAAACTAAATCTTGGCATAGACAGTTTGTTTGCTTATGATAATTCAAATTCTAAATCATGTTTTTTTAATGATAGTTATTTTTTAGCATGCAGAATGAACTTTAATGATGGAAAAACTGTCGAATGTGAAAGCGTGGCAAACTATGTTAACAATGTTTTGCTTGAATATGATTTCAGAAAAAATGAAATAAACGTTGTAAGAGGTGTGGACATAAAAGACATGGTTGCAGTTATGAATGAGGGAGTAAGCGAATTAGTTGCATGTTTTAGAGGTGAAAAAAACAAAAAATTAGGGATGCTTACAAATGACGGCAAGTTTTTTGGAACAGTTTTGCCAAAGTGTTGGGCCTCCCCAAAAAGTAATTTAAGCCAACCCAACAAACAAAAACGCATTAAAGAAGTTAACATAAAATCTGAATATCCAAGCAAAGTTGTTATCACAACGGATAAAGAAACAAAAACATATAACGTTTGTGCAAAAAAATCGACTCAACGAATTAAAACAAATGTTGTTGGAGAACTTGTTCAAATTTGTTTTGAAACAAATTATGAAAATGCAAATATTTCTTCTCCGCAAATAATGGTGGGGATTTGATTATTTCTAATGCAATTATTCAGGCATTTTGTGGAATTGAAAAGCGTAAAAACTATTACAAAAAAGGAGGAACTGGAATGTACAAATTTTACTTTACAGATGAAGATGCAAAAAAAATTGAGGAAGTAACTTATGATTTTGAAAAAACAAATAAATTGTTTAAAGAAATAGACAAAAAATACAAATTCAATGTACCAGAAGTAAAACCAACCGATGTAACGTTAAAATTGGAAAAATTAAATTTTGACCATTTAACAGATGAAGAAATAAAAGCAAAAGCAGAAAATGCACTTGCAAATTTAAAACAGACCACATTGTCCGGGTTGGAAGATAAATACAACTCTGATAAAAACATGTTAGAACAAGAAATAGCAAGCAAAGAGGGCCGAAACCAAGAGCAAAAGCAATCACTTGAATTTGCATATGACATTGCAAAAACCAATGCGTCAAATGATGCCACAAAACGTGGGCTTGCACGAAGTTCCATTATTGTTAACAAATTGGAAGCGTTTGACAAAGATATGCTTTCAAATTTTGCCGAAATAGATAAGGAGCATGCAAAAACAATGAATGCTTTGGAAAGTCAGAAATCCATGCTAGAAACTCAAAAACAAAAAGCGCTAACAGATTTTAACATTTCTTATGCCACAAAACTGGTTAGCAAAATTGACGACTTAAATGCACAAATTTTAAAAGAAGAAGAAAAGGTTGTAAAATATAACAACAATATTGCCGAGGCTGAGGCAAAGTTTGATAGAGAAAATGAAAATATTAATATAAGTCGAGGCAGACAAAATATTAAGGATAAAATGGATTTTTATGACTTTCAGGAAGAATGGGGCAATAAAATTGAAAGCGAAAAACAAAATGAAAAATACAAAATAGCCTACAATGAATTGCTAAAACTTGGACCAGAAGAAGCATTTAAAGAAGTTGAACAAAATTCTGCTTACAACACAGAATTGGGTGAAAACGCATATCTTACTTTGTACAACAACATTGCTAAAAGATTGTCCGATTTTAGAGAAAATTTAAAAAAAAATAAAAAATAATGTGGCAGGACATAGTTAATGTTGCTGTAAGTAACGGGCTTTTTGCCTTATTATTTGTTGCTTTACTTTTATATCAACTTAAAGACAGCCGAAACAGAGAAAAACGTTATGTTCAAACAATTCAACGCCTAACTTATCATTTAGATGTGGTTTTAGAAATAAAAAACGCGGTTGAAAAAATTCAAAATGAAGTTGGCAAAGGAGAAACAAAACATGAAAGAAAAATTAAAACAAAAAATCAAATCGTATAGTTTTTGGACCAGCATGGCTGGTGCCGTTGTTGTTTTGCTTCAAAGTTTATCGGAAGTTTTTGGTTTTGTTGTTAGCGAAAAAATGGTTTCAAATATTATTATGGCAATTTGTGGGGTCCTTGTTGTTTTGGGTGTTGTTAGCATGCCAACTCCACCCAAAAAGGCAGAAGACAAACCTGCAAAAAAAAATAATAAAGTTAATGATCAAGAAATGCTAGAAACGCTTGCAGAAATAAATTCTTATGAACAAGACAAAACAACAGAAACAGAAGAAAAATATGTTTCTAAAAAAAGTTTAAAATAAAAAAAATTAAAACGCAAACAAAAATAAAATTGTTTGCGTTTTTTTGTAACAAAAGTTGCTAAAATGTGGATAACACAAGTTTTTAAATTAAGTTGCAAATAGGCAATAAAAATGATAAACTAAGGCGTGAAGATTTTTGCTATAAGTGATTTGCATTTATGTGTAAGCGGTGCCAAACCTATGGAAATTTTTGGTGAGGGATGGACTGGATATTTGCAAAAAATTGAAGAAGATTGGTTAAAAAAAGTAAGTAAAGATGATATTGTTTTAATTGCTGGTGATTTATCGTGGGCAATGAAAGATGAAGATGCAAAAAAAGATTTTGAATATCTTTCAAGGCTTCCGGGTAAAAAAATAATTATAAGAGGCAATCATGATTATTGGTGGAAATCCATTTCCAAAGTGAGAAGCATGCTTCCAGAAAATATTTTTGCACTTCAAAACGATGCCATAATTATTGATAATGTTATAATTTGCGGAACAAGGGGTTGGACAATTCCAGAAGGTAGGCTTGCAACATCCGAAAACAAAAAACTTTTTTTGCGAGAGGTCCAACGTCTTGAAATTTCTTTAAAGTGTGCAAAACAACTTCAAAATAATGACCAAAAAATTTTTTGCATGATTCACTATCCGCCGTTTGGCTCCAATCAAAAAACAAGCGAACTTACAAAGTTAATTGAAAGTTATGGCGTGCACGAAGTTGTTTATGGGCATTTGCATGGCCAAAATTCAAGGCGCACAGCAAAAGTGAAAATAAACAAAATTAACTATCATTTAACTTCATGTGATTTTTTAAAAAATCAACTTTTGCAACTTAAATAGATTTCTTTTTAAAAACAATGCAATTTAAAAATTTGTTTTTATCTTCTATTGACAATTTTTTGCAGTTGTAAATACTAAATAATGCATCGTTCATTTTTATTGTTTGGCCAATTTTAAAATACAGCCTAACACCAAAATCACAATTTTTGCTTTCTAACTTGTTGCAAATATTGCCAAGTTCTTCGGTGTGTATTTTTTCTATTATCCCATGATTATCTGAATATATATTTTGGCTTGTTTCAGGATATTTTTCAAAAAATAATTTTGTGCTTCCACCACTAGCAGAAATCATATTTTTAAATTTTCGTATTGCACAACCGGACATTATTGTTTTTTTAACTTGTGCAAGAGCAGTTGCCTTTGCAATCCCTTTTGCACTATACATTATGTTTACGCAAATTTTTGTTGCCAAATTTGTAAGCCTTCCCTTTTTGCCTCTTAAAACTTCCAAGGCTTCCATTGCTTCAAGTTTGCTTCCAATATTTTGTCCAAGTGGTTGAATTGTTTGGCTGTAAATAATTTGTATTTTTTTACCATCTTTAATTCCTATCCTTCGCATTAAATTGCCAAGTTTTAACGCTTCGGATTTTGTTTTAACAAATGCACCATCACCATATTTTACGTCAAGCAAAATCACGTCTGCGCCCAGTGCAAGTTTTTTGCACATCACACTAGAAGCAATAAGTGAAATATTTTTTATTGTGTTTGTTTTGTTTCTAAGTTCGTATATTTTTTTGTCTGCTGGTGCAATTGTTTCACTTTGTGAAATAAGGCATGCACCATTTTTTTTTGTAAGTTCAAGGGCTTCGGCTGGTGATGGAGTAAGGTTATAACCGTTAAATACTTGCAATTTGTTTGCAGTTCCTCCGGTGTGCCCAAGTGCCCCGCCACTTGCTTTAAGAAAATATATTCCGTTGCATGCAAGAACGGGAGCAATAATAAGTGTTGTTGTGTCCGACACTCCGCCTGTGGAATGTTTGTCGGCGGTAACTCCATCAAGAATGCTTAAATCAAGTGTTTCGCCACTGTTTTGCATTGCCTTTGTTAAATTATATGTTTCAGAAAAATTTAATCCATTTTCACAAACAGCAAGCAAAAATTTTGTCATAGTGCTGTCATTAATTTTTTCTTCTATGTATTCCTTAACAATAAAATTAATTTGTGCACGTGTTAAAATTTTGCCAAGTTGTTTGTTATTAACAATTTGTTCGGCGTTTAATAATATTTGTTTTTTTGTTTTCATATTACCTTCTTTTTACATTTATATCACTTTAAATTTGTTTTGTCACCATTTTTTCTGTACTTATACGCAATTAATCCAAACACAGAAACAACTGTGCCAACAGCCATCCCTGCCAAAATATCCGTTAAAAAGTGTTGCCCCAAATACATTCTTGAAATAACAACCATAATAAAAAACAATATAATAAAAAAAACAGATATAACTTTTGTATTTTTGTGTTTTGCTGTTTTGCAAATTATAAAAATTAAAAATATGCAAATAATTATTGCAGAAACTGTATGTCCGCTTGGCATACTGCTTCCATTTGCATGTAACCTATCCACAATTGATAAATCAATTTGATATGGCCTTAATTTGTTAATAACAGATTTTAAAATCCAGTTTATTGCAACTCCAATGCCATATGTTCCCGCAAAAAATAAAGAATATATTTTGTTTGAAAACAATAACATAAAAGTAAAGCAAATTACAAAACCAATCCAACTGCCCAAAAAAGATGCGCCAAAAAATATTACGTCCAAAAAATCACATGTTAAACTTTGAAAAAATTTTATTAATTCCAATTCCATTTTTATATTATACCACAATTTATTTCTTTTTTCATCTAATTTGTGTTATACTTTTTTTTGTAAAAGGAAATTTAAGTGAAAATTAAAGAAAAACAAACAATAGTAAGATTTCAACCAAATGAAGATGAAGGACTTAGTCAACTTCAAGTTGAAAGCAGAAACAGGCAAAAATTAGTTAACAATTCTAAATTTAAAACATCAAAAAGTTTTTTGTCAATTATTTGTACAAACGTGTTTACGTTTTTTAATTTAATTTGGGCAATAATTTTTGTTGCACTTGTGTGGATTGGAGCAGTTAACGATTTGTTATTTATTATTGTAATTATTTTAAACACATTTATTTCAATAGTGCAAGAAATAAGGGCGAAAATAACAGTGGAAAAACTTTCTATTGTAACAATGCCTCGCCTTGTTGTAATTAGGGAGGACAAAAAGGAGCAAATTTTTGCAAGCAAATTGGTGCTTGATGATATTATTGTTTTGGAAACAGGAAATCAAATTCCAACTGATTGCATTTTAATTTCGGGCAATGTTGAAATAAATGAAAGTTTGCTTACAGGCGAAAGCAAGCCAATTAAAAAACAAATAGGGGACACTCTTCTTGGAGGTGGTTTTATTGTTAGTGGCGTGTGCAAGGCAAAGGTAGACAAAGTTGGCAAAGACAGTTGGGTGCAAAACATTGCTTGTGAGGCAAAAAAATTTAAAAGCCCAAGTTCAAACTTAACCAAAAACTTGTCCACAATAATTAAATATATTGGAATTATTATTGTTCCAATTGGAATTTTAATGTATTTTAACAACAAAAATGCTTATGCAGGTGATATGTTTGAAACAGTAAGAAAAACTTGTGGAGCGCTTACAGGAATGGTTCCTGCCGGAATGTTTTTGTTAATAACCGTTGCGCTTGCTCTTGGAATAATAAAACTTGCCAAAAAAAAGGCACTTGTTCAAAATTTGTTTGGAATTGAAATGCTTGCCAGGACGGATGTGTTGTGTTTGGACAAAACGGGCACATTAACAGATGGTACAATGCAGGTGTGTGATGTGGAACTTTTGGACAAGGCACAACCACTTTCTCAAATTATGGGGAATTTGTTAGATGCTCAATTACACCAAAATGCAACGGGAAGGGCACTTATAGAATATTTTGGAAAAGATGGAACGCTTACCATTAATCAAAACTTGCAATTTTCTTCCTCTCGCAAGTTTATGGCAACTCAGTTTGATAAACAAGGAACATATGCACTTGGCGCTTATGGATTTGCATGCAACTCACAAGAAGATGAAATTAAATCAAAAGTGAGTGCACTTTCAAAAATGGGCAAAAGAGTGCTTGTTTTAACCCATAGTAATTCTTCAATAGTTAATGACTCCTTGCCCCCAGACATGCAAGTAATTGCAATTATTGGAGTTATGGACCACATAAGAGAAGACGCAATTGAAACAATTGATTGGTTTAAAAATAATGGTGTCACAATTAAAATTATATCAGGAGATGACCCACAAACTGTAAGCCAAATTGCAAACAGGGTTGGAGTTGAAAATGCAAACCAATGCGTAAATTTGGAAGGATTAAGTTTATCGCAGGTGGCGGAACTTGCGGACAAATTTACTGTGTTTGGGCGTGTTTCGCCCGAGCAAAAACACAAATTAATTAAAACACTTAAAATTAAAGGCCATATTGTTGCAATGACTGGTGACGGAGTTAACGATACGCTTGCGCTAAAAGAATCTGATTGTAGCATTGCAATGGCAGATGGAAGCGAAGTTGCACGCAATATTTCCAACATTGTGTTAATGGACAGCAAGTTTTCATCCCTCCCTGCCATTGTTAAAGAGGGCAGGCAAGTTATTAACAATGTTGAAAAGTCGTCAACGCTGTTTTTAATGAAAACAATTTGTACAATTTTATTATCCATTATTTCTCTTGCAACGCTTACCGCTTATCCTTTTGGGCCAAGCAACATGTTACTTTTGGAAATGTTTGTTATTGGAATTCCATCAGTCGTGTTTGCTCTTCAACCAAATAACAACAAAATTGAGGGAAATTTTATTAAAAACGTTTTTAAAAAGGCCATTCCTTATGCAATTTTGTTGGTTTTAAACATCATTATTGTTATGGCTTGCAAGCGCGCAAACAAAATTACGTTTGATGAAATGGGAGTTGCGGCAACAATTGCTCTTGTTAATGCGGGATTTTTAAACTTAATTATGCTTTCTATCCCATTTTCAAAACTAACCATTGCCATGCTTGTAACTTCATTCTTATTAATATGCGTTACTCCAACTCTTGTTCCAGAAATGTTTGGAGTCCCTTTTATAAACGGAAATATTGTTTTATTGTGTGGCTTACTTTTAATTATGTCTGTTCCGCTTTCTATTTTAATTCATAAATTTGGAGCAAAATTAGTTTTCCACTCAAAAAACAAAAAAAACAAAAAAAATTAAATGGACAGCGGGCAAAAATAAAAAAATAACAAATAAAAAAAGCAAAAAATAAAAAAACAAAAAGATAAAAAAACAAAAGTTAAAAAATAAAAAAGCAAAGGGGCGGGGGAATGGCTGGCAATTTTGCCAGCCAGCACGCACACGTTCCACGTGCGTGCTAATGCCACAAACATGCGTTTGTGGCATTTCCCCCGCCCCCAACCATGCCCTCCCAGCCCGTGCTTTCCTGCCACCCAAACTCACGCCACCGCACCCACGCACCCCTTTCACAAAAAACAACATTTGTTACATCTTGTAACCTTTAACTTGCATAAATCCGCATAACCAAGCCGTTTTGGGCAGTTTACATTTTTTTTTGTTAAAAAAACTTTAAAAAAATATTAAAAATCGTTTTGAAAAAAACATAAAAAATGTTAAACTACAAAAAGAAACAAAAGTTACATATAAATTGTAAAAACAATCATAATAAACCATAAAAGAGGTGTAAACGTGAAAAGAGCAAAAATTTTAACAACAATTTTGGCATTAGCGCTTGGAACAACCGCCATGGTATTTGGCGTTATGTCTGCAACCACACTTAACTTTTCTGTTGGTGCAAGCCTGAGTTTTGACATGCAAGGCCTGCAAGCAACAGTAACAGCAAAAATGGTTGGAGCAAAAGCCGATGAAAATAACACTAACCTTGCACCAAGCGATGCCCTTGGCACAGTTGATGCCGATGGCACAGTAAACAAAACCATTTACACCTACAACGCAAAC
>JAVVRP010000004.1:0-22538 GCA_036654655.1 Clostridia bacterium
AAAGATTTTTCTATACTAAAAATTTAAATTTACCGAATTCATATGACGAACTTCTTGGCGCTGATTTTATTTCACAATTTTCACTCGAAACAAATAAAAATTTTAAATATGAAAATGTTTACGACATTGATAAAGTAGACGAGAAAGTTTATAAAAAATATAATAAAAAATATAACGTGTTTCAAGCCAGAATGTCAAAAGAAACATTTAATATTTATAAAAATAGCAATCTTGGCCCTGATATGAGTTTTTACAAACAGTATTGCCCATGGGGTGAAGAACAACTCACAATAGATAATATAAAAAAACCACCAGTCAATGACTAAATAAAATAAAAAAATAAAGGAAGGTAAAAAATAATGGAAGATTTTTATGTTGAGTATTTCCCGGGAATAGAGTTTAAAAATTCTAACATGAACGTGTATATAAAAGATATCCAAGATATTTTAAATGACAATTATAGCAATACTTATAAATTTTTATGCGCAGTGCGTGGCGTATTCTCTTGCGGTTCGCATGCTTGTTTTAATGATATATCATATTTGAGTTGTAGTTGGGTTAATTCCGAATATACGGTTATTACAATTTTGCAAAAGTTTTTCGGGTTTTCTGAAAAATATATATATAGACTTGCCCAAATTATTGATAAATTTATTTATGTATATTCTAGTCGCGACGTCGCGACTCCAAATGAGGATAACAAAATCAGCGGTGCATTGTATTATAAATTTGATTTTTTTAAAAATTTAACTATATCAAAAATGCAAGAACTGTTACCACTGTCAAATGAGCAAATAGAAAATGCTTTTAAAAAAGATTTATCTTTTAAGTCTACTATTAAACAAATACGCGAATATGTTAAAGCCTTAAAGAATGGCAATGGCGGTGCTGATAAAGTTCTTGAAGATAACCAACAGAGCCTAGACGAGCAGGAAGATAACTTGCCTATGCAATTTGACCCTAAAAAAGAATATCCTTTTGAGTATTTTGAGAAACTTGATAAAAATTCATTAATCAATATATCTTGGGACTTGTACCAGAAAATTAAAAAACTACAAAAAAAATAATATCAATCATTAACAAAAATATTAAAGATATTTAAGGATAAAAAAAATGAGTATTGAAAACGAAATAACTTTATTGAAAAATAAAATTGATAATCTCATAATAAAGTTGTCTTTTGTTAAAGAAAAAAGTAAGTATACATATTTTTCTTGGCTAGACGAATGGATAAAAATTTATAAAAAGCCATTATACATGATTGATGGAAAAATAAGTAATGGACTCAGGAATATTTTAAATTGTATTAAAAATCATATAAAAACAAATATGATTGATGTAAATTTAAGTGATATTACTGCTTTACAAATTCAAGAAACTTTATCTAAAATTACAAGTACCAGGACAAAAAAATATGTTTTTGATGTGTTTCATGAAAGTTTAAAAAAAGCATTATCATTAGAACTTATAGAAAAAGATATTATGTTAAATGTTGATAAGCCTAGGCATAAAAGAAAAATAGGCAATTCACTATCTAGTAGTGAACTTGTAAAATTTTTAAAAATTATCAAGGGAAATTCTATGGAAAAATTGTACAAATTTTATCTATTAACAGGTGTTAGAAAGTCCGAAGCACTTAGTATTGATAAAAAAATTGATATTGATAATAAAAATAATACAATTCATATTATCGGAACTAAGACTGAATGCTCAAACAGGATAATACCAATGTTCAAAGAAACAAAGTTATTAATACAATCAATTGACGTTAAGGGCAAATACTTGTTTCCGTTTACTGCAAATGCTGTGGCATGTAATTTTAAACGACTACAAAAAACTAATAATTTAAAATTTACAATACATAGTTTAAGACATACCTTTGCATCTAATTGCATTGAAAACGGAATATGTATGAAAACTATCCAAAAGTGGTTAGGACATAGTAAACTTGATACCACTGCTAATATATATCTTCATATTTCGAATGAGTTTGAAAAGAAAGAAATTGATAAATTTAAAGTTATTTTTTCATTGTGATTGCGACCTATCGGCTAAAATGATTTTTAAAAATCAAAAAAACATGTTAAAATTAATAAATATAAAACTGCTACAATCCTTAAATTATAAGGCTTATAGCAGTTTTTTTTGGCTCCCCCTGCTGGATTCGAACCGGCGACCTATCGGTTAACAGCCGAGTGCTCTACCGCTGAGCTAAGGAGGATTATTTTTTTGTTTTTGCCCTATTATGTTAACATATGGCAATTTGTCTGTCAAGTAATTTATATGCTTTTTTGTGTTATTTGTTTTATTTATTATTAATTTTTTTATTGTTCAACTCAGCCGAAAGTTAAATAAAAATTTTACATTTCGGCTGTTTGAAAATAACTTTAAATTTTATTCGCCTTTAAATGGCAACAATGCAACAATTCTTGCACGCTTAATTGCAACTGCAATTTCACGTTGATGCTCACTGCATGTTCCGGTTTGGCGTCTTGGAATTATTTTGCCCTTTTCTGTTACATACTTTCTAAGTCTGTTTATATCTTTATAATCAATTACAAGATTTTTGTCTGTGCAATACAAACATACTTTCTTTTTTCCTATTTTACCACCGCGATGTTTTTTAAATGTTGACGCAGATGGAGTTCTTTCTGTTGATTGTTGTGAAGGCGCAACTTGTGTGGCAACTGTTTCTGCAACAATTTTTTCTTCGCTCATGAATTTCTCCTTTTTTTTATTTTTAATATTTTAATTTACTGGTTTTTAAAATGGGAGATCGTCATCTTCAACTGGATCAAGTTCACTAACTTCTTTTTTATTTTCGCTCGATCCTCCTTGTTTTGTTCCCAAAAATTCAACTTCATCGGCAACAATGTCGGTATAGTATTTTTTTGTTCCGTCCGTGGCTTCATAAGAACGATTTTGAATTGAACCACTAACCGCACATTTTGCACCTTTTTTTAAAAACTTATGGCAAAGTTCTGCAAGTGATCTCCAAACAACAATATTCATGAAGTCTGTTTCACGCTCTCCCTCGCTGTTTTGAAATCTTCTGGAAACGGCAAGAGAAAATTTGCAAACAGAAATTCCATTATTGGTTGTTGCAATTTCTGGGTCCTTGGTTAAATTTCCAATTAAAAACACTTTGTTCATTTTAATCTCCTATTTTTGTTTGTTTAAGTTTAAACAATTAGACTTTCTTTTTAACAAAAAGAACTCTAAAAATATTTTCTGTAATAAGCATCAATTTTTCCATTGGCATAATTGTTTCGGGCATAGCCTCAAAAGTCATAAGCACATAGTATCCCTCTGTTTTAAACTGAATTGGATATGCAAGCCTTTTGAGCCCCATTTTTTCCACGTTTAAAACATTTCCGCCCTTTTCAACTGCCATTGATTTAATTTTTTCAATTAATTCATCGCGCTTTTGTTCGGTTGCGGTTGGGTTGATGATATACATAACTTCATAGTTATTCATCTTTTCCCTCCTTTTGGTCTGTGGCACTCCTTTTAATGAGTGCAAGGTCAGTTTTTATTTCCCGTTAATGGCAAACTTAACTGCTTGCTTATTCTATCACAATAACAGCACAAACGCAAGAGTTTGTTTTAATTTTTTATAACAAAAAAAACACCCACAAATTTAAGTGGATGTTTTTTAAAATTTAAATTATTTTAGTATAACTTGAAAATATGCTTGTGGGTGGTCACAAACCGGACAAACCTTTGGTGCAGTACTTCCAATGTGCAAGTGTCCACAATTTCTGCATTTCCAAATAACAACGTCATCACATTCAAACACTTTGTTTTGTTTAATTTGTTCTGCAAGTTTTAAATATCTTTCTTCGTGAGATTTTTCTATTTTTGCAACACCCTCAAATTGAGATGACAAACGGTCAAAACCTTCTTCCTTTGCTTCCTTTGCCATGCGTGAATACATTTCTGTCCATTCACCATGCTCGCCAGCAGCGGCATCCAGCAAGTTAACAAGTGTGCTTGGAACCGCCCCATCGTTAAGCGCTTTAAACCAAAGTTTTGCATGTTCTTTTTCATTGTTTGCAGTTTCTTCAAAAATTTCTGCAATTTCTTCATATCCATCTTTTTTTGCTTTTGAAGAGTAATATGTATATTTGTTTCTGGCTTGACTTTCTCCTGCAAATGCTTCTAACAAGTTTTTTTCTGTTTTTGAACCTTTTAAATTCATAATTTTCTCCTTTAATTTATAAACTATATAAAATCCATAATTAAAAACCACATTTATTTTGGGTATTGACTGTTTTATCTCTATTTATTATGCAAAATTTCCTTTGATTTTGCTGATAGCGGGCGACCCAAAAATTCGGTTTCTAAATCTATCATGCCAACTTCTTTTAAATTTGGCTCTTTAAGTATAGCACATTTGGCACCCATTGCGTCAATTCTTTTTTTTATGGTTGAAACATTGTTACAATACGCCGTTGATTGTCCGCCTCCGCCCAAACATCCACCCTTGCATGCCATAACTTCCAAAAAGTCTAATTTTATACTTTTATTTAGTATTTTTTTATACAATTTTTCAAAATTTTTAAAACCGCAAACGCTTGCAAATGTTTTTGTTTTTACATTAACAATTTGAGTTTCAGGAATTTTATCAATTTTTTTATAAATTAATTCGTCTTTAATTTTGTTTATTTTGCAATAATTTTGCGCAATAGACTTCATCACACCGCCAGCACCACCAAAACCTATTCCTAATTTAGAACCTTGTACAAAATCAAACTCACAATCTTTTTTTAACATATCAAAATTAATCGCTTGCTTTTTTGCAAAATCGCAGAGTTCTCTTACAGTTAGCACAAAATCAAATTTTGGCTCACACATGGTTTTAATTTCCTGTTTTTTTGCCGTGCAAGGAGTTATTGCCACAAAAACAATTTTAGATGGGTCAACGCCAATTTTACGGGCAAAATAAGTTTTTGTTATTGCACAAAGCATGCCTATTGGGGATTTACATGAAGAAAGACACATAATTTGGTCGGGGTGCATAATTTTAAAATATTCAACCCATGCAGTGCAACAACTTGAAAATATTGGCATAAAATTACTATCATTTTTGTTTTGCATTTTTTCACAAAGTTCTGCTGTTTCTTCTCTTATTGTAAGATCTGCACCAAAACTTGTATCCAAAACATAATTAAATCCAAGATTTTTTAAAACACTTATTGTTTCACTTTGCGAAAACTGACCAACTTTGCCACCAAAAGCATCTGCAAACAAAAACTTGACTGCTGGCGAAATGCTTGCAACAAGTATTTTTTTTCCGATTAATTTTTTAACTTCAAAAACGCTATCTTTTGGGGTTAGTGCATTTGCTTTACATGCCAACGTGCAATATCCACAACCTACGCATTTGTTTTTTGAAGCAAGCCCTGTTTGTTTTTCACAAGCATCATAACAAAGCCCGCAGCGCACACATCTGCTTTCATCTCGTTCAATACACGCATTTTTTTTGTCAACTTGCACACGTGGCGTTTCTCTGCGCTTTTTAATTAAGGCTTTTGTTCTTATTAACTTGTTTTTTATTGCAAGTTTTTTATCTGTAATTTGCATTTATTCCCTTTTTTTAATCAGGTTTTTGTGGAGGCATTTTTCTTGGAGGCCTTGGTGGCATTGGTTTTAATCCAACTCGGGGCGTTGGTGGAATTGGACGCCTTGCAGTGGTGGAATTAAGGTTATTTGTGGCAGATTGTGTTTTTAATGTTTGTCCTGCTCCCAATATTTTGCTTTTTTTAACATAATTTTCTTCTATAATGGCAGTTATTTGAGAAACTAAACTGTAAGACAAAATCATAAGCAAAATTCCTGACGGAATTATAACCAAAGAAATAAGCCCCGCACTGCTTGCAGAAAAACTTATAAACCCTGGGAATAAAGACGGAGTATAAACTCCCACAATCATTTTTTTGTTAACGGCATATCTATCATCAATTCCAATTGCATTTTCTGTGGAAAAATATTCTTTATTTTCATCAAAATTTGCAATTTTGTGAAATATTACTCTTGAACCATGCAATGCAGCCTGTTCTTGGCTTTCGGCATCATCCCCAATAACCTCGTAAAATGCAATAATATCTCCCTTTACAAGTTTGGATGTGTCCACCTTTTTAACCATGACCACATCACCAACCAAAAAGCCATCTTCCACCATGCTTGCCGAAATAATTTTAACAGCAGAATAACCAAAAATTGACGGCACTTCGTTATGTTTTTTTGCGTTTAACATTAATATGCAAGAAATAATTGCAAGCACAAAAATTGGGATAAATGTTATCCACGAAACAATGTCTAAAAATTTTTCGAACTTGTTTTTTGTTGACATTTCACGCCTTTTGTTTTTATTATATCATTTTATAAAATAAATTCAAAATAATTTGTGGCAACTTAATTTATTTTTAATATTATGATTATGAGCATTAAAAATTTTTACATGCAAAATTTTGTAACACATAGGAGATTTTTATGAAACACGAATACATTCCATATTGCGAAGGGGAATATTACTTAATGAAAAACAGCAAATGTAACTGCGGTGGTTGTCCAGACTATCCTTCATTTCCAGACTATCCCGATGGTTGCAGGTTATGCCCGCCCTGCTCATTTCCACCACATGAACACCCAAAAAAACACCCATGCCCGCCAGAAAAACCTTGTGTTCCACTTTTATCAGAAAATTGTTGCCTTAAAAAGCAGTTTTGCTTATTTTTGGCAGGGCTTGTGGTTGGCGAACTATTTAAATAATAATATTT
Organism: Clostridia bacterium; assembly: GCA_036654655.1. Taxonomy (GTDB): domain Bacteria; phylum Bacillota; class Clostridia; order Christensenellales; family UBA1242; genus JAVVRP01. The sequence continues at coordinate 6,783 of JAVVRP010000004.1, forward strand.
GCAAATGGTTTCCAAAACGAATTATTTTTATATGTTTCAACAAGTTCTTTTGGCACTTTTATTTCTTGCAATTCAATTGGAAAAACATCTGTTCCTAATGTTGGCGGATTTGTTGAATTAATTGTTATTGAAGTTAAACCTGAACCCAAAAATGCGTTGTTTCCAATTGTTGTTATATTTGATGGAAGAGTAATTGTTGTTAAATCATACATATCTGTAAAAGCATAGTCACCAATTTGTGTAACTGTTATTGGAAAATCGATATTATTAAAAATATTTGTATCATACCAATTAAACGCACATTGATTAATATATGGTGAAGTAAAGCCAACCACTGTGTATGTGACATCCATATATTTAATGTATGGCGGAATAGCAATCATGATCGTGTCAGTTGGGTTATTTGGATCTTCCATTAACTTTATTTTTGTTATCCAAATATTTGTTGTTCCTTCAATTACATAAAATTCAAATATTTCTCCCCTTTTGGAATTTATTGACGTTAAACTATTTCGTTTGAAAAGTTTTTGTGATTCTGGACTATATAAAATATATCTGCTTGTTTTTCCATACAATGTCAAATTGTTTGTTGGTGTAAAGTTGTATGAAACAGCATTTATGCATTCTCTTTCGGTGTACCATGTAAGTAAATATTTATTTAAAGTTTCGTGTTCCGTTATTTCATAATCAAGGTTATAAGTTGTTCCAGCCAAAACTTGTTTTGAAGCAACAACAGCATTTGCTCTTGTTATATCAACTATTTTGCCCAAATCGTAAAGTGCTTTCCAGCCTGCTACTGATGAATAAAGATTTATTGTTCCAAATGCAACTTGAATTTCAAAATCCAAATTATCACAGCCAGAAAAAACATCTTTTTGCAATGTTGGTGGCGTTGATGAATTAATTATAATTTGAATTAAATTAATGTTGTTTGCAAAACACATGTTGCCAAGTATTGTAATGCTTTTTGGCAAACTTATTTGTTGTAAATTGCTTAAAGTTTTGTTTTGAACAGACATAAAAGCATTTGATGCAATTCCTTTAACATTTTGTTCATCATGCCAAAGTGGAACAGAAATGTTTTTGTTAACACTTCCCATTATCCAATGCTTCCCATTTTTGTCTGTTAAATAAAAAACACCATTTACTTGGTCGGAAGATTTTTTTAATTTGTTTGCATCAAACGAATTGCTGTAAATTTCATTTATTTGAGTTGGCAAAACATTTTCACCAGCAACAAACATTGCACTTGTGCATCCCTCAAACGCTTTTTCTTTTATTGATGTTAAATTTTGTGGCAAAGTGTTTATTTCCAAATTTACACAATTAAAAAATGCTTCTTTTTCAATTACCTTTAAATTTGTTGGCAAAGCATTAAATTTAAGGCTTAAACAATTTTTAAAAGCACTTTCTTCAATTATTTGTATGGTTGTTAAATCTTTAAATCCATTTTTTAAAACCAAACTTTCACATCCCTCAAAAGCACCTTTATTTATTGTTGCAACGTTTGCGGGGATATGGTCAAAATTTAACAAGCCACAACCACCAAAAGCGTTTGAGCCTATTGTATTAATTGTTTCAGGCAAGTTTATTGTTGCCAAATTGTTGCACCCATAAAAAGCATTATTACCAATATAATTTAAGTTTTGTGGAAGTTTTATTGTTTTAACTAAATTGCAATTTCTAAAAGCATTATCTCCAATTTGTGTTATTGTTATTGGATATTCAATGTTGCTTTCCAAAACATTTTGTGACAAACACGAATAACTAACATTGTTAACAAACGCAGATGCAATTCCAATTACGTTGTATTTTGTTTCTCCCACTTTAATTATTGGTGGCAAGGCAAAACTAGGCATTATTGTGCTAACTTTTGTTACAAAAACATTGGTTAAATTTGATATAAAAAATTCTAATTCTTCTTCTTTTGCTATTTGCGGTTCGCCACTAAATAAATCTGCTCTTTGACTAATATTTTGCGGAACAAAAAGCGGAAACTCGCTTGTTTTGCCGTAAATTATTGTGTCTTCGGAAATATGATTAATAACATAATTTAAAGATTTTGTACACTCTGCATCTTTAAACCATGTTAACAAAAACGGCACGCCGTTTACATCAAAACTGCAAGGAAGTTCATATGTATTATTTTTAGCCAGTTTTTTTGAAGTTACAATAGTGTTTGGAGCGGGTGATTTTATAAAATTTTCTTCAATAATAACATTTAAAATTAGCGTTATGCTTTTTCCGTCATTAATTGGAATATTATTTTTGGGCGTAAACGTTATTATTGAACTGTTGATTGAAGATTCTAACGTGCGTGTTGCCACAGAAAAAAGCGCAGAACTGTTTTCATTAACAGGCTGTTTGTTAACATTGCATTCAATTATAGAAACATTAAAACTTGCATTTTGATTGCTACTTTTAACAGATATTTTAAAACTTATTGGCGTGGAATTATTGCTGTTAAAATAAATTTTGTCACAGACCCAATTTAAGTTTTGAGGGGAAATGGTTTTTTTTACATTTCCATTTGCATCCACGGTTCCTATGTTTTGTGAAGTTATAAGATTTGCCACGTCATAATTTGCTTTTGCACCAATTATGTCACAATTAATGTCAACTGTTGCACCATTTGAGTTAAAAAACATTGTTGGAATAATTGCAGGCGCAAAATTTATTGTTGTTATTTCTATTTTTAAAATAAGTTTACACACAACAATTTCCTTTGGCAAAGCAAGTTGCTTTGGAGTAAACAAAATTGAGGCTACTGCAATTCCACCTTGCAAATTTAATGTTCCATCTTCATTTGCATGTTTTGCTACTCCTGTGGTTGATGTTTTGTTCACATAATTTGCCAAAGCAGAAATTGGATTGCCTTGTTCGTTAACTTCAATAATTTTTACACCAAAGTTTTGATTTTTGGAATAATTTTTTAGGTTAATTTTGATTTCTATTGGAATTGTGTTTTCGCTATTAAAAAACAAATTTCCAATCTCCCAATTTTGTGCGGAAGTTTGAAAATTTTGTTTTGAAAACTTATATAAATTTTTTAACACGTTGCCATTTTGGTCAACATCTCCTAAATTTGCAGAAGACTTTAATGGCTGGTTGTTTGAATTGGATTTTGCGCCAATAAGATTTGCATATAAATCAAAATACTCATTCCTTGCATCGCACTTTATTGTGGTGTTTACACATGCATTTTGTGCAAAGTTGTTTTTTGCATCTTTTGCACAGGCCGAAAGCAGGGCTCCGCTTGCAAACATTGCAATTAAAAGAATTAAGGAGAGTGCATAACGCAATCTTATGTATTTTTTCATATTGGCTCCTGTTTTTTTTGCATTTTAAAATGCTAAATTATGACAATTATACTCATATTATTTTGCACTGTCAAATTATATTTTATTATGCTTTATTGCCAATATTTTTATTGTTAAATGTGTCTTTCATTGATACTGTGTAATTAAATATCTTGTCTTCTTTTGTTGAATCTGGGTCAACTGTGTAATATCCCTTTCTTATAAATTGATATTGCTCTCCAATTTTTGATTTTTTTAAAATATTGTCTGCAAGTGCAGTGGTGGTGCTTATTGAATTGGGGTTTAAAATATCGTCTATTTTAACGCCTTCTTCAAGTGACTTTGATGGGTTTTTATATTCCTCTTTTATTAAATTAGAAAAATTTCTTATTTTTACTTCAAAACTATTAATTTTTGCCACAAAATGTATTGTGCCTTTAACTTTAATGTTGCTTTCACTTTGCCCACTTTTTGTTTCTGGCAAATATTCGCATTCCAAATGGTCAACACTTCCGTCACTGGCAAAAATTACTTTATTGCATTTTATAACATATGCGCCTTTAAGCCTAACAAGTCCGCCTTCAACCAATCTGTTATATTTTGGAGGTGGATTTAAACTAAAATCTTCTTTTTCTATATAAATTTCTTTTGCAAAAATGGAATCATATGTTCCAAAATCTGGAACACTTGGATTGCTGTCTATTTGAATTTTTTCATAGTCTTTGTTGTAATTTGTTATCAAAACTTTAAGTGGTTCAAAAACAGCCATCACTCTTTTTGCAATTAAATTTAAATCATTTCTTACATAAAATTCAAGAGTAGAAAATGGAATTAAATTTTCACTTTTGGATACGCCAAGAGATTTTATAAAATCTTTTATTCCATTTGCAGTGTATCCTCTGCGTTTCATTCCAACAATTGTTAAAAATCTTGGATCGTCCCAGCCTGTAACTTTTTTTTCGTTAACAAGTTGCTTTAAATATCTTTTGCCAAGCAAAACATTTTCTAACATTAATTTTCCAAACTCAATTTGGCGTGGTGCAAACGGCTTTCCCCACCCCTTTTCCATAAACCAATTATATGCAGGCCTATGATCTTCAAAATTAATATCACACAAACTAAAAGTCACACCTTCTAGCGCATCTTCCATTGGATGTGCAAAATCATACATTGGATAAATGCACCATTTATCGCCAGTCCTGTAATGATGGGCGCGCAAAACTCTGTACATAATTGGATCTCGCATATTAATATTTGGGTGAGTCATGTCTATTTTCGCTCTTAAAGTAACACTTCCATCTTCATACTTTCCCGCTTTCATATCCCTGAACATTTTTAAATTTTCTTCCACGCTTCTGTTTCTGTACGGGCTATTTTTGCCCGGTTCTGTAAGCGTTCCACGAGTGGATGAAACTTCATCGGCAGAAAGATTGCACACATACGCATCGCCATTAATTATCATTTTTTCGGCTATTTTGTATATGTTTTCAAAATATGCTTCACTTGAATAAATAAAGTTTTTGGGAGTGTATCCCAGCCACTTTAAGTCTGCCAAATAACTGTCCGCAAAGTCACCATCCTCTTTTGTAGGATTTGTGTCGTCCATGCGTAAATTTGTGTATCCTCCAAACTTTTTGGCTGTTTCAAAATCAATACACCATGCTTTGCAGTGCCCTATGTGCCAATAACCTGTTGGTTCTGGCGGACATCTTGTGATAACTTCTTTTGCTTTGCCTGATGCCAAATCATTTATAATAATTTCTTCAATAAAATTTGTTGCTTCAATCATAAAATATCTCCGCAAATATATTAGCCTTTGACAAAAATATTGTCAAGAACAATATGGCGTTGTACACTAATATTGGCTTATTTCGGTAATTTTGTTTTCGGCAATTTCAAAACAAAAATTTTTACCATTGTCCAAAAATATTGTGTTTTGTGATGCGACATAAAACTCATTAAAATTTTCAAAAAAACTTTGTAAAATATCTGCGGACAATTCTTCTTTTAAATTTGCAGATAAATATTCTTGTGCAAGTTCAAAATCTTTTTCACATATTGCTTCAACAAATGCAGTGGCAATTACATTTGCATTTAACGTCAGCCGTGGGCCATCTCCAAAATATGCCAAATTTTCTGTTACAACTTTTTCTTTGTTATTTTCATGCTTTATTAACATAACTTTAACATGATTTGCAATATCGTTTAATTTTATTATTTTTTCATAATTTGTTTTTTTTGTTTGTTGAGCGTTTTTATTATCATTTTCTATGTTTTTTATTGATGGAAAATTTATTTGATAAATTTCAACACTTTCATAATCTTTTATGTTAGATTGATAAAAAGTTTTGTTTTCTTTGCTAGTGTTAAAAACAAAAGGAAGATATTCCACTTCTTCTGTTTTTTTAATTGGATAAATATTTATGCTTACATCATATGGCACTGATAAATAATTACTTCTATTAAGCAAAAATTCTTGTTCGGTACCTTGGTTTAAAATTTTTGCAAGGCAAGGAATATCTGTGTAAATTAGTTTTTTCATACAATATTTTATGTTGAAGATATTAAAAATATATGATATACTTGTAAATAATTTAATAAAAAGGATTTTTTATGATAAAAACACCGCCAAAAGGCATGAGTGATTTGTTGCCTAATCAACTTGAACTAAGAAATTATATTTCTAGCACAATATTGCAAACTTACAAAGATTTTGGATATTCACAAATTCAAACGCCAAGTGTTGAACATTTGGAAAATTTAACAAGCAATCTTGGAGGGGATAACGAAAAGTTAATTTTTAAAATATTAAAAAGAGGCGAAAAACTGGAAAACAGCACAAATGATTTATGCGATTTTGGTTTGCGTTTTGACCTTACACTTCCTTTGTCCAGATTTTACTCTAACAATAAAGAAAAATTGCCAACTCCATTTAAGGCAATTCAAATTGGAAATGTTTGGCGCGCCGAACGCCCACAAAAAGGAAGATTTCGCCAATTTACCCAGTGTGACATAGACATTTTGGCCGACGACTCGGTTTTTGCAGAAATAGATTTATTTCAAACAACCGCAACAGCACTTAGCAAACTTGGTTTAAATTTTTACATCAGATTAAACGACAGACGTTTGCTTCACTTTCTTGCAAGCGAATTTGAAGAAACAGAAATTGCAAAAGTTCTTGTTACTTTGGACAAAATGGACAAAATTGGAGAAGAAGGCGTTAAAGAAGAACTTGTTTCTTTTGGATACTCTTTAACAATTGTTGAAAATTTTTTAAACAAAGTTAAAAATGCAACATTAAAAAACTTAAAAAATAATTTTGATAATGATATTATTGAAAATTTGGAAAAAATTATTTTTTTTACACAAAATTTTTGTAAGGTTGTTTTTGACCCATATCTTGTTAGAGGCATGGGTTATTACACAGGCCCAATTTTTGAAATAACCACAAGTGATTACAATTTGTCGATTGGCGGTGGTGGAAGATATGATGACATGATTGGAAAATTTTGCGGACAAAAAGTTTGTTGTTGCGGATTTTCAATTGGGTTTGAAAGAATATTTTCTATGCTGGAAGAAAACCATTTTAAAATTCCGATGCAAAATAAAACAGCATTTTTGATTGAGAAAGGTTTAAGCAAACAATTGCTAGCACAGATTTATGAAAATGCACAAACATTAAGATTAAATGGCGAAAAGGTTTGTGTTATAACTCGCTCAAAAAACATAAAATTTCAAAAACAACAACTTTTAAATTTGGGCTTTACAAATTTTAAGGACCATACAATTTAATTTTAAATGTTTACACAAAAAAAATGGGAGTGATGTCCCATTTTTTTTTAATTTACTTTGTTGTAAATTACTTCTTTTTTGCAGGTGCTTTTGCAGGTGCTTTTGCAGGTGCTTTTGCAGGTGCTTTTGCAGGTGCTACTTTTTTTGCTACTGGCATGATTTTGTCCTCCTTTTTCTTATGTTTGGAATGAGTTTTTTTGAGGCGACTTACATTTTTTAAATCTGTGATTTATATCACACCAATATTATACAACAAAATAAAATTATTGCAAACAATTTTAAAGCCTTTTTCACGCTTTTTAAAAATATTTTTTTTGTAAAATTAAAACCTTTTTTATTGTTATTTCATATTATAAATTACTTTAAAGGAGATATGTATGAGCATGATGAGTGTGCCAATTATTTTGTCAGTTGTTTACGCAATAATAGAACTATTAAAATTTACATTTAAGGCAAACACAAAGTTTTTAAATTTTGTTCCTCTTGTATCGGGAATATTGGGTGGCGTTTTTGGTGTTATATCTTATTATTTTGCACCAACATTAATTCCAACCACAAATGTAATTCACGCTTTTTTGATTGGAATATTTAGCGGTTTGTCTGCAACTGGCTCCAATCAAATTTTTAAACAAATTACAAAACTTTTAAATTCAAAAAATAATTCTGATAAAAATTAAAAATATTTATAATTAATACAACTTATAAATTATGTTAATCTTTTAAAAACGTACGCAGAAATAAATGGTTGCAAATTTTCATAATTTCCAAAAAATTGTTTTTTAACTTGAACTTTTGGCGTTGCAGTTGGAGTGAAATCAAATTTAACACGTGTTAACGGAACATTTGTTGTTGCAACCCCCGTTGGAACAGGTCCACTGACTGGTGAACAAGATTTTGAAAAACCGCCCGAAACAAAATTTGCAGAAGTGGACTCAACTGACCATGGTGAATTAATGTCAAATTCACCAGTTATTGCACCAATTGTTGTGCTTACAGTTGATCCGTGAACGTGCGCCTGTGGAAATCTATCCCCACCTGTTAATTCTGGATCAATAAAATCGTAGTCATTTGAGTCAACACACACAATTGTTCTTCCTGGTCCAAAAAGTTGCCATGTTCCACCAAACAATGCCGACGGATTTGTTGCAACAACCGAAATATAAATTGAACCAACTGGATAAATTTGATTAAATGTTAGGCCACCGCCACCGCCAGTTGGTGCAGGCTTATCTAATAAATCATTATAACTGCCACTTGTTGCCACCGTTGCAAGTTTTGGTGCTCCTGTTAAACTTGCATATGTTCCTGCGGTTGCCACTGGGGCAAGTGCAGGTTTGTCTGTTAAACTTGCATACGTGACTGGTGCAGGTTTGTTTGTTAAATCTGCATAACTACCAGAAAACAACGCTGGCTTTTCTAACAAATCCAAATATTTGCCACTTGTTGCCACCGTTGCAAGTTTTGGTGTTCCTGTTAAACTTGCATACGTAACTGGCGCAGGTTTGTTTGTTAAATCTGCATAACTGCCAGAAAAATCGCTTGTACCTGCTCCAATATTAGAACGCGCAGATTGTTTTTCCAAAGGTGTAAATGTTTGTGCTGTTGTTTTTACACAATTTTCATTTGTGATAGAAATGTTTTTAATTGAATTATTAGCCGTATCAACAGAAGTTTTTAAAAAATGCAAACGCTTTTCAAATTCTTCCAATTTGTTTTGATCCATTTTGATCTCCTTAAACAAAAGCATAGTTTATAAAATACAAAATCTCAACATAATGGGACATTTTAAAATTTAAAACATGCAATAATAATTTTAAAAATGCTTTTATAATTGTATTTTGTTGTAAAATTTGGGCGATTATGTTACTATGTTTGCAGGAGTTATTATGGATAATAAACAACTTGCAGAAATGCTTTTTCCAAATGTTAAACTTTCAACACAGGAAATTGAACAAAATTTTCCGCCACGAAATTTGCCACCAACGGCTCAGGTTGTAAGGTTTGCTCCAAGTCCAACAGGATTTTTGCATATTGGCAACTTTTTTACGGCTTTTATTGATAGATTAACAGCAAGCAAAAGCAATGGGGTTTTCTTTTTTAGGCTTGAAGACACAGACAAAAAACGCGAAGTTGCTGGAAGCGAACTTGTTGCCCTTAACATGCTTAAAGCCTATGACATTTTGCCTGACGAAGGGCTTATGCCAAATTTAACTCAAATTGGCAATTATGGCCCCTATGCTCAAAGTCAGCGCACACAAATTTATCTTGCTTATGCAAAAAAACTTGTTGCAAATGGAAAAGCATATCCTTGCTTTTGTGAAAAAACCGACGGAAAAAAAGAAGTTATAAAAAAACGTGAACAACAACTTACACAAGATGGAGATATTGAAGAACAAGACATATGCAGAAATCTTTCTTACAATCAAATTGAACAAAATTTGAAAGCAAATTTGCCTTTTGCAATTAGACTTAAATCTTGTGGACTGCCAGACCAAACTATTAAGTTTTATGACGAGATTAGGGGCGAACGCGAACTCCACGTTAATTGCAAAGATGTTATTCTTGTAAAAAATAACGGAACGCCTCCATATACTTTTGCACATCCCATTGATGATCATTTAATGGGAACAACGCTTGTTATTAGGGGGGAAGATTGGTTTCCAAGTTTGCCTTGCCACCTAGAAATAACCAAGGCACTTGGCTTTGCTCCGCCAAAATATGCACACACACCAAACCTTTGCATGATTGGAGCAAATGACAACAAACTTAAATTAAGCAAACGCATGGGCGCTTCTGATATGAGATTTTTTATTAAACAAGGATATCCGAAAACAGCAATTTTGGAATACTTGCTTAATCTTGCAAATTCTGGATTTGAACTGTGGAGAAAAAATAACCCACAACTTTGTTACAAGGAATTTCCTTTTTCAATAAACAAAATTGGCAAATCAAGCCCTATTTTTGACCTTGTTAAGTTGGATGATGTTTCAAAAACAATAATTTCTAAAATGAACACAGAAACGGCATATAACAACCTTTTTGAATGGGCAAAAGATAATGATGAATTTATGTTTAACAAAATAAAAGAAAATTCGGATTTTGTTAAAAAAATTGTAAACATTGGTAGAGAAATTTCAAAGCCAAGAAAAGATATTGCAAAATGGAAAGATTTTGAAACTGTGTTTGCTTTTATGTTCCATGCTCCCACTGTTTTTGAATGGGACACAAAATTTAAAAGCGATATTATAAAAAATGTTTTACTTGCTTTTTTAAAAACTTTTTGCATTTTAGATTCAAACGAAATATTTTTTGGCAAATTAAAAGACATTTGCGCACCTCTTGGATTCTCTTCTGATATGAAAATTTTTAAGGCAAACTCCGAAAAATTTTTAGGAAATATTGCCGATATTGCTTGCATTATAAGAACGGCAATCACTGGAAAACAAGACTCCCCAGACCTTTACACGATAATGCAAATTTTGGGCAAAATTGAATGTGAAAACAGAACAAACTTTGCATATAATTCACTTTAATTTATATTTTTTCTATATTTTAACTGTTTATAAAATTGAACTTGTTTAGATTGTTGAATTAGACAAATTATTAAAGTTCAATTTTTTAAACATTTTTAATTATTTTTGTTGCAAAATTAAAAATTATTTAGTATAATATAATCACAAAAGGAGTTTTGTGGTGGAATTTTTTGTAAAAAACTTAAAAAGTTTGTGCGAACTTCATTCTCAACGCAAAATTGCACAAGAAACAGGCGTTTCTCCTGCAACAGTAAATAACTATATCAAAGGTGTTGGAGAACCATCACTTTCTTTTTTAATTAAACTTAAAAAAAAATATGACCTTAATTTAGATGATTTTTTAACAAAAGAAGTTGTATTTATTAAAAATCAAACTGTTTCTGTTCAGTTTAGCCAACATGACCGCTTTATTGGAAATTATATTTGTTATTATTATGACAGCAGTTCATACAAAGGCATGGCAAGTAACTTTTCAAAAAACACTCTTAGATATGGAATTATTTCTGTTATAAAACAGAAAGACGAAAAACTTAAAACTTTTGCATTTTTTCAAAATGACAGAGAAGAAGCAGAAGTAGCATTTAATGAATTATCAAAATTTAAAAAAGAAAATATTAGCGATTTTTTAAACTTTTATCTTTCGGATTTTGAAAATTGCTACGAAGGAACTTTGGACGAAACGCGTGGACAAGTTTTTATTAATTTGCGTAATAAATTTAATCAGGATCAATCTCTTATTATTTTAAACAATCCGCCAAGCAACAAAGATTATATTGGAGGGCTTGGAACCGTTAACTCAGTTTCACGTGGCCGTGAACATATGCCTTGCGTACAATATATAATTATTTCGGACAAAATTTTGGAACGTCCGGACGGCCAAATTTACAACTTGTTGGCACTTGGAGTTTCAAATGTTAATGTGCACAACGAAAGTGAACAACTTTTGCAACTGTTTAAAAACTTGTACGGCAACCCTGGCGAAACACTTTCGGACTTTCAAAAAATTAAAATATTTGAAGATTCTCTTTCAAACATTGTTTTAGATTTAATTGATGCAAATATTTTTAGGTTTGCAAAGGTTTCAAATATGGAAGATGACGGATTTTACAGAATGATAAGGGATGAATAAAAACAAATTATGGACAAGGTACAACAAGATTATGAAAATTTAATGCAACGAATGAAGGCAAAAAAGGCAAGTGGATTACGTTTGGTTTCAAAAGCGTTTGAACTTGCAAATGTTTTGCATGCAGGTCAATTTAGAAAAACTGGCGAACCATACATTTCTCATCCGCTTGAAGTTGCAATTTTGCTTGAAAACTTGGATTTTGGAACAAACGTTGTTGCTTCTGCACTATTGCACGATATTGTTGAAGATTGCGAATATACAATTGGCGAAATTAAACAAAATTTTAATGACGAAATTGCCGAAATTGTTGACGCAGTAACCGCCGTTGAAAAAGAAAGCAATAATGATGATTTTGCCAAATTAAAAACTGATAGCAAAACTTTTCAAAAACTTATTTCTTTTGGAAAAAACAATATATTTGCATTTTATATAAAATTTGCAGACAGGCTTTGCAACTTAAAAACACTTGAAACATTTTCAAGATACAAACAAATAGAAAAAATAAAAGAAACAGAACAGTGGATTTTGTCTGTGGCAAAACTTTTAAAAGCAACGTATTTTTTTGAGCAACTTTCTAATGAGTGCTTTAAAATATTAAACATAAAAAATTTTTATAAAATGGAAAATACTTGTAAAAAATATTTTGAATATAACAAAAACTTTAACGAAACATTAAGACAACAACTTTGGCTTAGCATTTCTGTTTTTTTAAAAAACAACAACAAAGAAACTCAACTTTCAAAAATTATTTTTGAACATTCAACCGAAGTGGAAATTTTTAATCTTGTTAAACGTGTGCTAGACGTTGAAAAAATTGACGACATAAAATCTAGCCAACTTGTAAGAGTTCCTATTACAAAAATTTTTTTAATATTTGACACATCACTTTCCAAGGCCGAATTGCAAAACATGCTTATTTCAATGTTTATGGAAGGAACAATTGGTCAGTTTTTAAAAATTACTGGCTTTGAAAAAAGTGTTAATTTTGATTATTCTTTTTTGGTTGTTTCAGATTCTTTTAAAAACAAATTTCAACTTTACGCACTTAGTCAATCTCACTATGTTTCTTTAAGAAACGGAACTCTTGAAGGAACAAACATTGAGCAAATAGAAAATGACGCCGAAGAAATTACAACAGAATTTATTCAAGTTAAAACCAGAAACGGACAAATTATAGCGTTGCCCGAAGGCTCAACCGTGTTGGATTTTGCCTTTAAAATTCACAAGGACTTTGGATTTGCTTGTCGCTATGCTTTTTTAAACGATAGCCCTACAAAATCTCCAATTTACACAAAACTTAGCCCCAACGATAAAATTAACTTGCATATAGAAAAAGATGAAAATGGCGTTTGCAAAAACATTGCAGAACTTCGTTGGCTTTTATATGCAAAAACAGATTATGCTAAAAAACTTTTGGTTAAGTATTTTGAAAGTGTATAATTTTTTTGCCAACAAAACTTAACAGTTGCAAAAATGGGTAAGTTCTGTTAAAATAAAAATATTAAATTTTGGGCAATTAACTCAGTTGGTAGAGTGTCATCTTCACGTGGTGAAAGTCGCGGGTTCAAGTCCCTCATTGCCCACCAATCAATAAGTTGTGTTGTGCTGAGATGGCGGAATGGCAGACGCGCTAGGTTCAGGTCCTAGTAATCGCAAGATTGTGTGGGTTCAACTCCCATTCTTAGCACCAAAAAAATGTTGCAGGTTATGCAACATTTTTTATTTTTTTTTATTAATTAAGCAGTAACATAAGATGAAAAATCTGGAAAGTTAATTTCACCAACAAATTCACTCATTGTTATTTCATTTGCAGAATCTTTTCCATAACTAATTTTTGCACCTATTAAATTGTTGTTTTTGAAAATTAAATATCCCACAATTCCATTAATTGAAATTCCGCCACTTGAATATTCAGGAGAAGTTAATTTAAATTTAACTTCGCCATTTGCCTCACTTTTTTCAACTGTTAATCCTGATGTTTTTTCAAATAATTCTAAAATGTTTTGTACCTCAACCATCATATTATCAAGGTGGTTTGCAGAAAAAATATCATTTCCAACAAGTGCAGTTTTTGTTTTAAATGAAGCGCCATTTGTTTTTCCACTGGAATAATTAAATCCATCTTTAACATAAGATTCAAAAGAAGACGGACCCATTGAAATTTTCATTGCTGCTTGTGAGTTTGATGGTGTTGTTTTATTTAGTTTTAAAATTGCATTAACGTTGATTTCTGATTTAACTTCTCCAATTGAAGATTTTAAACTTAAAGTTAAACGATAAGATAATAAGTCTTCTTCAACGGTTGGTTCTGCCAAATATTGGGTATACGCAACTTTATCAATTTTAGAATAATTTCCAGCAGTGTTTATTACTGCTTTTGCCTCCAATTGCCCTCCATTGCATGCACTAAATAAAAATGCAATTGGAAGAACTGAACAGGCTAATATTATTTTTGTTATTCTTTTCATATTTCTCCTTTTTATTTTTTATAGTATATCATTAAAACTTTTATTTTCAAACAAAAAAAATGCTGAAATTTGTTATAATTTAAAAACAATGTCATAATTTATTATATGGAAAACTGTAATATAATTTTGGACAATAGAGAAAATTTAAAAATAACTGGGACAAAAAAAGTGCTTTCTGCAACTGGCGAACAAATTGTTTTAATTTGTGGCAATTCCAAACTTTGCATAAGTGGAGAAAAACTTGAAGTAAAAAAAATTGACGTTAGCCTTGGAAATGTTGAAATTTTTGGCGTAATAAATTGCCTTAAATTTTCTGGCGTTGGTGATAAAGTACCATTTGTTAAACGGATTTTTAAATAATGATTGGTGAAACAAACGGCCAACTGCTTATCTTTTTTATTTTTTTGCTAGGTGGTGTTTTTTGTGGTTTGATGGTTGGAAGTTCCAATTTTTTTAACAAAATAAAACGTTTTAAAAAAATAGTTCAATTTGCTTTTGATTTTTTTATAACTTTTTTTTCCGGAAGTGTGTTTTTTTTGCTTTCTCAAATTTTTGTTTTTGGTGAAATCAGATTTTTTTATGTTTTAGCATTTTTTACAGGAATGTTTTTATGGCTTTTTGTATTTAAAAAATTAATATTTAACAAAATAATCAACAAAATTAAAAACAAAAAAGTTTAAAAATTATTTTACAATTATCAAGGGGTAACAAATTTGCTGTCCCCTGCATTTCCATAACCTTTTTCTGTTTTGTAATAATCATCTGCATATTCTGGATTAACATCTGGCTTGTTTTGCTTGTTTTCTTCAACAATGTTTCCATTTACGTCAATGGCGTATCCGTCCTTGTTTGTTTTGCATTTTGCTTCAATTTCACTATTAACAGAATCAATTTGTGAAACAATTTCTTGCGATTTATTATAAATTTTGTTTAGTTGATTGTTTTTTGCATTTAAAACAAAAGTCTGCGCTATCCCAATAACAACAAACGCAAAAAAAACAGTCACCGCCATAATAATTAAAGTTTTTGCTTTTTTGTTTGAATTCATGAACAAATTATATCAATTATTGTAAAAAATGTAAAGCATATAAATTTTGTATTTTATAAAATGTTAAATATTAAAATAGATTTATAAAAAAATTAAATTTAAATTTTTGCACAAAAACCTTAATAATTTACTTGACAAAACAAGTTTGCAATGATAATATAATTAAGCATTTGAAATGGGGGATTGGCTCAGTTGGCTAGAGCACCTGCCTTGCAAGCAGGGGGTCATCGGTTCAAGTCCGATATTCTCCACCACTAAACTTAACTAAATTAAATATATTTTAATTTAGTTAAATTGCAAAACAAACACAAATTACATTGGCAAATTTTAGCATCAAAAATTGCTAAATAGCAAAATTGTAAAAAAACAAACTGATGGAATGTAGCTCAGCTGGTTAGAGCACCACCCTGATAAGGTGGGGGTCGGTGGTTCGAGTCCACTCATTCCAACCATAAAAATAAAACTGTACATAATGTTCAGTTTTTTT
>JAVVRP010000004.1:22637-73606 GCA_036654655.1 Clostridia bacterium
TGAAAGTTGCGAACGCCAAGTCGCAAAGCGGCTTATAAGGTGGGGGTCGGTGGTTCGAGTCCACTCATTCCAACCATAAAAATAAAACTGTACATAATGTTCAGTTTTTTTATTAACCCCACCTTGTGTCGCAAGGCGACACTCAAAGTGAAACTTTGAATCAGGGTGCCACCGTGATGCCGAGCAACTGAAAGTTGCGAACGCCAAGTCGCAAAGCGGCTTATAAGGTGGGGGTCGGTGGTTCGAGTCCACTCATTCCAACCATATGAAACCCCGATTATATCGGGTTTTTTCATGTTTTCGCAACCTTCAAAAATAGCAAAATTTTAACAGCAAATGTGCCTATTTTTGACAGCAGTTTTTTTTGAGCCTAAATTTCAACAAAAAAAAGACCGACAAGAGTAAAATTTTCTTGTCGGTCTTTTCCGCTTAAAAACCGCCTAAATTTGTTGTATTTGCGGTCAATTGCAGCACAACTTTTCAACGCAAAAACATTTGTAGTAAAATTATTTAATTTTCTTTAAGTCTTCAATTTTTACTGAAATACAATCCCCATAGTATTCACCATTTTTATCTATTCCAGAAAAATCTACCTCAATATAATTTTGAACACCATTATTGTTCATCACGCAACCAGTATCACCTTTGTGAATTCCAAATTTTGCATATTTTTCATCTTCCACTAGCAATTCAACAGTATCGTACTCTTTTATTTTTAAAGGCTCAAACTTTGCAACTGATTTGCCAAACAATTTATCATAATTTTGCAATAATTTTTCTTTCATTTCATTTGGCAATTTTTCTTTATCAATTTCCACATCACACGAATCGATATTTACTATTATATATTCACCAATGTTTTTTGGATTAAAAAATAGTACTTCATTATTTCCACTATTACTTCTTAATATAATTCCGTGCATATCTTTTGATAAATTATAAGGTGTATAAGGTTTTTCATTTATCAATTTTACTAAATCAAACTTTGTCATTTTATCCAACCTCCAAATGGTGTAGTATTTTTAATTTGCCCTTCATGATACAGCATCCAACCACTGTAAAAAGATGTTCCGTTTAGGCTTATTGTAATAGCAAGTCGTTGTCCATTTCTATCTAAATTTTTCAAAATATATTTTCCATCAAGATACTGCGCTAATGCTTGTTTACAATACTCGGCTTGTAAAAGTGTGGAATCTTCAATATTATAACCTAGATCATAAAATATTTTATTTTTGCCTTTAGAATTTTTTATATTTTTAAACACATATTCAGTAAATTTTCTTATATCACAAGTAGCTTTTGCTTTAATTTTCACCAAGTTTCCACTTATAGGCTTTGTTGTGCAGTCACAACGCTCGTGCAATGGTTGTTTTGGCATATTCCCAGCCACTAAATAACATCCATCTAGTGAGGTGCAATTCATACAATGTCCAAACAATGCAACTAAATTACGAAATATTATTCTTAACCATTCTGGTTTATTTGGCACAAGAAAATGATCCCATTCTATCCACCCAGTATCAATTATTTTTCCATTTACTTCTTTGTAATTTTCAAATGCACCCATATTATATCACATCTCCTTTTAATTACAAAAGGTTGAAGAAACTAATTTCTTCAACCTTTTGATAATTTTAACATTGATATTTTCAATATGCAAAATTTAGTGCCACTTTTTTTAAAAATATTTTCACCTTTCTTTGCCCATATCTTTTCTTCTTTTTCTTCGTGCAAGCATCTCGGCAAGGTGGTAGGCTTCTTCATCACTTAACCCATCAAGAGCATCTTCCACTTCTTCTTTTGGGCTAATGTTTAATTTTTTAGTTGAAAAACCATTATTTATAACATCAGTTGCCTTTTTGAAAATAAATTTATTTAACAGAGTTATATGTTGTAATGGTCATTTAACGTTTTTGTGCCATAATTTTTAATTTTTTTTAATATTTTAGCGCAAATAATTGACTTTACACACAAAATATAATACAATTTGGGAGTAAATAAATGAGAAAATTTAATTATGTTTAAGGCTTTTAGAAAAAAATATGCAAACAATATCATTACTAAACACAAATTGAAAAATCAATTTTTATTCAAAAAATAATTAAAAGTTTTATTTAATATTTAGTTAGTTAACAATATTGGGGCAAAAATGAAAATTAAAGATATATTAACAAAAATTGGATATATGAAAAATGCAGTTAATTTATTGGCCAGAAAATTACGCACAAGAATTAAAATGAGTTCACAATTTGTTGCACAATTAGAAAATGAACAAATAGTTTTAACGGTTAAAAAACTTTTAAAAATATTTAAAATTTGCAATTTTTCAGTTAAGCATTTTTTTCAAACCCAATTGAATTTGATACTAAAAAAATTTAATTAATTTAATATAGTTTTTACTTATTAACAAACAAAAAAATAAAACTATATCAATAAAATAACAATTAGATAATTATTAAAAGGATATTTATGAAAATTACAGTGGAAAAAGTTTTTGAAAGCAATTTTATAAAATTAGTTTTGTGCAACCCTTTCAATCAAAAAAAATTTAAAAAATGTTTTATTAGAAAAGTTTTAATTAAAAATATTGCTATGTTTCAGGCAGAAGAATTTGTTAACACACAAGTGTTTCACAAAAATTACTCGGCAAACGAAATTGTTTTTTATGTAAAAGATTTATTAAATAATCATTTTAAAAGCATAAATATTTTATTTGATGGCTTGGAGTGGCAGGGTGTTTATTTTAACAACTTAATTAATTATATTGAAAACTTTAATGCAATTAAAAGAGAAGTTGATGTTAACCATAATAAAAATAAAAATTATATTTTAAAAGATAAACAACTTGTTGAACCACTTGTTGAACTTGGAATTATGGACAACAAAGGAAATGTTTTAAAATCTCACATGGATAAATTTATTCAAATAAATAATTTTCTTTTAATTTTAGAGTCAGCAATAAAAAATTTTGAATTTAAAAATAAAATTATTATTTACGATTTATGTTGCGGAAAATCTTATTTGTCTTTTTTAATTTATTATTATTTAAAATTTATAAAAAAATGTGATTTTAAAATTATTGGAGTTGATTTAAAAAAAGATGTAATTGAAAAATGTAATAATATAAAAGCAAATCTTAATTACGATGATATAGAATTTATTTGTGCCGACATTTCAAATATTGAAATTAAAAACGCCGACATTGTTGTCAGCCTGCATGCTTGCGATATTGGCACAGATATTGTGCTAAAAAAAGCAGTTTTGAGTTATGCCAAAATTATTATAAGTGTACCTTGTTGCCACAAAGAAGTTTTGCATCAGTTATCTATTCCAAAACAAATGAATTTTATGCTAAAATATGGGCTTTTTAAAGAGCGTTTTTCTGCCATTTTAACAGACTCTTTGCGTGCAAATTTTTTAGAAAATCATGGGTATGAAACAGAAATAATGGAATTTGTTGATTTTTGCAATTCACCCAAAAATGTGTTAATAAAAGCAATTAAAGTTGGAACAAAAAAAGATAATAATTTTAATGAGATTTTAAACACTTTTAATATTAAACCATCTATTTTAAATTAATTTAGTTTGTCTAAAACTTTTTTGGCAAGCGTTGCACTAAGCCCAATTTTTTTTAGGTCTATTATATTTGCTTTTTTAATATTTTCAACTGTTTTAAAATTTTGCAAAAGAATTTCTTTTCTTTTTTTTCCAATGCCCTCAATATTGTCTAGTGCACTATTAAGCATGCTTTTTGATCTTAAATTTCTGTGAAATGTAATTGCAAACCTGTGCGCCTCATCTCTGCCATTTTGTAATAAAATTAACTCAGCGCTATTGCGTTCTAGCATGACAGGTGTTTTTGAGTTTTGCACAAACACCTCGTCAAACTTTTCTGCCAGACTTATTATTGGAATGTGCATTCCCACTTTTTTCATTGCACTAACGGCACTTGATAGTTGCCCCTTTCCACCATCTATTAAAATTAAGTTTGGACGCTGAAATTTATTATCTTCATTCAAATGTTTTAATCTTCGTTCAAGTGTTTCTTCCATGCTGGCAAAATCGTTTGCCCCATCAACAGTTTTAATTTTAAATTTTCGATATTCTTTTTTACATGGCAAACCATCAACAAAAACAATCATACTGGCAACTTGATTTGTTCCACCGATGTTTGAAATGTCATACCATTCAATTCGCCTTGGGAATTCGGGCAAATTTAAAAGTTTTTGCAGGTTGTTTAAACCCTTTGCAAGTTTTTCATTTTTACGCATTTCTTGATTAACAAATTTTTCTAAGTGGTTTTTTGCATTATCCTTTGCCATTTGAATAAGCGAATTTCCAACACCTTTTTGAGGCACAATAATATGCACCTTTGAGGTCAATTTTTGAGCAAGAATTTTTTCTAAGCCTTGCTTTTCAAATGGTTCAATATTAACATAAATTTGTTTTGATGGCTTTGCATTTTCATAATATTGATTTATAAAACTGGCTACAATTTCATTTGCAGGCACAACATCTGTTAAAACACTTTGTGAAAACACTCCAATAATTTTGCCGTTTCGCACAAACATTGTTGCAATAGAAGCGCATATTCCGTTACTGTGATAGCAAAAAACATCTGCTTCAAGATTTGTTGATAACGAAGCAACAACATGACTTTCCATTTTTTTAATCATTTCAAATTGTTCTCTAAAATCTATTGCTCGTTCAAAATTTTCATTTTTTGCAAAAACGTTCATTTTTTCTGTTAAATATTTTTTAATTTCTAATGTGTTTCCTTTTAAAAAATCCATGGCCTTTTCAACTCTTTTTTTATATTCGTCTGCGCTTTCTTTTTTTGTGCACGGAGCAGAGCAAAGCCCTAAAAAAAAGTTTAAACACTCTCTTTTAGGTTTTTTTGTTAACTTTCCTAAACATGTTCTTAATCCAAAAGCGCCACTTATCATGTTTACAATTTTGCTTGGAGAAACACCCTGAATGTATGGCCCAAAATATTTTGCGTTGTCATTTAACACTTTTCTAACAACGCTAATTCTGGGGAATTCATCTTTTATATCTATTTTTATATATGGAAATTGTTTGCCATCTTTTAATAAAATGTTGTAAAACGGCATATATTTTTTTATTAAATTACTTTCAAGGGCAAATGCGTCAAGTTCACTTGGGGTTATTAAAAAATCAAAATCGGCAATTTTGTCCACCATTGCTTTAACTTTAATATGTTTATGTGAATTATTAAAATATTGAGATATTCTGTTTTTTAAATTTTTTGCTTTTCCAACATAAATAATTTTTCCAGTAATATCTCGCATTATATAAACACCACTGAAAAGTGGCAAATTTTTTACTTTTTGTAAAATTATTTCATTCATATGTTTTATTATATCTTAATTTGCTTATTTGTTCAACAAACTTTATTTAACTTATTTTTAATGTGTTAACTGCCGATAGCATAAGGTCATTAAAGTGCTTATTTTTAATTTTGTACAATATTATTTTACCGCTTCGCCTAAATTCAACAATTTTTTTTGTTCGTAAAATTTGCAATTGATGAGAAACTGTGGTTTGATTCATTTTTAATATTATTGATATATCTCCAACACAAAGTTCGCTTATGGAAAGTAACGTTGCAATTTTAAGCCTGGACAAATCCGAAAAGTTTTGAAAAAAATCTGCAAGATTAGATATTTCATTTGTTGTTGGCATATACGAGGCAATTTTCTTTTTTGTTTTTTCATTTACTATTAAAAAATTTTGCATAAATCACCTTTCACACTTTAATTAAGTTTGTGCATATATATTCCCAGACCACAACTTAAATTAAGTATGACAACTGATAAAATTATTTCAAAGCACAATTTTGCAATAAAATGCAGAAAAATAGGAACAAAAAACAAATTTTGGAGGTGTATAAATGTTTCAACAAGATATTTTATTGGTTTTATTACTTTCGATTTTAACATCGGCAACAAACACAGACTTAAACACAAACTCAAACTTTTTACTTTTGCTATTGCTGGCACTTAGCGGGACAGGGCAAAATCAAGGGTGCGGATGTGGATGCAACTGCTCAAATGGTTGTGGGGGAACTTGCTCTGGCAGAACTTTTTAACTTTTAATTTACTTTGCTCCAACTGAAAAAAACAAATCATTAATTTTGTTGTGGCGTTTTACAATTTCTATTGTTTTTTGATTAACAATTTGATTTTTTTTGGCGATTATTTCATTGCTTTGCCCAAACAAGTCTTTAAGCACAAGCCTGCCAATTAACGCCTGTGAATCAGTTTCAATTTTTACTGGTAAAATTTCTTTTAAAGTTTTAACCATTATTTTATCAGTTTCTGTTTGGTTATTTGCACGCGGGAAAATATTTGTTTTTAATATTCTTTTTTCACTCTGAAATATTCCTACTTGATTAAAATATAATAATTCGCTTGCAGTTTTTGTGCAATCTTGAAAACAAAAATCCATAATTTTGCCATTTGGTTCAAAATCTATGTCCATTAATGCACCAATTGTTTTTCCGTTTGTTAAAAAACAGTTTTTTCCAATAAAATCATTTGTTTTGTTATCAAAAACTTGCAAAACAGTTTTGTTTTTAATTAAAAACACATCACCATATACAAATACTTTGTTTGCCGGCAAAAAATAACGCTCTCCGCCTTCAATTACAAATCCATTAATTTTATTATATTTTTCGTTTAAAACAAGCCCTACAAGTGTTCCCGCCTGGACTGCTTCAAACATGCAGACAACTTGTTTGTTTAATATTTGAGAAAAAAACATATTTCACCTCTTGAAATATGCTATTTCTTAAAATTTAATTTATGAGTTTTCGACATAAAATTTTGTTATTCACAATACATCTTGTTTTGTGGATAACATTTTATATTTTTGATTTACCCATTTTTTCCAAGCACTTGTTAAAGTACATATAACAAACCTTATCTTCTTTTTCCTTTTTATATACTGCCTGAAACATATTTTTTGCTTCTTCAAATTTGTTGTTTCCAAACGCTCTTACTGCTTGCTCAAATTGATTTTTGTATTTTGATAAAATATCTTTTTTTGTTTTATTATAACACTCTAAACTTTCATATATGCCAACCAACTCTCCTTTTGATTGTGTTAAAATTGCACCAATATATCTGTATGCAAAAAAATATTTGCTTGTCAAAGCAATAAGTGTGTTTTTTGAAAATATTAATTTGCTTCCAAAATCTTTGTTAAACGATTCCATTTTGCCTGCAAAGTTAACAGCGTTTGAAATAATGGTTGGGCTTTTTCTGTTTTCATCTCCAACCACTCCAAAAACAACATTTCCCGTGTTAATTGCAATTCCAACATCAACACTTGGAGATTTGCTGTTTTGTTTGTTTTTTATTGCAACTGAACTTATTATTTCATTTCCACATTCAACGCATTTTTGTGGATTTAAAAACACCGCAAGCATACCATCGCCAAAATATTTATCAACAAATCCACCATGTTTTTTAACAAGAGGGCTTACAATATTCATGTAAGAACTAATATAGTTAAAATTATCTTCTAAGTTAAGTGAAGTGCTTATTGCAGAAGAATTTCTTATGTCACAATACATGGTTGTAACTTCCTTTTGCACTTGGTTGCCTAATTCAAGTTCCATTATTGAAACCTTTCCAAAAAACTTTAAAAATTGTTTAGGAATGTATTTTTCGTACTCTAAATTTGTTTTTGAAATTATGTTTTCCTTTTCCCTAAATACATCGTTTATTTTATTTAAACCAAATTCAATATTTTTAAATTGTTTTCCACCATTAATTACAATTTGATTTTTAATTCTACCGTCGCCAAGCCTGTTTATATATTTTTCTACTTTTGAAATTGGTCTGCACGATGTCCAAAAAACAAAAAGCATAAACGCAATGTATACAAGTGACAAAAGAATAATCCACAACTGTGAGTTTTTCTTTTCTTCAATTAAAAGTGCTTTAACAAAGTACGCAATTGGCTTTGTTTTTTGAATTGGGCTTTCCATAAAAATAAGAAAAACAAAAACAAAAATTCCTGTTGAAAGAATATTTAACACTAGCAATTTATATGGCAAAGAAAATATTTGCAACAGTTGTACAAACAAACTTAACAAAAGTGTAAAAGTTAAAATAAAAAATGAAAAACCTATCCATCCATTTGTGGAAAATCCAAATTTTATTCCATTTGAAAAATTTAAGCCGTCTAAAAATTCTGGCAAAAATAATGCCAGCCCAATCACTGAAAGCGTTAACAATATTAAAAGCACTTTTACACTTGTTTTCATTTAAAATAGTTTGAGAAAAAAAATAAAAGTTATTCATAATAATTTTTTTTAAAAAATTGCTATGATTTTACCTTTTTATATTGTATAATGCGTCATATGAGTTGTGGACTGTTTTTAGTTGAAAAAGACGAGGTTGTTTTAAATCATCCAAAACAAAAATCTATGCATTTTGGACACAGAACACGTTTGCTTTCCCAAATTGAAAAGGGTGGATTTGACAAGTTGAGCGAGGTTAATCAACTGGAATTTTTGCTCTCCTTAATTATTCCACAAAAAGATGTAAATCCAATTTCTCACAAACTTATAGAAAAATTTAATTCTTTAAACAATATTTTAAGTCTTTCAACAATAGAACTTTACAAATCGGGCATTGTGTCATACAAAACTGCCGATAGGTTAATTGAAATTAACCGTTTAAAAAATATTTTTGAATCAAAGTTTTTAAAAACCGACTTATCACTTTCAACCATTGGCAGTGTTGCAAACTATATTAAAAATTTGTTTTTATGTGCATCTTGCAAATGTGTTGTTTTGTTTTTGGACGACAGTGAAATCCCCATAAAACAACTTGAACTTAATGTTTTTAACGCTGAAACAATGCTGGCAATAATTTCTAAACAATTTGATATTTTGCCTTGCAAGTTTGCCATATGCACAAAGGAACAAGATGCTTCTTTTTATTCTAGTTTTAAAACACAGTGTATTGAGTTTGGTGCAAAATTAATTGATATTTTTGTTATTAAACAAGACGAAACAATTTTTAGTGTTGAATTTAATCAAACTATTTTAAACATAAAGTAAATTATTTGTTTGTTAATTTATTTTTTATTCTGTTTAAAGCGTTATCAATGCTTTTGGGAGTTTTTAACAATGTTTTTGCAATGATTTGATAGTCATGCCCTAACAAAAATTGGGTTAACACTTCTTGCTCAAAAGATGAAAGCAGTTTTATAATTTTTGCTTGCATTTCCAAATTTCTTTCTTTTATTTCCAGTTTATCAATGGCGGAAACTTCATTTTCGTTAAGCAAAAAATTAATCATTTCATCTTCTCCACTTTTTGTTGGAGTGTTAAATGAAATTGAAGAATTTAATGCAATATGCTTTTGTCTGTTTGCACTTTTAACCGCTGTTTGAATTCTTCTTGTTATACAAATTCTTGCAAAAGCGCCAAAACTGTTGCCTTTTTTAAAGTTTAAACAAGCGTTATGCACCCCAATCATTCCTTCTTGCAAAAGATCTTCAACTTCTGCCCCAACCAAAAAATAACCTCTGCAAATTTGTTTTACCAAAGTTTTATATCTTTGTAAAAGTTCTTCTTCTGCACCGCTGTTTCCTTGTTGAGCAAGCAAAGCAAGTTCTTCATCTGTTTTCAAAATTCACCTTCTTTAACGCTTATTTTTTATCAAGTTTTTTGTTTTTTTCTTTTTCATTTTTACTTTGTGGAGGGAACACAACATTATCTACTGGAAGAGTAAAAACAATTCCTACTCTGGAATCGTTAAAATTAAGTTTGTTTGAAATGGCATTTGTTATTTGCGCTGTATTTTCTGATTGAGAAACAATTAAAATAATCTCTTTTTGGCTGTCAATTGACATTCCCATAAAACTTTGCAAATTTGCCCCCGCACCACGTGCAGAAAAACACGTGCCTCCCCCTGCGCCCATTTTTCTTGCTTCATCCATAATTTCTTGCACATGCCCCATTGGTGCAATTGTTACAATCAAATCATATTTTTTCATTAAAACCTCCTTTACACAAAAATATATTCCACTTTTACTATCCGCCAATTTGGTTTTTACATAATTTTTAAAAAGCAATTCTTTTTCTGGTGTTGTTTCCGTAAAAACAAGTGTTCTTTGTTTTTTATCATTAGTAAACATTTCAAAAAGATTTTTTTTGCTAACACTTATGCCTTGCGCAATAATAAAAAAATCATCGCCAATTTCTTTTAATTTGTTTACAATTTCATTTTCATGCTTGCTATCAAAAATTGCAACACAAACTTCTGTCATAACATTCTCCTTTTTTGTTCTTTTTTAAATTGTTTTTCTTTTTTAAGTTCACCTTTCATAAGAATTTTTGCACTTTGCTTTGCACGTTTATATTTGTAAAAAAACATTTTATTTATTTGATTTATTAATTTAACATTTTTTCTTTGTTTTAATACAAAAATAAACGAGAGTATTTCCAAAGTTAAAATTGGAACAGTTGCAATTATTGCAATCACTCCAAATCCGTTGCTTAGTGAATTTAAACCTTGACTAAATCCATTTGCAAAAGGAAGAATAAAGCCTGCCGCCATTGTTCCACTTGCAACACCTCCACCATCAAAGCAAATTCCAGAAAAGACTTGCGGTAACATAAAACTTAAAATCACCGCAAGAAAAAGCATTGGCAACAAAATTATCCATAACGAAATGTTTAATTTAATCATTAAAACAGCAAGAATACTGGCAAAAAATATTCCAACTGCCATTGCAATAATTATTGCACGCTTTTTTATTACTTTGGAAGTGGCCTCTTCAATTTGCTGGCCCAAAACAATTACACTTGGCTCTGTGAAAACAATTAAAAAGCCAAGAATTCCAATAAACAAGCATGCTATTATTGTTCCACCAGTTCCCAAAATTACATTATTTGCAAATGCTTTTCCCGCAAAGTTCCCCATTTGTACAAATCCAAAAGCAATGCCTGTTAAAAGCAAAACCAGCCCAACAAAGCAAACAGACACTCCAAATAAGATTTTTTGAATTTCAAATTTTGGCAGTTTTGCAAATTTGTATTGAAAAATTAAAAAAATAATCACAAGAGGTGTTAAAACAAAAAATGCTGACAACATTGTTTGCAACATGATTGTTCCAAAAGAAGAAATTTCAATAGGCTTTATTATATTTTGCGGATTGCCTTGAATAATTCCAAAAACAAGCATAAAAATGATCGCACCCAAACTTGCAATTGCAATCATGCCAAAACTATGGTCTTTTTTTGCACCAACAGAGCCTGCAAGCGAAATTGTCATTGCAAGCAAAAATGGTGACGTAATTGGGCCTGTTGTAACACCACCACCATCAAAAGCCATTCCAACATATTCTTTTGGAGTAAATATAACCAAAGTAAACACAAGTGCATAGCCTATTGCCATAATCACACTAAACGGAATTTTTTTAAAAATTTTAACAATTCCAAAAACGACCAAACTGCCAACTCCGATTCCAAAAATAAATAAAAGCAAAAACGTTGTAAACAAATTTTGTGTGCCGGATATTTGTTCAACCAAAATTCCAACATCGGGCTCTGCAATGGTTGTTACAAAACCAAAAATAAAACCAAATAATAATATTAACCAAAGTTTTTTAAACTTAACAAGCCCCCCTCCAACAACGGTGCCCATTTTAACAATGCTTGATTCAACACCAACCAAAAACAATGATTGTCCCAAAATAAAAAGCACTGCACCTATCAAAAATTTGCAAAGAATATCCCATTGTAAAGGAATTAACCCAAAAGTTACAAATAAAATAACGGCAATAACAATAGCCAGCGTTGCTGTTCCACATTCTTTAATTTTACCAAGAAAATTCATTTACAAAAGTATAGCACATTTTTTTAATTTATGAAACATTATAAGTGTTACTTTTTATGTTTTATTTTTAAAAGATTTGAAGCAAGTTCTGTGACACCAGCAAATACTGCTGTTAAAACAAGAATTATTGAGCCACTTAACAAAGTAAAGTTGTCAGATTTGTTGGCAATGTTAATTGCGTTGCAAGTTACAAATGAAAATATAAGTGTTGCAACAGCAAAAACAACCATAAGTATTGAAATTATAAAACATGCTTTTTTTAATTTTAAACTTTTAAGAATTACAAGAGTAACTCCAAGCCCCATTGTTGCAAATCCACAAATCATTGTGAAAATTGCAAGAGTTTGCTCTGCTTTTGCTAAATTAAAAATTGAATATCCATATTCAATTGTAATTCCTTGACCTTGAAAAATTGCGCTACCTTCGCCCACAACTCCAATAAAACAAAATGCCATTGCGGTTAGCGTTAAAAGTGAAAAAATTACAACCATTGTGTCTAAAATTGTTTTTCCTTTGTTCATTCAATCCTCCATATTATTTTAATTATAATACACCTTTTTTTTTAATATTGCAAATTACATTTAATTTAATATCTATTCACTTTTTGCAAACTGCGCGTTATACAAATGATAGTAAAATCCACCTTTTTCTAAAAGTTCATTGTGCTTGCCTTGCTCAATAATATTTCCTTTGTTCATAACCAAAATAATATCGGCACTTGTTATTGTTGAAAGCCTGTGCGCAACAATAAATGTTGTTCTGCCGTCCATTATAGTGTTAAACGCTTCTTGAATTTTTATTTCTGTTCGTGTGTCAATATTGCTTGTTGCCTCGTCCAAAATTAACATTGGGGGCCTTGTTAGCATTATTCTTGCAATGCATATTAATTGTTTTTGACCCTGTGAAATATTGTTTGCGCCTTCGGAAACAATTGTGTTGTAACCTGTTGGAAGTTTTTCAATAAATTCATGTGCACCTGCCAACTTACTTGCTTCAACAACTTCATCATCTGTTGCATTTGGCTTTCCATAGGCAATATTATCTTTTATACTTGAAGCAAACAACCAACTATCTTGCAAAACCATTCCATATTGTCTTCGCATGCTACTTCTGGTAATTGACTTAATTGGTTTATCATCAATTTCTATTTCTCCCTGCGTAAGATTATAAAATCGCATAAGCAAATTTATAAATGTTGATTTCCCACAACCAGTTGGCCCAACAATAGCAACTTTTTCACCTGGCTTAACTTCCAAATTAAAATTTTCTATTAATTTTACTTTGGGCTGATATGAAAAATATGCATTTTTAACACTTATTTTTCCGGATACATTCATCAAATCTGGAAGCAAACTATCTGACTCCTCATTTTCGGCTTCCAATATAGAAAAAATCCGTTCGGCAGATGCAAATGCTGCTTGAAGTTCTGTTATTTCAACCGATAATTCATTAAAAGGCTTGCCAAACGAAGTTGCATAAAACAAAAAACTTGAAATTAATCCATTTGAAGCAACTCCTTTTAATGCTAACATGGCGCCCACGAAGCCAACAACGGTGTAAACAATTGAATTAATAAATCTTGTTGAAGGGTTTGCAAGATTGCTTACAAAGTCTGCTTTCTCATTAACCTTATAAAACTTTTGATTTATAACTTCAAAATTGTTTTGTGATTGCTTTTCAAAGTTAAAGGCTTTAACGGTTCTTCCTCCACTTATTAGTTCTTCCAAATATCCGTTTATTTCACCTTGATTTTTCATTTGAAAGGCAAAGTACTTATAAGATTTTTGAGCAATATACATGCTTAACAAAAGGCTAAGAGGGGTTAATATGGTTATAACAAGAGCAAGTGGAACGTTTAGGGCAAACATAAAAACAAGCGTACCCAAAATTGACACAACTCCATTTGTTATGCTAGAAAGCCCTTCTAAAACTCCGTCTGTTAAAAGTTCAACATCATTTATCATGCGTGAAAGCAAATCTCCATGAGAGTTTTGGTCAATAAATTTAATAGGGACTCTGTTAAATTTTGAAAATATTTTTTCTCTTATATATCCAGCAGACAAAAAAGTGTATTTATTTGTTAGCGTATTTGCCAACAAATTAAAAATTGCACTAAGCAAAACAAAACCTATTAAAAGCAGTGCAGAATTTCTTAATCCAACAAAATCAACTTGCCCTACACCTATAATATGATCAATACATTTGCCGATGTAAACAGGAACCAACAAATCAAAAAAAGTGGAAACAAAAACAAAAATAAGTGCAGACCACAAATATTTGTGAAAAGGTTTTCCAAAAATAATTACTTTTTTAACAGTTTTAAAAATTTCTTTTGCAGATTTTTTTGTTTTGGAATGATTTATTTCTAATGTATTTTCAAGCACAAGTTGCTGTTTGTTTTGCAAAGGTATATCTTCTTTAAAAACAAGTTTTTTAAGTTTTTTTAATCTGGACATTTATATTCCCTCCTTTTTGTTTTGAGAGAAATAAATTTCTTGATAAACTGTGCATTCTTTTATTAGTCTTTCATGCTTTCCAATTCCTACAACATTTCCGTTGTCCATTACAATTATATTGTCCGCATGTTTTATGGAATTTGTTCTTTGAGAAACAATTATTGTTGTAAGGTTTTTGTAATTTTCTGTTATTGCTTTTCGCAATGATGCATCTGTTGCAAAATCTAATGCCGAAGAACTATCATCCAAAATTAAAATTTGAGGGTGTCCAACCAATGCCCTTGCAATGGTTAACCGTTGTTTTTGTCCGCCAGAAAAATTTGTTCCTCCACGTTCTACTTTTAAATTAAGTCCCAGTGGCTGTTCTTTAACAAAATCATAAATTTGTGCAATTTGCAGTGCTTTTATAATTTCTGCATCAGAAGCAGATTCTTTTCTAAATTTCATATTTTCCGCTAATGTTCCCTTAAATAACGTTGGATTTTGCGGAACAATTCCAATAAGCGATCTCAAAGATTTAAGGTTATAATCTTTAACATTTACGCCATCAATAAGAACCTCTCCTTGCGAAACATCATAAAAACGCGGAATTAAATTTACAACCGAACTTTTGCCACTTCCCGTGCCCCCAATAATTCCAACCGTTTCTCCTTTTTTTATTATAATTGAAAGATTTGTAACCGCTTCCTTTCCATCACCATATTCAAAATTAACATTTTTAAATTCAATTTCACCATGATTTTCTGGAATTTCCACAACTTTTTCGCCACTTATTATGGTGTTTTTAACATCAAAAACTTCTCCTATTCTTTTTGTTGAAGCGCCTGTTCTGGAATATACAATAATAAGCCTTGCAATAACCACAAGTGCAGTTGAAATTTGCAAAAAATAATTTATAAGTGCAATTATGTTTCCTTGTGACAGCCCACCAATATTAACCCTAAAACCTCCAATCCAAATTATAGCCACCGCAGCAAAATTAATTATAAGCCCCAAAATAGGTTGTAATTTAGCGGTTATATCACCAACTTTTATATTGCTTCCGGTAAGTGCCGTGTTGCATTTTTGAAATCTGTTTTCTTCATATTGCTGTTTGTTAAATGCTTTTACAACCCGTGCCCCCGATAAATTTTCACGAGTTATATTGCTTACATTATCCAAATTTAATTTTGCCTCTGTGTAAATGCCTGACGTTTTTCGCATTATCATGTAAATTCCAATGCCCAAAATTGGCACCAAAATAATAAAAATTAATGATATTTTAATATCCAAAATCATTGCCATAACTGTTGCTCCAATTAACAAGAATGGAGCACGTGAAAGTTGCCTTAAAGTTCTTCCAATTGTGTTTTGCACTTGATCAACATCATTTATAACCCTGTTTGTTAAACTCATTGTAGAAAATTTGTCAAACTCTGCATGAGAAAATGTGTTTATATGGCTAAAAAGGTCCGACCTTAACTGCTTTGCAACACCTTTTGCTGTAAGCGAACTACACTTTTGACATATAATTGCAAAAATCATACCAAAAATATTCATTGCAATAATAATGCATGCCATTTTGATAATATAATTTGTATCTCCTGCGGGAACCCCCACATCCAAAATTTTTGCCACCAAAAAAGGTGTCAAAATGTCTGTTAAGGCCTCCAAAAATTTAAAAAAAGGTCCAATTATAATTTTCCAAGTATGCCTTTTTAAATATGACCCTATTTTAAAACTATTTTTATTTTTTTTCATATTTTCTTATGTATTATAAACTATTAAAAAAAAATTAACAAACAAATATAAATCAGTCATTTGGCAACCTTTCCGTTTTCAACGTGAATTAAATTACAAGGAAAATTTAAATCAAAAGAATTACATGTAACAATGGTTTGTGTTTTTTCTGTAAATTTTATTAATCTTTTTTGGCGTGACTGATCCAATTCTCCCAAAACATCATCTAAAAGCAAAATAGGATATTCTCCTTTCTCCTCTTTTGCAATTTCAAGTTCGGCAAGTTTAAGTGATAGTGCTGCCGTTCTTTGCTGTCCCTGACTTCCATATGTGCGAACGTCTATATTATCAATTAAAATTTTTATGTCATCTCTGTGTGGGCCAATTGTTGTGTATCCAAGTTTAAAATCTTTTTCCAAATTTTTGTTTAATTTTTGTAATAAATTGTTATAAAATTCTTGTTCTGTTTGCCCAGATTCACATTGCAAAGATACAGAAAGATCTTCTGTGTTAGAAGATAAAAAAGAATGTGCAAGTTTTGCATATTTAAAAAGTTTTTCACAAAACCATCGCCTTTGCTTAATAATTTTTGAACCCGTTACTGCCAATTGTTCATTCCAAACACCAATTGTTTGAGCCACATTTTCTATCTTATCATACATTTTTAATAGTTTATTTCTATTTGCAAGCGCCTTTTCATAACGCCCCAAAAGCGAAAAATAACTTTTGGAAATTTGCGAGTTTGCAATATCCAAAAATCTGCGTCTATCTTCTGGACTTTCTTTAACAAGTTTTAATTCCTCAGGAGAAAAATGAACCGCATTCATTTCACCAAGCAAATCTCCAATTTTTTTTATTGATATTCCGCCTAATTTAATTGTTTTTTTTTCATTTTTAGAAAAAAGAATTTCAATATTACTTTTAATAATTCCTCTTTGAACATCAACACTTATTTTTGCAAAATTTTCATTCCACAAAATTAATTCTTTTTCTTTGCTAACTCTATGGCTTTTGCCAATTGCGCAAAAATATATGGCTTCAAGTAAATTTGTTTTCCCTTGTGCATTTTTGCCAAGAAGAACATTAAGCCCAGGAGAAAACTCCACTACTTGATTTTTGTAATTTCTAAAATTTGTCAGCGCCAGTTTTGTTATCATAAATGTATTATAGCATATTTCAAAATTATTTTCATCATAAAATTTTTGTTATTTAACTTGTCTGCAAAAACATTGCAATCCTACATCATTTCAGCAAAGAATTTGAGAAAAATTTTTTTTAATTAATTTATATAATATCTTTATTCTTTTTCGACAAAATAACTTAAAATATTTAGCATTTTGTAAAATAATCGTGATAAAGTTTCATAAAAATCGTTTTGTTTTCAAAATCATTTGTGATAAAATGTTTTTATCATACCAATAGGAAAGATTAAAAGGAAAAAGTTTATGAAAACAAAAATCTTTATCGCAAATCCAACGGTTGACAAATTAGCAGACGCACTTAAAGAACAATTTGAAATTGTTGGGCACACAAATGACGGCATAAAAGTTTTGGAACAAATAGGCAATAGCAATGCCGAAGTTCTTATTCTTGATGTGCTAATGCCTGGATTTGATGGGTTTAGCATTCAATCAGAGTTAAAAAACATTCCAAATTCTCCAAAAGTTGTTTTTATTTCATCCCTTACCTCTCCCGAATTTGAAAATAAAGCGTTTTCTCAGGGTGCTTTTGCCTATTTAAAGCGAAACGCAAGCATTGAAGAAATTATTAATGCCGTTAATATGGCTGCGTCTGGCAAAAAACAAAAATGCAACTCAACACCTGCAATGGATGAAAAAATTTCTAACATATTCATTTCCGTTGGAATTCCGGCGCATATTAAAGGATATCAATTTTTAAGAGAAGCAGTTAAACTTTTAATTTCCAATCCTGAGGTTATTAATGCAATTACAAAAAGGCTTTATCCAGAAGTAGCCGAGCGTTTTGCAACAAGCGCAAGTAAAGTTGAAAGAGCAATAAGACATGCAATTGAAGTTGCTTGGAACCGAGGCAAAATTGAAAATATTAATGAAATTTTTAATTTAAACATTTATGATAAAAATGAAAAGCCAACCAACGGGGAATTTATTGCGTTGATTGCCGATAAACTTTACTTAGAAGAAAAAACTGAACTTGCAAGGTAAAAATTATAATCCAAATTAAACAAACTAAATAATAAAGCACTTTAAATATCAAATATAACTTTGAAGTGTTTTATTATTTTTTTTAAAAACATATTTATTATGGTTTTATTAATTATTTATTATTATTTATTGCTAACTATTATTATTTTAATAACATTTATTAATTTATAGTATTTATTTTAATTAACTATTATTTTTAAAACAATAATGTATTTTTAATATAATGTTTAACTTATAAAAATGTTTTTATATTATTTAAAATAGTTCCTACAATAAAAAGATTTATTTTTTAGCATTAATTTAATAATAATAATTTATATAACATTTTTTATGTGTTTTTGCATGATAATTTTAAATTATATTGCAAAATTACCTGTAATTAATTAAATTCTAAAAAAATTAATTAATTTGTCAAACTAACAGCAGTTTTGTAACACTTAAAACAAAACTTTAAAGCCATAATATGCATAGAAGGTGGCATTCTGGGTGTTTTTAATTTATTGTGTTATGTTTATGTTTCACGTGAAACGCATATTACAAAATTGTTGATAAGCATGTTTTAGTTATTTAAATAAATTAAAATATAGCATGCATAGCAATTTTTATTGCATTTTTTATTGCATTTTTTATTGCATTTTTAAAAAAACATATTAATGTTCGTTTAACTTATGAAAATGTTTTTATATTATTTAAAATAGTTCCTACAATAAAAAGATTTATTTTTTAGCATTAATTTAATAATAATAATTTATATAACATTTTTTATGTGTTTTTGCATGATAATTTTAAATTATATTGCAAAATTACCTGTAATTAATTAAATTCTAAAAAAATTAATTAATTTGTCAAACTAACAGCAGTTTTGTAACACTTAAAACAAAACTTTAAAGCCATAATATGCATAGAATGTGGCATTCTGGGTGTTTTTAATTTATTGTGTTATGTTTATGTTTCACGTGAAACGCATATTACAAAATTGTTGGTAAGTAACGTTTTAGTTATTTAAATAAATTAAAATATAACATATGTATTGCAATTTTTTATTGCATTTTTTTATTGCATTTTTTATTGCATTTTTAATTGCATTTTTAAAAAACATATTAATGTGATTTAAAAAAATAAAATAATGTAACGTTTTTATTAAAAATATCAATAAAAACACGGTTTTTTAGCGTTTTATTAAGTATTTATTTAATATTATTGTTGCAATAACATTTTTTTGATGTTATACTAAAAATATATTTTAAGCAAAGGAGTAAATATTATGGCAAGAATCTTGGCATTTACGAATCAAAAGGGTGGAGTTGGTAAAACAACAACATGCGTAAATGTTGCAGCATGTATTTCAGCAATGGGAAAACAAACACTGTTAATTGATCTTGATCCACAAGGCAATGCAACAAGCGGGCTTGGTGGAGAAAAAAAATCGGGAATGAAAACAATGTACAATGTAATTGATGGCGATTGTATGGCAAAAGAGGCAATACAACCTACTTTAATTAATAATTTAGATTTAATTCCTGCCACGGTAGACCTCGCTGGTGCTGAAATACATTTGGTTGAAATAAAAAATAGAGAAAATGTAATAAAAAATGCCCTAAACACTTTGAAAAATGACTATGATTTTATTTTTATTGATTGTCCTCCATCACTTGGGCTTTTAACAATAAATGCTTTAACCGCATCTGACGCTGTGATAATACCCATTCAATGTGAATTTTATGCTCTTGAAGGTTTAAGCCAACTTATGAATACAATAAGATTAATTAAGCAAACAGGATTAAATGCAAAACTTGACGTTGACGGAGTTGTTTTAACCATGAAAGACAATAGATCTAATTTAGTTGCACAAGTTAGTGATGAGATATCCAAGTTTTTTGGAAAAAAGGTTTTTGAAACATTTATTCCTCGCAATATTAGGCTTGCCGAAGCACCAAGCCATGGCGAACCAATTTTGGTGTATGATTTTGCTTCAAAAGGCTCGCAAGCATATATTTCACTCAGTGAAGAATTGTTAAAAAGAAATAATTTAGAATTTGAAAAAATTAATAAAAACACAAAAGTTTTGAGGAGAAACAAAGTATGACTGCAATAAAAAGAGGTTTAGGGAAAGGATTAAACGCATTATTTGGAGAATTTGAAGATTTGGATGGCAATTTTTTAAAAGAAAAAGTAAGCGGAGAGGAAAAACCGCAAGTTTTTACGAACGAAATATCAATTGATAAATTACAGGCAAATCCTGATCAACCAAGAAAGAATTTTGCTCAGCAACCACTTGACGAACTTGTTGCTTCAATTAAAATACACGGAATAATACAACCTCTTGTTGTATGTAAAAAAGGCGATGGTTATGTTATAATTGCCGGAGAAAGGCGTTATCGAGCATCAAAACTTGCTGGCTTAAAAACTGTTCCTTGTGTTGTGAAAAATTTTACCGAACGCGAAATGAAAGAAGTTTCATTAATTGAAAATTTGCAAAGAGAAGATTTAAACGCAATTGAAACAGCAAGAGCAATAAAAGCATATATGGACGAATACACTTCAACGCAAGAAGAAACTGCCCAAAAACTTGGAATAAGCAGACCTAATTTAACAAACTCACTTAGGCTATTAACTCTTACGCCAGAAGTTATTGATATGGTTGAAAAAGGATTACTAACTGCCGGACATGCAAGAACTTTGCTTGGTTGCAATGACAACAAAGCTCAAATTTCACTTGCAAAACGCGTGATATCTGATAAAATGTCTGTTAGAGATTTAGAATCTTCACTTAAAGTTAAAGCACACAAATTTGAAAAACTTAATGCCAACACCCCTCTTTCAATTGAATTTCAAGACTTAATAAAAGAAATGCAAAGAATATTTATGACAAAAGTTTCTGTTATTGGAAATAATGTTAAGGGCAAAATTTGTGTGGATTATTTTTCAAAAGATGATTTAGAAAGAATTTATTCACTTTTAAAAACACTTACAAATAAAGTTTTAACACTTGAAGATTTAAAAAACTTTAATAAAAAATAATAATAAATAATTAAATTAATTAAAAAAACGTTAAAAACACGCAATTTATCATTAAAATGCGTGTTTTTTGTTAATTTAATAAATAACATTTTATTAAATAAAAAAGTGAACTTGTTAAGTCCACTTTTTTATCAGCATATTTTGTTAAACATTTATTATTATTTAAGTTCTGTTGTTGCTCCTGCTTCTTTAAGTTTTGCTTCAAATTCTTTGGCTTCTTTTGTTGCAACCTTTTCTTTAATTGTTGATGGAGCAGCGTCTACAAGTGCCTTTGCTTCTGAAAGTCCAAGACCTGTGATTTCTCTAACAACTTTGATAACTGCAATTTTATTTGCGCCAATTTCTTTAAGTAAAATATCAAATTCTGTTTTTTCTTCAACGGCTGCCTGAACTGGGCCTCCTGCTGGTGAAACTGCAACTTGTGCAGATGCGGAAACACCAAATTCTTTTTCAAGCATTTTTACAAGTTCACTAACTTCAACAACTGTTAATTTTTTAATTTCTTCAACCAATTTTGTAAGTTCCATTTTTTTTCTCCTTTTTTTAAACATTTATTTTTTAAGATTATTTTGACTGTGTGCTAATTACATACGCTAAATTTTTGATTGGTCCATTTAAAACGCCAAGTAATTGCGCAATAAGAACTTGTTTACTTGGCAATAATGAAAGCATTTTCATCATTTGCGCATCTGCAAATTTATTATTAAATACGCCACAAGTAATTGCAAGTTTTTTTGTTTTTTCAATTGCGTTTGAAACGCATTTTAATGCAGTGACTTCGTCATTATAACTAAAAACAACGGCAGTTGTTCCTTCAAGATTAAATCCGTTTATGTTAATATCTTTTAATGCACGCATAATTAATCTGTTTTTGAAAACTTTGTACTCTCCGCCATTGTTTCTTAGTTCACAGCGAAGTGCTGTTTCTTCATCAACTGTAACACCGCGATAATCAATAAACGCAACCGATTTAGCCTTCTTCAATTTGTTTTTAAGTTCATCTACAACAAGTTTTTTTAATTCCAAATTGTTCACTGGTAAATTCCTCCTTTTTTTAAAAAATATGCTGATAACTAAAAAACTTTCCGCACCATTAAGTAAAGCGCGGAAAGATTTAACCCTTTTTATACACCACTGCTTCACCTCGGCAAGCAACACGAATGTTTTACGCTTTTATTTTAGCACTTGCTGTCTATGGCAAAAGTAATTTAATTAATTTAATTATATATTAATATTACAACTTTGTCAATAAGTTATTTAACCATTTTTTAAAAGTAATTTGATATTATATAATATAATAGTCTTTATATATATATAATATACATAATATATGTAAAAATAAAAAAAATAAACCATTATTAAACAGTTTATTTTAAAAAATTTTTAATTGGTGATCTCGAGGGGGTTCGAACCCCTAATTCCGCCGTGAAAGGGCGGTGTCTTAACCATTTGACCACGAGACCTTATTATATTATTTTTTTTGGTAGTGGCAGGTAGATTCGAACCACCGACCTCTCGGGTATGAACCGAACGCTCTGACCAACTGAGCTATGCCACCATATTAATTAACTTTTGTTATTATACATGGTTTTAATTCATGTGTCAACATTTATATATGTTTTTTTTTATAAATAATTGTCTGCTATGTTTTTTTTAATTTTTTTATGTTTTATATTAATATTTTAATTAAACATATATTTATATTAATATTTTTTTTATAAAAATCTTTTATTTATTTTTGTTTTAACTTTTTAATTTTTTATAAATATTTTTATTTTTATCAAGTATAATCCCTGATTATATGGCTTTATTTAATTTAAGTAAATAAATAATATTTATTTTTTTTGTTTTTATTTTTTAATATTTTTATTATTTAATAAAATTTTTTTTAGTCTTATGATAAGACATTTTTATTTTTATGTTAAATTAATTTAAAAGTTACAATTAAGTTTAAGTTTAAGTTTAAGTTCAAGTTCAAGTTTAAGTTCAAGTTTAAGTTCAAGTTTAAGTTCAAGTTTAATTTTAAGTTTAATTTTAAGTTTAAGTTTAAGTTCAAGTTTAAGTTTAATTTTAAGTTTGTTTCTTATGTTGTGAATATTTGTTCTTTTTTTTCGCGTATTATGTATAGATAAT
This sequence comes from Clostridia bacterium, assembly GCA_036654655.1. GTDB lineage: Bacteria > Bacillota > Clostridia > Christensenellales > UBA1242 > JAVVRP01. Next base: position 46,032 of record JAVVRP010000004.1, read on the forward strand.
TAAATAAGCAACAGTATACTTGTTCTAATTTTTTTATTAAATTCTACTAAAATTATAAAAAACAGCCCGTTTAAAAGGTTTGTACACAGCAAATTTTAATGATTGTTAATGGATTGTTAACACATGTCAACATTATTTCCACAGCAAAAAAAACTAAATATTGAGGTAAAATTTTAAAAATTTGCCACTTTATACCATATGTTGTAATAAATAAAAGTTATCCACATTTCCACCGCCATTATTAATACTACTACTATCAAAAAAATTAATAATATAAACAAAACATGTGGGCGTGCGCGCTGTTATATAATATATTATATATAACTAAGTAATTAAGCCCTTATTTTTTTATTTCATGCTTTTATGCCAAAAACTTATATGCTAAATTTGTTTAAATGTGATATACTACATTCATGGAAGCATGGAAAATTGTTTTAATTGTTTTTTCGGCACTAATATTATTTTTGATTATATTATTTTTTGTTATTGGAGAAGTTTGCGAAAACATCTCAATGCGCAGAAATTGTTTTATTGGCAAAATTGTTGTTAATGATTTTTGTAGGGCAAATGAAAAATATAAAATTGATTACAAGTGGTGGGATAATATTAAAATTGAAACATGTGAATATAAAAGTTTTGACGGGTTAAAATTAAAATCAAAAATAATTAAACTTGAAGATAATGTTAAAAATATAAATCCAAATATTTTGGGTTACTGGGATAAAAAAGTTTTAAAAAAAAATAAAAATGACGAGAAAGAAGTTTTGTTGCAAGAAACTAATGAACCAACATTTTCTCACTCGGCAACAGTTTTACAAAATTTAAAAAAAAATGTTGAGGGTTATAAAAAAAACAAAGTTAGGGTTGCAGTTGTTATTCATGGTTATATGAATATTTACAAAGACATGCAACGTTTTGCCAAAATGTTTTTGGAACTTGGATTTAATGTTGTTCTTCCAGAATGTAGGGGACATGGAGAAAGCGAAGGTAAATTTATTGGCATGGGATGGCCTGATCGTAAAGATGTTCAAGTTGCAATTAAACGTGCAATAAAAATTTTTGGAGAAGATTGTGAAATTGTTGTTTTTGGAGTAAGTATGGGGGGAGCAACCACTTGTATGCTTTCGGGAGAAGATAATTTACAAAATATAAAATGCTTTGTTTCTGATTGTGCATACACAAGTATTTATGAACAAATAAAGTATGTTATTGACAAACAAACTCCATTGCCAGTTTTTCCTACGTTACAAATTTTTAATGTTTTTCAAAAAATTAAAACTGGATATTCACTTAAAGATGGAGATTCTCGTGTTCAACTTGAAAAGTGTGATAAGCCAATTTTGTTTATTCATGGATCTGCTGATAATTTTGTACCTTTTCATATGTTAGCCGAACTTGTTGTTCATGCAAAAAATAATGAAGTTTTAATTGTGGACGGTGCAGACCATGCGGAATCACAACCTTATGCAACCCAATTGTACACAGAAACGCTTATAAATTTTTTAAAAAAATATATTTAAAAACATGTTATAAAAAGTTTGCCTTGATTTTTTTTATAAAATATGCTAACATAAGAAAAACAGGAGAAAATTATGCAATTAATATGTGATGGATTAGATTTAGCCGATGCAGTGTTTAAAGTTAGCAGAGCAATACCATCAAAAACAACAAATCCCATTTTAGAGGGTATTAAAGTTGTTGCCGAAGATGACACACTCACATTGTCTGCAACAGATTTGGAACTTTCGATTGAAAAAAAAATTAAAGCAGATGTTAAAGTGGAAGGGCAAGCGGTTGTTCCAGGTAGATTTTTTTCTGAATTTATTAAAAAATTAACAAATGACAAAATTGAACTTGAACTTAACGATAAAAAGCAATTAAAAATAAAATACAATGGATCAAAAAGTTATATTCAGTGTTTTGATTCACAAGAATATCCAGCGTTTAAAAAACTTGAAACCAAAGATTATTTTGCAATTTCTAAATCTAATTTTAAACAACTTATAACAAAAAGTATTTTTGCAGTTGCAATTGATGATTCAAGGCCTATTTTAAAGGGTGTTCTTGTTTTAAGCGAAGATAAAAAACTTACCGCTGTTGCGCTTGATGGTTACAGACTGGCAATGGTTAACCAACAACTTGTGGAAAGCACAGTTAACGTTAATGCAATTGTTCCTTCAAAAAGTTTGGCAGAAATTGCAAAACTTTTGGGTGACACCGATGAAATAATAAACGTTTATGTACAAAAAAATTATATTATGGTTGACAATGGTGACACAAAAATTTTATCCAGGCTTATTGAAGGCGAATTTTTAAATTATAATCAAATTTTAGCAACCAGTTTTGACACAAAAATAATAATTAATAAAGCCCAATTTGAGGATGCGTTGGAGCGTGCCTCGTTGTTATCAAAAGTTGGACAAAACAACCTTGTTAAGTTAACAATAACAAATGGAAATCTTTGTGTAACATCAAATTCCGAATTAGGCAACGTTACCGAAAATGTTGCCATAACTCTTGAAGGAAAAGATATTGCAATTGCATTTAATGCAAGATATTTTACCGAATGTTTTAGGGCATACAACCAAGATATGCTTGCAATCAATTTTAACAATCCAAACAATCCATGCATTATAACACCTGTTGAAGGTAATGAGTTTTTGTGCTTAATTTTGCCAGTTAGGGTTTTAACATAATTTTTTATAAAGTACGCAAAAATTTTGATAAACTTGTCATGCATGATTGACATTTTGATTTTTTGTGTGCTAGAATGGGAACACTTGATATGGAGAAAATATGAAAAAATTTGGATTAATGTTTTGCACAATAATACTTAGTGCAGTTTTAATTTTTGGTGGATGTGCAGAAAAGCCTCTTGAACAGGTGCCAAACAACGCAATAATAGTTGGAAACGGTGGCACATCTGTTGTTATTGGAGATTATATTTATTACGCCAATAACTTTGAAACTTCGCTTACGGCGGACATTGTTGAAGGCAAAAAAACAGGGTTACTTAACCGCATTAAAACAATTAATGGAAAAATTGAAACAAAAGAAACAAACCCACAAAACATAGAAAACGTTAACAAAGTATTTGTTGGATATGGCGCAACAAATATGTTTATATCTGGCAGAAAACTGTTTTTTACAACACCAAACACATTAAAAACTGATAAAGGTGAAACGGCATATGACAGAGTTTGCATATATAAAACAGATTTAAACGGAAATAATTTAACAAAAATGTACACAGCGGAAGGAAACCTTGCAAAAGTGTATTTTACAACTGTTAATGGCAAAGACTATGCAATTGTTAAAGACGATAAAAAGTTATCCCGAATTGAACTTTCAAATTTTAAAACTGTTCAAATATCGGATAAGTGTGCTGAAATTGTGTTTGAACAAAATTCTAATTACTTATTTTTCACAACTGCAAGAACAGACAAAAACACAGGGAATATTTTAAACAAATATGAAATTTCAACCAACTTGTCTGCAATTAAAAGCGAAGTGATTGGAAAAACAATAGTGCTTATTTCACAAAGCCATGACGAACTTTTTTACAGTGAAGGCACACAAACAAATTCTTCAAACTTTGAAGATAATCAACCGCAAAAGCATATTTCTGCAACAACAATAACAAATCCAACATGGCTTGGCAAAAATAGATACAATGAAAAACTGCAAGTTGCTTTTATTTTTGAAACAAACTTATATTTCAAGCCATACACGCTTTCTCAAATAGAAAATGATTACAAAATTCCAACAACAGAATGTGGAACGCCAACAAACATTATATTTGAAGATGGCACATGGGTTTATTTTATAACAAATTCTGGGCTATGGCGCGTTAGAGTTGGCACCGCTGATGACAATGGCAAAAATTTTGTTATTGAACAAATAACTGCAAAAACAATTACAAATGTTAATAATATTGATTTTAATGGGGACCATGCTTACTTTTTTGCAAAGGTTGAAAAAGATTCAACAAATGCTGAATATATGCACAGAGTATGCGTTAATCGCACATCACAAGCATTAAAACAAACAGAGTTAATTGCATGTTTATCCAAGGAAAGCACAGAATCAATTGAAAAAAGCAAATAACAGAATTAAAAAATAAAAAATTGTAAAACAGATTATTGTTAATTTAATAATCTGTTTTTTTTGTTTTTTTAAAATTTTTTTGTTTTTTTTTGTATAAACCAAGCGTTTTTGTGCAGTATATTGTTATAACCTAATAAAAAATTAAAAAAAAATGTAAAAAACGTCTAAATTTGGTTGACATTGTATTTTGATAAAGGTTAGAATAAGATTATTAAAAAGGAGATTATTAATGAAAAGAACAAAACTTGTAGCAACAATATGTGCTCTTGCAATTGGAATATTTGCATTGACATATGGCGTTCTTGCAGCAACTTCACTTACTTTTAATATATCAGCAAACGTGTCGTTCACTGCAACAGAGGCATTTGGCGATATAAAAGTTGGAATGTCCAACGCATATCGCAAATCAACTGCAGCAACACCAGTATATTCAATTTTAGGTGCCACAACAACAGCAACACTTAAAAACACTGCAACATGGTATCCATGGAAAAATGCCGATGGCCAGCAAGTTGCAGGAACAAAAGTTGTTGGAAATGCACTTGAAACAAACCTTGCAGGGGATGCAACAACAACACCTGGAACATGGAGTTTTCCAGCAACAGTATCCTATACAGAAGGTTTGTATTTTGACCCAGCATCAAACTCAGTAGAAAACGCATCAATTGTTGTTTCTCTTAGAATAGCAAACAATTCTGCATCTGGTCCAGTTATATTTTATCAGCCAGAAGCATTAATGAGTGGCACTGGAACAAAAATTGATGCAAAAATGATTTTACTTTCAAGCGATACAGCGGGAACACAACTTGCGATTTCTGCAACACCAGGTGCTGGAAATGGAGCAGGATATTATATATCCATTCCAAGCAATGGCTCAATAAGTGTTATTATTGTTTACTCACCAAAAACACTTGGAGCATCATTTGCTTCATCAGACAACAATGCAATTACACTTGCGCCAACCGTTAAACTTGCAACGCAGTACACCGTTACTCCGGCAAATTCAGTTGGTTCAGCATACACAATTCCAGCAAAAGTGGCTGCTTGCATTGCAGATATGACGGCAAGCATGGCAGGAATGTCATTTGCATAATTTAAACTAATAATCTGCCAACATAAAAATTAATTAAAACAAGGATATTGCAAATGCGATGTTCTTGTTTTTTATAACAAAAAAAGATTAAATAACTTAAAATATTGTACAAAACAACAAAAAACAAAATTTTATTTGACTTACATTTTTTTTAAAGTTAAAATAAAGTATTGATTTATTTATCAGGAGTGATAATTGAAAAAAGTAAAGGCCGTGGCAACAATTTTCGCCATTATGATGGGAGTGTTTGCCATGACCTATGGTGTACTTTCTGCAACCAAAATTGAAGTTAATGTTTCAACAAAGTTATCTTTCACTGCCACCGAAGTTTTTGGAGATGTTAAAATAGGAATATTAAACGCATACAGAAAACTAACAAGTGGTAATCATTCTTTTGCAAAATTAGGTAAAAGCGATGGAGATGTTAAACAAAACACAGCAATTTGGTATCCATGGGCAAATGCAAATGGAGGGCAAAGCATTGCTGGCACAAAAATTGTTGGAAATGCAAATGCAGAGTTTACTGGAAATGTAAACAATGGAATTTGGAATTTTCCCGCTGTTTCAAATTTGTGTACAGAAGGCTTGTTTTTTAACCCAGAAGCAAGCACCCTTGCAAATACCAGCATTATTGTGTGTTTAAAAATTACAAATAATTCTGAATCAGGCCCAATCATTTTTTTTCAGCCAACACAGTTAATGAATGCAGGCAGTCCAGCAAAAATAAAAGCAGAAATTTTTGAAATTGAGTTAAACAATTTGGGAACAAAAATTAACGAAGCAGTTAACAGTGGTGGCAATGGATATTACATATCAATTTTAAGCGGAGAAACAGTGGATATTATTATTGAATACACACCTATTTCTTTAAATGCATCTTTTGGCACAATTGATGGAAATGCAATAATATTGTCACCAACATTAAAATTGCAAAGCATGTATGATATTTTGCCAACAATGTCCAGTGTGACAAACATAACCTTTTCTCAAAGAACCATTGATTTCCATGAAAATTTTGTTAATTTGTGTAAAAACATGTTGTTTAACTAAAAAAAAATAATGTAAAAATTTTGTATAAACTGTAAAATTTTGTACACGTTAATTAAATAAAAGGAAAAATATAAATAATTATGTAAAATTAACGAATATTAATTGACACATGCTTTTAATAAGTGTTAAAGTAAAAAAGTAAGAAGTTAAATTTTTGATATTTAATAGGAGAGTTAAATGAAACGTTCAAGATTGGTTATAGCAACATGTGCACTTACATTTGCAATAATTGCATTAACATATGGGGTTATTGCAGCAACAAGCCTAACTTTTAATATTTCCGCCCAAATCTCGTTTGTTGCAACAGAAGCCTTTGGTGATGTTAAGGTTGGAATTTCAAATGCATACCGAAAAACAGCGTCTAACACATACATTGAAGTTGGTGCAAGCACCGCCAAAAATACAGCAATATGGCTTTCTTGGCAAAATCAAAGCGGTGGAGCATCTTTGGGCACAAACATTACAGGAAGTGCAACGGCAAATGTAAAAGGTGTTGTTGCTGGCGGGGCATGGACATTTCCAGCGGTTGCAAGTTCTGTTCAAGAAGGGTTATATTTTAATCCAAATGCAGATAGCACATCAAACGCAACAATAGTTGTTCACTTTGAAATACTTAATAATTCCGCATCTGGTCCAGTTATATTTTATCAGCCAACACAGTTAATGGGCGGTGGTGGAGCAAAGTTTTCTGCGGAAATGTTTATTGTTAAAACAGCCACAGCAGGCCAAAAATTAACGCCGAGTGGAGATGGATATTATTACACAATTGCAACTGGTGCAACTCCACATATTATTGTTGCTTACACTCCACTTTCGCTTGGAGCATCATTTGGTGAAGCAAGCAACACAATTACGCTTGGACCAATTGTTAGGCTTAAAAAAGGCGAAACAGATTCTGCACTTGCTTCGCAAGCAAATTTTACACCAAAAGTTCAAGACTGCATTGCAGATATGGTTTCATTGTAATTTAGCATTTAAACAATATGTAGCACAAGATTAAGGTAACCCCTTAATCTTGTTTATTTGTAAACAATTTGTTAAATAAATGTTAATAAACTTGTTTTTTCAAAAACAAAAATTTGACTTTTTGTTACAAAAACGTTATACTCACAAAAAAAGGAAGTGTGAAAAATGATACAAAAGAGCAGAACATGGCAAAAGGTATTGTCAAAAATGGAACTTCAAGTTTCTGCGGTGTTTTTTGATTTGTGGATAAGCACACTTCAATTTATTGAATTTAAAAATTTTGACAAGGTTGTGTTGCTTGCAAGTTCGCAAACAGCAAAAACTCAAATTTTAAAAAATCATATTAGCCAACTGGAAACATGTGTGGAACAAGCATTTGGCATGGGTGTTACTGTTGAAATTTTGGATCCAGAAGAAATGAGCGAGTATGTAACAAAAAACAACGATAATCCAAAACTGCAACAAATTCAAGATTCAATAATAAATGGAGAAAACAAAAATCCGTTTAATCCAAAGTACATTTTTGACAACTTTGTTGTTGGAAAGTGCAATCAATTTGTTTATGCCGCTGCCCGAGCAGTTGCAGAACACCCTGGAAAGAGGTTTAATCCGTTGTTTATTTATGGGGGCGTAGGTTTAGGCAAAACTCACTTGCTTCACGCAATAGGCAATTACATACACAGAAATAATTCGGACTTGCAAATTATGTATGTAACATGCGAAAAATTTACAAATGACTATATCAGTTCGTTGCGAAATGGCAATTCGGAATCACTTACAAGTGAATTTAGAGAAAAATATCGCAACTTGGACATTTTAATGATAGACGACATTCAGTTTATTTCAAACAAAACAAGCACGCAAGAAGAATTTTTTCACACTTTTAATGATCTTTATCAAAACAACAAACAAATTATTATTTCTTCCGACCGTCCTCCCAAAGAAATATCCACGTTGGAAGAGCGTTTAAGTTCTAGGTTTACAAGCGGATTAATTCAGGATATTCAAGCACCAGACTTTGAAACAAAAGTTGCAATTTTGCAAAAAAAGGCACAACTAGAAGGTTATTCTGTTGATGATGACGTTGTAAACTTTATTGCCGAAAAAATAACAAGCAACATTAGAGAACTTGAAGGCTTGCTTGGAAAAGTGTATTTTTTTGCAACACTTATTGGGCAAAAAACAGCAACAATTGAAACTGCACGTGAGGCATTTAAAGAAGACTTGGATGATAAAAAGGAAAAAATAAAGCCAGAGGACATTGTGTCGGCAACCTGCGAATATTTTAATATATCTGATGCAGAAATAAAAGGCAAAAAAAAGAGCAGAGAATGTGTTGAACCGCGCATGATTGCAATTTATTTAATTGGTGAACTGCTTGGAATTCCTTTAATTTCAATTGGCAAAGTTTTTAACAGAGACCACACAACAATAATTCATGCAAGGGACAAAATAACCGAGCAACTTAAAACCGATTCGCGTTTAAAAACAATTATTTCCGACATAAAAAGCAAACTTAATTTTTAAACTACATCCCTGTTAATAGCGGGGATTTTTTTAAACTGCCATTGCATTTACTTGCAATCAAAATTAAAATGGAGTATAATGAAATATATATTATATTATATATAGTTATATATTATATATATGGCAATAATAGATCAAAAGGAAAAATCAAATGGAACAAAATCAAACAGAAAATTTAAAAAATCAAGAGCGTGAAATTAAGTTAGAAACAGAAAAACAAAACTTTGAATCTTTGCCACAAGAAAGCCAGCATTATAGTTCTTTGGACATTCAAGTGCTAGAAGGGTTGGACCCAGTGAGAAAGCGCCCAGGGATGTATATTGGCTCAACAGATGAAAGAGGACTGCATCACCTTGTTATTGAAGTTGTTGACAATTCTATTGACGAAGCGTTGCAAGGCTATTGCACGCACATTAACATTGCCCTTGAAGCAGACGGAAGTTGTAGCGTTGAAGATAACGGCAGAGGCATTCCAACAGGAATAATTGAAAAAGAAGGAAAAAGCGCAGTTGAAGTTGTTTTAACAAAACTGCACGCAGGCGGAAAGTTTGGCGGTTCGGGTTACAAAATTTCGGGCGGACTGCACGGCGTTGGAGTAAGTTGCGTTAATGCACTTTCAAAATGGCTTAAAGTTACAGTTTGGCAAAGTGGTCAAACTTATGAAATTACATTTAAGCGTGGCGTTGCCACTGCTCCCTTATGCGTTACAGGCAAAACAGATAAAAGAGGCACAAGAGTTGTTTTTATGCCCGATGAAACCATTTTTGAAACCACAGAATTTATTTACGACAGTTTAAAAAACAGATTTAGGGAAATTGCTTTTTTAAACAAAGGCATTGTTCTTAATTTTGAAGATAAAAGGGCAGGCAAAGAAAGAAAGGATACTTTTGAGTTTAAGGGCGGAATAGTTGAATTTGTTGAATTTTTAAATCATAACAAAACTGCACTTTTCCCACATCCAATTTATTTTTGTAAAATAGAAAAAAATTCCGAAGTGGAAATTGCATTTCAATACAACGATGGATATCAAGAAAATATTAATTGTTATGCAAACAACATAAACACTACCGAAGGCGGAACTCACTTAACAGGCTTTAAAAACTCTCTTACAAAAGTAATTAATGAATATGCACAAAAAAATAAAATACTTAAAGAAGCAGAAAAACTTTCGGGAGAAGATTGCAGAGAAGGAATAACCGCAGTTGTTTCTGTTAAACTAGAAAATCCTCAGTTTGAGGGGCAAACCAAAACAAAACTTGGAAACAGTGAAATGCGAGTTAACGTGGAAAAGGCAATGCAAGATGGTTTTGGCGACTTTTTGGAAGAAAACCCAGCGTCTGCAAGAGATCTTGTTTTAAAAAGCATAACTGCACAAAGGGCAAGAGAGGCAGCCAGAAATGCACGAGATTTAACACGCAGAAAAGGTGCACTAGAAAACACAACACTTCCAGGAAAACTTGCTGACTGCACAGAAAAAGACCCCACACATTGTGAAATATACATTGTTGAGGGTGACAGCGCAGGTGGAACAGCAAAGCAAGGCAGAGATAGGCGTTTTCAGGCAATTTTGCCACTAAGAGGCAAAATATTAAACGTGGAAAAGTCTAGGTTAAATCATATCATGGAAAACAATGAAATAAAAAGCATGATAACAGCATTTGGAGCAGGCGTTTCAGCCGATTTTAATCATGAAAAACTCAGATATAACAAAATTATATGTATGACCGATGCCGATGTTGACGGAAGCCATATCCGAATACTTTTGCTAACATTCTTTTTCAGATTTATGCGTCCGCTTATTGAAGAAGGGCATGTTTATATTGCTCAGCCACCTCTTTACAAAATAACACGTGGCAAAGAAGACAAATATTTTTATAACGATGCCGAACTAGAAAAATATTTTTCCGAAGAGGGCAAAAAAGGTGTTACATTTCAGCAAAGATATAAAGGACTGGGAGAAATGACAGCCAATCAACTTTGGGAAACAACAATGGATCCCGAACATCGCATAATGCTTCAAGTAAAAATGCAAGATGCTGTTGAGGCGGATCACTTATTTAATGATCTTATGGGCGAGGACCCAGAACTTAGGCGAGCATTTATTTCTGCAAACGCAAAACTTGTTGAAGATCTTGATATTTAAAAACGTGTAAAAGGAAAACAAAATGGAAAAAAATAAGAAAAAAGAATTGCATGAGATTTTTGAAAACACATGCGTTAAAAAAGTTGAAGTAGAGGACGAACTTAAAAAATCGTTTATTTCTTATGCAATGGCGGTTAACGTTTCACGTGCTATTCCAGATGTAAGGGATGGGCTTAAACCTGTTCACCGAAGAATTTTGTATGGAATGAGTGACCTAAACAATTTTTACAACAAGCCACACAAAAAATGTGCAAGAATTGTTGGTGAGGTTATGGGAAAATATCACCCTCATGGAGATGGTTCAATTTATGATGCTCTTGTGCGTTTGGCGCAAGAATTTTCCATAAGATATCCTCTTGTGGACGGCCATGGAAATTTTGGTTCAGTTGATGGAGATCCACCTGCCGCCCAAAGATACACAGAGGCAAGGCTTGCCAAAATTTCTAATGAAATGCTTACAGACCTAGATAAAGAAACGGTGGATTTTTATCCTAACTTTGATGACACACTTATGCAACCACGTGTTTTACCTGCAAGATTTCCAAACTTGTTGGTTAATGGTGCCGATGGCATTGCTGTTGGAATGGCAACAAATATTCCGCCACACAATTTAATTGAAGTTATAAATGCAGCACAAGCACTTTTGGATAATCCAGAAATAGAAATAGAAGATATAATTAAAATTATTCCGGGTCCAGACTATCCAACAGGTGGCATTGTTATGGGAAGAGCCGCTTTACTTCAAGCATATCGCACAGGGCGTGGCGGTGTTGTTATTCGTGGTAAAACAGATATAGAAGAAGAAAACGGACGAAGCAGAATTGTTATAACGGAACTTCCTTATCAAGTTAACAAGTCAAAATTTATTATTCAAATGGCGGACATGGTTAAAAGCAAACGTTTGGAAGGTATTTCGGACATTAAAGAAGAAAGTGACCGCGAAGGAATGAGAATTGTTGTTGACGTTAAACGTGATGCAAATGCGCAAGTTGTTTTAAATTCGCTTTTTAAACACACACAACTTCAACAAAGTGGCGGAATAATTTTTCTTGCACTTGTTGATGGTGTTCCACGCATATTAAACATTAAAGAAATTTTATATTATTATGTTGAACATCAAAAAGAAATAATAACAAGAAGAACAAAATTTAATTTAAGAAAAGCAGATGAGAGATGCCACATCGTGGACGGGCTGGTTATTGCAATGACCAATATTGATGCAGTTATAAAACTAATCAAAGAATCTTCGGACAGAAATTCTGCTTTTGTTTCACTGCAAAAAATATTTGAATTGTCCGAAATTCAAGCAAATGCAATTTTGGACATGAGCCTTTCAAAATTAACAGGAATAGAAGTTGTTAAATTAAAAGAAGAACTTGCAACATTAAAGTCAATGATTTCCGATTATAATGACATTTTAAATTCATCAAAGCGGGTTGTGGACATAATTAAAGCACAACTAGAAGACATTAAGGTTAGATATGGTGACAAAAGGCGGACAGAAATTAGCCTTGATTACGGTGATATTGACATTTCGGACCTTATTGCACGTGAAGATGTTGTTATTTCAAAAACACATGGCGGATATATAAAACGCATGAATTTAACAGAATATAAATCACAAAAGCGTGGAGGAATGGGAGTTGCAGGACACAAAACAAAAGAAGAAGATTTTGTTGACGGAATTTTTATCACTTGCACTCATTCTGATCTTTTGTTTTTCACATCAGAAGGCAGGGTTTATGTTCTTAAAGCATATGAAATTCCAGAGGCGCAAAAGCAAGCAAAAGGAAGGGCAATGCTTAACTTATTGCAACTTAGAGATGGCGAGTGCGTAACGGCAATTATTCCAATTGCCGAAAATGAAAGCCGAAAAAACATTATTATGGCAACAAAAAATGGCTTAATTAAAAAGACAAATATTTCCGAATTTATCAGCATAAGAAAAGTTGGAAAAATTGCAATCACGCTTGTTGATGGAGACACGCTTGTTGCGGTTGGGTTAACAGACGATATTCACGATGTGTTAATTGCAGGCAGTTCTGGAAAATGCATAAGATTTAATGCCATGCAAATACGTGAAGTTGGACGCAGTGCACGCGGTGTTAAAAGCATGAATCTTAAAAAAAATGAACACATTGTGGACATGGAAGTTATTGACGACACATGCCAAATTTTAACTATTTCCGAAAATGGATATGGAAAAAGATGTAATCCAAGCGAATATCGTTTACAAGGTCGTGGTGGAATGGGAGTTAAGGCAGGAATATTTAATGAAAAAACTGGTGACCTTGTAAATTTAAAACAGGTTAAAGAAGATCAGGACATAATTATTGTTTCAGACAATGGAGTTGTAATAAGAACACCAGCAGAAAATATTTCTTTGCTTTCACGTAACACCCAAGGTGTTAAACTTATGACTCTTAAAGGTGATGCAAAAGTTGTTTGTGTTGCGCCAGCCGAAAAAGAAAGCGAGGAAGAATTAATTGCAGAAAACAATCAATTATCAGAAGTTTTAAGCAAAGAAAACATTATGGAAAGCCATGAAGAACAGTTTTTTGATAAAAATGAAACAGAACAAAACATAAAAGATGATGAAGACGAAACATAAAACAAATGTGGAGCAATAATTTTTAGCATGAAAAAAAGTAATAATACAATTGTTTCAATTTCCACTGCAAGCGGAAAATCTGCTGTTGGAATTGTAAGATTAAGCGGAGAAAAAGCAAAAAATATTGCAAGTAAATTGTTTGCAAAATTTTATGTGTGTGAAAACAGGCCCAGAGAACTTGTTTTAGGGGAAGTTGTTTGCAAAAACTTTTCTGTTGAGGCATTGTGTGTTTTTTTTAAGGCTCCAAAATCTTACACAGGAGAAAATGTTGTAGAATTTCAGGTTGTTGGCGGAAGTGCTGTAACCCAAGGTGTTCTTATGGCGTGCGTGCAATGTGGTGCAAGGCTAGCAGAAAATGGAGAATTTTCTAAACGTGCATTTTTGAATAACAAAATTTCTTTGGACCAAGCACAAGGAATAATTGACTCAATTAATGCAACAACCCAAAGTGAATTGCTTGTTGCACAAAGTTTGGCAAAAGGAAAACTTTTTAAATTTGTTACCGAAAATCAAAACCACCTTAAATTAATTATGGCAAAATTAGAGGTTAATTTGGATTATCCCGAACACGATAATGAACACGAAACATTAAATAACGTAAAATTAGAACTTGAACAAATTTTGAGCAACCTTAAAAATTTGGCAGACACGGAAAATATTGGAAGTTTTATTAAACAAGGGGTAACTGTTGCCATTGTTGGAAAGCCAAATGTTGGAAAAAGCAGTCTTTTAAATGCAATTGTTGGAACAGACAAAGCAATTGTGACCGACATTGCAGGAACAACAAGAGATATTGTGGAAGCAAGCATAGAAATAAACGGGTTAAAATATAACTTTTTAGACACGGCGGGAATATGTGACACAACCGATAAAATTGAACAAATTGGAATAGAAAAAAGCCAAGAAGCGCTTAAATTTGCTGATTTTGCTTTGCTTTTAATTGACCCAACTCAAAGCCCAACAAAAGAAGATTTATTATTAAAAGAAATTGTTAAAAACAAACCTCATTTTGTTGTAATTACAAAAAGTGACATTTTTGGTGAATATAAGCCGGAGCAAGGCAGTTTTGTAATTAGTGCAAAAACAGGCAACAATATACAACTGCTTTTAAAACAAATACAACTTGCAACTGTTGGAAGCAAAAATTTAAACGAAATTTTGGTTTTAACAAATGCAAAGCATGCTCAGGCAATTAAAAAATCTGCCGAATTGATAAATGTAGCAATTATTGACTGCTCAAAAACTGTGGATATTGTTTTGCAATCCTTAAATTCTGCTTGGCGTGAACTTGGCAAAATTACTGGTGAAACGGAGTTTGAAGAAATTATCAATCAAATATTTAAAAGTTTTTGTTTGGGCAAGTAATTTAGTTGAGGAAAACATGGATAACAAATTTGACGCAATAGTAATTGGTGCAGGGCATGCAGGGTGTGAATCGGCACTTGCACTTGCACGTTTAGGAAACAAAACATTGCTTTTAACACTAAATTTGGAAGCAGTTGCTTTTTTAGCGTGCAATCCATCAATTGGAGGAACGGGAAAGGGCCAACTTGTGTGTGAAATAGACGCGTTGGGCGGAGAAATGGGAATAGTTGCAGACAAGTGCATGCTTCAAATGAAAATGCTTAACGCAAGCAAAGGCGCCGCTGTTTTTTCACTTCGCGCGCAAGAAGATAAAAATGCATATCATCAAACAATGAAACAAGTTTTAGAAAATCAAAAAAATTTAATTTTTAAACAAGCGGAAGTAAGCAAAATTTTAACCGAAAATAAATTAAACACAAATTATGTTATCGGCGTTGAAACAGTTTTGGGGCAAAAGTTTTTTGCACCAACTGTTATTGTTTCAACAGGTGTTTATCTTAAAAGCCGTATAATTATTGGTGAATTTACAAAAAACAGTGGGCCAAATGGATTTGCCCCGGCCAATGAACTTACAAAAAGTTTAACGGATTTGGGGTTTGAAATTCGCAGATTTAAAACAGGAACGCCAGCAAGAATTAATGGCAATTCAATAAATTTTTCAAGTTTGGAAGAGCAGTGCGGAGATATCACAATAAAAGGGTTCTCTTCACTTTCAAAAAACATTAATTCAAAAGAAAAAAGTTGTTTTCAAACAGCAACAAATTTTCAAACACACAACGTAATTCGAAATAATTTGCATCGTGCACCAATGTACACGGGCATAATAGAAGGCGTTGGGCCAAGATATTGCCCTAGCATAGAAGACAAAATTGTACGATTTCCCGAACGAAACAGCCATCAAATTTTTTTGGAGCCAGAAGGAAATGAAACAAACGAATGGTATGTTCAAGGTGTTTCAACTTCGCTTCCAGTGGATGTGCAGGACCAACTTTATCATTCAATAAAAGGGCTTGAAAATTGCCAAATAATGCGGGATGCTTATGCAATTGAGTATGATTGCATAAATTCATTAGATCTTTTTCCTAATCTTGAAAGTAAAAAAGTTGAAGGTTTGTTTTTTGCAGGTCAAGTTAATGGAACAAGTGGATATGAAGAAGCCGCTGCACAAGGTCTTGTTGCAGGAATTAATGCAAATCAAAAAATAAATAAAAAACAGCCACTAATATTAGGCAGAGAAACATCTTACATTGGTGTTTTAATTGATGACCTTGTTACAAAAGGTACAAACGAACCTTACAGAATGATGACAAGCAGGGCGGAATTTAGGTTGTGGTTAAGGCAAGACAATGCAGATGAACGCTTAACGGACATAGGACGCAAAATTGGGCTTGTTTCCGATATGCGCTGGAAAGTGTTTAACAACAAGTGCAAGGCGTTGCAAAAGGCAAGAGAAGAACTTAAAACAACATTGCCATTAAAAGAATTAAAAGCATATTTTCAAAAAATTGGAGAAAGCACCTTGCAAACTTCAATCAAAGTTAAAAGTGTTTTATTAAGATCAAATGTTTCAATATTTGACCTTAAAAAATTGTTTAAATTATGGAAAAGAGTGCCCAGTTCAATTTTGCAAACATTAGAAACAGAAGTTAAATATGAAGGATATATAAAACAGCAAAAAGCAGAAATTGCAAAAGTTAAATTGCAAGAAAACCTTAAAATTCCAAAAGAGTTTGATTTTTCATCACAAAAAAATATAAGATTAGAGGCAAGGCAAAAACTTGCAAAAATCCAGCCATTAAATATTGGCCAAGCAAGCAGAATTTCGGGAGTTTCACCTGCGGACATCGCTGTTTTAATTGCAACAATAAAAAAGTTGCATTAACATAAACATGCAATAAAAACAAAAATAATAAAAAAAAATATAAAATCTTATAAAATTATTTGCAAATATGCAAAAAACGTTTTGTTATTTTATTTTTATGTGTTATTATATGCGTAACAATATTTTGAATAAATCATAAAATATTGCAAATTCTATCAATAACATAGGAGGCACTAATGCTTAATTTTATAGGAAGTTTGCTCGCGGGGACGGAGTGGGAATTTGTTAACACCATTGTAAATGCAATAACAACTGTTCTTTGGCCAATTTTAATTATAACCGCTGCCGCAGGAACAATTTATTCTGTTGTTCTTGGAGTTCAAATGGTTCAAGCATCAGATCCAGACAAGCGCAAGGAACATCGTGCAAAACTGGTAAACGTGATTGTTGCAATTGCAATTACAATTGCTCTTATTTTGCTGTTTATTTTAGTTATGAATGTTGTTATCCCTGCATTCCTTCCAGGGCAAAATCCAGTTCCAACACCAGGCGCATAAATAATTTGTTAATAATTCAAAATATAATTAAAGCACAAAACCTATGTAAAATTTAAGTTTTGTGCTTTTTTAATTTTAATAAATATGGCACAATTAAGCATAAAAATAACAAAATTAAACAAATTATAAATAATTTTAGAAAACAGTTAAATTTTATTGTTGAAATTGTTAATATTTGGTATAATAAAGAAAAAGGAAGTATGCGTAATGGGTGTGTATACACTTCTGGGGCCGGGAGTTTTTGATTATATTAAAAATTTTTTTAACATAATTCCACGAGTTATGTACTTTGTTGTTGCCAGTTTACTTTCTGTTATGGATGCACTCCAACTTGTGTTTCGCAAACTTGCGGGGTTGGATGTTTATTATGTGGAAAATGTCGCTCAAACCGGAGATGTTTTATATGAGTTTATTTTAGGGATTTTTACAGACAAATATGGATCACTTTGCACTTTGTTTTGGAGCCTTGTTGTTCTTGCCATTATTTTGCTTTTTGTTTCAACATTTATTGCAATTCTTTCAAATGAATACAAATCACTTTTTGCAGAAGGAAAAGACGGTGTGTCAAACAATAAGTGGGTTTTTGTTAGGCGTGCAATTAAAGGACTTTTTGCAATGGCAATTGTTCCAGTTATATCCATTTTTGGAATTTACATAGGTAATGTTATTTTGCAGGCAATAGATGGCGCAACTTCCACAGGGTTTAATGACAATCTTGTTGTAAACAGGGATGCTTTTGAGCCCGGACAAACAACAGGTGGCAAAACAACGTATATGAATTATGATTTTTTTGGAGTGGCATTGCCCGCCCCAAACACAACGTTTTCAGGAATGGTTTTTAAAGCATGCACGTTTAATGCAAACAGAGCGCGCAACTCAGATTGGTTTAATGATGTTTTAAATGTTTCGGACCAAGGAAAAACAACAACAAATTTTGGAATTTTTAACTTGCCGGCAACAAAAGAAGAAAGAGCAATTCTTATTGACGAGGCTTTTGCCAACAATATGAAACTTAAAAACCCAGCAAAACTTAATTACACTCCGCTTAATGATTTATCAAACACATATTATATCATTGAAGTCAGCGACCCAATTTTGAATGGGTTAATGAATGATGTAAATTCTTTTAACAAATTTAATGTTGGCGTTATTTGGTTTTATTACGATTTGTGGCAATTTGATTTTGTTATTGCTTTTGCTTCATTGTTTTTTATTTTTAAGTTTTTTTTATCACTGTGTTTTGGTTTAATAAAGCGTATGTTTATGGTGATTGGATTGTTTGTAATTGCCCCACCTATTGCAGGACTTTATCCATTGGACGGTGGAAAAGCGGTTAGTGGTTGGAGTTCAACTTTTATTAAAGAAGTAACTTCTGCATACTCAGCAATTGCAGGGCTAAACATTTTTTACACTATTTTGCCATACATGAACACAATTAAATTTTTTCCACCTGAAATAGAAATTCTTAACAGGCTTTTTGCGGTAATTTTGCTTGTTGCAGGCGTATCTTTAATTGATGATTTTGTAAAATTAATAAGCGGGCTTATTGGAACAAAAAATGCGGGAGATGATGGTTCGGCACTTCAAGATAAAATTGTTCAAAATGCAGGTCAAACAATTGGTGCAACTGCGGGGATTGCAAAAGGA
Organism: Clostridia bacterium; assembly: GCA_036654655.1. Lineage (GTDB taxonomy): Bacteria > Bacillota > Clostridia > Christensenellales > UBA1242 > JAVVRP01. The sequence goes on from JAVVRP010000004.1 coordinate 64,920, forward strand.
GCATTAAATATTGCCAAATACACTCCGTTTGGCGTTGCTGCCAAGGCGGGAATTGCGGGTGCAAAAAAAATGATTGGAAACATTAACAACAGAAAAAATACAGAAAAAGAAACAAAAGAAGAAATAGATTTTGCAAGCAAAAGAAGTGATTATGTGGCAGAAAATAAAGAAACCGTAATGAAGGCAGGATATCAAAACTGGTTGGCCAGTGGCAAAACAGGCACTCAGCATAATTTTGAAACCGCATATGCTGGTGGTGATCCCGATGCAAATATGGCTTATAATAGTGCAGAGGTTGTAACGCATAAAAAAATTGAAGAACAGGCGTTAGATTCCGCTTATAACACTTATGTAGCAAATGCGGGGGCTGGTGCAAGCAACAAAATCGATTGGGAGTCAACATCTGTTGATGCACATAATATTAAATCCGCCCCTAATATAGATGCTATTTCTAATATTAGATACACCCAGAGGGAAAATGAACTTAAACAAAAGCATGCAACCGACAGAAATGCAAGGGTGGACAGCATTCCAAGCGTTAAAAAAGAACTAAAAGACACATATGATATGAGAACAAAAACAGCACGTACAGAGGCGGCCAATAGTTTAAAAGATATGGGAAAGTCGGTGCTTAAAACTGCTGACAGCACAATACTTAAACCTGCAAAATTAAGCATTGCAGACAAATTTGTTGAAAGTTTTAAAAAGAATTATTAAAACATTTACATAACATTGTAAATTTATAAAATAATATAATATAAAATTTTTTAAAAGGGATGTATAAATGGCATTTGAAGAAAATCAAATTGAAGGTGTTAAAAGATATATTGTTTTAGATGAAATTGCCTTTAAAAAAATAATGTCCTTGGTTAATGTAAGAAAATTTGATGTTTTAACAAATGAAGGCAAAATTAAAAAAAAAATAGTATTTTTGGACACGCCAAACAATTTGCTAACAACAAACGGAATAATAATTTCAAAAGTTATTGAAAACAGCAAGGCATATTTTATTGTAGAAAGGCAAAAATTTTTGCCCAAAATGTTTAGAACAGGCACAGAAAAATTTTGCAAAATTGAAATTAACTCCAAAGATAAATTAATGGACCACAAACTTCAAGTTGTGGATGCAATAACTGCGCTATATGATACTTCAATTTCAATTGACTTTGAAAATATTTTAAAAAATGCATTACCTAAAATTGAAACATACACAAACGCAAATTGTGTTAGGCTTGTTAACGGGTCTGGATTAAGGGCGTTTTTGTTTTTTGAAGAAATAACTTACGAAAATTTGGAAACAGGAAGAAAAAATTTTAGGCTTGGTTTAACTGTAAAAATGGATTGCTCCAAATTGTATTTAAACGCATTTAATGAGTATATTTGGAATCTTGAACGTTTGGTTAAAGAACTCACCCCCATTTCAGAAAATGAATTTGACTATGCAAGCAGAGTTACAAAAAAGATTGATCAAAGCACAGAAAAGTTAAAAGATAAAAGAAAAAAACAAAAAAAAGGCACAAAAGAGCAAGAAGAAAGTTTTGACTGACAATTTTAACATAGTAATTTTAAGTAAAATTCTAAAAAAAATCAAATTATATTTTTTATAAAAAAAAACAAAAAAGCAAATAAAGTTGAAACTTTAAAATTTTAAACAAAAATAAGTATAAAATGCCGATATAATAAGGAATTAAAGCATTTATTTTTAAAAAATGCGTTAAAACAGTTTGATTTTAATGCAAAAAGGGTTATAATATAAATACTTGGATTTCCAAGAATTAAAAAAAAGGGGATAAAAGAATGAACAAAGGAGAATTTATTAAGGCAATGGCTGAAAAGGGTGGCTTCACACAAAAGGACGCAAATTGTGCATATGACGCATTTGTTGAAACAGTTGTAGAATCACTTAAAAAAGGTGACAAGGTTCAACTTATGGGCTTTGGAACTTACGAACTCCGCAAACGCGCTGCAAGAGTTGGAATTAACCCACAAACAAAGAAAAAGGTTAAAATTTCAGCAAGTAATGCACCCGCATTTAAAGCAGGCAAAGTTTTTAAAGAACTTTTTAACTAAGTTTAAAAAACAAAAAATGTGTTCAGTCTTTAACTTAAAAAAACAAGATTTTGTCATTTGATAAAATCTTGTTTTTTTTGTAATAACTTCAATTTGACAAAAGTAACAAAGTGTACCGCTTTAATCACACATAATTGATATACTTTAAACAAAGGATCAATTATGATGAAAGGTTTAAAGCAAATTCGAATTCATTACAAATTCAATCAATTAAAAGTGGCAATTGATTTAAGAATGTCACGCGAGGCTATCTCTCATTATGAAACTGGAAAGCGCCAGCCAAGTTTGCAAATTCTTCAAACGTTTAGCAAATATTATGGAGTTTCAATTGATTATCTTATAACTGGAAAAGATTTTATTTATTCTGAACAAAAAATTAAAGAAATTAACAGCAATAAAATATAAAATATAATAAAAAAAAATTTTTTTATTTAAAAAAATTTTGTGCACCATTATTATTTACTAAAATATTAATTATTTAAAAAATTAATATTCACAATTAATTGTTTAAAATAGCCCAATATTAATTATAATAACAATTTAGAAACCAATATACACAAAAATTTTAACAAAAATTAATATATTTTTATTTAATTAATAATTTAAAAATTACTATAAAATTTAATTATTAATTAAATAATTCAATAATTAAATAATAATTTCTAATTAATATTTAGTAATTTAATTAATTATTTAATTAATTACTTAATTATTTAATTTAAGTTGGATATTAATTGTCTGTTTTTTTGCATTGAAACAATAAAAAATACAATAAAACAAAGCCATATTTTTTTATGTTTTTATTTGCATTTTATGTATTTTTTTTATATAATACTCATGTAAACTTTTATATTAATATAAAATATGGAAGTTTAATTAAACAAAAAAAAAGAAAAAATGAAAAAATTAAAAATTTTAACTTTAATTATTACGATTGTTCTCAGCATTATTGCCATGGGTGTTGGCGTGATGATGTCAAGTTTGTTGGACCCTAAATTAACAACAGCGGTGGCGTATGAACCCGTTGGGCTAAATGCAAATATGGCTGTTGATGCAACAGGAATTAATGTTGAAGTAACTGCCGAATTGGTTGGGGCAAAGGGCAACACTCTAAACGATAATTTAATTTCATCGGCTGAACTTGGAACGGTGGACGCAAATGGAAATGTTTTTAAAACAATTACAACATACACAACCGCGCAGGGTTCGCAACCAGTTATTGCGCAATGGAATATTGGCAATATATTTTTTAACAACACAGTTTTAGCACCAATAATTTTTAAAGTTAGCATAACAAACTTTACTGTGGACAAAAACATTGAAATAAAAATTGTTGAAGTTGATGAAGCGGGAGTTCCACTTCCAATTTCTGTTTTAAATGAAATTGCCACAATGTCAAAAATTGATGCCACTGCAAATCAAGCAACAAGTAATGGAACCGCAGTTACTCCTAGCGCAAGCGCTACTGCAATGTTTTCTTACACAAAAAAAAATTTAAGCAATGGGGGTTCTTGTTTAACACCTGTTAGGTTAAAGGCCGTGTTAAGAAGTTACAAGCCAAAAGTTCCTAACGAAATTGTTGAAGTTAGGGAAACACATGTTGGTGATGATATTGTTTTGCCGTATGAATATAACATAAACAATGTGCCGTATTTGCTTACATGGTATATGGACCACGAATGCACAAAGCCAGTTCCATACAATTACACAGAAATAAAAAAATCAAACCTGTATGGCAGAACGAGCAGATATCCACTTTTTGTGCCAACCACGTATGAAGAGCAAAATATTTTTGGTGGAAAGTTTAGTTCAATTGACATGACGGCAGAAGAAAGCGAACATGAGCAACTTAGAAAAAGGGCCCTTATATCTTCAAATGCTGTTGCCGGAAATTTGGCGCAAAACGCCACAAAATTTGCAACTAATCCTGATGCGGTTGCATCTGTTGGAAAACTTGTTTTTACGTTTAGACCAAATTCGCCAAATGAAAAAGGAAGCAATGTGTGGTTGCTTCAAGTTGGTGTTGAGCAAGGAAGAATAAATTATTCGTTGCCACCATTTTTTCCGTTTGATGGAAAGTTATGTGAAGTAAAAGGTTTTGCATCTGGCAGTATTGCTTGTTTTAAACAAAATGTGTTCACAGATGTTGAATTTCCAATAACAATGACCGAAATTGGCAAATCGGCTTTTTCGGGCGACAGCACAATTAATTTAACAAGTTTGCCAAATTACATAACTTTAATTGGCGATAGTGCATTTCAGCGTTGCACAAATTTAGCACTCACTTCGCTTCCGACAAGTTTGGAAACAATAGGTGAATTTGCATTTCAAGGTTGTTCTAATTTAGCAATAAACACTTTTCCTCAAAATTTAAACAGTATTTTATTTGGTGCCTTTGACAGTTGCAACAGCATTAATTTTTTTAACGGAGGAATATTGTTGCCAATAAATTTGCAAAAACTTGGAAGTTATGCTTTTCCTATTGGAAAATGGAAGCGTACAAATGCAAATAACGTAAACAGTTTGTATTATCTTGCAGATTTAGATGGAAAAAGTTGGATTGTGGGCGCCGTTAATTATAACATTTCTACCGCATTATGGACGGACACTTCTGTTTCTGGCGTAAAAGGAATTGCTGGGGAAGCGTTTTTTTACTGCTCGTCATTATCTGTAACAACTTTGCCTGATGGCATTATTCGCATTGGAGATTTTGCGTTTAATGGATGCACAAATTTGGCGTTAACAAGTTTGCCAAATTCTTTAACCAGCATTGGAGACTCCGCTTTTAACAACTGTTCGCATTTGGCGTTAACAACTTTTCCACAAAACTTAAAAATGATAAGTGTTAATGCGTTTAATGGATGCACAAGTGCTGGCTTTGTTCCAGTTTTGCCACAATTGTTAGAAGAAATATATGCAAATTCTTTTCCACTTGCAAAACAGCACAAAAGCAATGGAACGGCAATTGATAGTTTAAATTATTTAACAGATATTAATGGCAAACATTGGATATTGGGTGTAAATTCAGTAGCGCAGATAACGGTTCCATATTGGCCTGAAAACAGTTCAATAAATGTTAAATCAATTATTAGTGGTGTTTTTAAAGATTGCACAAACTTGGGAAACATTGTTTTGCCTCAAATGTTAACAAAAATTGCAAAAAATACTTTTAACGGATGCACAAACTTAAATATTACAGCGTTGCCAGCAAACGTAACGGAAATTGATAGTTATGCTTTTAAAAATTGCACATCTTTAAACATTACAGCATTGCCAGAAAACATTGTTTCAATTGGAGTTCAAGCATTTTATCATTGTTCAAACATCAGGCTAACCAGTTTACCTTTTAATTTAACTGTTATAGAAGCAGAAGTGTTTAGGGGTTGTTCCAATCTTGCCCTAACAAGTTTGCCAAGCAAACTTGTTGGAATTGAGCGATCTGCTTTTGAAGGATGCACTTTAATGCCACTAACAAGTTTGCCAAGCACAATAACAAGTTTGGGTTCGCTTGCGTTTAAGGATTGCACTTCACTTGCCTTAACAACTTTGCCACCAAGCCTTGTAACAATTAAAATGCGAACTTTTATGAATTGCACATCTCTTGCAATTGCAAGTTTACCGTTTTATGTAACAACTATTGAAAATGAAAGTTTTATGGGGTGCACTTCTCTTGCAATAAGCGCACTGCCAGAACTGCTTTCAAGCATTGGAAGCAAAGCATTTTCGGGTTGTACAAAAATATCTTCTATTTCTGTGCAATCAAACATTAAAGCAATAGCCAACAATGCGTTTGAAAATTGCACATTGCTTGCAGAATTTGTTATAAATTCTAACCCCCCTCCAATTATTGGAACAAACGTGTTTTTAAATTGTAAAATGCAATTTGCAATAAAGGTTCCAATTTTATTAAAAGATATATATGGGAGCGCGCAGGGTTGGGCAGAGTATATTTCAAAACTGGTTGGAATTAATTAACAAAAACTTTTAAAAATTTGATATATATTAATAATAAACCAATAAGAGTGTTTGCTTTTTTATATTTTAAAATGTATAATAAATCTGTTAAATTGTCATATAATTGCAAAAAAATACAATTTAACAGAAATTAATTTTAACAAAACGCAAGTTCCAAATTTTGACAAAACATTTCAAAATATTTTAAAGATAATTAAAGATAATAAATTATAAAAACCATTAAAATTTGTTAACAAAGAAGAGTGATGAAAAAAAGCAAATTATTAATTTTAATTATGTCGATTGTGTTAAGCATATCCGCAATAGGGTTTGGTGCTTTTATGACGGCATATTATGAACAATCAGTAAACACTGGTGTTAGGTTTGAACCCGCAGGATTAACATCAACTTTTTCTTTAAACATTCCACCAAACACAGAAAATAATGTGTCCGATTTAAAAATTGCAGTTTCGGGTGAAATTTTGGGAGCAAGAGGCAATTCGTTAAATGACAAACTTTTAACATCCGCAAATCTTGGAACGGTGGATTCGTATGGAAATGTTTATAAATCACTTGTAGGATATTCTGCTTCACAAGGCTCACAGCCCAAAAGTGTTGTTTGGAATGTGGGCAGTTTGTTTTTTAACAACAGTGACTTAACGCCAATAGTTTTTAGAATAAATTTAACAAATTATACTCCTTTTAACAAAGTTGAATTTAAAATAACAGAGGTTGATGCAGGTGGAAATCCACTTGCTGTTTCTGTTTTAGATTCAATTGCAACAAGAGTTCAAAATGTTGGAATTGCAAATGAACCATCAATAAGTGGAGAAAATGTAAGCCCAAGCCCAATTGTTTCATCCACACTTACCTACACAAAAAAATCAATTAACCAAGGAGGGTCATGTGCAACTCCACTTAGATTAAAAGTTGAAATTGTTAATTATATTCCAGCAGGAACAAACCGTGTTGTTCAAATAAGAAAAACAAATGCAAACGAAGTTGTAAGTTTGCCATTTCGTTATGATGTTAACACAACTCCATATCTTGTAACATGGTATTCTAACATGGATTGCACAACGGAAGTACCTTATGATTACACATCTCCAATAAATCAAATATTGTACGGAAAAACAGGCTCAAAACAATTATTTGTGCCATCAGCAGTTGAAATAAGAACAAACCTTACAAGTGCTGTGCCATCATTAACTGCAAATTTAATTGAAATATACAAAATTGGCGGAAACAAAGTTTGGATTACCCATTTAAACACAGGTTTAACAAGTTATGCCTTGCCTCCAAAAGTTGTTAATGGTGGTGTTTCTTACACCGTTGTTGGATATGCTTCTCCTTTTGTTAACAGCACGTTGTATCAATGTTTGCCAAACGAAGTTTTGTCCAATTCAAGTCCGATTGAATTTCCTATAACAATAACAGAAATTGGTGATTATGCCTTTAAAGGAAAAACAAATTTGAACGCAGTGGTTTTGCCATCAAATTTAACAAAAATTGGATATTTATCTTTTGCTGGTTGCACAAACCTTGATGCGGGGTTAACTTTGCCAAGCGGGTTAACATCAATTGGTGGATATGGGTTTTCTGAATGTACAAACCTTAAATTAACATCACTTCCAGCAGGATTAACATTAATTAGTTCGGCAGCCTTTAATTTATGTGCAAATTTAAAAATTACTTCAATACCATCGGGAATAACAACAATAAACAATTCATCATTTAGTGGTTGTTCTGGAATTACAAATCTTACGTTGCCAGCAAACCTAACAACAATTCAAGCATATGGATTTATAAATTGTACAAATTTAAATGTTGGTTCCACACTTCCATCAGGAATAACATTAATTAATGAATATGCTTTTTACAACTGCCGTAACTTAACGTTAACATCACTTCCATCTGCAATAACAGTTATAAACAATTACACATTCTACAATTGCGTTGGGCTTACAAATTTAACATTAAACAACAACATAACAAGTATTGGAAAAGGCGGGTTTAGAGGATGCACAAACTTAAACATTGGAAACTCACTGCCTTCCAGTTTAACAAGTATTGGTGAGTTAGCCTTTTTAAATTGTAATACACTTAAAATAACTTCAATTCCACAAGGTGTAACAAGAATAGAGTTAAAAACTTTTTATAATTGTACAAGCATGTCAACAAATGCAGTGGAATTGCCTGCAAACTTAACATTTATTGGTGATGATGCATTCACAGGAAGTTTGCACACAGTTATAATTACAAGCGCAAATGTTGCAACTCTTGGTGTAAACGCTTTTAACGGTTGTGTAAACATTAAAATACCAAACACAAAACTTTTGAATTATGAAACAGCAACAAACTGGGTTACATATTACAATGCGGGAATAATTTCTGAACATGGTGGACCAAATCAACTTGTAACAGCAAGGCAAGCAGTTGCAAACACGGCATACACGTTAACTAAAACTTTTAACGTTGGTGGAACTACATATAATTTGGCTTGGTATGCAGAACCTGCTTGCACAACACAAATTTCTTACAACTACACATCAACCACAACAAAAAATATATATGGAAAAACAAAAAATTTGTATGGCGAATACACATTTGTTAAAAGAGACAGTTTAACCAGCGTTGCCCCAGATGTTGAAACTTCTGGTTTG
>JAVVRP010000005.1:0-60810 GCA_036654655.1 Clostridia bacterium
AATCGATATTTTTTATGGTTTTTTTTATTCTGCTTTATTTAATCTTGTTTGCGCACATTGTTTTTATCCAGCCCGTCTTATTGTTAGTTTTTGTTTTAATTTTTATATGTTTATTGTTTAATATGTCATTTTATCGTGTTATATTTTTATTATATTATTTTCTAAAATTATTTTTTAATTGTATTATTTTTGATATATTTTGGTATATTATTTTGATATATTTTTTATTTTATATTTTTTTAAATGATATTGTTTTTTTTAAAAATATTATTTTTTTTATTATATTGTTTTTTTTATTATATTGTTTTTAATGTATGTTTATTAATAAAATAAAAACCCATCAATGTTTGACGAGTTTTTATTTTAAAATTTATTTATTTGTTTTAATATAAATCTGCTTGTTGATTTTTTATTTCTTTTTTTTCTTCCTCAATTTCTGTAATTAAACATTCGGTTGTTAAAAGTGTTGATGCAACACTTGCTGCATTTTGAAGTGCACATCTTGTAACCATTGTTGGATCAATAATTCCACATTCAAACATTTCAACATATTTATTGTTAAGTGCATCAAATCCAAAATTTTGCATTGTGCTTTGTAAAATTGTGTTAACAACAACTCCGCCGTCAACACCAGAATTTTTTGCTATTTGCCTCATTGGTTCTTCAATTGCTCTTAAAATAATTTCCGCCCCTGTTTTTTCATCACCTACAAGAGTTTCAATTAATTTTTTAATTGCCGTTGATGTTTTTAAAAGTGCAACTCCGCCACCTGCAATAATTCCTTCTGCACTTGCTGCTTTTGTTGCCGAAAGAGCATCTTCTATTCTTAATTTTTTTTCTTTCATTTCAACTTCGGTTGCAGAACCAACTTTTATAACTGCAACTCCACCACTAAGTTTTGCAAGGCGCTCGTTTAATTTTTCTTTATCGTAATCACTTTCACACAATTTAATTTGAGATCTAATTGAATTTATTCGTTCATCAATTTGTTTTTTATTTCCACCTCCTTCAACAATAATTGTGTTATCTTTGTCAACCTTTATTTGCCTTGCCCTGCCCAAAATATCCAAAGTTAAATTTTTTACATCCAACCCTAATTCATCACAAACAACTTTTCCACCAGTTAAAATTGAAATGTCTTCAAGCATTGCTTTTCGCTTATCTCCAAAACTTGGTGCTTTTACTGCAACACAATTTAATGTACCCCTTAATTTGTTAAGAACAAGTGCAGCAAGTGCTTCACCTTCTACATCATCTGCAATTATTAACAAACTCTCACCAGTTTTTACAAGATTTTCAAGCAGTGGCAAAATATCTTGCAAATTTGTTATTTTTTTATCAGTTATTAAAACATAGGGGTTTTCCAAAACTGCAATCATTTTTTCGGTGTCGGAACACATATATGCCGAAAGATATCCTCTGTCAAATTGCATCCCTTCAACAACGGTTAGTTCTGTTTTCATTGTTTTTGATTCTTCAACAGTTATAATTCCATCTTTTCCAACTTTCTCCATTGCTTTGGCAATAAGTTTTCCAACATCTTCATCTCCCGCCGAAATACTTGCAACTTGTGCAATTTCTTTGCTTGTTTCAACTGGTTTACTTTGCTTTTTAAGGTCAAAAACACAAACTTCAACTGCTTTTTCTATTCCTTTTTTTAAAATAATTGGGTTTGCACCTGCGGCAAAATTTTTTATTCCCTCTTTGATAATGCTTTGAGCAAGCACTGCTGCTGTGGTTGTTCCATCACCCGCAACATCATTGGTTTTTACACTAACTTCTTTTATTAGTTGTGCCCCCATGTTTTCAAATGCGTTTGGCAACTCAATTTCCTTTGCAATTGTAACGCCATCGTTTGTTATTAATGGCACTCCATATTTTTTGTCCAGCACAACATTTCTGCCTTTTGGGCCTAACGTAATTTTTACTGTGTCCGCTAAAATACTAGCGCCTCTTTCTAACGCCCTGCGAGCGTCATCTCCATATATTATTTTTTTTGACATATTTCCTCCATTAAAATTTATTTTTCAACAACTCCCAAAATATCAGTTTGTCTTATAACTAAATATTCTTCTTCATCAAACTTAAATTGAGTTCCAGCAAATTTTGAAAATAAAACTCTATCTCCTTCTTTAACTTGCATTTTTACTTCTTTTCCATCCAAATTTCCGCCCGTGCCAACCGCAACAACAACACCTAATTGAGATTTTTCTTCGCTAACAACTGGCAAAAAAATGCCACTTTGAGTTTTTTCTCCACGCTTATCAACTTTTAAAACAACACGATCAAACAATGGTTTAAGTTTCATATTTAATTCTCCTTTGCTTATTTCTTTATGCTTTATTATACAACAAAATTAACAATTTTTCAAGCAGATTAGTTTTTTATCACTGCATAAATTGTTGAAGGTTGTCATAAACATATTGTTATATAAAGGGTTGCAAAATGCAAGAAAACGGGACAAAAAGTTTTTCGGAAAAAATTTTTATAGCGTCATTTTTAACGCTTTGTTTTGTTATTTGCATTGCCTTTGCAAGTATGACCGCAACACTTATAACAAGTGAAATTTCACAAATAAACGCAGATAATCAAATAAAACTTTCTGCATACAATGTTTTTGCCATTAATTTGGGCACATTTAAAACAGAAGAAAGTGCTAAAAAAGCGTCCAATGAATACAGATTACAAAATGCATCTGGATTTATTTGGAAACACGATGGCAACTTTATGGTTTTTGCTTCTGCATATGAAAATGTTTCTGACGCAGAAAAAGTGCTTGCAAAAATTTCTGAAAAACATGAAACTGCCTTAATTTTTAAAATAGAACTTTTACAACTTGTTTTAACTGGAAATTTTTCTTCCAACGAAAAAGAAGTTTTATCAAAATCGCTTTCTCTTTTTAAATTGTGCTTTTCAAAACTTTTGGATATTACAATTTCTTTGGACACAAAAATCTCTTCACCCATTGAATGTTTGTTAAGAATAAACGAACTTAAAAGTGATGTTTCAAAAATTAAATCAGATTTAACAACCATATTTTTAAAAAATTCCACAGTGGAACTTCTTTCTTTAAAATCAAACATTGCCATGCTTGAAAAAAAAGTTGGTTTACTTGCAAAAGCAGAAAATTATGAAAATCAATTTTTTTCTCAACAAATAAAATATACTCAAATTGAATCAATTTCCTTGCAAAAACAATTATATGAAAATATTTTGGTAAAATAAATTTAACAAAACTGCAACGTTTTGTTTTGCAAATTTTGTTAATTATGATATAATGCACCATATTTATGGTGATTAAATGAATTTAAAAGATGAACTTAAAAAGGCTAGCGAAGGCGGATATGCACTTGGTGCATTTAATTTTTTTGATGAAAACTCATTAAAAGCAATTGCTCATGGTGCAAAAAATTTTCCTGTAATTGGAGCAATTTCTCAAAGTTCTTTTGATTTTATTGGAGAAACCTTTTTAAAAGCATTGGTTATTTCTTCTCATAAAGAATTTCCAAACTTATTTTTTCACTTGGACCATGGAGCAAATTTTGAAATTTGCAAAAAATGTGTGGACATGGGGTTTGACAGTGTTATGATTGACGCTAGTTCTTTGCCATTTTTGCAAAATATTGCAATTACAAAATCTGTGGTGGACTACGCCCACTTAAAAAATGTTTTGGTGGAAGCCGAACTTGGAACTCTTTCTGGCATTGAAGATTTGGTTTCTGGTGAAGAATGTTTTACAAAAGCAAATCAAGCAAAAGAGTTTGTTAAAAAAACAAACTGCGACAGTTTGGCTGTTTCTATCGGCACAAAACATGGCGCATTTAAGTTTGCAGGCACACCTACACTTAGGCTGGATATTCTTGAAGATATTGAAAACTTAATACCAAACACTCCAATAGTTTTGCATGGTTCAAGTTCTGTAAACAAAAAATTATTAGATGCGTTTAGAAAATCGGGCGGAGAAATTGATAACGCTTGTGGAGTTCCTGAAAATCTTTTAATAAACGCTGTAAAGTTCCATCATGTTGCAAAAATTAATGTTGACACAGATTTAAGAATTTGTTTTACAACCGCACTTAGAGAATTTTTTTCTAATAATAAACGCAATTTTTGTCCACGAGATTCGTTACGCATGGCTTATTGGGCAATTGAATGTTCTGTTTGGGATAAAATAAAAAATGTTTTTGGAGTATGCAAATAAAAAAGTAAGCATTTGTCTTACTTTTTTTGTTTAATTATGTAATTAGATAATCATTTATTTCTTCTTTAAGTTTTTCTTTAAAGGTTTTATCGTCTTCGGCTGTGTATTTTGAAATTACATCTTTGGCAGTTTGTATATCTTTTGTTTTTGCAATTTCTGTGTAATTTGTTCCAAAAATTTTGTCTATTGTTGCAATAATTTTTGTTTTTGCAATTTTGTCTATTCCCATTTGATTGGCCAAATATTTTCCTTCCCACGTTGAATAATCAATTTTTGCATTAAATAATTTTTGAGCAAGTGCTAGCATTGAAACCCTTTCTGCGGAAAGACAAGCATCCAAAGCAAACTTTTTTGATTTTCTTTTGCTTATAATGGTTTCATGTTTTTTAATTTCTTTAAGTGTTTCTTTTACTTGATTAATTAAATACTTGCAAACTTCTTTTTTTGTAATAACATTTAAAACTGGCTTAATTTTGGGCTTGCTTGCTTCTATTAATATTTTATTATTCTCTTCAAGTTGGTTAATTCTCTCTTTATTCTTTTTTGTTTCCTTGTTTTTATTTGCAATTCTTTCTTTATTTTTTGCAATAGTGTTGTGTGCATCTTCAAGTTCTTGATTGGCATTTGCAATCATTTTTTCAAAATCTTTATTTTTACTTTGAGTTTCTTTAACCTGAAATTCTGCGTTTTTTAATTGTTCTTTTGTTGCACTATTAGATTTTAATAATTCTTCATATTTTTGCTTTGCATCCAAAAAATCTTTTTCATTTTGTATTTGGGTATTTTTAAATCTTTCTAAAAATACATTTGCAACTAACATTTTATCGGATAAAATTCTGTTTTTATCTTTCACTTCTTCAATGTATTGCTTTGCTTGTTCATAGCCACTTTTAATAAATTTATTTTCTTCTGCGATATTTCTATTTTTTTTATTAAACTCAAAAAGTTCTTTATCTTTTTGGTCTATTGCAATTTTAAACGCATTGCCATCAATAACACTTTTTGTTTTTAAATTGGCAACAATCTTATTTGCTTCTTCTAATTTTTTTTCAGTCAGTTTTGCAATTTCTAAAATGTGTTCATATCTTGATTTGTATTCTTCGGTTTCCTTTTTTGAATTTTCAATTTCTAATTTTAAATCTTTAATTATTTTTTGTGAATCTTTTAATTGAGTTTGTGTGTTTAAATAAGTTTGATAAAGCATTCCATATTCATATTTTGTTGCTAATAAATCATTTTCAATTTTATTTTTATTTTGGTTTAATATTTCAATTTGTAATTGTGTTTCTTTTAGCACTTTTTCTGTTGAATTGTTTTTGTTGCTTAATTTTTTATACAATTCTTTTAATTCCTCTAACTTGTTAGAAACATATTTTTTTTGTAAGTTTAAATCTTCCATTTCTTTTTTTGCATTGTTTAATGATTCTGAAACTTTTTTGTAGTTATTATTTAAATACAAATAATTATCATTAACTTCTGCTAATTTATTTTTTAAATTTGAGTTCTCATTTTTTGCATTTTTAAGTTCTTTTTCTGTTAACTCACTTTTTTCTACAAGTGCGTTATACAACTTGCCAGCGGATATTAATTGTTCTTTAACTTTGGCATTTTCTTGCTTTAACGCACTTATTTCTTGATTATTTTTGTCAATTTTTGCATTTAATTCATTAATATTTATTATTGCAGTTTCAATTTCTTTTTTACTGGCAAGTTCTGAATTTTTTAAAATTTGATATTTATTTTCAGCATTTTCAAGTTGCTGTTTTAAAATTGAATTTTCATTAATTATTGAATTGTATTTTAATCTTAACGCAACTAATTTATTGTTAGTTTCTTTAAGTTCGGATTCTGCTGTTTTAATTGGGGTTTGAGGTTGATCAACAAATTTAAAATCATCAGCATTTACTGACGCTTTGGACAATCTTGTTGAATTAAAAAACGAATCAGTAACTTTGTTTGCAAGCATTTTTGCACTTATTATATTTGTGTTTGGTGGCAACGCAGCCAAATCATTTGAAAGTTTTTGCATTAACGCTTGATACATGATTTTTTTGTCATTTTGATTGTTAAAATTTATTTGGAAAAAAATTTGAACCATTGCAAATGACTTTGACACATTTATGAGTTGTTGTATTTCGGGGCTTGTGCTTTTGCTAATTTTTGCAAACGCTGATTGCGTGCAAGATTCAACAATTTTTGCCAATCGTTCGGCAGAACTTAATGTTGTGTGTCCGTCTGGGCGAGTTAAATTTTTTGTGAAATACAATTTTCCAATATTAATTTTTTTTACGGGGCGAAAAATGTTTAAAATTGCGTTTTTAAGAAAACCTGTTTCAATTAACTTTGCCACATATGGGCCTTTTTTATTTTCATAAATTTTTACTGCAAAACTTTTTTGTATTGCCTTTTTAATTGAAGTGTAATTATCGTTTTCCACTGGTGTAAAAGCATAATTATATTGCCCTTTTTTTATAAGTGGCAATTCTAGCAAACCAGTGTTATTTGGGTCTGGAATTATACTCGAAAATTCTTCTTTAATAATATTTAAAAAGTCCATTGCCGTTAATGTGGCATTGTTACTGTTAATTTTTAACATCGCTTTTAGTGCTTGAAACATAATCCCCTCCAATTTTGCCTTGCAGTTTTGCATTTACCAAATTTATAAATTATAACAAAACCTTTGTTTCTTACATTTTAACACACATGTTGATGACTGTCAATACTAAGCCATTTTTTAATTTATTAAAATTTAATCAAACAATTTTTTAACATAGGGCAGTGGAACAATTTTTAAAACTGTTCGGGACCTAGGCCCTGTTATTAAAAAGCACTCTCCAACGCCTGCTGTTACAATGGTGTTTTGCTCTTCCTGATTAATCTCTCCTGCTTTGCGATAAAGTTCCACAAGGTCGGTGATATCAACGGGGTTAAGTGAAAATATCATTGAATATTGGCTGGCATTGATAACTGCGGTGGACTGACGTTGAATTTCTTCCGAACCAACAAAATCTTTTATGTTTTGGGTGATAATAATTTGCATTCCGTCATACTTTCTTATACGTTTTGCCATTTGTTGCATAAAGTCCAGCGCTATTGGATATTTTGGATTAATAAAAATATGCGCTTCATCAACTGCTACAATAATTTTTCTTTTAACTTTAAGTTTGGCATTAAACTCTTTATTTTTAACAATTTCATTCATTAAATAACGAAATATCAAAAGCATTTGTGCATTTGCAATAACTTGATTGTTGTTTGCTATTAATGATTGAAAATTAAAACAAACAAAATTTTCTCGTGTTACTATGCTGGTAGGTCCATTCCACAAATTAGAGTTTCTTCCACCAGTGGCAAACTTTCTTATGTAATTGCCAATTATTATTAGGTTGGTTTTGTGATATTCATTTGTTTCATTTACAATCTTTTTTTCAATTAATTCAAATAAATCGTCAAAAACTGGATAGTCGCCAGGCTTAAATTTTTCAAACTTTGTTTTAAAATCTATACCCTTTTTTTTGTAAACTTCAACAACGCAACTGTTAAGCGTTTCAAATGCGTCAGAACTTATTCCTTCCAAAATAACCTTAAAAAATTGCTCCAAGAATTGAAGATGCAATGAAAACGAATCGTCAACCCCACCCTCATCCGATTCCAAACTTGTTGTTATGTGAAAGGGATTAATAATTCCCATCATTGATGAGCCAACATCAATCATTTTGCCATGTAAATTATTTACAAGAGTTGAATATTCATTTTCGGGGTCCAATATGAACACTTTTGTGTTATCCGCAGAAAAATTTGCTAGCAATGTTTTTGTTGCATAGGATTTTCCAGAACCTGACTTTCCAATTATTATTATATTGGAGTTAACTCTTTCGTAATCTCGTTTAAAAAAATCAACAAAAACTGGATATTCATTATCACCAATATAAAATCCTTTTACGTCTTGCAAAGCGCCAGAAACAAATGGAAAAATTGCAGATAGTGTTGTTGTTGGAATTCCTCTTTTTGTTTCTTTTATTGTATCTCGCATAGACACGTTTGAACTTACAAATGCATCAACCTGGCGTCCAAACAATTCACTACACTTAAAGCCTTCTTGCCTTAAAATTGCTCTAACTTCTTTTTTTGCAGGCTCTTCACAAATAATAAATGAATTAACATCAAATAATTGTTGATTGTTATTTTTCATGTCCATAAGTAAATTTTGAAGCGTTTCAAGGTGGGTTTTGTTTTCAATTATTTTAGAACTTACTCCGCTTCCAAAAAGTTTTCCTTGCATTTCTGCAATTGCTTTATCAATTGCTTTTTCACTTTCAAACTTTGCAAGTGGGGTAATTTTTACATTTACGCGTGTTCTATCAAGTAAAAATAATGGTGCTCCCCAAGCATTTTGAACTTGTAAAGGATAGTCGGAAATTACAAACTGCCTGTAAGGTTTGTTATTTATCAAAACTCTTGAAGCCTGAAATTTAACATTATTTGGCTTTGCCCAATCTGATTGACTTTGCATTGCAACGCCTTCTAGTTCTCGCTCATCAAATTCTTTTCCATAATTTGCTTTAAGAAAAACTGCTAATTCTTCTGTGGTTTCCAAGCGATGTGTAGACAATGAAGTAACGCTGTTTGCAAGAGTTGACATCATTGCATTCACAGTGTTTTCAAGTGCAACTTTATCTTTATCATACACAACAATATAAAAAAAGTCTTTATAAATTTTTTCGTTTCGATTGCTTGCTTCAAGATTTGTAACTCGCTCTTCAAAAACACCCGAACGCGCTTCAATTTCTGCGGGTGACATTTCTCCGTTGTATTGAAGTTCTAACAAATTATCATACTTTTTGTCCTCATTATAAATATAATTGTCCAAAATCATTGCTTTATTAATTTTCATAATTGAACAAACTTGTGTGGTGTTAAGCCTATGAAGCGCCTTTCCTATATTATCGAGCAAAAGTTCTTGCTTGTAAGAATCCAAAATTCCAAACTCTATTGGATTTACTTCAAACACTTGCGCATAATAATTTTTAAAACTTATGTATCTGCCTTCAACAATATCATCAAAAGGTAAAATTTGACTAATTGGAGCACTACCTTTAATTTTTTCTTTTGAATATTTTTTTTGTTGTGCGCTAAACCTAAAAAGATGGAGCAACGTCATGTAAAATCTTTCGCCATCTGCAATTGGAACAAACATTGTTATGCAAATTAAAAGCCATGCTATCCCAATCCATATATTAATTAGTCCGCCAAAATTTGAACGAAAAAATATTATTGCAACAACAATGGCTATCACACCCAAAATTATATCAACTATTGTAATGTTTTTGAACAACTCAATTTTAATTTTTGTACGTTTTGGAATTATCTTTGCCATGTTTTCTCCTCATTTTGTTTGATTATTGCAAATTTCACTAAATATCAAATTAATGTTACAAAACAAGTATATACATTTTTAACAAAAAAACAAAACATTTTATAACTTTTTTAAAAATGAATTTGTATTATGTAAAAAAAAATTATCAAACATTACGCTCAATAATTTTTTTAATAGTTTTTAACATTAAATTAAATAAGTTCAACAATTGCAACTGGTGCGGAATCACCACGGCGCATTCCAAGTTTTGTTACCCTTGTGTATCCGCCTGCTGTTCCAAGTTCTTTTGAACGTTCTGCATATTTTGGTGCATAAACGTTAAAGATTTTTTCTATTAGTGGATGATTTACACCTTTAACACGCTCGTCAAACTTTGCTTTTGATTCTTTTGGCAAACGCTGTTCTTGTTTATCATACAAAAATGCCATAAGTTGACGTCTTGCAGAAAGTTTTTTTGAACCGTCATTAATAACTTCAACCTGAACCATGTTACCTTTGTCATCTTTAACTGTTTTAGACACCTTTACGGTATCTGTGTAAGTGTTAATTGCTTTTGTTAACAACTTTTCGGCTTTTGAAGCAACTGATTTTGCTTTAACAAGCGTTGTTTCAATTTTGCCGTACCACAAAAAGTCGGTCACTAATCCACGAAGAAGTGCCATTTTTTCTTTTGATGGTCGTCCTAATTTGTCATTTGCCATTTTTTACTCCTCATTCGATTTAAGTTCAAGCCCAAGGTCTTTAAGTTTGCCAACAACTTCTTCAATGGATTTTAGCCCAAGGTTGCGGACTTTTAACATATCATCTTTTGATTTTTTTAAAAGATCTTCAATTGTGTTTATGCTTGCTCTTTTTAAACAATTATAAGAACGAACAGAAAGATCCATTTCTTCTATTGGCATTTCAAGCATTTTTGTTTTTGGAGAATCTTCCTTGGAAACCATTATTTCAACGCCCTTAACTTCTTCACAAAGGTCAACAAACAATTCCAAATGCTCTTGAACAATTTTTCCTGCCAAACTAACAACTTCTCTTGCAGTTACCGTTCCGTTTGTTTCAACTTCTAATGTAAGTTTATCAAAATCTATGCTTTGGCCAACGCGAGTACTTTCTATTGCATAATTAACTTTTCTTATTGGTGAATACAATGAATCAACTGCAATATAATCTACGCTGTCTACTCTTTCTTTGTTTTGCGAATTTGGAACATAACCTCTCCCACAGCCAACAAGAATTTCCATTTCAAGTTTTGCACCTTCGTCTAGCGTGCAAATAAGTTGGTCGGGGTTTATAACCTGAATTTCACTTGTCACTTTAAAGTCGCTTGCCTTAACTGGGCCTGGTGTTGATCTGTTAATTTTCATGGTTGTTAAAAATTCCCTAGAAGGATTGTCACATTTTATTGCAATTCCTTTAACATTCAAAACAATTTCAACAACATCTTCTGCAACTCCCGGAATAGTTGAAAACTCATGAGGTACACCTGCAATTCTGATTGCTATTGGTGCAGTGCCCGGAAGTGCTGACATAAGAGTTCTTCGCATTGCATTTCCTATTGTTATTCCCGAGCCTCTTTCAAGTGGTTCAACAATGAATCTTGCAAAATTCCCTTTATCAGTTTCTTCACAACTAATTCTTGGTTTTTCAATTTCTATCATATTTTTCTCCTTCAATTATTTTGAATAAAGTTCAACAATCAAATGCTCTTTAATATCCATGTCAATATCTGCACGTGTTGGAAGTGAAACAACTTTACCTTTAAGTTCATCGCTATTAAATTCCAACCATTTTGGCATAACAATTTTCATGCCTCTAAGTTCCTTAAACATTTCCAAATTTGTTTTATTTGCCTTGATTGCAATTTCATCGTTCATATTAACTAAATATGAAGGAATGTTAACTGTTTTTCCATTTACTGTAATTTGTGCGTGATTTACAATTTGACGGCACTCAGAACGGCTTGAACCAATGCCCATACGATAACAAACATTGTCTAACCTACGTTCAATAAGCATAAGCATGTTTTCACCTGTTTTGCCTCTTTGACGTTCTGCTTCAACATAATATCCATGAAATTGTTTTTCCAAAATTCCGTATGTTTTTTTTACTTTTTGCTTTTCTCGAAGTTGAATTCCGTATTCTGAAATACGCTTTCTTGATGCGCCATGTTGCCCTGGAACAACTGGACGGCGTTCCATTGCACATTTTTTTGTTGTGCAACGCTCTCCTTTAAGGAAAAGTTTACAACCCTCACGGCGGCACTCTCTACAATCTGCGCCTATCATTTTTGCCATTTATTTTCTCCTTTAAATTCTTCTTGCTTTTGGTGGACGACACCCGTTGTGTGGGATTGGCGAAACATCTTTAATGCTTGTTACATTAATTTCCGCCGAGCCTATTGCTCTTATTGCGCTTTCTCTGCCATTGCCTGGACCTTTAACAAAAACGTCAACGCTTCTAATTCCTTGGTCACGTGCTGTTTTCGCTGCGTTTTCAACACATTGCTGTGCTGCAAAAGGCGTGCTCTTTTTGCTTCCTTTAAATCCAAATTTTCCACTTGATGCCCATGAAAGAGTGTTTCCTTCGCAATCTGTGAATGTAACAAGTGTATTGTTAAAAGAACTTTTTATGTGACATTGACCTTTGTCAATGTTTTTACTTATTCTTTTCTTTTTAACTGTTGCTTTTTTTACTACTGTTTCCATTTGTCATTCCTCACTTTGCAACTTTTTTGGCATTTCCGCCAACGACTTTTCTTGGGCCTTTTCTTGTTCGTGCATTTGTTCTTGTGTTCTGTCCACGAACTGGTAAACCCTTACGGTGCCTAATTCCACGATAGCAACCAATATCAGACAAACGCTTAATATCCATTGATGATTCTTTTCTTTTATCGCCTTCTACCGCATAGTTCTTTTCTATGTGATTTCTAAGGGCTGCCACGTCAGAGTCGGTTAAATCCTTAACTCTTACGTCTGGATTAACTTTTGTTGCAACTAAAATTTTGCTTGCAGTTATTCTGCCTATACCATAAATATAGGTTAATCCAATTTCAATTCTTTTCTCTCTGGGCAAATCAACGCCAGCGATTCTTGCCATATTTTTCCTCCAAAAAAAATTTTTATATTTTCCACGTCTGCAAAGTGCTTTTTGCACTCGCCGCTTGCAAAACGATTATTCTTAACCTTGTGTTTGTTTGTGAGATTTATCCTTTGTGCAAATAACCATAACTTTTCCTTCTCGCTTAATCACCTTGCATTTGTCACACATTGGCTTTACTGATGCTCTTACTTTCATTTTTTTCTCCTTTTTAACTTCTGCCTCTCCACGTAATTCTTCCGCGTGTGAGATCGTATGGGCTCATTTCAACTTTAACTTTGTCACTTTCAATAACTTTAATTGAATTTTTTCTTAGTTTACCTGAAATATATGCAGTTATAACATGCCCATTTGTTAGCCTGACCAAAAATGTGGTGTTTGGAAGGGCTTCTTCCACCACTCCTTCAAATTCAATCATATCTTCTCTGGACATATTTTATTGCTCCCTTTGTTTGTTAAGTTTTTAAGTGTGGTAGCCACTTTTGCATCATCTGCTTTGTTTGCCATCAACGCTTTTGCAAGTTCATCGTCAAATTTAATAAATTTTAGATGTTTTTTGTTTTTTTGTTTTTGTTTGTTAAGTTTTTTTGTTGTCCCGTTTGCAATGCTAATTGTTTTGTTTACACTTAATATTACAAACAACTCAGATTTATCGTGCCCCGCAAGGCTTTGAACAATATCGCCTACTTTAAGATCAACCATCTGTTAACACCTCAACACCATTTTTTGTTATTAAAACTGTGTTTTCATGGTGCGAACTTGGTTTTCCGTCGGCTGTTATTATTCCCCAGCCATCAGCGCACTGATATATGTTTTTTGTGCCCAAGTTTAACATCGGCTCAATTGCAAGCGTTGCATTTTCTACAACATGCTCACCAGAATTTGCTTTGCCATAGTTTGGTATTTGTGGATCTTCATGAAGTTTTTGTCCAACTCCATGGCCAACCAACTCCCTAACCACGCCAAGCCCGTTGCTCTCTGCAAATCTTTGAATTGCATTTGAAACTTCGCCCAGCCTCCCACCAACTTTTAAGTGTTTAATCCCCTCATAAAAACTTTGTTTTGTTAAATTTATAAGTTTTTGTTTTTCTTCGGAAATCATTCCCACTGGAAAGGTTCTTGCTGCATCGGTGTGCATTCCTTTGTAACATACTCCAACATCAACTGAAATTATGTCTCCACATTTTAAAACAACATTGTTGTTAGGTATGCCATGAACCACAATTTCATTTAGCGAAGTGCATATGCTTGCTGGAAATCCATTATAGTTTAAAAACGATGGAACTGCACCTTTATCTATTATATATTTTTCTGCAATTTTGTCAAGTTCTAATGTTGAAATATTTGGCTGAATTTTACATTCCAACAAATTTAATGTTTCGCTTAATATTTTGCCAGAAATTCTCATTAATTCAATTTCTTTTTCTGTGTTTTGTCTCACTGTTTTACCTCGTTAATAGCGTTTGCAACTTTTGCAAACACTTGTTCAACACTTCCGCTTGCATCAATACTTATCAGCCTTCCAAGTTTTTTGTATTGGTTTACAACTGGAAGTGTTTGGCTTTTATATTCTTTCATTCTGGTTTCTAAAACTAAAAGACTATCGTCTTTTCGTTTTTGCAATTTAATATTGCACACTGGACAAACAGTTGCCTTGTCAAGTTTTGTGTTATACGTTTTGCCACATTTGCAACAATAACTTCTGGTGTTTATTCTATTTTTTATTTCCTTATCAGAAAGTTTGAAAAACAAGGCAATATCTGGCTTTGCAAACTGCTCCAACTGGTCAAGTTGATTTATTGTTCGGGGGAAGCCATCAAGCAAATAGTTTTTTTCACAGTCTTTTTGTTTTAGTCTACTTTTAACCATGTCAATGGTTATTTCATCTGGAACAATAAGCCCTTTTGAAAATATTGGTTCAACCAAATCAGCAAATTTTTTGTTAAAACTAGAACGCTCCCTAAGCATTCCACCAACTGAAAGTGGCACAAGCCCATATTTTTGCTGAATTAATTTTGCCTGAGTACCTTTACCACTTCCCGGTGGACCAATTAAAACAATTTTCATTACTTTAAAAATCCTCTATAATTTCTCATAAGCATTTGTGCTTCCATCTGTTTATCAAGTTCAAGTGCCACAGAAACAACAATCATAAGCCCTGTTGCACTGAAAGCGTTAATAAGATTTCCACTTGTGCCACCAATTGCAGTAAACGCAAGTGACGGAACCAAAGAAATGAATGCCAAAAATATTGCTCCAAACAGCGTTATTCTTTTAGAGATTTTGCCAAGATAATCGGCTGTTGGTTTCCCTGCCCTGATGCCAGGAATAAATCCACCATTTTGCTGAATTCTTTTTGAAATATCTTCTGGTTTAAATGTTATTTGAGAATAAAAATAAGCAAAGAACACAATTAAAATTGCTGTTAAAACAATATAAATTATTGAACCTGCACCAAACCATTTTGCATACCAAGTTACATCTGGCCAAAAAATGCTGATTAGCATTTGTGGAAATGCAAGCAAAGCATTTGCAAATATGATTGGAATAACACCGCTTCCATTTACACGAATTGGAATATAAGTGTTTTGCCCACCAACCATTTTTCTGCCTTTAATTTGTTTTGCATATTGAACTGGAACTTTTCGTTCGCCCAAATCCACAAAAACAATAAGAAAGAAAATGACCAAAACTGCTGCAAGGAAAATAAGAATGTTCCAAAGATAAGAGATATCCGTTCCAACATTTTTGAAAGAATCCAAAAGTGCAGCACCTGCTGAACTTAAAATTCCAACAAAAATAAGAAGAGATAAGCCATTGCCAATTCCAAACTCTGTTATCCTTTCACCAAGCCAAACTGTTATCATTCCGCCTGCGATAAGAATACCTGCAATGAATGTGCAAGACATCCAAAGTGGGGAATTTCCAAGCAAATTTGGGTCTATGTATTTGCTGAACGCAACAACAATTCCAACTGCCTGAGCAACTGAAAGCACGAGTGCGCAAATACGAGTGTAAAATGCTATCTTTTTTTTGCCTTCTTCCCCGCCTTCTTGTGTTAAACGCTCCAATTTTGGAATGGCAACAGAAAGAAGTTGCATAATAATTGACGAACTAATGTATGGCGAAACTCCAAGAGCCAAAAATGCACCATTTGATAGTGCACCACCAGATATTGTGCTTAATAATCCTAAAAATCCACCGCCAACAGATGTTATTTCTGTTTTAAATATTTCAATATCTAGCCCTGGAATTGGCAACCAACATCCAACACGATACAGAAATAAAAGAAGAAGGGTTAAAAGAATTTTATTCCTAACTTCTTTTACTTTAAATGCGTTAATAATGGTTTTGAACATTATTTAACCTCCGCTTTTCCACCAGCCTTCTTGATTTTTTCAAGCGCGCTTTGGGAAAACTTTTTTGCCTCAACTGTTAATGGTTTTGTTATTTCACCACCACCAAGGACTTTAAGCCCATATGGTTGAATTTTTCCAATCACTCTTGTTTGATACAAAAGTTCTTGTGTGATAACTGCATCTGGTTCAAAAATTTCTAGGTCACCAACATTTACAATTGCATACTCTTTGTCAAAATGTGCATTGCTAAATCCGCGAATTGGCAAACGCCTTATAATTGGTAACTGCCCGCCTTCAAAGCCCATACGCACTCCGCCTCCGCTTCTTGCATTTTGACCTTTATGGCCTTTTCCACTTGTTTTTCCGTTTCCACTGCCTATCCCACGGCCTTTACGATATGCTTTTTTGTTTGAGCCTATGCCGGGTTTAAGTGTGTTAACTTGCATTTTTTCTTTTTCCATTATTACTCCTCAACCGTTACTAGGTGCCTAACCACAAATAAACTTCCTCTAACACTGGCATTGTCTGGAAGCATATTGCTATTTCCAATTTTATGCAAGCCCAAAGCATCAAGAACTTTTGCTTGATTATGATTATATCCAATTGGACTTCTTGTAAGCGTTACTTTAATTAATTTTTCTTTTTTTGCCATTTTATACCTCACACTTGTTCAACAGATATTCCACGTTTTTGTGCAATCTGTTCTTTTGTCTTTAATGATAGCAATCCGTTAATTGTTGCTTTTACGCAATTAATTTTGTTTGTTGAACCATGAATTTTGGTTGTTATATCCTTAATTCCGCTTAGTTCCAAAACAACACGAGCGCTACCACCTGCAATAACTCCATTACCTTCTTTGGCTGGTAACAAAAGTACTTTTGATGTACCATATTTTCCAACTGTTTCATGTGGAATTGTTCCATTTACAATGCTGATTGTTTTGAGGTTTTTCTTTGCTGTTTGTGTAGCCTTTTCAACCGCTGCTGGAACTTCGTTGGCCTTACCTGTGCCAATTCCAACATGTCCTTTATGATCTCCAATTACAACAAGGGCTGAAAAACGCATTGTTCTGCCACCCTTAACAACTTTTGTTACCCTACGAACGTTAACAAGTTTTTTGTCAAATTCGCTGTCTTCACGACGTTGAAATTCTCTGCGCGGTCTGCTATCTTTTTTGATCTTGTTATCTTCCATTTTTTCCTCCCTCAAAACTCAAGGCCATTTTCTCTTGCTTTATCTGCAAGGGATTTTACACGACCAGTGTAAAGATATCCCCCTCTGTCAAACACAACAAGTTTAATTTTTGCTTTTAACGCTTTTTTTGCAATTTCTTGCCCAACAAGCCCTGCAATTTCAGTTTTGTTTTTGCCTTCACTTAATTTTACAATTTTTTTATCTCTGCTGTTTGCAGAAACAAGTGTTGTGCCTTTTGTGTCATCAATAATTTGTGCATAAACTTCATTTAAACTGCGATAAACGTTAAGACGTGGACGTTCTGGCGTGCCTTCAACTTTTTTACGCACCCTAAAATGTCTTTTATTTCGCAGTGTGTTTTTATCGTTTTTGTTAATCATTTATTGTCACCTCTCACTTTTTGCCTTTGGCTGCTGTTTTACCAACTTTTTTAATAACAACTTCGTCTGAATATTTAATTCCATAAGCGTGATAAGGCTCAACTGGGCGAAATGTTCTTATTTTTGCTGAAAAACGTCCGACTTTTTCTTTGTCTGGTCCGCTAATTTTTATTTCTGTTATTGATGGACATTCAACTTTAATTCCATCTTCTTCTTCAACTTCAATTTGATGTGAAAGCCCCAAATTTAGCACAAGTTTTTTACCAACCTTTTGCGCTTTGTAACCTACACCATTTATAATTAATGTTTTTGAAAAATCTTTATGAACACCTTCCACCATATTTGCAATTAAAGAACGATACAATCCATGTTTTGCTTTTGTTTCGTTTTCTTCATTTGTTCTTGTTAAAACAATGTGTCCATTTTCAACTTTAACAACAATTAGTTTTGAATCAACATTTTGTGTTAATGTTGCTTTTGGTCCTGTTACTGTAACCTTATCTCCAATGACTGTTGCACTTACTCCTGCTGGAATAAGGATTTCTTTACGCCCTATTCTTGACATCTTTTCCTCCTTACCACACAAAGCAAAGCACTTCGCCACCAACATTTTCTTCTCGTGCTTTTTTATCGGTGATTATGCCTTTACTTGTTGAAATAATTGCTATTCCAAGCCCACCCAAAACTTTTGGAAGTTTATCTTTTTCTGCATAAACTCTAAGTCCTGGCTTGGAAATACGTTTTAATCCTTCAATAACGCTTTGTCCATTTTCGTCATATTTTAAGGTTATTATTATGTTTGTTGCAGGCTTTTCTGTTTGGATTTCAAATGACTTTATAAATCCTTGATCCAAAAGGATTTGTGCTATTGATTTTTTTTCTTTACTTGCAGGGATGCTTACGATTTCATGCTTTGCAGTAATTGCATTTCGGATTCGGGTTAACATATCCGCTATTATATCTGTTGTCATCTTTTCCTCCTCACCAACTAGCCTTTTTTACGCCTGGAATTTCGCCATTATTTGCTTTTTCGCGAAAACATATTCTGCAAATTCCATATTTGCTAAGAACTGAATGTGGACGCCCACATATTGAGCAACGAGTATATTCTCTTGTTGAAAATTTTTGTTTTTTCTGTTGCTTTTCAATTAACGCTTGTCTTGCCATCTATATTCCCCCCTTATCTTGCACTGAATGGCATTCCCATTGCTTTAAGCAATGCAAGCGCCTCAGCATCAGTTTTTGCGGTTGTAACAATCATTATGTCCATACCGCGTATTTTTTCAACTTTTTCGTATTTGATTTCTGGGAAAATCAACTGCTCTTTTACTCCAAAAGCATAGTTGCCTTTGCCATCAAAAGATTTTGGAGAAACTCCCTTAAAATCTCGAACTCGTGGAAGAACAATTGAAACAAGCCTATCTAAAAATTCATACATACGTTTACCCCTAATGGTAACTTTTGCACCAATTTTCATCCCCTCACGGAGTTTAAAATTTGATATTGCCTTTTTAGCAACTGTTGCAACAGGTTTTTGACCCGCTATTGCAGTTAACTCATCAATTGCCAAATTAAAACTTTTTGAGTTATCCTTAACGTCACCAAGCCTCATGTTAATTATAATTTTGTTTAACTTTGGAACTTCGTTAACATTTTTATATCCCTTTTCTTTTATTAGAGCAGGAATAACTGTTTGTTCGTAAAATTCACTTAATCTTGCTTTTTCGCTCATTCAATCATCCTCCTCATTTACCTTTTTGTTCTTTTTTAACAATTTTTGTTACTGACTTTGCTTTTGAAATTTTTACACCTGTTTCTTTAATTTGTTTTTGAACTTTTGGCTCTTTCACTGCTTTTTGATCTGTAACATTTGCAACTTTTTGATCTTTTTTAGTTACTTTTTTTGTTGCTTTAACAAATTTTTTATCAAGTGATTCGCCACATTTTTTGCATACTCTTGAATTTTTACCTGCAACTTCTTTGTGTGCAACTCTGGTTGCTTTTCCACAAATTGGGCAAATAATCATTGCGTTTGACGCATCTATTGGTGCATTGCGTTTTATAATTCCACCCTTATCTGTTTGAGATTTTGGTTTTTGGTGTTTTGAAACAACGTTAACGCCATCGATAAGAACCTTGTTTGACTTTGGCATTGTTGATTGAACTTTGCCCTGTTTGCCCTTATCTTTGCCTGCTAAAACAAGCACTGTATCATCTTTTTTAATTGCCATTTTCATCTGTTTTCTCCTATATTACCTCAGGTGCAAGAGATATTATTTTAACATATCCCTTTTCTCTGAGTTCCCTTGCTATTGGTCCAAAAATACGAGTACCTTTTGGCTGTTTTTGGCTATCGATGATTACGGCTGCGTTGTCGTCAAATTTAATATGTGATCCGTCTGCACGCCTTAAACCTTTTGCGCTACGAACAATAACTGCTTTAACAACTTCGCCTTTTTTAACTGTACCACCTGGGGTTGCTGACTTAACTGATGCAACAATAACATCGCCAATATTTCCACTTCTGCGGAATGACCCACCAAGTACCCTAATGCACATAATTTGTTTTGCACCAGAATTATCTGCGACTTTAAGTTTTGTTTGTGGTTGTACCATAACTTCCTCCTTATTTCGCTTTTGCCACTATGCGTACAAGACGATAATACTTGTCTTTGCTAAGTGGGCGGGTTTCCATAATTTCAACAGTGTCACCGATTTGACATTCGTTTTTTTCATCGTGTGCTTTGAAACTTGTGGTTGTTTTAACGACTTTTTTGTAAATTGGGTGCTTTGTGTTTGATGTTACTGAAACAACAATTGTTTTATCCATTTTGCCAGCACTTTTAACAATGCCTTCTTTTACTGGACGAGGCTTTCTTTCTTCCATCTCACACCCTCCTTTGATTTTGAATGGTTTTGATTTTTGCAATGTCTTTTTTAAGATTGTGCAACTGCATTGGATTTTGCAAATTTCCTGTTGCTTGTGCAAAACGCAAGTTGAACATTTCTTCTTTCATTTCAAGAACTTTTTTTGCAAGTTCTTTATCTGTTAAATTTTTTATTTCTTCAATTTTCATTTTCGGAACTTGCCTCCTTTTCTCTTGCTACAAACTTTGTTTTACAAGGAAGTTTGTACCCAGCAAGCCTTAATGCTTCACGGGCAACTTCTTCCGTTACTCCGTTCATTTCAAAAAGAATTCTTCCTGGCTTAACAACTGCAACCCAAAATTCTGGTGAACCTTTTCCTGAACCCATGCGGGTTTCGGCTGGCTTTTTTGTTACGGGCTTATCTGGGAAAATGTTTACCCAAACTTGTCCGCCACGTTTTGTATGACGTGTCATTGCAATACGCGCTGCTTCAATTTGATTTGACTTTATCCATGCTGGTTCTGTTGCAACAAGTCCAAAATCGCCATATGCAAGTTTGTTTCCTCTTGTTGCCTTGCCAGTCATACGTCCACGAAAGACTTTACGTCTTTTAACACGCTTTGGCATTAACATTAGTTTTGACCTCCTTTCTCATCATTTTCTTTTGATGGAAGAATTTCACCTTTGTAAATCCAAACTTTAACTCCAAGTTTTCCAGATGTGGTGAAGGCTGCCATACTGCAATAATCAATATCTGCACGAAGTGTGTGAAGTGGAATACTTCCTTCCATATAATGCTCTGTTCTTGCAATGCTGTTTGGGCCATCCACAACACCAGAAACTTGAATTTTGCAACCCTTTGCTCCCGCTTTCATAACTCTTTGAATTCCTTGTTTCATGCAACGTCTAAACGATACACGTTTTTCAAGTTGTTGGGCAACCCCCTCTGCAATTAAAGTGGAATCTAAATCTGGTTTTTTGATTTCTTTTATGTTTATAAACAAAGTTACATCTGGCGCAACAATTTTGTTAAGAAGTTTTTTTACATCTTCTATTCCAACACCCTTTTGTCCAATAATCATACCTGGACGAGCGGTTAAAATGTTGACCACAAGTTTTTGTTTTGTACGCTCAATTGTTATTTTTGAAATTGAGCAAGCCTTGTATTTTTTTCTTATTGCCTCACGGATTTTGTTGTCTTCAAGCAAAAACTTTGCAAAATCACTTTTGGTTGCAAACCAAGATGAATCCCAAGTTTTATTAATTCCTAAACGCAATCCGATTGGATTAACTTTTTGTCCCATTCTGTTCTCCTTACTTCGCTGTGTCCAAAATTATTGTGATATGACTTGTTCTTTTTAACATTCTGTCGGACCTGCCTCTTGCTCTTATCATCATTCTTTTAAGAGTTGGGCCTGGACTAACAAAAGTTTCTGCAACAATTAAGTCTGATCTGCTAATACCTTTGTTGTTTTCGGCATTTGCAATTGCTGATTTAAGAACTTTAAGGCTGGCTTCTGCTGCGCTTTCTGAACTAAATTCCAAAATTGAAAGTGCCTCTTCTGCTTTTTTGCCTCTTATGTTATCCAAAACAATTCTTACTTTACTTGGTGACATTCTTATATATTTTGCAATTGCTGTTGGGCGTGTGTCTTTTTGTTCAGCACGTTTTACTGCCTTTTCTCTAATTTTTTTTGCCATTTTTCTCCCCCATCATTCTTTTTTGCCTTTGGTTGCTTTTGCCGCTGCATGATGACCTTTGAAAGTTCTTGTTGGGGCAAATTCGCCAAGTTTGTGTCCAATCATTTCTGATGTACAATAAACTGGTATGTGCTTTTTGCCATTGTGTACTGAAAAAGTTAAACCAACAAATGCAGGATATATAACTGATGACCTGCTCCAAGTTTTAATTGGACGTTTGCTTTCGGCTTTTTGCATTTCCTCAACTTTTTGTAAAAGACGAGGCAACACGTATGGCGATTTTTTAGTTGATCTGCTCATTTGCTTGCTCCTTAGTTAACTCTCTTGACAATCAACTTGCCAGAGGCCTTTTTCTTATTTCTTGTTTTAAGACCAAGTGCTGGTTTTCCCCAAGGTGTGAGAGGTGATTTATGCCCAACTGGACTTTTACCTTCACCACCACCGTGTGGATGGTCGTTAGGATTCATAACAACTCCACGAACGGTTGGACGTTTGCCCATGTGTCTTGTTCTGCCGGCTTTTCCAATTGTTACAAGTTCGTGATCAATGTTTCCAACTGTTCCCATTGTTGCTTTGCAAGTTAAAAGAACTTTTCTCATTTCTCCACTTGGCATACGAAGAGTTGCATAAACCCCTTCCTTTGCCATAAGTTGAACTTCTGCGCCTGCACTTCTTGCCATTTGTCCACCTTTGCCTGCTGTTAATTCTATGTTATGAACCATTGTTCCAACAGGGATTGATGCAAGTGGCAACGCATTTCCAGTTTTAATTTCAACATTTTCACCACTCATAACTGTGTCTCCAACCGAAAGCCCAATTGGTGAAAGAATATATCTTTTTTCACCATCAGCATAACACAAAAGTGCGATGTAGGCTGTACGATTTGGGTCATATTCAATTGCTGTTACTTTTGCTGGAATATTATCTTTGTTACGTTTAAAATCAATAACTCTGTATTTTTTGCGATTTCCACCGCCGTTGTGTCTTACTGTTATTTTGCCTTGAACGTTCCTGCCTGCGGATTTTTTCTTTGCTTCCAAAAGATTTTTTTCTGGTTTCTTTTTTGTTAATTCTTCAAAAGTTGCAAAACTTTTAAATCTGCTTGCTGGTGTTGTTGGCCTAAGTTTTCTTATTGCCATATTACGCTCCTTTATGAAAGACTGTCAAAGAAGGCAATAGGTTTGCTATCTTTGGTAAGTGTGACAATTGCTTTTTTTCTGTCACTGGTTTTGCCAACTGTTCTGCCTTTTTTTGTGTTTTGCGACTTTTCGTGCCCTTTTATTGTTACTGTGTTAACTTTTTCTACTTTAACACCAAAAATTTTTTCAACTGCATTTCGGATTTGAATTTTGTTTGCATCTAATTGCACAAGGAATGTGTACACCTTATTAGAAATTCCTTTATAACTTTTTTCCGAAAGAATTGGTTTTATTATAATATCATGTACGTTCATTCTGCCCAACCCTCCTCAATGATTTTCACTGCATTGGTTTCTAGCACTAACTTGCGGTTTTTAACAACATCAGAAACATTGAGTAAATTTGCGGTTGTAACTTGTAAGTTTTCTAGATTACTTGTTGCTCTGAGCGTTGCTTCTGTTGTTTTGTCCAAAACAACCAGCACAGTTTTGTCAAACTTAAAGGTATCCAAAAACTGTTGTGCAAACTTTGTTTTTCCTCTTGCAAATTTAAAACTGTCTATAACCGTGATGTCTTCTTGTGCAAGTTTTTGGCTAAGCGCACTTGCAAGTGCTGACTTTTTCATTTGCTTATTAATCTTTTTAGAAAAGTCTCTTGGCTTTGGAGCAAATACAATTCCGCCACCTCTGAATTGTGGACCTTTTGTTGATCCTTGACGTGCATTGCCGGTATGTTTTTGTGCAAATGGTTTTTTTGCATGCCCTCTTACTTCACTTCTGGTAAGTGTGCTTTTTGTTCCCTGACGCAAGTTTGCATCCTGAGCCACAACAACCTGATGAATAAGTGGCTGATTGTATTCCACGCCAAAAACTGCTTCTGCTAGTTCTTGATTGCCAACTACTTCTGCTGACATATTGTAAACTTTAACTTTTGGCATTTTACTTTCCTTTCTTTACTGCTTCTCTTATGGCGAGAATTGTTCCCCTTGGTCCTGGAACACAACCGCTTACCAACAAGATATTGCGTGCGTTATCGACTTTTACAATTTCCAAGTTTTGAATGGTTACATTTTCATGTCCATACTGACCTGGCATATGTTTGTTTTTAAAAACTCGTGATGGCGTGCTGTTTGCACCTTGTGAACCAACTTGTCTGTGAACGGGACCTACACCATGAGTCATTTTCAGTCTGTGTGAATTCCATCTTTGAATAACGCCTGTAAATCCTCTGCCTCGCGTTAACCCAGAAACGTCAATCATATCTTTTTCGGAAAATATGTTACATTTAATTTCTCCGCCAACTTCGTATTCTTTTGCGTTTTCAAGTTTAAGTTCTCTTAAAATTTTGTGTGCGGAAACACCAGATTTTTTGAATGTTCCCATTTGAGCCTTATTAACTCTGTTTTCTTTTGTTTCGTTAAACGCCACAACCAATGAGTTGTATCCGTCTTTTTCTTGGGTTTTCTTTTGAACAATTTTGTTTGGGCCTGCCTCTACAACGGTTACTGGAATCACTAAACCATCGGAGGTGAACACTTGTGTCATGCCCAGTTTTTTGCCAATTATTGCTTTTTTCACCTTTTCCTCCTTATAGTTTAATGTTTATGTCCACACCTGCGGGTAAATCAAGTTTCATTAATGACTCGATTGCCTTTGGTGAGGTTGGATAAATGTCAATCATTCTCTTGTGAGTTCTGCACTCAAACTGCTCTCGGCTGTCTTTGTGTTTGTGTGGCGAACGTATAACCGTTACTACTTCTCTGTTAGTGGGAAGTGGAATTGGTCCAACAATTCTTGCACCGCTCTTGCTTGCAGTTTCGATTATTTTAACGCATGCTTGATCAACAAGTGCATGATCGAATGCTTTAAGCTTGATTCTGATTTTTTGATTTGCCATTTTTACCTCCTGTATTCTCTTTCCAACTGTTTCACGCCATAGCACACGTTGCCGTGTGTTCGTGCTGCTTTTTTAAAAATAAAAGCGTGATTTTGTTGGTCGCCAGGCTTTTGCCTAACTTGTCCACATAAATTCTCTTGCTAGCGATTGCTTAGCCCGCAAGTAACCTTATGCTTCAACCCACATTACGCAGCATGGATATTATACATAATCATAATATACATGTCAAGGCTTTTTAAAAAGTTTATGTTAATTTTTTTTAATCTATTAATTAAAATTTGTTTACAACAAAAAAAACGCTTAAATTAGCGTTTTTTTTTGTTTTAGGTTAATTAAAATCAAAATTTAAAACATCTTCATCTGGCCTAATTTTAAACGTTGTGCTTAACGTTGAATTTAATTTTTGTGTTAAGTAAATAATTCTGTCTTGTAATGAAAATTTTATGTCTTGATTTAAATTTTTGTCGGGATATGTAATTAATGAGATTATATAGTCAAGTTCGGATAGTACTAAATTTAAATCATCGCATAAATCTTGCTTGATAGAATCTAGTTGTTTTTCATAACATCTTATTTCACGCTTTCCTGTTTTTGCTTTTGGGTCAAAATATTTTGTTACAAGTTCTTCCCATGATAAGCCTTTTGGATTAAATTTATATTCAAGCGTTTTCTTTTCTGCAATTTTTGGATTATTTTCTACAATATATTCAGTAGTCCTTAAAATATTGTTGCAGTGCGCTAAATATTTCATTCTTTCAACAATATCATATTTGTATAACGCATTAATCTTGTTAATTTCTCTTTGTCTTGCTTTTTCCAAAGTTTTTGGATCGGCTATGTCCTGATTTGTTGGCGCTGGCAAATTATGCAAATCTCCGCGCAATACCTCACATTCATGTCCATTTTTTTCTATAAGTTCTTGGGTACGCCTTTTTTCACGGCTTATTTCTTGTTCGCTTCCATAAAATTTGCGTAAGTTATAATACATAAATTTCATATCTTTTCCCCTTTATTACAAGTATAATATCACGATAATTATGCGTTGTCAATACCAAAAATTAAATTAACTTTAACGAATAAATTAAATCTAATCTGTTAATAATTGTTTATACATTGTAATTGTTTTTAAAAAGATTTGTGAAACATAAAAGGATGTGAAACAGTGAAATTTGATACAAGCGCACTAGAAAATGTTAAGCAAAAAATTGCGGAACTTAAAGGTGCAAATGTTACTTTAACAATCCATCGTGGAAGAAAAAAATATGATAATTTTTGTGGGGTTGTTGATTGTGTTTATCCTAGCGTGTTTACAATAACAACTTATGAAAAAAAACAGCAACAAAGCCAAACTTTTTCGTACTTTGATGTACTATGTGGTGATGTGATTATTGGATAAACAAAATTTTAATTTTTACAACGCTAAATCATTTTTTAAAACTGCATCAGGAATTGGAGTGCTGTTTAAAACAAAGTTTTTTGGAACACTGCAACAACCAACAACTTCCACTTTACATGTTACCGCGTTTAAAGAGTCCTTTTGACTTTTCGCTTCGGCACTGCTTATTTTGTCCATTTTTCCTATTTCTTCTGCTATAATTAATTTTGCATCCTTTAATGAAATCCCTGATAGAACCAATTCTGCCAGCCTAGAATGAACCTGTTTAAGCAAAGAATCCCCCGCTGTTTCAAATGTGTACTTTGTTGCAAAAAGTTTTGAACCAATTGTTGCAACTTGTAAATAATTATTTTGTGAAATTGTTTTATCTTTATTTAAATTTGAACCACTGTAAAAATTTGTTACCGTTGCATCATTAACTGAATTAATAAAATTAGTTTTTTCTGTGTCTGTAAAATTTAAATTAGAGTCACAAATATATGCTCTGCATGGTTCCAAAATTTTTAGCATTTGCTCATAATTGCAAGTATCAACTACTTGAACATTAGAACTTATTATGCTGTTTATATTATTGCTTTTCATAACTTTTGCATATTCAACAGCAAAATTTGCCCATGCCCTGTCTTTTTCATCTTGTGTTTTGCCAGCCTCAATTTTTAAAATATGTTCTTTTAAATTTTGAGTGTCACCCTTTAAAGAGATAACAATATTACTTGTTTTTGTTTGCTTGCTAACAGTTGCATAAACTTTGGAGGCCATTGTGTCAATTAAATCAATTTCGCACCCACTGTACGGGATTAAATGATTTTCTAAACCATACGCATTAACAGCATTTAATGTTGTGTTGTTAAGTTCAACCAATTTCTCGTCTTTTTTTTCGGGGACTGGCTGTTTGTTATCTTTAAAAAAAAATAAATAAGTTGCTCCTCCTGCAACTATTGCTGCGGCAGTTACAAATGAAATTATTGCTTTTTTCTTTAACATATATTTTCTCCTTTCAAAATTTTATTTAACAACTTGCTCACAGTTTCCAAATAGCATAAAGAGTTATGGTTTTGATATCTTTTGTAAACTTTAATAAATTGGTTGGAAGGTACTTTACTTCACCTTCTGGCAAATCTGAAAACCCTGCAAAAGTTAAGGTTGAATTATCGGGATTTGCATTAAGTGCAGGACATCTTGAACCCAAAACAGAAGAAACAATTCCGCTAACCTTTTTTATAAGTTTAGATTCTGTTGCTCCACCAAAACTATGCCCGTTGTAATTTACAATAATATCACCTTGATAATCATTTTCAACAGCATTGACTGTTACAACAAAATTTGTTGCACTGTTTGCTATTGCATCTGTTAATTCAAATGTTGTTGTGCTTGTTAATATATCAATTAATTCTCCACCGGACAAAACGGTCCATTTTGACAAATATTTTGTATCGTCTGATGGCGTGTATTTTGGAATATTAACAGTTTTGTTTTTTGTTAGCATAACTTCGTCACTTACACTTGCAAATTTAATTATGTAAGCCTGCGCATATACTGGAATAATTGTTATATCCCTAGTTCCTGTAAAAGTTGGGTTTGTTTTAAGAATTGCCAACTCGCCCTCTATTTGCCAATCACCAGTAAACGCTTTGTTTCCATTAATTTTTTGTGAAGTTATAGGGAAGTTATACTCCTGACCTTCAACAACTTTAAGTTTTGGAGATAACTCTTCTAACAAAGAACTTTCTGTTTTATATGTTTTAAATGTTAAACTATATTCTTCCAAATAAACAGGTTTAACTGTGATGTCATTAAGTTCAGTAAAAATATCTTCCACTTTAAACTTTTTACCAAGAGTTACCTCGGCATAACAACCCATAAATCTTTTGTCTCTTGTGACTGCATCTCCAAGTTTGTTTTCAAGTGTAGGAAGAATTTCTTCTGTAATTTTTGAATTGTAAGAAATATTTTTAACAACATTTCCGCCTTCATTTTCAACTGTTATTTTAAATGTTTTTGCAGTAAAAATTGCTGTGTACGTGCTGTTGTCTTTAACTATCACTGTTAGTGAGTGATTTTCACCAGTTTGACCATCAACTTTAACTCCATTTTTTTGCCAAAAATTAAAATCATAGCCTGTGTTTGGCTTGGCTATAAATGTTATGGTTTGATTTTTTTTATACAATTGAGTTTCGTTTTGAACTTGCCTATCTTCAATTGTTACAATTCCATTTTCGGCAGAAATTGCAACTGAAATATCTTTGTTATAAAATACAAAATAATAAGTGGTGCCAATTAACGCTATAATAAGCAGTGATAAAACAATATTTCTAAATAATCTCACTTAGACCTCCTATTTTTAAATATAATATCACATTGCAACATTTTTTGCAATATGATATTTAATATAATTTGCATTTATAACAATATTATCCAACTTAAAGTTTTTGCTTCAATTTGTATTGCTTTACACCTAATTATTTTGTATTAAGTTTTATGCTTGGTCCCATTGTTGTGGCAATGTAAGCATTGGAAATGTACAAGCCTTTTGCAGATGCTGGTTTTGCTTTTAAAATTGCGGAATAAATTACATCAAAATTTTCCACAAGTTTTTCTTTTCCAAAACTGCATTTTCCAAGAACAACGTGAATATTGTTTGTTTTATCCAAACGATATTCCACTTTTCCGGCTTTAACATCGTTAATTGCTTTTTTAACATCTTGTGTTACTGTTCCGCTTTTTGGGTTTGGCATAAGACCTTTTGGACCTAAAATCTTTGCAATTCTGCCAACCAATCCCATCATATCTGGGGTTGTTATACACACGTCAAATCCAAGCCAATTTTCGTTTTGGATTTTTGCAATCATGTCCTCAGCGCCAACAAAATCTGCACCCGCTTTTTCTGCATCGTTTGCCTTGTCACCTTTTGCAATAACAAGAACTTTAACAACTTTTCCTGTTCCATGTGGAAGAACCACAACTCCACGAACTTGCTGATCGGCATTACGGCCATCAACGCCAAGTTTTAAATGGAGTTCAAGTGTTTCGTCAAACTTTGCTTTTCCTGTTTGAAGTGCAAGTTCTATTGCATTGCTAAAATCATATGCCTTTGAATTATCAACAAGTTTTTTTGCTTCTGTATATCTTTTTCCTGCGCTCATTTTACTTCCCCTCAACGGTAATGCCCATGCTTTTGGCCGTTCCAATAACCATTGATTTTGCTGTTTCTAAACTGCTTGCAGTTAAATCTGGCATTTTGGTTTTTGCAATTTCCTCAACCTGTGACATTGTAAGTTTGCCGACTTTTGTTTTGTTTGGCTTATCACTTCCCGATTCCAATCCTAATGTTTTTTTAATTAAAACAGACACGGGCGGTGTTTTAAGAATGAACTCAAAACTGCGGTCAGCATAAATTGTGATGACAACAGGAATTACAAGCCCAACTTCTTTTGCTGTTTGTTCATTAAATTGTTTGGTGAACATGCCAATGTTTATACCATGAGGTCCAAGCGTTGAACCAACTGGTGGTCCCGGTGTGGCTTTTCCTGCTGGTAATTGCAGTTTTACAACTGCTGAAATCTTTTTAGCCATTTTATCCTCCTTGTGTGGTGCTTATGAACTTTTGTTCTCCCACTATATTATACGTTCACGATGGCTTCGTGTTTGTACCATTATTATGCACTCCATTTTGTGCGGTGGTTATATTTACTTTATTTTATGAAGTGATGAAAAGTCCAAATCCACATTTGTGTCTCTGCCAAACATTTCAACACTAACCTTTGCGGTGTGCGCCGTTGTGTCAAGTGCCACAATTTTGCCTATCATTGTGTCCAAAGGTCCGCCAATAATTTCCACTTTATCGCCAATTTCAAGAACAACATCCTGAACAACTCTTTCCAGCCTCATTTTAACAACTTCATCATCTGTTAAAGAAAGTGGACGCCCGTTTGGCCCAACAAAACCTGTTATGCTACGTATTCTAACAACATGATGCCACAGGTCATCTCCATAAATCATTTTAACAAGCATGTAAGTTGGAATAAGTTTATGCTGAACAAGTTTTTTCTTTCCGTTTTTTTCTTCAATAACATCTTCCATAGGGATTAATATATCAAAAATTCTGTTTCCTAAATTATATTTTTCTATAACAGTTTCAAGATCTTTTTTTGCAACATTTTCGTATCCTGAATATGTGTGAACAACATACCATTTTGCTTTTTTTCTTGCTTCTTCTGTGATTTCAGCGTCAATTTTTGCCTGCTCATCTGATTTTGTTTGTTGCAAACAATTTGTGTTTTCACTTAATACTTCATTTTGTGAAACATTTTGTTGTTGGTTTAAAAGTTCTTCTTGATTATCCACGTTGTTCTCCTTTAAATTGCCGAAACAAACCAGTTAAAAAGCAAACTCAAAAGCCGATCCATTCCAAACAAAACAACAGTAAAAACAGCAACAACAACTAAAACAATGCCTGTTGTTTTTAAAGTTTTTCCAAACGTTGGCCAAGAAACCTTTTTAAGTTCGCTTCCTGTTTCTTTTAACATTTTACCCACTTTACTTGGCTTTTTTTCTTTTTTTGGCTTTTGATTATTTTGCTTTTCAAGTTTTGCAACTTGATTTTCAGCAGAAAATTCTGATTGTGCCATTTGATCTCCTCACTTTGTTTCTTTGTGAACAGTATGTTTGTTACATCTTGGACAAAATTTATCCAACTCAATACGGTCTGGTGTTGTTTTTTTGTTTTTAGATGATGAATAATTACGTTCTTTGCACTCTGTGCAAGCAAGAATCACTTGCGCCCTGCTTGGATTTGCCATTGTTTTCTCCCCAAAAAATAACCGCTCATGCGGTGATTGTGGCTTAGTATAACATATAGAATTTGCCTTGTCAATTATATTTCCATAAATTTTTACCTACCTATTATTTTGCAAAAACATTTTTAAAATTATTTAAAATGTGTTATATTAACATCAACATGTTTAATTTTAGGAGTTTTGAATGACAAAAAATGACTATAAAGAAGAGTTTTATAAACTACGAACTCGCTTAAATCTAGCAATAAATAACAAAAGTGGAAAAGAAAATTTTGCAGATTTTTTTACTGAACTTTCTGTTGATGCCATGGAAAACGACCCTGTTGCGCAAGATTTTTTAGGCTGGCTTTTTAAACACGGTGTGCAAGGTTATCTTCCAGAAAATTTTGAAACATCGCAAAAATGGTTTATTTTGGCTGGTTCCAATGGAAATTCATTTTCACTGGACAGGCTTATGATTTACCTTAATTATGCCATTGATGAAATTGTTTATAATGACGATTTTGGCTTGATAAAAGGCAAGAATAATCTTAATTCTGAAAATTATGTTATTGTTTTAGGAAAATATGTTTGTGATGGAATTGCCGACAAACTTGGGCTAGATGCAAAATTACTTGCAAAACAAAAACCGACTGGTTTGGAATTTAGTACTAAATTAATGTATAACTTTGACAAGGCAAGAAATATTGCAATTCCCACTATTATTGAATTTTTAAAAAAATAAAATTTATTATATATTTTGCATAAAACCCCGTTATTTGAAAAGAATATTTTTATATAATGAGGTGCACAATGAAAAAATATAATGGGTTATGTTCCACAATTAAAAAAAGTTTTATGGATTATAAACAATTTGGCGACAAATTAATTCTTTCTGGAATACTTGAAGGCGTGATTGTTTTGCTGGCCATTTTGGTGCCATCTATTGCTTTCCCAATTGTTGCATATTCTTTTTTATGCGTTGGACAAGCAGGATTTTGTTTGGCAATATTAAGCGAAAAAAAAGCGGATGTAAAAAATGTTTTTTGCAATT
Organism: Clostridia bacterium; assembly: GCA_036654655.1. GTDB lineage: Bacteria > Bacillota > Clostridia > Christensenellales > UBA1242 > JAVVRP01. Next base: position 32,437 of record JAVVRP010000005.1, read on the forward strand.
ATAAAACCTTTTTAAATGCGTTTACTGCTAAAATATTGGTTGTTGCAACTGCTATGCTTTGTTTGTTTTTATTTATTATTCCCGCAATAATTGTACTTTTAAACTATTCTTTTGTCAGCCATATTATTGCAACAAATAATTTTACCCCTTTTCAAGCACTTGCCGAAAGCCGTAAAATGACAAAAGGAATAAGACTGGGGCTACTTGCAATTTGGATTTTTGGACTTTTTTCTGTTGCTGTTTGCGGTGCTTTGGGTTTTGGAATTGTTGCTATTGTAAGCACTTTTAGCGTTCTTACACTTTTTTGGAAACTTTTTATTGCAATTATGTTTTCACTTGTTCCATTTTTTACTTTTGCATTCCCTATTTTTAACCTTATGATTTCTAATGCTTTTTTGCAAGTTAAAAATTATGATATACAAAACTCCAAAAAAAAAATAAACAAAAACATTTCACAGCCAAAAACTAGTGCACCATTAATTTAATTATCTTAAATATAAAGTTGATTTTACGTTTTCCAAAAGATTGGATATTGCTTTTTTAATTTTGCATAACTCATCTTTGTTGTCAGGCTGAATTTCAAGCAGTTTTGTTGCAATTGAAAGTTGCATTATAATTGCGTTTTTTAATATGTAAGTTGATTTTTGAACTTGAAAATTATTTTTGTTGCATTTTTGTTTGACATTTTCATATTTTAATTTATTTTTAAGTTCCTCTGTTTTGTTAACTTCTTTAATTTGCGTTAACATAAAATCTAGTTCTATTGATGTGGCAACGCATCTTTTATGTGCAATATGTAATGGCTGATTTTTAGGATATCTTGTGCACAAATTAAAATAAGAAGTTGTTAAAAATTCAACATCATTTAAAATAAGTTGAAAATTAATTAAATTTGGAGGTTGGGCATTTAATCGAACAAAAACAAAGCCTTGCTTTTGAAGTGCTTTTGAATATTCTTTTGCCATTTCTTCAATATTGTTTGTTGTTGTTTGAAAATCGTTAAATTGCATATTATAACCTCAGCAATCTATATGCAATATAATAAATTTAAGTTACAATTTTATAGCAAAGGTGAAAAAAGCCTAAACAATGCCTGTGCAAGTTTTGTTAACAAAGGCTTGTGCCTGAACAGATAGTTTGTTGCAAGCAGTGAGTGTATTTTATCTTTTTCAACCATTTTGGCAAAATCATCGCATGTTTTTTTGCAATAAATAACTGCATTTAGTTCAAAATTAAGTTCAAAACTACGGTTATCTGCATTGCATGATCCAATTGTTATTGCGGTGTCATCTATCATTAATACTTTTGAATGCATAAATCCTTTGTAAAGCCAAACCTTTATGCCAATTTCAGTAAGGTCTTTTGCATATGATAAAGTTGCAGCATAAACAATTTTTTTGTCAGGACGGTCTGGAATAAAAACATTTACGTCAACACCACTCATGTGTGCCATTTTAAGTGCAGTCATAAAACTTTCGTCAGGAATTAAATATGGCGTTTGCAAAACAATACTTTTTTTTGCAGTTTGCATCATTTTGATCATTGTATCTTTAATTTGCTGAGTTTTTTCATCTGGTCCACTTGCAATTGACTGAACAAACGCCGTCCCTTTTTTTTCTTGGGCAGGAAAATATTCACTTTTAAATAAATCATTAGGTGGGCTGGTTATTTTTTTGCAAAATCTCCAATCAACAAAAAAATGACTTTGAAAACCAGCAACTGATTCTCCCTCAATTTTGCAATGAGTATCCCTCCATGGGCTAAGTTTTTTGCTTCGCCCCATATGGTCCTCTCTTATGTTAATGCCACCAATAAAGGCTGTTTTTCCGTCTATTATTGCAAGTTTTTTGTGGTTACGATAGTTAACCTTAAAATTAATAACTCTTATTCCCATAAATGGTGGAAAAAACTCCGCAACTTCACCGCCCGCCCTTTTAAGCCTTTTAAAAAAACGTCTTGGAGCCCTTAGGCAACCCACTGAATCATAAATTAATTTTACTTTAACACCTTCCATGGCCTTTTTGCAAAGAATGTCCATAATGTCACAGCCTATTTTATCATCTGCAAAAATATAATATTCCATGTTAATGGAACTTTTTGCACTGGTTAAACTTTGCTTTAAACTGTCAATTTTGGAAAGTCCATCGTTATAAATTGTTACATTGTTATTCAAAAAAATTTGACTGCCATATGATCGTTTGTTAAATTGTGCAATACTTTCTGCATCTTTATTAATTTTTTCCAAATCATCTGTACTTATGTTTTTTTTGTGATATAACTTAATTTGTTCACTAAATGCTCGCCTGTTTTTAACAAGCATTCTGGTGGACACGCTTAACCCACTTCCAATTAAAAGATAAAAACTAAAACCCAAAACTGGCGCAAAAACCATTATCATTAACCATGAAATTATAACCTGTGGTTTTTTTCGCTCTATAAATATCATTGCGAAAATAAACAAAATGTTTATGAATAATATAATTAACAATATATTCTGCGCCATTTTATTTTGCCTCCTCTTATGAAATTTATTGTTTAAAGATTCACAATTATGGACTAGCAATTGGTTTTACATTTACTGTTCCAATTAACAACGATTTTGCTGATGTTCCATATTTTATAAATACATCAATTTCCAAATATTCAGTTCCCAATATAAAATCTGCGTTAGTTGTTAAATTGCCATTTGAATTAATTGTACCCTTTCCTGCTTTTATTTTAAACTCAATCAAGGCTGTTGAATAGGTTGCTAATGTTTGATAATTATTGTTTTCATATATATCATTATCATAAGCATCTTTTAAGTAAAAATATTTTCCCCAGTTTGCAAGAGTTATAATTTTGTCGATTGGCAACTCAATTTCACAAACACCACCATTGTAGGCTCTTGAAACATCAACCCAGTTTGCTTTTGTTGTAACCCTCATGTTAAGGTTTATTTGCTGTGCTACTTTAATGTTTGTTTTGTCAATTGGATTTGTTTTGTCAGTTAAAAATGACACAATAAAATTTTGATCCATTGGCTGATACATAATGTTTTTTCCAGATGGCGTTTTTGTTGTTTGCGTGTTTACATTTGTTTCAAAATCGCTGTCCAACTTTTTTTGAAAAAATAAACATGAGGTATCTTGGGTTTCAAACAACGCTGCTGAAATTCCCTTTAATGTTTCAAGATCTGTTTTATTACCAAATTTTGTCAGTTCTGCATCACTTTCTCCAACACTTGAACTGTCCGAACGCAACCCGTTGTAATAAAAGCGAGATTTTTCGCCATTTTTATAAAGTCCGTTCTTTATTGTGACTTGTTTATCAATTCCATTTGCGAGTGCAGAAATATGTTTTCTTTCATAAGCGTCAAGTTTTACAGGTATGTTATAATTTTCAATTGTGCCATTTGTTTCACTTGTAAAACACGTTTGAACAATGTCATTTGCAGTTTTGCCATCATCACGTGTATTAATTGTTAAAATTTGGTCGTCCACAATTGTTACTGGGGCATTTAGATAAACATAAATTTTCATATTTGTGCCCTTTTGAGCACCACTTAAATTAGTTGGAATTGTAATTGTTGTTCCGCTTATTGTTATTCCGCTTTCTGTTGCTGTTTTGCAGTTTACAATTCCTACGTTTGTACCATTTGCATCAAACGTTTCAATTCGTAAGCCTTTAATAACCCCCAAATTTTTGGCTAAAAATTCATCTTCATAAATAATGTTTGCTGTGCCTTCTGCAAACTTTATTGTGGTATCTTTATAATGCAATTGTATTGTTAAGGTTTCTGTTGCAACATTATCTATATTCTTTTTTATATTTATAAATCCATCTTTTAAATAATACTGCGGAATAAAATAATTTGGTGTTGCACTTTTACTTTTCATAAAATCTTTATAAGGGACTCTTTGCGCATCATCAAAAAAGCCATCATCTCCAATTTTTGTAAACTTAAAACCATCTGTCTCCTTAAAGTAATTTTCGAAACCCTTCAAATTACTCGGATTAAAACAAATTGACTTTCCACTTGACAAAGAGCGCTCCCCAATTGTAAACTCTTGTTTTGCATCAAAAACTGAAACATAATCAATTATGTTAAATGGGACATCATCTCTTACGTATATATTTTTTAATTCATCACCCTTGGTTTGAAAATAATATCTTTGATTAACCTTTATGTTTTGCACCAAAGTTGTTTGTTCCCCTCCTTTTTCTAACGTTATTTTGACAATTAAATCTGCGCTAATTGGTGCTTCTCTTGGAAGATAATTAAGTTTAATTGTTAATATAGATTTTGTTATTTCATCAATTTCATGTGACCACTTAAATTTGGCATTTGAACATTCAATTTCAACACCATTATCAGGGATTTTTCCGCCATTAGTTTCAACTATATTTAACACAACATCATCAATCTCTGGGTTAATTGCCTCTGTGCTGGGTTTAAAAATAATTTTATCGCCCTCATAAACGTTTAATAATTGTACTTGATTTTCTATTTTTGGAAATGTTCCGCCCTTTTCCACGTTTAAACGTATGTAGTATTTAAAATTAAAACCAAATTCATCTTCTATAACAAGAACTATATTTTTTGTACCATAACTTGGCTTTTTAAAAGTTAAAATTCTTGTTCCTTGCGAATTTAAATTTTCAATAGGCTCAAAGCCCTTTGGACCATTGTAAACAATTTCAAAAATAGGCTTGTCAAGAACTTTTGCACTTAAATAATTAATATTCCCCTGTGCGCCTTGTGTTCTTGTTATAAGCACGTTGCTATATTTTCCCACTGTTTGAACAGGGCTTGATGTGCCAAGTATAAAATTGTGAGCCGTGCTGTCACTTGCTGTGTATGAATCAATTAAGTATGGGTTTTGTATGGAATTAATGTTAAATGTTCCGTTTGATTCATAATTTTTGATTTCAACAGAATAATCATGTTTTATTGTTGCGGAAAGAATTTGCTTGTAACTAAATTCTCCACATTTAATTGTTATTCCATAAGTGACATAAACTCCACTGTTTAAATTTGTTCCGCCAGGAGCGCCTTGTGCAATCAATTTATAAAATCTGGAATTTGATTGTTGTGGGGATGCAATTAACAAGCATTTATTTAAAGATTCTGGTGCAAAAGGATTAAGGGTTATTCCATCTTCCTTTTTGCCATAAAATTGCATATATTTATAGTCGTTTGTTGAATTTTTATAATAAATATTGTTAACAATGTCGTATTGTGCAAGGGCTGTTTCCACAGAAATTGAATAAGAGCCCGTGTACATATTGTTAACGGCGGGTGTTGCATCAACAATTTGTTGATGAGTTTTGCCTGCAAGCGTTATGCCATAAACCTCATTTAAATCTCTGCTTTCTTTACTTGCAACCATTTCCACTGTGCTTACATTGATTTTTGCGTTAAAGTAATATTCTACATAATAATTTGAAATCAAATTATTAATTTCTGGCAAATTTTTAAATTTGATTTTGTAAATTTTTTCCCATATTTGATTTAAACTTGTAACTTCATTTGTTTTAATGCTATCATCAGTTGTTACAAAAATATTTTTAAAAAGTTTGCTTTTGTCTATCCTGTATTCATTGTAAGTTATTGATAGCCCGCCCAAAACAGGCTTGCCCGTTGCATCAACAACCGCGTCACCATTTGCTGTTTGATATTTATCTTTAATTTCTTCTCCTGTGCTTTCAATTCCCAAAAAGTATTTAGAACTTAATTCGGGATTTGCAAAAATGGAAGAAAGTGCAACGTCAATTTTTTCTGGCATAGAACTGCCATTTTGCTGACCGCTTGCATTGTTTAATGTAACTTTAAAAATGCTTGCACTGCTGGTGTAAACGTTTACAACATAAGTTGCAACTTCGTCCTCACCAATATGTATTGCAAAAATTATGCTCCCCGCTGTTTTGGTGTTTTTTAATTCTAGTGTAACATCTGATATTAAATCAAAACTTGTTGCACTTGCATTATTAACTTTAACGTCCACATCGCTGGATGATTTTATTTTTACTGTTGCCACACCGCCCTTTTCAACAACTACACGTGCAAGTTTTTCTGTGCCTGTTATAACGTTAGAAAGCATTTCATTTGCTTTGCTTAAATTAATTACGCAACCACTTACAACAGATTCTGCAACTTGATGCTCGCCACTTACACCTGGGTTGGATGTTGCGGTTGGATAATTTATGCCAACAACAATGTTTGGGGTTATTTGAACTTGATAATAGCCATAAAGTTTAAATGTGTTTGTTATTTTATCACCAAAAACCACAGTTGAATTTACAGATATTTTAACAATAACAGTCCCGCCGATTTGTGTGTTTTTTGCTTTGATTACAAGTGAAGAACATGAGGCAATATTTAAACCCGTTACAACTTCCGCCACAAAAGTATGCGTTGTGTGAAATTCGTTGAATATTTGATTTATGTTTATTGTTCTTGTGCAACCACCTTCTAGTGGAGGTAAATCTATGGTTACGCTGTCTTGCGATTCATGCCCGCTAACAACTCCAATATCTGCCATAACAATTAACTCATAGTTATATTCATAATTTACATTGTTAATTAATATGGAAATTTTTAACACAAATGTTAAATCTGTTTCATCTTTTAAAACTGACGTGCAATAAACACTTCCATCTTTTAAAATTTTTATAATGCTTTTTGATGCTTGATTATAAGTTTTTGTAAGCGTTAAAAAGTTGTTATTAAATTCATAAACATATCCACTTTGGGTGCAATTGTTGGTTAATGATTGATTTAAACTTATTTTTGTTATTGTTGCATCGGCTGGTGGAGTAATACAATTTTCATATATGCCATTTGCATTAATTGTCTTTTTTGTAACAACTGGATTTGTTAACGATTTCCCTATTACAATTGGAAATTGCCATGATGTTCCATTTGGAGCATAAGCAACAAGAGTGCTTTGCAAATCAAAAGGCAATTTGCTTTTGTTTGTTATTTCAAGTTTGCAAATTCCGTTTTGAACCACTTGTAAAACCGAAATTGTTCCGTCAACAGTTTGTTCGGTGGCAACTGACAAATATTTTACAAGGTGCTGTGCATTTTGATTTTGCATAGACAAACAAAATTTTAAACTTGAAGTAGCAACATTTTGTGAAACTCCCTCTTGCTGTAACAGTGTAAATTCTTTTGTTAAAGTAGTTCCATTTTCCAATCGTCCATTATTTATTAACGATTCTGGCCCATTAACATTTAAATATATTACTGGATTTTCTATTCTTTCATTTGTTAAAATAAAGTTGTCCAAATTTTTAGTGCTAAAAACATTGTAATAACAAGTTGCTCGGCTACCCTCTGCCAATGAAATTTTTACTCGAATCATAATTTCATGGAATTTAACAGAAAGTATTCCGCTGTTAACACCTGTTCCAAAACTTGCATAAGTTGAATTGTTTTGTTTTTCAATTAACTTGAAAACTCCATTTTCCTGCAAAAACACGCTATCAATTTCAAAATTTACTTTGTTGCCGTTACTTATTTCTGCTTTTGATTTTATGCTAACAATTTTGTAACGTTTTCCATTAACAGATTTGTTTGGAACAAGATTACTTTGAGCCTCGTTAAAATTAATTTCTTTTGTCAAAATTCCTTCTGACATTAAAATCGTTTCGAATGGCCATTTTGTTATATTAAGCACATCACCATCGTTTTGACTTTGGTCTGGTGTTAATTCTTTAATATATGGATAGGCTGGAACAATTGAAACGTCTGCCAAAACATTAAGCCTAACAATTATTTTAAGCCCAAAAATTGTTGCAACAACAAAACACGCCTTATTTATTGGGACATCACTAAAATTAATTTTACCAACTTGCTTTTCTTCAATTATTTTGCTTTGAACAGCGGCAAAATCCACTGCTGATAGGGAATCTTCGGCTTCTATTGTAAAGGTTGCAAAACTGGACAAAACTTGTTTGCTAAAAATATTTTTAAGGTCTATTGAATTTGTGCCTTGTGCATTATATTGAATGTTTTTTGCAATTTTGTTGTTGGTCCAAAAATTTTTATTTAGCATGTTAGAAAGATTTAACTTTCCATCAATATTTGTAAATTCAAAATCTTTTAATCCACTTTCTGTTTCTTGTTCCAGCCCGATTGCATTTGTTTTTTCATTAATTACATCACTTTTTACAGAAAAGAAATTATATTTAATTGGGCATAACAAAATTGGAAAATCTCTTGATGCAACTTTTTCGCTTGCACCTTTTCCCATCTTACAAGTTAAGGTTACAAAACAATCTTTACCTGTTACAATTCCAGAAAGTTGATTGATTTTTGTGCCGTCATAAAACTCAGCAGGAATTGAATAAGTTGCCGAAAGTTCACCACTGGCAAAACTTGTAAAATAAGATGGAATATTTATTTCTCCGCCCGAAATTATGTCACCGCTTGAAAGAAATAAATATTGTTTTCCATTATAAACAACAAAATGGGAGTGGTGGTCTTCATTTGGAATAATGTTTGGACATAACACAACATCAAAATAAGAATAAACCATTCTGGAAATTCCGTCATTAATTTCAACAGTTTTAGAACTATCTGCGTTTTTAAGCATGTAACCGTTGTAACATAGCACAACTTTGTACATTGTTGGTGCTTTTATTGGTGCTGTTGGTGTAACTTTTCCGTCTGTGGCAGTTAAAGTGTTTCCCACAACATCTGCTGTTGTTAAATTAACAAATTTTGAAATTGTGTCCCCAGTATAAATTAATTGCCCCAAAACTGTTATTTTACTTTGATCTATTATATTTTCACTTATATTACTGTTAATTTTGGTAATATTTAAGTTATTGTCAGATGCAAAATCAGATGCAAAATTTGTGTTGTTTGGTTGGTTTAAATAAAACACTGATGTGCTTTCAATTTTGCCCTTTGCGTTGGAATTAATGTAAAATCTGAACACTTTGTTCCAAGAATATGGGCTATCAATTATGGTGTAGTTATTGTCTTTTAAACTTGCAACACACAAATTAAACTCTTGCATTTGCCCAAATTTTGTGGTTATATTTTTGATATCAGGAGAAAAGCCGAATTTTTTGTTAAAAGCCACTACGTTAGAACTTGAATTAAATCCTGTGGTTTCCGATTTAAATGCAACCGATAAATTATTGTCTTTGGATTTAACAAAAGTAATGCTTAATGAAAAATCTAATGTTGCTCCGTCAAAAATCCCTGTAAACAAATTATTGTTTGCATCAACAAAACTTTGAGCATTAGGATCCCCCGCCGTGGTTACCCCACCACTTATCATAATGTTAGGCTCAATGTTAAGTTCAATATCTTGGCTAAGCCCCAGCCCAGCAATACTAGCCGTTAAATTTATGGTAAATCTGCTGGCAAAATGTTGCAAAATTTCAATTTGAGTTATATTGCCCGTTGTTTCCGTTATTTTGAGCATATCTTTGATTGAATTTTTAATTACGTCCGAAGTTAAATCAGTATTTAATTTGTACGTTATAAGTGAACTTGCATCAATTTCATCTGTAATTTCATCTGTTTTAAACTTCCAACTTAAAAGTCCTTTAATTTTTGTTGTTTCCGTTCCAATCGTAATGCTTGACGGCGTTATATTAATTTTTCTGCCTTTGTTTCCGTAAAGAGAAATTGTTTGCTTTTTAAAGTCATAAGATGGGCTGGACGCTGATTTTGAATAAATTGAAACATGGACAAAATCTTTTCCATCTATTGTTGAATTTAAATTTTCTTGAATAATTTCCACATTTGAAATTGGAATGACTTTAACATTAAAAGTAAATTGTGCCTGTGTAATTTTTTCACCCTGTGAGTTGTTGTAACACAATGAAATGTTTGCCGTGCCACTTCCAACAAAACTAAGTGTTTTGCCAATTACTTCTGCAACATTGTTTGTTACGTCAATTAATGCAATTACTTTTGAATCACTTGTTTCAACAAAATATGTGGGATAGGTTGTTGGCTCTTTAAACTTATCCTGACACACAATGTTTAAACATTTGTTATCATCCAAAAATTTAATTGATTTGCCATTTGTTGTGTGTGTTGTTATTGCTGTTGTGGCATCGGTCAGCGAAACAGTTGTGCTAATTATAATTGGCTCACTGTTTTTGTTGTATATTTCCCCCTTATCAACTGGTGGAGTTGCTTCCCCCGCCACTTTTCCAGATGGAATTAAAGATTCTTTTATCACTTTAAATCCAAAATTATTTGAACTTGCAAATGCATTATAAATTTGTATAAATTCAAGTTTTTTGTTGCCCGTTTCTGTTTTGCTTGCTGTTTCTGCATAGGTTGTAACAACAATTTCCATTGCCCCATGTGAAGCAATAGGTTTGTAAATCAGTTTAATTGAATATTCATAACTTTTTTCCACATAGTTTAACGGGATTGCTGATATTGAGCATTTAAATTTAGACTCTGCTCCGTCCCAAACACTTGAAATAAGTGGACTAAGCAAAATTTCAGATTCCGAAGTATGCACAAATTTTAGCAACAATTCACCATTTTGAACTGATTTTTTAAGTTGCTCAACATTATTTGAATTAATGGAAACATAAAAAGCGTTTTGGCTTTCGGGCTGGCTTATTGAAGTGTCCATTCTGGAATCTTTGTATGCCAAGTATGTTTTTTCTAATAATGTATCCTTTCCCTCTGTAACTGCAATTCCTTTAAATTTTCCTGTACTAAGTTCTGCAAGAACAACATTTCCAGACAAACTTTTTAGCGTTTCGCCAACAAAAATGTTTATAAATTCAATATTATTTCCAGAATCAACACTGCTTTTGTCAAACTCATAAGAACCGTCACTATTAATTATTATATCACCATTGCGATCTGTTTTTAATGTTGCAAAAAATATCTTAAACGTTTTGCCACTTGACTCTTTTGTTGGTTGCAAAATATGTGAAAGAGGTATTTCATATATGTTTTGTGCACCATCAACCTTTGAATCGGTTGAAACAGAATTATTAACAATAAACATTCCCTCAACTTTTGTGCACAAGCATGCAGGTTTGTCCACAGTTTCACCAGTGCCCAAAACAAAAAATCTTATTGTTTTATAATAATTTGCATTGGGTATATTTACATTTAAAGTTCCATTTAAAGTTTTTGTTAAATCAAATTCAGGCAATATTTGCTTTGAATTTTCACCACCGTTTATTTCGTTTATAATTGTAATTTCAACTTGTGAATTATCAATCCAATTAACTGGATTTGATGCGGGTGCAATAACATTAAAGTTGTATACGTGTTGTGGCACAACAAGTTCGGCGTCAGATTTTTCTAACATGTATTCAATAATCATTTTGTAACTTCCAAGAGCCGTTGCAGAAAATTGCCAATAACTGTTTTCAACAAACAATTTATTTGTTGTTGGCAAGTAAAAAGTTTTTGCATTCATTAAAACTGTTTCTTTTTTATCAACAAGGTCAATAATTGGGTTTTGCGCTAACATATCAACATCAACCCATTCACCCGTTTTTAATGTTTGCACTTCAAACCTTATGCCAACACGTTTTATTTTATCTTGCAAAGGTGTTCCGTCACTTGCCTTGAAATTAAGGTCTAGATTATTTTCTGCATTTCCAACTTCACCACGTTTTGCATAAAAGGTTAAAAGTTGATTAAGTGTATGAAAATGCTCCCCGCTTACATTTGCCGTGAAAGTTTGAATTGCTTTTGTTACAAATGTTAAGTTTTTAACCGCCTTTTTGCTATCACCAATTTCTTGTTTGTTTATAACCGCAGTTAGCAAATCTTCTGGACCAAGATTTTTGCTTGTAAACGATTCTTGAATTTTTGCAGTTTTAAAAACATAAGCATCAATTTGCACAGGAATATTTTCTTCTGTTTGAGCAAGCGCTACAAAAACATTTGATTGTTCAACACGCTCCACCAAAGAACTTTGCTGTGATTGCGTGCTAAAATATATTGCTTTTTTGTTGGTTATGCCATTAAAAGCGTTCATTGAGTACATATATTCACTTGCCGATGGCAAAAACTTTACATTTGCCATTATTGAATTTCCAACTGCAAACGTTGTTGATGCTGTTGATCCCTGAATATTTTCCTTAAATTCTAGTGAAATGCTTTCAACAGGAACATCAACATTAAATGTTGCTTTTATGCTTTCTATTTCTATATTGGCACACGTTGCAACAATTTTGCTATGCCCGCCCACCGTCCAAGGCATTGGTTCTTTTAAGGTATCATTAAACACCTTAACAATTTCTATTTTAAAATCTTGACCAATATTTACTCTTGTTGGAATTATAATATTTCCATCCGAAATCTTGCCATCACCAACATGCTGAAAATTTTGATCTTCAAATGAAATTGTAATTTGAGTTTCTGTAACTTTGTTTGTTGTTGTAATTATTTTTGCCACAAATGAATTTATATCTCCATCTATGTTATATCCATTGGAAGACACGCTGTAATCATCAACAACAATGGCAATGTTTTCTGGAATAACCTTTTTGCCAACCTCACCAACAGCAAAAAGCACACCAACGGTTGCGCCCATCACTCCTATTAAAGATGTTAATACAATTAAAAATATTTTAAAAAATTTCATTTGTTCCGCCTTTTATTAAATTTAAATTAGCGTGACTGTTTGTTTATTTTTTGGTTGTTTACTTTAAGTTTGTTTATTTTAATAATGGTCATTTATATATCATGCACATAAATTTAACATTGATGTATTTTATCTCATTTATTATATATAATAACTCAAATTAAAGTCAATCAATTCAAGGGTGTAAGTCAAATATTTCCAAATTTCATTATTTTATTACAATTAATTAAAATTATTACTAAATAATTGACAATTAAACACAATTATGGGATAATATTAAAAACGGAGGATGACATGGCAAAAATAACATCAACCTTAAATCTTTTACCAAAAAAAATATTTGGCGAATTTGCAACAAAAAACATGCTGGAAGATGCAGAACAAATGTTAAATGATGCAGAACAAAAACAAAAAAATGCAAAACAAATGTTAAATGATGCGCAAACTGCCATTGATTCATCAAAAGAACAAATGCTAACAAATGCAGAACAAATGTTAAAAGATGCAGAACAAATGCGAATAAATGCGAACCAAATGAAACAAAATTTAAAAGAAGCACAAATAGAAGCAGAGGACGCCACTCATCAGTTACAAGAATTAACAATTATTAAAAAAATATTAAAAAATAAGGAGTGCAACGTTAACGTTTTAAACAGAGATGCTGAATTTGTAAAACAAGTTGCAAAAAAATATGATTTGGAAATGTCGTTTCACGCAATTTCTAATGCATCTTCCGCCGACACAAATTTTGAACAAACGCCTCCACTTACACAAAATATAACTCTTAAAGCATCTGCTGATTTTAAATTAAATGAAGAACAAAAAAACAATCTTTCAAAAAAAGTTGATTCTTACGAAGCGGGTGGAAGTTTTGTTTCATCATTTGACGATGACAATCAACTAATATTAATTGAACTAAAACAACATGAAACAATTTTATTTAATCAACAAAAAATAAGAATTATGCAAAAACTTTTACAAATAGGCAATCATAACGCACAAGATAACACAATTATTATGGATGATAACAGCCTTTATAAAAATCTTGCAAAAAACCTTGCAAAAAAATATAAATTTAATATATCAATAGAAAATAGCAATGGCATTGCCACAGTTAACTTTTCAAAAACAAACAACACAAATATTTATTTAACCTCATTGGATAAACAAGAATTAACAACTGGAACAATTGATCATCAAAAAGCATTATTACCTTGGAAAAAAAATTATAGCAACAAAATTAATTTCCACTCTTTTATAAATAACAATGGAAATCTTATAATTGCAGAAGATTTAAATACCAATAAAATTGTTTCTGGCAATGAACCTGTAAGAAAAAGCAGGCCAACTAACGAAGCCACAAAAGAAAGCGAATCAAAGGAAAGCAAGCAAAAAAACGAAGCCACAAAAGAAAGCGAATCAAAGGAAAGCAAGCAAAAAAACGAAGCCACAAAAGAAAGCGAATCAAAGGAAAGCAAGCAAAAAAACGAGGCCACAAAAGAAAGCGAATCAAAGGAAAATAAGCCAAAAGACGAGAAAAAAGGTTTGTCAATTTTTGAAAGTATTGCAATTCTTTTAAGCATTATTATGTTTGCTGGTGCCATTTTGTTTGGTTCACCTGTATTTTTGGCAATTGCCTTTGCTGGCGCCATTGGAACATGCGTTGCAAAAACAATGAATTTTGGAAGTCTTTCTGGCATTCCTTCAAAAATAAAAAAAGTTGATAAAACAAAAAAGAAAAAAGAAAAAAATGTTGAGTTAGAAAATGGCAAAAAAGAATATCATTCTGCAAAAAAAGAATTTTTTAAGGACAGCGCTTTTGAATTTTTAACCAAAAAAGAAAAAAAGGAATTGGTTAAATATATGGAAAACGGAGATACTGTTGACTCAGCGTTTGAAAAACTTAATATTGAATTGAATGATACAAACGGCACTTTAAAATCTAAAATGGAAGGACTGCAAAAAAAATATAAAAATTGTAAAATATCAAGCAAAAAACAAGATGAAATAAAATATGATGCATTAAATAACGAAAATCAAGATGAAATAAAATATGAAATAAAATATGATGTATTAAATAACAAAAAACAAAATGAAATAAAATATGATGTATTAAATAACAAAGAACAAAATGAAATAAAATTTGTTGTATTAAATAACGAAAGCAAAAAACAAGATGAAATAAAAAAGCGTAATGCAAATTTGAACAATAAACAAGATGAAAATTCTTTTATGTTTTAATGCTAATTTTTGTAAAAGATTTGCCAACAAATTTAAAATAATGTATACTTTAAAAGTGGTTAAAATGTTAAACCAAAATATCAAATTTTTATTATTTTAATTTTAATTTTGTATTGGTTATAAAAACAGACTTTTAATGACAAGTATTTTAAAGTTTGTTGTGTATAATAACTTAAAAGGAGAGAATATGAGTAACATAAAAACAAATTCAACAAATTGGAACAGAGGCGGAAAAAGATTTTTGCTTGCATTAATTTGTTTCTTTTTTGGATGGCTTGGAATTGACAAATTAATTCTTGGCTCACCAAAATTATTTATTGTTAAATTGCTTTTAAACCTTGTTATTATTGGTGAAATTTGGAACATTTATGACATTATTTGCGCACTTTTGGGCAAATACAAACTTAACCCACTTAACTAATTATATTTAACAAAATTTACAAAAAAAATAAACAATATAATTTTAATTGTTTATTTTTTTTGCATTTTTATGAATTTAAAGAATAATTTATTGCAAACGCCGTGGTTGTTTCTTGATCCAAACAAACTGAATTTGCTATTTCAACGCCTGCAATTGCAAAAATTTGATTTCCAAGTGCAAGAACAGGCAAAATACCTCGAATTCTACTTGGAATTTTTTTATCAACAAAATAACTTTTTAGTTTTTTTGTTCCGCCACCAAACTTTTCAAAAACATCTCCGTTTTGTCTAAAACGCCATCTTGCACCTTCTGGAACTTTTTTCCAATCCAAAAACAAAGTTTTTGGTGCACTAAAATTTTTTGTGCGATGGACAGAAAGAACACCCTTATCCAAAATTAAAAAATTGCCACATTTAAAAGGTAAATCAATTTGATTTTCTACAATGCTATCGTTTGTTAATGTAACATATTCATATTCTTTATGCACAATAACATTGTTTGGAAGTGATAATTTTTTTCCGTTTTCTAGTTTTGCAATTTCTCTTATCTGCTCTATGTGCTTGCGTGTAACATCACGCTCACCTTTAATTTTTTTAAGAGCCTGAAAAATCATTCTTGTTGTAAGTGCAGTTGGATATAAAAAATATGTGACAGGAATCATAACTGTTTTACCCCTAAGCAAGCACGCATCATGTGGCACTTGTGCAGAAATAAAAGCCTCATCATCGCCACAAGTTTTAGAAAAGTTGTACAAAGCATTAACACATCCCGGAAACCTTTGATTTAATTGTGGCAAAATTACATTTCTTAAAAAATTACGAGAAAACTCATTTTCCAGATTTGACTGGTCCATAACATAAGGAATATCGTTTTGCAAAAGATAAAGTTCTATTTCATCTTTGGACACATCCAAAATCGGGCGAACATATTTTCCATCGCGAACTGGCTTCATTCCACTTGCACCGCTAAGCCCCGCTCCACGCAAAAGATGCAATAAAACCGTTTCTGCTTGGTCTTGTTGATGATGTGCAAGTGCAATTTTTGTTACAATCCCCTTTTCAAAAAGTTGCTCAAAAACACCATATCTTGCATCCCTTGCCGCTTCTTCCAAAGACAGGCATTTTTCTTTTTGTAATTTTTTTACATCAACTCTAAACTTGTATGCTCTTATGCGTTTCTCTTTGCAAAAATCCATTACAAATTGAGCATCTTCACTGCTGTTGTCGCGAATTGAGTGGTCCACGTGAACACAAATTACCTCAATGCCAAACTCATTTGAAAGTTCCCTTAATTTGCATAAAAGTGCCATTGAATCGGGCCCACCACTTGTTGCAACACCAACAATGTCCCCTTCTTCAAACATATTATTTGACAAAATAAATTGTTTAACATTTTCCATCTTTCCAACCTTTTTTTACATTATACCTTAGTTCCATTTTTTTTTCAAGTGCCAATTCTCTTACTTTTCCGTTATTTTCTCATTTTTAAACAAAATTTTGTTTATGCACGGGCTATATTGTGTATTATTATAAGTTTATAAAATATTTTACAAAATTTATTATAAAATTGGAGATTTTATGAAAAGTTTAAATTGGCCGTCTAAGGCATGTACATTTGGAAAATACATTCTGTTTTTTTTGTGTTTTTTCACTCTTGAAAAAGCACAAATTTATGTTATTGGAGGCTTTGGATTTGCACTGTTGTTTGCCCTGTGCTGGTGCAATCAAAACCCGTTTTTGCTATGCTTAATGTATGTTCCTGCAAGTATTTTGGCTAATTTTAATTTACTTGGCGCTGGGCTTGCGTTTGCTCCATGTTTGATTATGCTTTTAACCTATGCAATTCATTTAAAAATAAAAAAGCCTATGAAACCTATTCTTGTTGCATTATATGGATTTTTATCTCAAATTCCATTTTTAACGCTTAAAATTTTGGGTGGATTCCCCATTGTTTCAACATGTCTTACTGTTTTGTTTGGCGTGACTTTACTTTTGGTTTGCATAAAATTTTTGGAACCAATTTTTGTTCGCGGTCTTTCTCAGCCACTTACACCACTTGAATTATTTTGTGGCTGTTCCATATTGGCAATTTGTTTTTCTGGGCTAACTTCAATAGTTTTGTTTGGATTTGAGTTTGTTAAAGTTGTTGCTGTTTTTGTAATTTTGTCTGCTTTGTTTTCTGCAAACAAGTCCTCCGCAATTTTAATTGCGGGAGTTTGCGGAATTGGAACCATGCTCCCTCTTGGCAACCCAGTTTATATTGCACCATTTATAATTTGGGGATTTGTTGCCTGCGCATTTAAACAAAAATTAAGGTTTATTCCTTGCATTGCAATTATTGCAACGGATGCATGTTTAGGCTTTGCGGTTAATGCATATTATTTTTATTCTTACGTTTCACTCTTGCCCCTACTTGTTGGTTGCGGAATATTTTTATTTATTCCGCAAAAATACATAGACGAATTTAATTGCTTTTTTAAAAATGACAACAGGGCTTTACGTAGTGTTGTAAATCGTTCAAGAGAAACTTTGTGCAACCGCTTAACCCAACTTGGCGATGCCTTTGGAGAGATGGACACGGTGTTTAGAAGCATGATTAAAGGCGGTTTATCGGAAGAAGAAGCCAACAAACTGCTACTTTGCGAAATTAAGGACAAAGTATGTGGTAACTGTGCAGAATTTCACCGTTGCCATCGCACTTTTGCCGAAGAAACTGAAAATGTGTTTTGCGAAATAATATCTTCGTGCTTTCAAAGAGGAAAGGCAACTCTTTTGGATATTTCCCCATATTTAACTGCAAGATGCACAAGACTTAATCAACTTGTTTCCACAATTAATAATTTGAGTGGGCAATTTAAGGAGTACGCAGGTGCAATGAACAGCATTGACGCAAGCAGGGTTCTTATTGCCGAACAATTATGTGGAATTTCTAAAATTATGAAAAATTTGGCTGGCGAAGTGCGAAGAAATGTTACATTTGACACAAACCGCGAAAAAAAAATTATGGACGAACTTGCTTTTCATAACATTGTTTGCAGTGATGCAGTGCTGTATGAAGAAAACACAAACATTGTTTCTGCAACCATTGTTGTAAGAGATGCGGACAGTTTAAAAACACGCATACCCACTGTTGTAAGCAAAATTTGTGGTTTAAAAATGGATATAATTGAAGAATCTCCATGTGAAAGAGCAGGTTGGAAAGTTTTAAGTTTGCGAAACGCAAGAATTTATGATATTGCTTTTGGAACTGCATCGGCAAGAAAGGCAACAAGTAAAATTAGTGGGGATTGCTATTCTTTAATCAGGATTGCCGGAGATAAGTTTTTGCTGGCGCTGTGTGACGGCATGGGAAGTGGTGATAAGGCTGAAAAATCTAGCCAGTTAGCAATATCTCTTGTTGAAAATTTTCATAAAGCAGGTTTTGATAGTGAAATTATTTTATCTTCAATAAACAAACTTTTGTCACTTGGAAAAGAAGAAATTTTTTCGGCTTTGGATTTGTGCGTTTTAGATTTACGAAAAGGCGTTGGTGACTTTATTAAACTTGGATCTCCGCCATCATTTATAAAACATGAAGAAACAACAATAATTGTTGAAAGTGGAGCCTTGCCTCTTGGAATTTTGCAAGAAGCAAAGCCTTGCTGTAAAAAAATTGTGCTTTGCGCAAATGATCAAATTGTGCTTTGCACTGATGGAATTTCGGATACTTTTGACAGTGAAGAAACTTTTGTTGAGTTTGTGAATTCAATAAGAACACTAAACCCTCAGACCCTTGCAGAAAAAATTTTAGAGCGTGCAATTGACGCATCGGCACCAAATGGACCTTGTGACGACATGACTGTTTTGGTTGGAAGAATATTTATTAAATAATTTTTGTTGCACTTTAAAAAAAACTGCTCTTAATAAGCAATTTTTTTTAATATTATTTTTTTAAAGGATGTTATTTTCAATACTTGTTATTTTGGACTTTCCAGCATCCATTTCAAGTTGCCTTAATGTTTTAATTTCTACAATATTTCTTGTATAGCCATAACAGTCAACTGTTTCCACATTAATTGGTAACATTGTGCTTTCTATTTGCTCATTACTTAACCCGCATTTTTTTAACGAAACAATTTTGATTTTGGCATCCAAAATAAGCATTTCCCTTATCTTTTTAACAAATCTGTTATCACTTACTCTTGCAATGCTTGGAGCAACTTTTTTGCCATTTGCAAACTTTACAATAACAAAATTTTCTTTATCAACAGAAACTTTATCTTCTGGAATAATTTCTTTTAAAAACTGATTTTTAATTGTTTGAGAATGGCAATAAATGGAAGTTTTGTCGTTTTGAATTTGCAAGTTTGGGGCAACCAAAACTGTTTTGGAACAATTAAATGGCGCAAATTGTGAGTCTATTTTATTTGTAATTTTTGCAAGTTTTTGGATTTTGGGCTCACTATTTGCCGAATTTTGAGGTGTTTTATCTTCGTTTAACAAAGCAACAGACACTCTTAATTTTTGTTGCTTGTAATATAATTCTTTTTGTTTATCGTTAAAATATGACATGTTAGAACAAGAATATGGAAGAATTCCCTCGTTTTGAAATTGTTGGGCATCACTAAGTTGTTTTAATGATTTTGCAGATTTTTGCATTATTAAATTTACATCGGATTTTGATAAATTTTGTTCTGCTCTGTTTGATAATTGATGTTCTGCAATCTTGGTTAAAAGTTCAAGACCTTCTGCTCTTTTTTCATTATTGGAGATCCATTTTGATTTTGAATGTGCCGTTAACTCTATGCTTGCAACAGAAATTCCAACACCACCCGCAACTGTTAACAAACTCCACCATGGGCTAATTCCAACCGCGGAAGGAACAAATGCACACAACAAACCAATTAAAATTGGACCGCCAATTCTAATTGCTTTTAAAATTATTTCTTTTTGTTTTTGTTTCATTTATTTTCCATCCCTTTTTTTTCTTCTTTAAATATTTCATTATAAATTAAGTCAATTTTTTCCTGCTTTAATATTTTTATTTCATTTATGTTTTTTAATTTTCCATTTAATAAAGTCACAGTAACTGGAAACGCATTTTGTGGAAGTGTTTTAAGGTCTTCAAACAAAATTTTAACAGCATTTTCTAAATTTTTTGGCTGAGAAACACTTACCATTAAACTTTTTGCATTGTTTGAACATTTTACTTGCGCAATATTTTCTTTGCCAGTTGTTGGTTCTTCATTGCTAAATTGTTTGATAAAATTTTGTTTTGACGTTGGACTACTTAACGCACAAAATGTTTTATCATTTGTTAAATAACCTTTATCAGTTTTTAAATGTACTGGCTTTGAATATTGATTTTCTGCAAAAGTTTTCATAACATCTTGGCAATCGTTAAACTTGTTCTGTGCCAAGTTAATTGCTTTTTCTTTGCCTTTTTGTTTTGCTGTGTACAAATTGTATTCACAATCTTTATATTTTTTATAATTTTCCGTCTCGTTTTCTGTTGCTTCAAAAAATGGGATTGTTCTAACAAAAGGGCTGTTTCTTTTGAAAAAAACACATTTTTTAACGGTGTTAATTAAAGTTGCCTGATTTTGCGCCGAAATAACATTGACAAACTTTTCTGTTTTTAAATCTTGATTTGTTAAATCATTTTCTGCTTTAACAATTTTGCTTTTTTTATAATTAGTTACGGCTTTAACAATGCCAACTCCGCTCCAATACAAAGCATTAATTCCCCCGCCAACACCACAAACGCCATATAAAAATAATTCTTTAAAAATATTAAGTTGAACCAAATTTAACAATCCAGCACCAACAACAATGCCCGCAATACCCAACGTTATCCATGCAAGCAACGCTCCAATTTTTTGTGATTTTTTCATTTTAACCCCTATTTTACATTTATGCTAACACAAATAACACATTTTGTCAATATGTGGCTAATGCATACCATTAACATAAAAACAAAATATACAAATTTTGTTTAAAAGTTAAAATTTAGGTTTAATTTACTTTTTTTTTGTTGTTTTAATGTGTTTTGGACATTCTATTTGAGATGTGTTTTTTGCATCTTTCCATAGTTTTTCCAATGTATATTTTTCTCGTTTTTCGGGCGTAAAAATATGAATCATAAAGTCGGAACAATCTAAAATAACCCATTCTGCTTTGCAAAGTCCTTCTGTTGTAAGTGGTTTAATTTGAATTTTATGCAAATTTTGCAACAATGTTTCACAAAGTTTTTTTGCGTGTAATGAATTATTGGCAGAAGACAAAAGCAAAAACTTTGTCTGATTTGTTTTTTCGCAAACATCCAAAATTTCAACGTTAAAAGCACCATTATCCACAATGCACTTTCCTAATTCGGTTACAATGTTTTGCAGTTCGCTTTTTTCCATTTTTTACTCCATGTGTGTATTGTATCACATTTTAAAACATTTTAGCAATATTTAAAAAATTACTTTTAAGATATAACGTCCGGAGATTTGTTGGATAGTTTTTCTATTATTTCATATTTTCGTTTGCGATAAATTATGTAAGCAGTTGTAAGCAAAATTAAAATTAATGCTATTCCGCCACAAACACACCCAATAATTATGCCCGCACTGTTGGTTATAATAAACGTTGCGTTTGGCCCTAAACTTCCAAACAATCCACCCAAGTGCAACTCGTCATAAGATTCAAATAAGAAAATATTTTTTCTGGATTTGTTTCCAAGTTCAAACACACCATTAAAATTGTGTTCTGGCGTTCCTATTGGAACCCAAAACTTTTCTTTTAAATCTATGTTCATTTCAACCTTATACCATGCCTCGGCATAATTAACTTTGCCAATTTCTTCAACATTTGCATTGTCTATTGTTTTTCCATTATTTATTAAAAATGCCATTGCAGAAAATTCGTTATTTGTTGAAATTATATAAGGATCGTTTTTTGTGCCAGTTCCATTAAACATTTGCCAACTATCAGTCCAAATAAGCCTTTTAAACGATGCTGTAATTTGATTTAACACATTTTCGTTAAGCAATTTGAAAATATTTTCACTGGAAAGTGTTATCATCTTGGTTTCAATTAGGCTGGCAATAATTTTGCCATTAAGTGAAATATCAACAACTGTATGTCTGCTTGTTGGCCTTGCCTGAACAGAAAAGTCTTGTAAATAAGAATATGTTTTTACTTTTGAAGGATTGGACATATTGTCCACGCCAATAAATATTGAACCCATTGAATTTGAATTAGAAGTAAACGTAAAGGAGTATTCAATTGGAATAAATTCTGGCGTTAGGGTTAAGCCCGTTAAATCTATTGGTTGAACCACATATGTTGCAACTTTGCCTGTTTCCATCAGCCATCCAGTTTGATTGCCAACCCAACCACTTTGATTGTACCCTTGATTTAAACTAAATGTAAACGTTAATCTGTCTTCTATAAAAGTGTTATATATTGCTTCGTTATTATTGTACACAAGTGTAACGCCTTTAACTTTAAGAACATAGCCATGTTCACCTTTTGTAAACTTAACAACAGATGGCAACCCTTCAAAAACTGCCGTGTACACAATTGGAGATTCTCCAATTGTTATTGTATAATTTGCATCTGTGCTAACATATTCAGTTCCACCATTAATAATCCATCCTTTAAAGGCGTAACCTGCGTATGGCTTTGCACTTAAACTAATTTGCGTGCCTGTTAAATAAAACTCACTTGCAGATGAAACATCAACAAAATTATCGTAACTTATTGTGCCACGTGAAGAATAATTAACATTCACAGTTGTTTTAACAAGATACACAAGTTCTATCGTAATTTTGTCACTTGGCATAACAAAACTTATTTTTAAATTTTGTCCAGTTTGAATTGGATCAACAACGTTTGCCTTGTAAATTTTGTAACCAGCATATTTATAACCTATTTTATTTTCAGGAACCTCAATTTCCACCAAACTGCCAATATCATAACTTACCTGATTGGTGTCATAGTTAAATCTCATTCCATAGGTTTGAGTAAAGAAAGCACGTTGATTTTGAACTGATTGTGCGCCATGTGGAAAAAACTGTACTTCAACAACTGGTGTTGCAATTTGCCATCTTGCATACAACTCCACATTGTTATCCACGCTTTGTAAGTTTCCAGACATTTCATTTCCAAAGCCTTTCCAACCAAAAATACGTTCGCCTGCATACAAAGTGTAAAGAGCACTTGTTTCGTCCACAAAATATCTTTGGTCATTAACAACACTGTTTGCATATTCGCTCCATCCAAGGAAATTGTAATTTTGTCTGGAAATATATTTTATTAAATTTTCGTTTACATAATCGCCACCATAATCCGGATACATTTCGCCATATCCAATTTGTGCAACAACATTTGATGGAGAACCAACATAGTTAAACACAAAATTAAGGGTTATTTTTTTTGCAATAACAAATATATTAATTTCCCCAACAGCCTCTGTTTCTATTTGAATTATGGACTGACCAACATCTCCGCTTTGTGAATATGTTGGAGCAGTTACAAACTTGTAAAGGCCATTTGCAACATCAAATGTATGCCCTTGTATAATTGTTTCAATTTTAATTATAGCATTTGTTTGAACAACCAGTTTTAATGTTGTGTTAAATCCGCTGTCCGGAATTGTGGTTACTATTTTTTTAATGCCTTCACTGCTTCCTTCGCAACGCATTTTAACCAAATTGCTTAATTCTATAACTTGCAATGTTGCCAAATTTTTAAACTGTAAAACAATTTCTCTGGTTTTTGCAACAATTAAAAGCGTTAGCGATTGTGATTGTGTGAATCCAGAATATTCTAATAAAATTGTGCTTTGTGACCTTGTTATAATTTTAACAAAGCCTTCCAAACTGCTTGAATTTTCAGCCCAATCATATCCTTGTGGAAGTGTTAACTCAAAACGTATTGGCGTGCCTGTTTTTGTTAAAAATGGCAAAAATTTAACATTATTTAAATCAACGCCAACAACCCCAGAACTTGTTCCTTCCATAGGCACAAACTTTAAATTACTGCAATAATCCCATGTTATATTTGTAATTCTGTCCTCTTGCCTAACAACAGCAGAAACATTAATAGTTAAATCATCAGCCTCAAAAACAGCATTAAATTTTAAATTCTGTGTTACATTTTGAAGTTTTTCAAACATGTTTTCAAACAATATATCCGTTGCAATTTTTCCATCTATCTGTTGCCATTTGTTAAAGTGATATCCCGCGTTAGGAAGAGTTAAAATTGTAACATTATCAATTATTTGCTCTTGCGTTAAAAGTGCATTTTCAAACTTTACATAATAGAACAGCGATTTTTTAAATTGGCAATCGGTTATGTTTTTTCCAACTGCAACATGGCCATTTTCTCCTGCTGTTATATTTATTTCAAATTCAGCACGCTCAAAAATTACAGTCAACGTTATATTTGTTGTTAAATAAAAACTTATTTCATTTTCGGTTTTAGACTTAACAATTTGTTCTTTTTCTTGTAAATAAAGTTTTCTGCCTTCTACTTCAAACTCAAAATTGCTTACTTTCCAACCGTGCTTTAAAAGTATAGACGCATTTATAACATCGTACATTCTGCCATTTGTTGCAGATAATGTTATTGTTGCAAATTCACCAATGTTTCCATTAATATCAACTTGTTTTGATGAAACATTAAACACAGATGACACAAATTTAAGTGCTAGTGTGCAATCATTTGTTATTCCTGAAATTGTGATCTTGCAGTTTTGCAATGTTCCTGATTGGTCAAATATAATTGAAACGCCCAAAGGAAGCACCCAATTTTGAATTGTTTTGTCAATTTCAAATCCTGAGGTTGCATTTAACATTAAAACAATATCTTCGCCTGTTTTTGTTAAAATATTTTTATTTGTTAATCTTATCTCATTTTGATAATTAAATGTTCCTTTTATCAACAGTTCACCGTTTGGTTTTGTGAAAGTATCGCATATTAAATGAACATTACTAACACGAGGAACAAAAATAATTGTAATGGAAACATTTGAAATAAAGTTAGAAAGCGTTCTTACATTCATTTTGTTATCACCGCTAAGTGTTGCTGTTTGTGTTGTTGAAACAACCCAATTTTCAACAACATAACCCGCCACTGGAATTGCAGTTATTTCAAGTAAGTTTCCACTTAATTCTATTATTTCAATGCTTTGGCCAGTTTTTGACTTTGCAGAAACTGTTCCAAAACTTTGATTATTGGAACTGATTGTTATTGTGTTTTGCTTTCCTATGCAACTTGCAATTATTTTGCAATCACCATATGATGTATGATCCGCCATAACATATGTGTAATTTTCATTTGTGGAAAGGCTTTGCCCGTTTCTGGACCATTTATCTAAATTAAACCCACCAACAACAACCGCAGTAAGTTTTATGCTCTGTGTTGTTAACACGTTAAATGTAATGGTTGTTTTGTTATACTGCATGTTTGAAATCATTTCACCATTTTTTGTTAAACAAGCATTAAAGTTAAGGTGCATTGCAGAAGAACTTTCAATTATTATTGTATAACTTTTTTCTGTCCATATTGCAGTTAGCAACATATCATAAGCAAAGTTCCAAACTTCACCAACATTTATTTTTTCGCCATTCCAATAAGCAAATTCGTATCCATTTTTTAATGGAATTGGAAATTGATTAATAACAGTTTTTCCATAAACAAAAACTTTTGATAGTTGCTTAATTGTTGTGTTGTCACCGTTAACAACACTTTCACTTATTGCCCAACCTGGATAATTTACTCTGCACGCTTCTTCGACAAAAACAGTTTTATATGTACCCCAATCGCCTTTAATTCCAATCAAATTTGAAAAATCATCTGCATTTAGTTTTAAAGTGTAACTTGCGTTGTCAAACACTGCATGCAATAAAACATCGCCTCTGCAATCCCAAACACTTGGCAATTCATATTTAGTTCCATTTTGCACAGATGACCAAAATTTAAACACATATCCAGTTTTTTGCAATGTTGGCAAATTGGGCAATTTTTGCTCTACAACAAACTCTTTAAAATAATTGCCATTCAAATATGTCCAACCATCAAAATTAATTATTGTTGAACCGTCTGGCACATTAAGCGTTATTATTTGCCTGATCAGTGCAAAATTTGCCTTTATGTTTGTTGTTAAGGCACCAATTATAATTTCTGTTACAACTTTGTTATTTGCCAAAAAGTTTTGAAACAAATACCCTTTTTCTTCTGTAACAACAATAGTTGGTTCACTTAGCACAATTTTGCTTCCATAGTCAAACTCTTTAAATTTTGCCCCGCCAGCAAACTCAACCAAATTTTGTGGCTGAGTTAAAGAATTAACGTTTTCTTCTGAAACAACGCTCAAATTTACTGTAAATTGCTTTATTATCCAAATTGCATACGCTGTTTGACTTGTTGCAATTACATTGTTATTCAACGTCCATGTTGTGTCATCTATAATTGTTGTTGCCAATAATTTTGTGCCGTTTTCAAATTGCCAACCATCAAATATATATCCTTCGTGGGTTGGAGTTGGAAGATTTGTTGATGACAAATTTTTTAAATATGTAACTTTAACTTCTTTTACCATTTCACCCGAAATCAATCCACCATTAATAATGGTTGTTTCTTTGTAATCAAACATAATTAAAACGTCTAAATCTGCAATCACTCCTTGAACGCTATTTACAAAATAATTGTCTTTATCCACTCCTGCCAACGTAAATGCCACGTTATGCGTACCAACATTTTCATTTGCATAACGCCCTTCAAAAGTAACAATGTCTTGTGCAACAACATTGGTTAAATTTAAATTTTTAATATCAACAAGGTTTGTTTTATCATACTTTTTAAAAATTTCTCCAACAACATGTAATTCTTTTTTGGTTATTTCATACTTTGGCATATTTTTAAGTGTTGCATTAACATTTTCACTTGTTTTGGAAGAGTTTATAACCACATTATAAATTTTTGCAATTAAATTGCCAGAAGTTGATTGGTTGTTTGCATTAATTTGTAGCATTAATTGAGTTGAAGTTTGTAACAAATTTTTAAAATCCGCTAAATACGCACTGCCATAATTGGTTAAAATTATATTTTCATCAACAACATTAATTGTGATTGAGTGTGAAATATTATGGTTATCTCCATAAACTCCCAACTGTGTTAAAGAAGTTACTTCAATATCAATTTTTTTAATTTTTCCTGCATATGTTCCACAAAATTCAAAATTTGGATCTACAAACTTAACATTAATTACATTATCTCCAACATTGCTTGAAGCATACGATAAAATTATTTTTCTGGAAATTTGCGTTACAAGATTTTGTGGAAGTTGGTTTTTAACAGTGGTGTCAAATTCACAAATTTGATAATCACTTATTACATTTGTGGAGTTATCAAAAGTTTTATCCCATGTTTTAACTGGTTTAAGCCCAAACTTACATTTTGTTATCTCCAACTGCGTACAACTTGAAATTAAAATTCCATCAAAATTGCTATCTAGCGTTACAGCAGAATAGTTGTATTTTTTAACATCCATTCCTTTGTACATTATTGTTCCCCAAACTTCTTGATTTGTTAATTCGTTGTAAGAACCAACAACTTCACCAGTGCTGTTTGTTATTGTTTTATTTCTTAACAAATTAAACGTTTTTGTTTGCTCATAGCCTGTGTAAACCCAAGATAGTCCGTTTGTAAATGCTATTGAAATATCTAATATTTTGCTGTCCTTAATTATAACAAATGCTTTTATTGCGCTAACGGTTAATAAGTAGTTTTCATTGCTATAACCATTTAAAAGAACAAGATTGTATTCCCCAACATCTTCTTTTTTATTTGAATCCCTCATTAAATTAATTTCAATATTTTTATTGTGTACTGTTGTGTAAACATACACAAAATTTGGGTTTTCTGTGCCAAAAGTTTTTGAAAATGTTCTTTCTGGAATGTTAATGTTATTTAAATTGTATTTTGTTATTCCAAATTCAATTAAATTTTCACCAAAGAATTCATAGTTATTTAATACATTTGCTAGAAAATTTACCACAACCTTATAATAACCTGCATTAACAATTTCTAAAATTTCAGCATATGTGTTGTTTTGTTCACTCTTGTAATAATTTGTTGTTACAAGCAAACTTGTTAGTTG
>JAVVRP010000006.1:0-39554 GCA_036654655.1 Clostridia bacterium
TAAAAATACCAAACATACAAATATATTTTGCAAAAATATTATTTATAATATATTTTAATTAAAATTAAATTAATTTTTTATTTACAAAATTCTTCTTTAATTTCATACAAATTTTCTTGGCAATTATTTTTATTGTTTTGTTTGTATTTGTTAATGCAGGTATAAGAAAATTTGTTTTCTAATTCATTAAACATTTTGTGCATAACTTCAATTAAAAATGAGTCATATTCTTTTCCCTTAGAATTATATACTGGAATTTCGGCTATATCAACATGCCTGTAATATTTTGCCATTAGTGAATATGCAATTTCAAAATTTTTTGAATAAACCTCGGACTCTGATAAAATTTTTATTTGATTTTGAGTAAACATTCCTTTAATGGTATCAAAAATTAAATCCACACATTCTTCCCAATCTTCACTTGTTTTGTTAAACCAATTAGGATCATTTCCAAAAAAGTATTTTGTGATAACTCCCGATTTTGAACAAAGCAAATCTTCACAATCAAATAAAGAATTTCTCATATCCTGTGAGATCATATTTGTAACTTTAATTAAACAATTTGTCATTCGGTTTTTTAATGGATCTGTATTTTTGCTTAACATTTCTTCAATATATTTTCTTGTCATATAATTCTCCTATTTTTATATATGCTTTTTTTTATAAAACGGCATTTAAACATCAATCTGTAATTTTTAGATTTTGAGTGATTATACTCTTGTTTAATATATTTTACAATATGTATTACAAAAGTTGTCACATTAATTTAAAAAAAACGTAATTAACAAAAAACAGTTAATTATGTTTTTGATTAATAAATAAAAATTTAACTAATTAATTTTCAAGTTGTTTTTGTTTTTCTTTAATAGTTTTTAACATTAGTTCAAGTTCATTTGCCTCAAATTTTGTTTTTTCAATTTTGCTTTTTTGCGCTTTTTCCAAAAAACCAGAATTTGTTAGCATGAAATTAAGCCTTTCAAGGTCAGCACTTATTTTTGTTTCTTTCAATTTAAGTCGTGCAAGTTCGGCATCTTTGTTTATTAAGTCATCAAGTTTTAAAAATGCTTTTAAAGGGCCAGACAAAATTGTTGTGCAATTTATTGCAGGGGAGTTGTCAATGAAAAGTTCGGAGCCAAACCCCAGTTTTAAAATAAAAGATTGTGCGCTAATAATTAAATCATCAAATTGTGAATGCTCAAAAATTATTGGAGATTTTTGTGACGGATGAATGTTCATTGTTGTGCGAGCGTTGCGGATGGAAACAATTAATTCTTTTAAATTTTCGGTTAGTCCAACTTCTATTTCATATTTTTGTTTTTTGTTATATTCAGGAATTTGAGATGTCATTATTGAATTGCCATCGTTAACAAGTTCGGCATAAATCTTTTCGGTTATAAACGGCATAAAAGGATGCAAAAGTTTTAAAGAATTTTTTAAAACATAATTTAAAACATATTCTGCTTCAAGTTTTGTGGAACAATTTTCGTTAAAAAGTCGGGGCTTAACCATTTCAATATACCAATCACAAAATTCATCCCAAACAAAATTATAAATCTTTTCTAGCGCTAGGGATAAATCTAATTTATTAAAATGATGTGAAACTTCTTTAACAAGAGTGTTAAATTTTGCTAAAATCCACTTGTCTTCTAAACACAAATTTTGCTGTGAATAATTTAAAATTTCTTTATTGTTTTTAAGGTTCATTATAACAAATTTTGAAGCGTTCCAAATTTTATTAGCAAAATTTTTTGCAGATTCAATTTTTTCCTCGTTGTAACGGATATCTTTTCCAGCAGAATTCCCCCAAATTAAAGAAAATCTAAGAGCATCAGCGCCAAATTTATTAATTACCTTAATTGGGTCAATCCCATTCCCAAGCGATTTTGACATTTTTCTGCCTTGTTCATCTTTTACAATTCCGTTTAAGTAAACAGTTTTAAATGGAATTTTGCCCGTGTGTTCAAGTGAAGAAAAAATCATGCGGGCAACCCAAAAGAAAATTATATCATAACCAGTAACCAAAGTGTTTGTTGGAAAAAAGTATTCCAAATCTTTGGTTTTTTGTGGATATCCTAAAACTGAAAATGGCCAAAGTGCAGAACTAAACCATGTGTCCAATGTGTTCTCGTCTTGAACAAATTCTGTGTACCCACACTTTTCACAAAAAGTGGGCGCAGTTTGAGAAACAATGCATTTTCCGCATTTGTTGCAATAATATGCGGGGATTCTGTGTCCCCACCAAAGTTGCCTAGATATGCACCAATCGTGAACGTTGTTCATCCAATTATAATAAGTTTTTGTAAATCGTGAAGGCACAAATTTAATTTCACCGCTTTTTACAACATCAATAGCAGGCTTTGCCAAAGTGTCCATTTTAACAAACCATTGTTCACTAACTTTTGGTTCAACAGAATTGTTGCAACGATAGCATTTGCCAACATTATGAGAATATTTTTGAGTTTTAACAATAAGCCCAATTTTTTTTAAATCTTTAACAATGGCATCTCTTGCAACCAAAATATCCATGCCTTCATAATCTTTTATCAGCCCCAGCATTTTGTTGTTATCGTTAAAAACATCAACAATTTCTAGTTTGTGTTTTAGTGCAACTTTATAATCGTTAGGGTCATGGGCGGGAGTAATTTTAACTGCACCAGTTCCAAACCCAATTTCTACAAAATCATCAGCAATAATAAAAATTTGTTTGTTCATAAGTGGCAAATCAACTGTTTTGCCAATAACAGATTTAAAACGAGCATCCTTAGGGTTAACTGCAATGGCGGTATCTCCAAGCATTGTTTCGGGCCTTGTTGTTGCCACTGTGATAAATCCAGTTCCATCTGTTAAAGGATAATTAATAAACCATAAATTGCCGGCATCGTTTTTAAATTCAACCTCTGCGTCGGATATTGATGTGTGGCAATATGGGCACCAATTTGTCATTCGATTTCCCTTGTAAATTAATCCTTTGTTAAACAAATCAACAAAAACTTTTGTCACAGCAAAAGAAAGCCCTTCATCCATGGTGAACCTTTCTCTCTGCCAGTCACAAGATGCTCCCAACATTTTAAGTTGGTTAACAATATTTTCACCATATTGTTTTTTCCATTCCCATGCACGCTTTAAAAAACCTTCTCTGCCAATATCGGCTTTTGTTAGGCCTTCGTTGTTTAAAGTTTGAACAATTTTTGCTTCGGTTGCAATGGATGCGTGGTCGGTTCCCGGAATCCATAGTGCGTTAAAGCCCGTCATTCGTTTATATCTAATTAAAACATCCTGAATTGTGTTGTTAATTGCATGGCCCATATGCAAAACTCCTGTAATATTTGGAGGTGGCATTACAATTGTGTAAGGCTTTTTATTTTTGTCGGGCTTTGCACCAAACAAATGATTTGATTCCCAAAAGTGATAAATTTCACTTTCAAAATTTGCAGGTTCATATTTTGTATCAAGCATATTTTCTCCTAAAAATCAATTTGCTAACTGGAATTTAATTATACATTAATTTACAAGTTGTTGTCAAATAAATAAAAATTAACGTGTATAATCTTATAAAAAAATGCTTACAAGTATTAACTTGTAAACATTTTAACTTAATTTTTTTAATTTTAAAAATCAACTAATTAAAGTGTTAAAATTTTTAATTTTTGCTTTTTTGTAGCAAAAAAAGATGTCTACAAGTGGCCAAATACCCATTGTGAGCCAGCCTAGCAAAAGTTTTGCAACGCCAACACCTAAATCTCCAATTGCAAATCTATCAACTCCAAAAAAACCTAAAAAGATTGAAAGCAGCAAAATTGTTATCGGGTTGTTGTATTTTGCACAACTGGCATATTCTCTTTGTTCTGGTGTCATTGCTTTAATTTTGTTTTTTACCTCAATCAACTTATCACTTGGCATAAATTCTTTAACTTGTGAAAATAATTCGTTTTCTGTCATAAAAATCTCCTTTAAAAATAATATAGTATAAATAAATAATAATAGCAAGTATTTCACATAAATTATTTTTGTTTTTATAAAAAATACAAAAAAACTATGCATTTTTTTGCATAGTTTTTTAAATTTTGTTTTAAAAATTATTTTGCTGGTGGAAAAAGTTCAACGTTGTCAACTGTAACCTTTGCATGTTCTCCATTTGTCCAAGTATATCCGGACCATTGTGATTCATCATTAAACACGCCCTTTGTTTCAAATTCTCCGCCGGTTGTTGGGTTTGTGACTGTTACATTGACTTTGCTATAACCGCAAACATAAATTCCATAATTGTTTGTTGCACCTTTTTTTCCAGTATTTTGTGCTGTAACATTTTTAACCAAAACCTCGCTTACAACATCTGTTTTGTTGTAGTTTATTTCTGTTATATAATGGTCTAAACAAAGGTGAATTCCACGGTTCCCCACAACGCCTCCACCATTGTTATCAAATGTTCCACCAGAAATAATTACATTATAAGACGAGCCTCCTCCAAGTGTACAAAGTGTAAGCCCACGTTCTTTGTTAAAACTCATGTTGCAATTTGTGAACATTCCTTTTGTAGGAATTCTGCCAATATATGCACCATAATTTTCATTGTTTGAAGAATTAACATTTTCAAAAGTAATTTCTTCAACAGTTAAATTTTGTTTAGGCGTTGTTGAAGTTCCATCTGATAAATAGATGCCGTAAGTATATTCACTAATATTTACATTTTTTAAAATAAATTTAGTGAACACTTGTGACCCAGTAGCCCATAATCCACTACCAAGTTTATTTCCTTTAAAAGAAATATTGTTCATGTTAACTTCTGATCCAGAAAGTAAAACATGAGATTCGTTTCCTGTTGCGGGTTTTGTTATAATTGTTCCTGAGGCACTCTGCCCAACCAATTTAACCGCTCTGTTAATGTTTATTTGGGCATATTGATATGTGCCATTTGCCAAATATATGGTTGTTTTTGCTGTATCGGCAAGTGCTGTGTTTAAAGTTTCAACAGAATTCACCAAAACACCTGTTGCTTCTGGGTTCACGTCTATTGTGAAAGTGCAAGTTTTGCTTTTGTAAGTTGCAACAACTGTTCTTTGCTCGGGGAATGATAAACTTTGATTTCCTTGCAAAGCAACTGTTAGCCCTTCTGTGCCAACAAATCCAAATTTTTCTGTTGTTTGATCCTCATAAGTAACAGTGAGTTCCCCACCCGCTGGGTCAATTTGTTCTCCAACAGAATAAGTTGTTTTTGTTGGGGCTTGTTTAAGTTCAATGGATGTAATTGCTTTTGTTTGGTTGTTGGTGCATGCCGAAAAAGTTAATGCCGTGCTAACACACAAAAGTAATGCTAAACAAACGCTTTTTACAATTTTTTTAATTTTCATATAATCTCCTTTCCGTAACAATATATCACCTTATAATATTAAATAGCAAACAAATTTAAGTGTTTTTATTATGTGTAACATTTTAAAAAATATTAAAAAAATTATATCAAAAATTAATAATTTGCATATTTATCATGCTTAATTTCATTTCTATATTTTTTTCCTTAAATGGTTGATGTGTTTTTTATTTTGTGATATCTTGTTAATAAAAAATTTTTATGTATTTGCAAAACATTTTTATTAAAAAATTATTTTTTTATAACATTTTTGTTGTAATTAAAATTTCGGTGGACTAATCTGCAAAATCACTTGACATATCGTTTGTTTTAATGTATCATAACACACGCATGATGCCACGCAGGTTGCGACTAGCCCCCAAAACAAGCATTGGCAATCAAAATAACAAGGAGAAAACAATGAAAACATTCATGCAGAAGACTGCTGATGTAAAAAGAGAATGGTTTGTTGTTGACGGAGCAAACATCCCAATGGGGCGTGTTGCCACAACAGTTACAAACTTACTTTCAGGAAAGGGTAAAACAACCTATACACCACATGTTGATGGTGGGGATTATGTAATAGTAGTAAACAGTGACAAACTTGTTTTAACAGGAAACAAACTTGAACAAAAAGAATATATTCGCCACACAGGTTTTGTTGGCGGACTTAAAAGAACAACTTATAAAGAACTTATGGAAACAAAGTCTGATTTTGCATTGCAAAAAGCAGTAAAAGGCATGCTCCCAAAAACTTCTATTGGGCGTAAGCAAATTACACGCTTATATGTTTATAAAGGTGAGATGCACGACCAAGAAGCGCAAAAACCAAAATTAATCACTGTTAAAGGAGTTAACTAAAAATGGCAGAAGCAAAAAAAGCAGTTAAAGAGCAAAATCTTGGAACTGGAAGAAGAAAAAAAGCAATTGCAAGAGTTCGTTTGCAAGCAGGAAAAGGCAATATAATTGTTAATGGAAAAACATTAGAAGAATATTTTCCACTTGGAACATTAAAACTTATTGTTTGCCAACCTCTTGAACTTACAGGAACCCGTAACAAATTTGATATTTTTGTAAATGTTTATGGTGGCGGACTATCAGGGCAGGCGGGTGCAATTTGTCATGGAATTTCAAGAGCATTAAATGAAAATGATGAAACTTTGCACTTAGAACTTAAAAAAGGCGGATTTTTAACTCGTGACCCAAGAATGAAAGAACGTAAAAAATACGGACTAAAAAAAGCAAGAAAAGCATCACAATTTTCAAAAAGATAATTTGCTATATAATATTAAATACAGGCCATATAAAAGTGCAAAAAAATTGCACTTTTTTCTTTGCAATAATGGCAAAATTTTGTTATACTTAAAACATGGATAATTTATTAGATAATTTGAATGATGAGCAAAAAGTTGCGCTAATGCAAACTGAGGGTGCCGTTTTGGTTACAGCAGGTGCGGGAAGTGGAAAAACTCGGTTGCTGACACACAGAATTGCTTATCTTATAAATGTTAAAAATGTAAGCCCATACAATATTTTAGCAATAACTTTTACAAATAAAGCGTCAGCCGAAATGGCAAGCCGTGTTAAACAACTTTGTCCAGAGTGTGGTGATATTTGGATTTCAACTTTTCATAGCATGTGCGTAAAAATTTTACGTTATAATATAGGTAAATTGGGCGGAAGTTTTGATAGCAACTTTACAATTTATGCAGATAATGACTCGGACAAACTTTTAAAAAAAGTTTTAGCGGATAATAGTGTTGAAGATGAAGAACGCAAAAAGCGTGCTAAATGGCATATTTCAAATTGTAAAAATAACAATTTGGATGTTGTGGAATATGTAAAAATGTATTCTACTGAACCTGACATGGACATTTTTTATAAAATATTTAACGATTATCAAAAAAATCTTTGTTTAAATAACGCTTTGGATTTTGACGACCTTTTAACACAAACATACAAACTATTAACAGATTTTCCAGAAGTTTGTAATTACTATGCATCTCGTTTTAAATATGTTTTGGTGGATGAATTTCAAGACACAAACAAAGTTCAACTTTCGCTTATAAAATTGCTTTCTAGTGTTCATAAAAATGTTTTTGTTGTGGGCGATGAGGACCAATGCATTTACACTTGGCGAGGGGCAAGTTTTCAAAATATTTTTGATTTTAAAAATCACTTTTCAAATGTGCAAGTATTTAAGTTGGAGCAAAATTATAGAAGTGGTAAAAAAATTTTGGAAAAGGCAAATAATCTAATAAAAAATAATAAATCAAGGTTTAACAAAATTCTTTGGACAAATCAAGAAGGTGGGGTTGTTGAATATAAAGAAGTATATGACGAGCAAAAAGAGGCAGATTATGTTGCTTCAACAATTTTAAAATTAAAGCAAACAAATGGATATAATTTTAATGATTTTGCAATACTTTTAAGGCTGAATGCACTTACTTTGCCGTTTGAGGAAAAATTGCTTTCTTACAATATTCCACATAAAATTTTTGGTGGCTTCAAGTTTTTTGAAAGGGCAGAGATAAAAAACGTGGTTGCTTATTTGCGATGTTTTGTTAACATTAAGGATAATGTTAACTTTGGCAGAATAGCAAACTTTCCAAAACGAGGATTTGGCGAAACTTCTTTAAAAAACCTAACAGAACTTGCTGAAAAAAATGGACAGTCGTGTTTGGAATGTCTTAAAACTTTAATAGAAAGTGGCAAAATGCAAAGTTTAACAAAAAAATTATTAGGTTTTATTCAGTCTTATAATAAAATAGAAGTGCAAAAAGACCTTCCTATTAGCATGTTTGCAGAATTGATTTTGAACGAATTTCAAATAATAGAATCATATGATGTGTCAAATGAACAAGAATTAGAAAAAGTAATGAATATTCAGCAACTTTTAAAAAGCATGCAAGATTATCAATCTCAAAATCCAAACTCAACGCTTGTGGAATATTTGGAAAGCATAAGTCTGGTTGCAGACATTGATTCCATGGACGGAAGCAACAATGTTATAATAGCAACTGTTCATGCAGTTAAAGGTTTGGAATTTAAGGTTGTTTTTATGATAGGAATGGAAGAAACAATTTTTCCGCTTGGCAGAGCACAAAACAGCACCAGCGAAATGGAAGAAGAACGCAGACTAGCCTATGTTGCAATAACAAGAGCAAAAGAGCAGTTATTTTTATCAAAATGTACAACTAGATATTTGTATGGAAGACGAAACTCAATGATCGTAAGCAGATTTGTAAATGAAATTGGGGTTATAACAACACATAAAGAATTTTGTTTAACTTCAAGCCCAATAAGCGCTATTTCAAATTTTAAACATATTGTTGAAACACACGAAATAACACCCCAAAAAAATATTAACAGATTTGCTGTTGGGCAAGTTGTTGTTCATCCAAAATTTGGAATTGGAAATATTTTATCAATAGATGAAGACACGGCTGAAATTAATTTTAAGGCGTTTGGAAACAAAACTTTATTATTAACCATTGCACCATTAAAAGTGTTGGAAGGAGTTAAAAAATTATAAAATGGAGAACAGATATGGAAATGCAAGAACTTGTTAAAAAATTAAACAAATATGCAAATGAATATTATACGTTAGATTCTCCAACCATAAGCGATGCAGAGTATGACAAACTTTTTGATGAACTTTTAAAACTGGAAAGTGAAACGGGAATAGTTTTAGAGAATTCTCCAACAAAACGTGTTGGTGGAGAACTTGAAAAAGGTTTTTCAAAAATTACGCACAGATTTCTTGTTCAAAGTTTAAACAAATGTCAAAGCATAGAGGAACTTGAATTGTGGATTAAAGATATTAAAACACAGGCGCCAATGGCAACTTTCACGTTAGAGCACAAGTTTGATGGGTTAACAATAATTTGCACATACAAAAACGGAGTTTTACAGCAGTGCGCAACAAGAGGAAATGGCTTAATTGGAGAAAATGTTACGGCACAAGTTGAAACCATAAAAACTGTGCCCAAACAAATATCTTTTATGGGTGAACTTATTGTTCAGGGCGAAGGCATGATGCTAAATTCTAGCCTAGAAAAGTACAATAAAACGCATGAAATTAAATTAAAAAATGCACGTAACGCAGTTGCTGGCGGAATAAGAAATTTAAATGTTGAAGTAACACGTTCCAGAAATTTAAATTGGTTTGCATATAATGTTTGTAATGCACAAGATTTAAATTTTAAAACGCAACAAGAAATGCATAAATTTTTACAAAATAATGGGTTTGAAACAGGAGATTATTTTAAAATATGCAGTTCAATAGCGGAACTTTGTGAACATATTGAACAAATGAAAACACAAAAAAGGGCATTAGACATTGCCACAGATGGAATGGTTGTTAAAATTAATGAAATGAACATAAGAGAAGAATTTGGAACAACCGCAAGATTTCCAAGGTGGGCAATGGCATACAAGTTTAGTGCTCAAGAAAGTTCTACAACATTGTTGGATGTTGTTTGGCAAGTGTCAAAACAGGGAAAAGTAACGCCAATTGCAATTATTGAGCCCGTTGAACTTGCAGGGGCAACGGTTAAGCGTGCAACGCTAAATAACTTTGAAGATATTTTAAGAAAAAATGTTGAAATAGGTTCAAGAGTTTTTGTTAGAAGAAGCAATGAAGTAATTCCAGAAATCTTGGGGCTTGCAGAAAAAGGAAAAAATTCAAAGCCCGTTCAAAAACTAACTTATTGTCCAAGTTGTGGTGCAAAATTAACCGAAAGTGGCCCGCTTCAATTTTGTCCAAACAATGAAAATTGCCCTTCACAAATTTTAGAAACTTTAAAACATTTTACAAACAGAGATGCAATGAACATAGAAGGAATAAGCACGCAAACCATTGAGCAATTATACACAAAAAAAGGGTTAAGGCATACTTATGAATTGTATGAATTAAATGAACATAAACTAGAAGGACTGGACAAATTTGCAATCAAAAAATCAAAAAATTTAATTGACGCAATTCAAAAAAGTAAAAATGTAGAACTTGCAAATTTTATTTTTGCACTTGGCATTGTTGGAGTTGGTGTTAAAACATCAAAAGATTTATCTGCAAAGTTTGGTTCATTACAAAATATAATTAATGCCAAAATAGAAGATTTTGATGTTATGCAAGATATTGGGCAAACAATATCCCAAAATATTGTAACGTATTTTAAAGATCAAAAAAATATTAATGAAATAAATAAATTAATAAGTCTTGGTGTTAATGTTTCTACGGCTAGTCCAGCCAGAATTGACCATATTTTAAGCGGAAAAACCGTTGTGCTAACAGGCTCTTTACCAACGCTTTCAAGGGCAGATGCAACAAAACTAATTGAAAAAGTTGGCGGAACAGTTTCTAACAGTGTGTCAAAAAACACTTACTTGGTTGTTGCAGGGGAAAACGCAGGAAGCAAATTAGAAAAAGCAAAGCAACACAAAATTCAAATTGTTACAGAAAAACAATTTTTGGAATTAATAAAATGAATTTACTTTAACAATCTCTTGCCAAATTGATTTGAATGTGTTAAAATGATAAATGAAAAAAGGAATTAAGCATTATGATGATTCTTCCACCAATCGACCAACTAGAAAAAATTGCAGGCAACAAATATAGGCTCTGCGTTTTAACTTCAAAACGTGCAAAAGAACTTGAACAACGAATTCCAGCACAACTTCAAACCAGCGAGAAAAAATCTATTAGTCTTGCTGCCGATGAAATTTTGGAAGGCAAAGTTGTTGCAAATGAGTGAAGATGTATGCCGAAATTGTTATTAATCAATCATCTCGTGCGTTAAACAAACTGTTTGACTATTTTTTGCCCATGTCACAAATGTGGGAAATAGGCCAAAGCGTTATTGTTCCGTTTGGAAGGCAAAATATTCTTGGATATATTGTTAAAATTAAACAAGATTCTCAGTTAAGTTCCGAGCAAATTAAATCAATTATATGTAAAGCAAAAACGCCAAATCTTTCTGCTGAAATGGTTGAGTTGATGTTTTTTTTGCATGAAAATCAAAACATAAGATATGCCGATTCACTTAAATTATTTTTGCCAAACGAGTTGCGAAAATCAAATGGCGAGCACACCAAAGAAGTTTGCGTACTTGTCAGTATGCAAAATCTTGTAGAATTTGAAAAAAAAACAACAAAAAATTCCAAAAATCAAATTGCACTTTGCCAGTTTTTAAAGCAGGGTGAAGTTTGGGATAAATTAAGTTTAACAAAAGAATTTACGTCAATTGCTGTTAAAAAATTTATTGATACAAAAGTACTAGAAATAAAAGATGTTGTTTCAAGGAGGGCTCCAAAATTTGAAGTAATGGAGCGTGAAAACATAACTCCCACAAAATCTCAACAAAACGCTATTGACAAAATTTGTGCAAAACCAGAAGTGTATGTTTTGTTTGGCATAACAGGTAGTGGAAAAACAGAGGTGTATTTAAAAGTTATGGAGAAAATGTTATTGCAGGGCAAAACTGCAATTATGCTCGTGCCCGAAATAGGGCTTACACCACAACTTTTTAGGCAGGTTACATCTCGCTTTGGAAACAAGGTTGCAGTGCTTCATAGTGGGCTTGCACAAGGTGAACGGCATGATGAATGGTTAAGAATACAAAACGGAGATGCTCAAA
Organism: Clostridia bacterium; assembly: GCA_036654655.1. Lineage (GTDB taxonomy): Bacteria > Bacillota > Clostridia > Christensenellales > UBA1242 > JAVVRP01. Next base: position 11,983 of record JAVVRP010000006.1, read on the forward strand.
TTGCACTTGGGGCAAGGTCTGCTATTTTTGCACCATTAAAAAACCTTGGCGCAATAATTATTGATGAAGAACATGACGGCAGTTATCAAAGTGAAAATTCACCCAGATTTTCCACAATTCAAATTGCAGAATTTAGGCAAAAGCAAAATAATTGTTCATTAATTTTGGGTTCTGCAACGCCAAGTGTGGAAACTTTTGCAAAAGTAAAAACTGGTGAATACAATTTAATTTCCTTGCCCGAAAGAGTTGGGAATGGAGAGTTACCCAAAGTTCAAATAATTGATATGACAGCAGAACTTGCAAGTGGAAATTCTAATTTAATATTTTCTAGGCAATTATTATATGACCTAGAAAATTGTATTAACCAAAAAAATCAAGCAATAATTTTTATCAACCGAAGAGGATATTCTTCTTTTCAGCGCTGTTTAAATTGTGGATATGTTGCAAAATGCACAGACTGCGATGTAACACTTGTTTTGCATAAAGAGGAAGATAGGTTAAAATGTCATTATTGCGGAAAGCGATTTAAAGCACTTACCGTTTGCCCAAATTGTAAAAGCAAACTTATAAAAGAAGGTGCAGTTGGCACAGAAAAGGTTGTAAAAGAACTTTGCGAACTTTTCCCTAACGTAAAAGTTTTTAGAATGGATAACGATAGCACACGAACAAAAGATGCACATCAAAAAATATTAAGTGAATTTGCCAGAACAAAGCCAAGCATACTGGTAGGAACACAAATGGTTGCAAAAGGCCACCACTTTCCCAAAGTTACACTTGTTGGAATTTTGGATGCCGATCAAAGTTTGCATCAAAGCAATTTTAGAAGTGGGGAAAGAACTTTTCAGTTAATAACGCAAGTTAGTGGAAGAGCGGGCAGAGTAAGTGGTGGCGGAAAAGTTGATCTGCAAACATATTGCCCCAAAAATCGTGTTATAATGCTTTCCGCAAACAACGATTTTAATCATTTTTTTGAAAGAGAACTTAATTTGCGTGAGGTAACAAAATTTCCACCGTTTACTCAAATAATTAGAATTTTATTTGTTTCAAACAACGAAGAACAGGTGCAAAAACATTTGCAGGTATGTTATAATAAGATAAGCAAACTAAAAGATGAAAGTACAAATAGTTTTGCTTATTTGGGTGCAATGCGTTCGCCAATTACAAAAATACAAAACAAATTTAGATTTCAAATACTTATGCGAATAAAACAAAATTCAAAACTTTCAAAACAGATTTTTGAAATAGCGCAAGAAACAAAAGAAGTTAGCGTTTTTGTTGAAATTAACCCACAAAATTTAAATTAGGAGAAATTATGGCCACAAGAAAAATAATAACAAGTGAAGATCAATTTTTACGAAAAAAATCTAAAATGGTGGTTAAATTTGATGAAGATTTAGCCATTCTTTTGGATGACATGAAACAAACACTGTATGCAAACAATGGAATGGGGCTTGCCGCTCCGCAAATTGGAGTGCTTAAAAGATGTGTGGTTATGGACGTTAATAATTGCTATTTTGAACTTGTAAATCCACAGATTGTTAAATCAAGTGGTAAAAAAGTTTTGGCAGAGGGCTGTTTATCTTTTCCAAACCGTTCGGAAAGCGTTGAAAGGCCACAAAAAGTTACTGTTTGCGCATTTGATAGATTAGGCAACCAAATTGAGATTACAGGAGTAGAATATTTGGCAAGGTGTATTTGCCATGAAATAGATCACCTTAATGGAATTTTGTTTGTTGATTATGTAAATAATAAAAGGGGAGAAAAAAATTGAAAATTGTATTTTTAGGAACACCGCAATTTGCGGAAATTGTGTTAAAAAAACTTATTGATAACAAGCAAACAATATGTGCTGTTGTTTGTCAACCAGATGCCGTAAATGCAAGAAATAACACAAAAATAGAAAGTCCTGTAAAACAATTTGCACTTAAAAATAATTTAACAGTTTTTCAATTTGAAAATATAGATAAAGAAGGTGCAGAAGTATTAAAAAAACTTGATGCAGACATTTTTATAACCGTTGCGTATGGTCAAATTTTGTCACAAGAAATTTTAAACATCCCCAAATTAGGCACAGTTAATGTTCATGGCTCTTTGTTGCCCGAACTGAGAGGTGCAACTCCAATTCAAACAGCCATTGCTAATGGTCAAACAAAAACGGGCGTAAGCATCGTTTGTTCCAATGCGGGGATAGATTCTGGTGATATAATGGCAAAAGCAGAGATTGTTATTGAAAAAGAAGATACAACATTAACACTGTCGCAAAAATTGGCAAATGAAGGGGCATCACTTTTGTTGCAAACACTTCCACACATCCAAGATGGAACAGCAGTAAAACAGGTGCAAGATGAATCTTTTGCCACGCACACTTTTCAAATTAACAAAGAAGAAAGTATTTTAAACTTTTCTTTACCAGCAACAAAACTTGTAAATATAATTCGTGCTTTAAATCCAAATCCAGTTGCTAAAATTAAACTGGGTGAAGATTCAGTTAAAATTTATGAGGCAAAAGCAGAAAGTACAAGCCAAACAGGAGTTGTTGGCAAAATTTTAACAGCCGACCAAAAAAGCGGACTTAAAATTCAGTGCAAATTTGGAGTGCTTAGCATAAAATCGTTGCAGATTTCTGGCGGAAAGCAACTTGATGTTAAAAATTTTTTATGCGGAAATAAACTTTTCCACGCAGGTGATGTTTTGCCTTCACAAAAAAGTGAGGGGCTGGTTGTAAGTGCATCAAAAAATAATTATGAAGCAAAAATGCAGTTTTACAACTTAACATGCACTGCTAAGCAACAACTAACCGACAGTGGAATTGTTGTTGGAGATTATGTTTCATGCGAAAATGATGTAATTACAAAAATACTGCCACGGAAAACAAAACTTATAAGGCCAAACATAGCAAATTTGGATCAGATTTTTATTGTACTTGCTCCAATTCCAGAACCTGATTTTTTGCTTGTGGATAAACTTTTGCTTTTTTGTTTTGAAAATGGTGTAACTCCAATATTAGTGATAAACAAGTATGACATGAACGGTGAAAACTTGTTTTTGAAAACTCAAAAAACATATAGCAATGTGGCAAAGGTTATCAAATCATCTGCAAAAACAGGAGATGTTACAGAAATAAGAAATTCAATAGGTAAAAAAATGTGTGGTTTTGCAGGGCAAAGTGCGGTGGGTAAGTCAAGTATAATTAATGCACTTTTGCCATTGTCAAATCAACTTGTAGCGGATGTTTCTGAAAAAATTTTGCGTGGAAAAAACACAACAAGCGGGACAACACTTTTTCAGGTTAACAGGGGTTGGCTTGCAGATACAGCAGGATTTTCTGCACTTGATGAAAAATTATTGGAATCTCCATTTTTTGAAATAGCAAGTTACTATCCTGATTTTGTTGCAGTTGCAAAAGATTGCAAATTTAAACCATGCAATCATATTAACGAGCCCGACTGTGCAGTTAAAAAAGCAATTAAAGATGGTGCAATAAGTCAGGAACGTTATCAAAGATATACTCAAATTTTTTTATCATTAAAAAATATGTGGGAAAAGAATCACGGTTAAAAAATAGGAGAGTAAGTGGCAAAACAAATTATGGTTTCAGTTTCAACTGATCCCGCTAAAAACGTTTCGGATCTTTATTTATTATCAAAAAGCGTAGCAAAAGTTGCGTCTTTTATTCATTGTGACATTATGGATGGAATTTTTGTTAAAAAAAACAAAGGAAGTTGCGCTACAATAAAAATGCTAAAAAGCAATTTATCAAACATGCTGGATGTTCATTTAATGGTAAAAAGTCCAAAAGTTGAAAAGTATATTACAGCGGGCGCAAATCTTGTTAGCATACATAAAAGTGCATTTTTAACAGATAAACAATTTGAAACAAGCCTTAAAAAAATTAAAAAATTAGGTGCTCTTTGTGGCATAGCAATTAGTCCTAAAACAAGAATAACAGACGTAAGAAAATTTTTGGAAATTGCAAATGTAATTTTAATTATGTCTGTGGAACCAGGAGAAAGCGGACAAACTTTTAATGAAGAAGTAATAGAAAAAATTAAAACGCTAAGCGCATTAAAGGTTACGCATAAATATGGCTATTTAATAGAAGTTGATGGTGGAGTAATTCCAGAAATTGCCACCAAGTTAAGCCAAATAGGCGTGGATATTGTTGTAAGTGGTTCCTATGTTTACAATTCAAAAAACCGTGCGTCTGCTGTTAGGGAACTTTCTCAAATAAACAAGAAGGCGGATATAATATCAAATCAAGAAGAAATTGACGTTAAAGAAGAAACTTTTATTGAAAACAAGGATACACAAATATCAATGGATAAGCCAGTTTTAAATGAAAAAATAAAAATGTTGTATCAAAAGAATATTTTGGAAAATAGTCAGCATAAAGATAATCAAGAAGTTAAAGTAAAAATAAAGCCAGTTTTAAACGATAAAATTAAAGAACTTTTTGGCAAGGTTGAACAAAATAATGCAGACACAGAAACTCAAAACAAAAACATAGAAAATATGGAAAAACGAAAGCGATGGATATTGGGTGAAGAAGATTAAATAACAAAAAACACAAAATAATGTGTTTTTTAACAACAAAATATTCTTTGTTTTGCAAAGAAATCAACAAACAACAAGCAAAAATAAATAATTAACTTTTAATTACAAATTTTTTAAGAACAACTTTAACTATTGCAGATAAAATTGTAGGTAGTTTAAAACATATTATTTTCATGTGACATTATATGAAAGTTAATTGTAAAAGGTTAAATATTGTAATTCTTTGTTTTTTTGATACAATAATTTTCAAGAATTATTTTAACGTTTATTGCATTTGTTTTTAAATGTTAACTGTGTGTGCAATCGAAACTTGTTTAACTTGATGTTTAACAATTGCAGTAAAGCAAATTGGAGAATAAAGCAAAATTTTAAAAGCCAAATTAATTGTTAATAATAGAAAAAGTGGCAAATTTTAAAATTTGCCACAATTTTGTTTAATACACCATAAAATTATTAGCAAAATTATTTTGATTTTGCTGTTTTAATGCATTTTGCGCATGCTTTAACTGGTTTGCCATCAACTGTGGTTTTTTGCAAATTTAATTCAAAAGTACGGTTGCTTTTGCGGTTGGAGTGGCTTACATTACATCCGCCCATTTTACCACGTCCGCAAACATCACAAACTTTGCTCATAATATCTCCTCTTAACTTAATAATCGTTTTTAATGTTAACACTTTCCGTCAAAATTTGCAAGTGGAAAAACAATATTTTTTAAAAAAAGTTATTAGTTTGCTTGAAATTATTTTTAAAAGAGTATATACTGAAAAAAGATTAAGCAAAATAAAGTGTGGTTGTAATACAAAAACATTAAAATTAGTTAATACTTAATGCTAATATAGTGCATAATCTAAATGTTAAAAAAACAAACAAATAAGGTGGTCTTTTGTGACTGTTGACACTAATAATTATTATGGTAAAATGACTATATCTGACGATGCAATTGCAACCGTTGCAGGTTATACTGCACTTGATTGCTATGGCGTTGTTGATTTGGTGTCAAAAAGTGTTATTGGTAGTATTTTGGAACTTATAAAAAAACAATGTTTCACAAAAGGCATAAAAATTACAAATTTTGAAAACAGAATTTTCATCGACATACATTGCATTCTAAAATATGGTGTTTCCATAAGCGCTGTGGCCGAAAGTCTTAAAAAAAGCGTTAAGTGGAGTGTAGAAAATTTTACAGGTATGATTGTGGACACTGTAAATGTGCATGTTGTTGGCGTTCGTGTGTGAAGGGGATTATTAAAATATGGACAACAATATATTAAGCGGATCAAATTTTAGAAAAATGATATATGCAGGCGCAACTCTTCTTGAACAAAACAAGAAACTTGTGGACGCTTTAAATGTTTTTCCTGTTCCAGACGGGGACACAGGCACAAACATGTTTTTAACAATGAAATCGGCTGTTACAGAGGTTGGAAATTGTATTAATAACAATATGACAAGTTTGTGTGAAGCATATGCCAAAGGAGCGCTTAGAGGAGCAAGAGGCAATTCTGGTGTTATAACTTCGCAAATTATAAAAGGCATTTGCTCAGTTTTGTCAAATGCAAAAGAAATAACTCCAAAAGTATTTGCAAAAGCAATTGCAGAAGGTGCCAACATTGCTTACAAAGCAGTAACAAAACCAAAAGAAGGCACAATTTTAACAGTTATTCGTGTTATGGCAGAATCTGCGCTTGCAATATCAAAAAAAGCAATTACTTTTGATAAGTTTTTTGAACAAGTTTTAGAAAAAGGTGAAGAAATTTTGCAACAAACTCCCGAAATGTTGCCAGTTTTAAAAAAAGCAGGGGTTGTTGACGCAGGCGGGAGAGGATTGATTGTTATTTTTACTGGATATTATAAAGCAATTTTGGGAGAAGAAACTTTTGACTATAATTTTGCAGATAACAAACCCACACAAACAATTGATGATGTAATTGCAGATCTTTCTAATTTGGCAGAAATAGAATTTGGGTATTGCACAGAGTATATGATAATAAACATGAACAAAAAAACCACAGAGGCGGACATAGACAAACTCCGTGAAAAACTTATGCAAATTGGTGACAGCGTTTTATGTATTGGAGATTTGGCTTTGGTTAAAGTACATGTGCACACAAACACGCCCAACGTTGCACTTGGCTATGCGCTTGAACTTGGTGAACTTTTTAATTTAAAAATTGAAAATATGCTTGAACAAAATCGTGAACTTAAAAAAAAGGCTCAACAACTAGAAGAAGTTAAAGATATGGGCATGGTGGCTGTTGCTCCGGGAAAAGGAATTTCTTCTTTATTTAAAGATATCACAGTAGACCAAACAATAGAGGGCGGACAAACAATGAATCCAAGTGCAGAAGACATTGCAAATGCATGTAACAAAGTGCCAGCAAAAACTGTGTTTGTGCTTCCTAACAACAAAAATATTACTCTTGCCGCAGAGCAAGCAAAAGACATAACCGCAAAAAATATTATAGTTATTCCAACAAAAAGTGTGCCAGAAGGAATTTCTTCTGCACTTGCTTTTAATCCTGATGTCAGCCCAGAAGAAAACGCAGAAGCAATGAACACCGCACTCCAAAATGTAAAGTCGGGTGCAGTAACATATGCAGTTAGGGCAACTCACGTTGATGGGTTTGATTTGCAAGTAGGTGAAATTATAGGGCTTGATGACAAAGCAATTTTAGCAAAAGGCAACCTTGTTTCTTCAACAACGGAAGACCTTATTTCAAAAATGATAACTGATAACACGGTTAACATAACTTTGTTTTATGGTGAAGATGTTAGAGAAGAAGATGCAGAAGTTCTTAGAAATCAAATTTCTGAAAAATATCCTGATTGTGAAGTAAGTGCAATTTTGGGCGGGCAACCAGTTTATTATTATATCGTATCACTTGAATAATTAAAAAAAAGTGTTTCAAATTTGATTGAAACGCTTTTTATTTTATTAAAATCCAAAATTATGTTTAGGAATGAACTCCCAAAGCAGTGAGTTTTTTGGAATAATTTTATTGCTTATTGGTTCACATTTGTCCAACATGTTAATTAACTCAACAACTTGTGGGGTTTGTTCAGAATTAATAAGTAAAGGTTTAAGGTATGTTGCATAAAGTAAAGGCTCATAAATGTGGGTGCTATCAATTAAAAAATCTGCAAATGGTTTAAATGGTTTTATGTTAACATCTTCACCTTTAAGCACGTTTGTCCAAAGTGAAAGAGTTGCCGATATTGAATGTCCGCGAGTGTGAAAATCACGCAAAAGTCGACGCATTAATCGTAATTTTTTTGCAGGAATAATAACATTTTCATCTTTGTAAAAGTTGCTATTAAGACAAACATAAACCTTGTAAATTGCTTCTTTGTGATCAGTTATTAGCAAAGGGTTAAGTGCATGCAATCCTTCAATTAATAAAACAGTATTTTTTTTCAAAATAATTGGTTTTGTTTTCATTGTTCTAAGCCCAGTAATAAAGTTGTATTTTGGCATGAATGCCTGTTTGTTTATGAGCAGGGAGTTGATAAAGTTGTTAAACAATGTCAAATCTAATGCATGAATGCTTTCATAATCAAGGGTTCCATCCAAATTTTTTGGAGTGTTGTGTCGTTCAATAAAAAAATCGTCCAAAGAAACTACAATAGCATTAAAATTATTTTTTTTAAGTGCTTTTTTAACCAAAATTGATGTTGTTGTTTTTCCGGAAGAAGAAGGCCCCGCAATCAATATAATTTTACGTTTAGCATTTTCTGTAATGTCATCAACAAGTTCTTTAATTTGGCTAGAATAAATGGATTCGCCTGTTAAAATTAAGTCTTTAATGTTGTTTTTGCATTCAGTGTTAACTCTTTCTAAGTTAAAAGAAAATTTAACAATATCTCCGTGCTCTTTAAGTATGTCTTGAATTTTCATATTACCGCCTTAAATTTTGAAATATGATTGAAAAATTTGATTGTATCTTTTAAAAGATATATGCAAATTATTTAATATATGATAGCATACCTAAAAAAATATTAAAAGCATTTTGAAAAAAAATGTAGTTAATGATAATTTTTAGTATTTTGCAAAATTTGTTTTTTTTTGTTAAAACAAAACATTTTAACACGAGTTTTAGAAACATGGCTCAATTGCTGATAAATAGTGATATTGTTTGCATGGAGATAGAAATGAAATTAGAAAAGTTATTACAAGGACTTAACATTAAAAATCAAAAAAATATTGATAAGTGTATGGAAATTAATTGTATAACAGATAACTCAAAAAAAATTAAGCCGGGCAATATTTACATATGTTTAAAAGGCGTCAACGTTGATGGGCACGAATTTGCACAAGAAGCAAAAAAAAATGGGGCAGTTTGTGTTGTTGTGGAGCATTTTGTAAATGTAAATTTACCACAAATTGTTGTGGACGATTGCCGAAAAGCATTTTCAATTCTTGCAAGCAATTTTTATGATAATCCAACGCAAAAACTTACAATGATTGGAGTTACAGGCACAAATGGAAAAACAACAACAGCCAGTTTAATATATCAAATTTTAAATAAATCTGGGCTCGAAACAGGGCTAATTGGAACACTTGGAACAGAATTTAAAAATAAAAAAATTGAAACAAATTTAACAACGCCGGACCCAATGGAACTTTTTTGTGTGCTTTGTAAAATGCAAAAACAAAATGTTACGCATGTTGTTATGGAAGTTTCTGCCCATGCCATTGCACTTAACAAAATTTGGGGAATAAAATACGAAATTGGAGTGTTAACAAATTTTAGTCAAGACCATTTAGATTTTTTTAAAGACATGCAAACTTATGAAAAAGCAAAAGAAAGTTTTTTTTGTGACAAATATTTAAAAAGGGCTGTTGTAAATTTTGATGATGAGTTAGGGCAAAAAATATATCAAAAACAAAATGTTCCCACAATAAGTTTTGGAATAAAAAATTTAGCGGATTGTTTTGCCCAAAATATTAAAACAACTGTTACAGACACAACTTTTGTGTTTAACCTTATGGATAATATAAAAAAAATTAAAACAGCGCTTGTGGGTGTTCATAATGTACAAAACGCAATTTGTGCGGGGGTTGTAACGTATTTGCTTGGACTTTTGCCAGAATCAATTTTTTCTGCCCTAAAATCGGCGAAATTGCCAGAAGGAAGATTTAACGTACTTAAATCAAAAGATTTTGCAGTAATTGTTGATTTTGCACATACACCCGAAGCAATGAAAAAACTGCTAGAATATACTAGAAAATGTTGCAAAAATAATGTTATAACGGTGTTTGGATGTAGTGGAAATCATGACACAATCAAACGCCCAAAAATGGGTGCAATTGCGGAACAATATTCAGATTTTTTAATTATCACATCGGATAATCCACGCTTTGAAAACCCAAATTTAATTTATGAAGATATAAAACGCGGGCTTACAAAAAACAACCATTTGTTTATAAAAAACAGAGTTGATGCAATTAAGCATGCAGTTCAAATGTGCAAAAAGGGAGATGCGTTGGTTATTTGTGGCAAGGGTGGCGAAAAGCATCAAGATATAAATGGCAAATTTATTAAATTTTGTGATGCAGAAGAAACGCAAAAAATATTGGATATCAAAGGATAAAAATTATATATTAAACAAGCAAGTTTTAAAAGGTGGAAAAAATGGCAATAAAAGCAAATGGCATTTTTCTTTTAAGTTTTTTTGTAAGTTTAATATTTGCACCTTTGATAGTTTTGTTTTGCAAAAAAATAAAGGCAAATCAAACAATATTAAATTATGTTACAGAACATAAAGACAAGCAGGGCACCCAAACAATGGGTGGGTTAATTTTTATTGTTGGCATTGCTATTACTTCAATGATTTTTATTGGAAAGGACAGCACTCTTGCTTTTGTTTCAATAGGCACAATGCTTGCGTTTTGTGTGCTGGGTTTTTTGGATGATTTTATTAAAATTAAATTTCATCAAAATGAAGGATTAAAGCCTTATCAAAAAATTGTTGGGCAAGTTGGAATTTCAACTATTATTGGATATTTTTGCTACACATCCAATTTAATCCCTAACGCCATTTTAATTCCTTTTTCTGGCGGAATTATGTGGAACATAGGTGTTTTTATTATTCCTTTTGTAATTTTTGTATTTTTGGCTATTGTTAACAGTGTTAATCTTTTGGATGGACTAGATGGACTTTGCGGAGGAGTTTCTTTAATTAATTGCGTTGCATTTGGCATTATCATATTTTTTGGGCAACAATCTATGTTTTTGCAAGAACAATTTAATCTTGCATTGCTTTGTTTTGCAAGTGCTGGCGCAATTTTTTGTTATTTGCTATTTAATATATTTCCTGCAAAAATTTTTATGGGGGATACTGGATCTCTTGCGCTTGGAGGGCTAATTTCTTGTTTTGCAATTTTTTCCGGTAAAGTTTTGTATATTTTGTTTTTTGGGATGGCATATGTCATAACGGCAATTTCTGTTATTTTACAAGTTTTGCATTACAAAAGAACTAAAAAAAGATTGTTTTTAATGGCTCCTATTCATCATCATTTTCAAAAAAAAGGTGTGCATGAAAATAAAATTGTTTTCATATACATAGTTTCAACAGTAATTATTTGTGCAGTTGTAATTTTGATTGCACAATTTTTAGGAGTGTAATGAAACAAAAAAATAAATCAATAATGGATTTGAAAAATAAAAATATCCTTGTGCTGGGGTATGGAAGTTCGGGGCAAGCAGTGTGCAAATATTTAAGTGAAAAATCTGCAAAGATTTGGGTTTATGATGATATGGTTGAAACAGACCCATATCCAAAAGTAACTGAATATTTTAGTTTTTCGGGTTTGGACCTTTGTATTTGTAGCCCAGGATTTTCTAAAAGCCACAAAATATTTGAAAAAATAAACAAAAGTTTTGTTCCATGTATTGGGGAACTTGAATTTGCAAGTTTAAACTTTTGTGGAAAATTGATTGCAATAACTGGAACAAATGGAAAGTCAACAGTTACAAGTTTGTTGGGAGCAATTTTGCAAAATGCAAAACTTCATTGCAAAGTATGTGGAAATATTGGGCTTGCGTTTACGCAAATTTTATCTACTTCAAAAAAAAATACAATTGCTGTTGTGGAGGCTAGCAGTTTCCAGTTAGATAGTACATTTACATTTAAACCAGATATCGCAGTTTTATTGGACATCACGCCTGATCATTTGGACGAACATAAAAGTTTTCAGATGTACATTGAAGCCAAACAAAAAATTTTTAAAAATCAATCAATAAATGATTATTTGATTACAAGCCAAGGCTCTTTAAAATATTGCAACAATGTAAAATCAAAAGTTGTTATTTATCCTTGTAATAATGGTGCTTATGATAAAAACGAATATATATACTGGAAAAAAAGAAAAATAATGTGCGTGCATGATGTGCCTTTGCTTGGTAATGGAAATTTGCAAAACGTGCTTGCATGTGTAACTGTTGCAAAACTTTTAAAAATTAAAAACAAAATAATTGCTAACAGTATAAAAAATTTTAAACCGCTTCCACATAGGTTACAGCCAATTGGAATTAAAAGGGGAGTTTTATTTATAAATGATAGCAAATCCACAACGCCAGAAAGCACAGATTTTGCAGTAAAGGCTGTTGGGGGATCACCAATTTTGTTATTAGGCGGAAAAGATAAAAATCTTGATTACTCAATCATTTTTGAAAACAAAAATGTTAAAGATATAATTGCTTTTGGTGAAAGTAGCCAAAAAATTTCACAAACTGCAAAAGAATTTGGGAAAGATATAATGCTTGTGGATAATCTTACTTGTGCGGTTGTTCTTGCAATGGCGATAAGCAATGAGGGAGATGTTATTTTGCTTTCTCCGGCATGTTCTAGTTTTGATCAATTTCAAAACTTTGAAAAAAGAGGCGAAAAATTTATTGACATATATGAGAATTTATAAAATATATTATATAAATGAAAAAATTATGTATTGATAAAACAGTTTTTTGTGTTTTTATACTTACAATCTCGCTTGCAATTTTTGGTTGTATAATGGTGTACAGTGCTAGTTGTTATGTTGCAGAAACAAATTTGGGAAACAAATTTTATTATTTAACAAAACAAATTATCGGAGTTATTTTAGGCACAGTTGCCATGGTTGCATTTTCTTTTTTTGATTACAAAAAACTTAAAAAAATTAAGTGGTGGGTAGTAATTATTTCCGTTTTACTTTTGCTTCTTGTTTTTGTGCCAGGAATTGGCATAGCAAAATATGGTGCAAAAAGATGGATAGGGTTTGGCGGGTTTTCAATTCAACCAAGCGAAATTGCAAAATTTGCCTTGGTACTATTTGCATCTGCTCATTTTACAGATAATTATAAAAATGTGAAAGAATTTAAAGCACTTTTACCAGTTATTGCAATTGGTTTAATTTTTTGTTTGCTTGTTATTTTGGAACCAAACATGAGCATTACAATATGTATTGGCGTTGTTATGATGTTAATGCTTTTTGTTGGCGGGGCAAGTGCAAAGCATTTTTCCATGCTTTGCTTGCCAGCAGGGGCTGTTTTGCCAATTCTTATTGCCATTGAACCTTACAGGATTAAAAGGCTTGTTGCTTTTTTAAATCCATGGGCATCTCCACAAGGGGAAGGTTTTCAATTAATTCAATCACTTTATTCTTTGGGCTCGGGCGGATGGTTTGGGGTTGGCCTTTTTAACTCGCGACAAAAGTATATGTTTTTACCTTTTGCAGAAAGTGATTTTATTTTTTCAATAATTGGTGAGGAGTTTGGTTTTGTTGGATGTGTTGGAGTTCTTGCTTGTTTTTTTGCACTTATTTTTATGCTTGTAAAAATTTCAAAGAATTGTCCCAACAGATTTGGATGCTTGCTTTCGGTGGGTGTTGCGGGAGTTATTGCAATTCAAACCTTAATAAATGTTGCTGTGGTAAGTGGTGCAATTCCACCCACAGGGCTGTCCCTGCCTTTTATAAGTGCAGGAAGTACATCAATACTTGTGTTTATGTCTGTTATTGGAGTGTGCCTTAACATTCAAAAGCAATCAATAAAATCAAGAATAATTGAAGATAACAAATAATATTCACAAAAACAATTAAAAAACATAGAATAATATATGAAAAAATACATAATAGTTGGGGGCAATAAGTTGTTTGGGTCTGTTAATGTCCCCTGTTCAAAAAACGCATATCTTCCAATACTTGCAGGATGTATATTGTGTGATGAAGAAATTATTTTAAAAGATTGTCCAAATTTTGAAGATATAAAAAGCATGTGTGATATTTTAAAAGAACTTGGCGCAAGTGTAATTAAACAAGGAACAACTCTTTGTGTTAATTGCAAAAACATAACAAATCATACAATTCCACATAATCTTTCGGGAAAAATTCGTTCGTCAATATTTTCACTTGGAGCAATATTATCCAGGCTTAAACGTGCAATAATTGCATATCCAGGGGGTTGTGATATAGGTTCTCGTCCAATTGACCTTCATATAAAAGGGCTAGAAGCAATGGGTGTTAAAATTCAAGATAAGCACGGCTTTTTAAATTGCGATGGGTGTAATCTTGCTGGTGGCACAATAAATTTGGATTTTCCAAGTGTGGGAGCAACAGAGAATATTATACTTGCGGGCATCCTTGCAAAAGGCGAAACAAAAATTATTAATTGTGCAAAAGAACCAGAAATTGTTGACTTGGCCAATTTTTTAAATAAAATGGGTGCAAATATATGTGGCGAAGGAACTAGTACAATAACAATTCAAGGAGTAAAAAAATTACATGGAATTGAATACACTCCAATATCGGATAGAATTATAACTGGAACATATGCAATTGCAACTGCAATATGTGGTGGCAAAGTGGAGTTAAATAATGCAAATCAAGAGCATATTCATGCTTTAATTTCAAAAATAAATAATAATTGTTGCAAGGTGGAAATAAAAAATAACAAAATACTTGTAACGCAAGAGCGAAGGCCAAAATCTTTTCAAAAACTGGAAACAATGCCTTATCCCGGGTTTCCTACTGACCTTCAATCTCAAATTGTAACACTTGCTAGTATTTCCAAAGGAACATCAATAATCACGGAAAATTTGTTTGAAACAAGGTTTAAACATGTTCCAGAACTTGTTAAAATGGGTGCAAATATTGTTGTTAAAGGTAAAACGGCTGTGGTGGCGGGCGTTAGCCAATTGTATGGCGCAGAAGTTAACACCTCAGATTTGCGTGGAGGTGCAGCATTAGTTTTGGCCGGGCTTGGTGCAAATGGATACACAACCGTAAATGGAATTGAAATTATTGACAGGGGATATGAAAATTTTGAACAAACATTAACTTCGCTTGGAGCAGATATTAAAAGAGTTGAACAAAATTAAATTATTTTTTTTTAATGCTAAAAAAAGTTTATTTATTGTAAAATATATGCTATTATATTAGAAATATGAAATCTCACAAAAAAGTTATTTTTTCTTTTAGTTTAATCATAATCATGATTATTTTATTTGTTGTGCTAACATTTACGCTTTTTAAATTAAAAAGCATAAAATTTGAATTTCACAATCAAACCACGTTGTATGCAGAAGACACAATGCAAGCGCAAATGATAAAGGATGCCAAATTTCCAAGTTTTGCATCTGTACTTTTTTTAAAAAAAAGTGAGCCAAAAAACATTTTAGAAAAATTAAATCCTTATTTAAAAATTCATAATATTGAAACAGTGTTTCCAGATAGTCTTGTAATTCATGCAAGCGAAAGAGAAGAAACTTTTTCTGTTTTAGGCTTAAACAGCACATATTTTATATGCGATACAGATTTTAAAGTATTAAGAAAACAAACAAACCAATCTTATGTTTCAATGCAGGATAACCCTATTTTGTTAACAGGAGTAATTCCAATAAATTTTGATGCGGAAGAAGGCGACTTTTTGCGTTTTGAAAAAAATTTAGCATTAATTAAAAGCATATCACCATCACTTTTGCTAAACAACAGAAACGTAAGCCAGCAAAAAGCAATTTATTCAAAAATTGAAGTTGCAGTTTTAGCCAGCCAAAATTATGTTTTAAAACTATATAATTTTGATAATTTTTTAACTATAATTGAAAAACCATTAAACAATCTTGCAAGTAAATTACAAATTGCATTTGCTTGCTATCCGCAAATTCCAGTTGAAAAAATTAAAACTCACCATCTGGAAATCTTTGAAACAAATTCAGGCGTGATTGACAATAGATTAACTGAAAACAAAATATAAACATTTTTTTTAATTTTATATATATTTACACAAAATTCAACAAAAGTGTTGACAAAATAAATTTTATAATTTATAATTATTAAAAAAAGTAAATATTTATGCATTGAGAGGGAAATGTGCCAAAAAAAAGTTATGCTGTTTTAGAAATAGGTTCATCAAAAATCAGTGTTATGATTGGGCAAGGCGGGGTTAACAACACAATCATTGTTAAGGGTTTGTCCTCGGCAGAATATAGTGGATTTATGGATGGAGCATTTTTAGAACCCAGTGAAGTTAAATTTGCTGTTGGGCTGGCATTATCAAACGCCGAAGTTAGTGCAGGGGAATCTGCAAAAAACATTGTTGTTGGATTGCCTGCGGAATTTTGTTTTTGTCAGTCAAAAATGGTAAGTTTATCCTTTGATGGTAAAAAAAGAGTTACAGAAGCGGATGTTCAAGAACTTTTTGACAGGGCAAACAATTTTAAAAACAAATCAAATTACACATTAATATCTTCAAGTCATATTGCATGTTTTTTAGATGATGGAAAAAGAGTTTTAAGCCCTGTTGGATATAAGTCAGCAAAAATTTCAACAACGGCATCGCTTATTTTTACACAAACTTCAATTTTAGGTTTTTTGAATAACTGTTTTAAAGATTTAGGGATAGAAAGTGTTGAATATCAATGCATTGCGCTGGCAGAGGCAAAAGAATTTTTATCCAATGATAGCAGAGAATTGGGTGCAGTTGTAATTTCTAGTGGATATTTAACTACCAGTGTAGCAATAATTCGTGGAGATGGGCTATTATTTTTAAGTAGTTTTTCGCTTGGAACGGGGCATGTAAGTGCAGACCTTGCTCAATGTTTTAATCTTAAATTTGCTGATGCCGAAACGTTAAAAAACAAAATAGTTTTAACTTTAAAGCCTAAAAGCACAGACACAATAAGCCTGTTATCTAATGATAAATGCATTGAGTTTCCAACTGAAAAAACAAATTTAGTTGTTGAAAGTAGGGTAATGCAAATTGCTGGTGCAATATCAAAATGCTTAAAAATGTATTTTGAAAACAACAAACCATTTATGCAAATGTTTTTAACTGGTGATGGGCTTTCTCAAATAAAAGGAGCAAAAGAAGTTTTATCAAAAGAATTGGGAAGAAACATAGAACTTTTGTATCCAGATGTTCCAGGTTATGGCAGACCTCAATTTTCTGCTTTGTTTGGGCTAATTAAATTGGCAATAAAAAATAATGCAAAAAAAACACTTTCCGTGTTTGCAAAATTTTTTAGAAAATAGTATAATAGTGAAAACTAATAAATAAAACTAGGAGAATAACATGTATTCAAATAATATAGGGCCAGTGGCAAACATAAAAGTAATAGGTGTTGGTGGTGGTGGAAACAATGCAGTTAATCGTATGATAATTGCAAATATAACAAGTGCACAATTTGTTGCAATAAACACAGATAAGCAGGCGTTACTTATGAGCAAGGCAGATCTTAGGTTGCAAATTGGTGAAAAACTTACTCGTGGGCTTGGTGCAGGTGCTGACCCAGAAATCGGGCAAAAAGCAGCCGAAGAAAGCAAGGCAAGCATATCCGAAATGTTAAAAGACAGCGACCTTGTTTTTATAACAGCAGGTATGGGCGGTGGAACAGGAACAGGGGCGGCTCCAATTGTTGCTTCTCTTGCAAAAGAAATGGGAATTTTAACTATTGCAGTGGTTACAAAACCTTTTGAGTTTGAAGGCAAAAAACGTATGGAAAATGCAGAGAAAGGAATTGAAAATCTTAAAAAGTTTGTTGACACTCTTGTTATAATTCCAAATGATAAACTTTTAAAACTTGTTCCAAAAAAGACTCCTATTGTGGAGGCATTTCGTCATGCGGACGATGTTTTACGTCAAGGAATTCAAGGAATTTCAGATTTAATTGTAACTCCTTCCCTAATTAATTTGGATTTTGCAGACGTGAGGTCAATCATGAAAAATAAAGGGTTGGCACATATGGGAATTGGGCATGCAAAAGGTGACAACAAAACAATAGAAGCAGTACGTCAGGCTGTAACTAGCCCACTTCTTGAAACAACAATCGAAGGTGCAACAGGTGTTTTAATAAATGTTAAGGGCGGGCTTGATTTGCCTCTTGACGAAGTATATGAAGCCGTTGATTTAGTTCGCGAAGTTGTTGATCCATCTTGTAATATTATTTTTGGTTCAGGGATAGATGAGGCAATGACAGATGAGGTTGAAATTACAATAATTGCAACAGGTTTTTGCGGAAGCAATATTTTGGACGAAAAAAACAAAGAACAACTTTCTGAGGTAAAAAAGAATGTTGAGGCTTTTAACACATTTGGAGAAAGAAAAACCGGATTTGGATATTTTGGAATGAACAGCAATGTAAAACCAGAAACAAAAATAAGCCCAATACAGTCAGAAGATAACATGACTTCACGTGTTTCAGTTGATGAGCAGGACATCCCACCATTTTTAAAAAGACTTAAAAATAAATAAAACAGCAATCAAAAACAAAAAACAAAGCACAAAAATGTGGCTTTGTTTTTTATTAATCAAAATAAAGGACAAAAAAACAAACAATATATTATAAAAAGCCTTAACAACTTAGTTTAATAATTTTATAATATGATTGTGGAAGTATTTGTTGAAGACGTGTTTATTGCAAACTTTGCAATCACTTGGATAATTTTTCAATTATCCAGTGTTTTTGCAAAGCATAAATTTAAAGCAGTTTATGTGTTTATTTCTTGTTTTATAGCGGGAGTTTTGGCAGTGTTAAGCCCAATGCTTAATTTGGGGTGGTTTCAGTTTCCCTTCAAAGTGATTTGTGGTGTATTTTTAGTTTTTGTTGCGGAGCCAAAAGTAAAAGGATTTAAAATTTTGTTTATTTTGTTCACATTTTTAGCAATTACGTCCATGCTTGCAGGATTTGTTTTTGCAATGCCTAGTTTTAATCATTCAAGCATTTGGATAATTTTGTTTGTTGTGTTTCTTATTTCAAAACTTGTTTTCAAATGGGCTAAATCCGCTTTTTATGCAAGCAAAATTTCGGGATTTATTTATGAAATAGTTTTAGAAAATGCAGGAAAAATTGTAAAAACAAAAGGTTATTTAGACACGGGTAATGTTTTGGTGGATCCCAATTCAAATCAGCCTGTTGCGTTTGTGGACAGTAAAATATTTGAAAAATTGTTTTCTATTAAAGAAATTAAAACATTAAAAAACCCACAATGCGATAATTCGGCACACTATATTGAAGTGTGTACAGTTAATGGTAAAAACAAGGTGTTTGTTTTTTTTGCAGAAAAAATGAAAATTTTAATTAATGGCAGAATTAAAGAATGCAATAATATATGTCTTGGTTTCTCAAAAATAAAAGCATGCCAATTATTTGGATGTTCTGTGCTTTTGCCATTAGGAATAGTTTAAATTTTAAAAAAGGAGAAAAATAAAAAATATGTTAAAAAAAATAAAATTATTTTTGTTAAAAATTAAAATACTGTTTCGTGTAAAAGTTTTTTTACGAGCAAAAAATATTGTAATGTATGTGTGCGGAAATGAGGCACTTCCCACACCGCTTGATACCGCAGAAGAACAAATTTTGTTAGAAGAACTTGCATGTGGAAACAAGCAAGCAAAAGAAAGGCTGGTTGAACATAATTTAAGGCTAGTTGTGCATATTTCAAAAAAATTTGAAAATGCAGAAATACCCCTTGAAGATTTAATTTCAGTTGGAGCAATAGGGTTAATAAAGGCTGTGGATAGTTATAAACTAGACAAAAAAATTAAACTTGCAACATATGCAAGCAGGTGTATAGAAAACGAAATTTTAATGCTTTTAAGAAAAAAAGTTAGGCTTGGCAGGGAAACAAGTTTGGACTGTCCTATTTCCTCAGACGGAGAAGGAAATGAACTTTCTCTTGCGGATGTTATGCCAAGTGAAAACGAAAGCCCAATTGTTAAAATGGAAAAACTAGATGAAAAAGATATATTATGGCAAACTTTGAATTCGCTTGGCAGACGTGAACGAGAAATAATGCTTTTAAGGTTTGGGCTTGCAGGGCAAAATGAAAAAACACAAAAGGAAGTTGCCGATGAATTAGGGATTTCTCAAAGTTATATTTCAAGAATAGAAAAAAAAATACTTTTTAAAATGAAAAAAGACTTGGAAAAGGCGTCTTCTTATTAAACAAATTAAAATATATTATTAAAAAATAAAGGAAATGTTAATTTAAAGGTGAATATTAATGCCGATACAGGTTAACAGGGGAACTTTAATTGAGTACTTATGATAACGATTGGCTCGAACGACTAAAAGAAAAATTAGACATTGTTCAGGTTGTTTCAAAATATGTTAGATTAACAAAAAGGGGCAAAAATTTTGTAGGGTTATGTCCTTTTCACAGAGAAAAAACGCCGTCTTTTTATGTTAATCCCGATGAACAATATTATCATTGTTTTGGTTGTGGTGAGGGCGGAGATGCTTTTAAATTTGTAAGAAAAATGGAATCGTGCGAGTTTAAAGAAGCCATGGAATTGCTTGCGGATAGCGTGGGGCTTAAAGTTCCAGACAAATATGGAGATTTTAATGGCCAAGAAAGAAAAAACAAAAAAGACAGAATATTAAAAATATTAGAAATTGCAAATCAGCATTATCAAAACAATTTAAAAAAAGAAAGTGCTAATGTTGCAATTGAATATATGAAAAAAAGAGGACTTACCCCTGAACTTATAAAAAAATTTGGTTTAGGATTTTCAGATGGTTGGACGGCAGTTATAAAAGAACTTTCAAAACAAGGATTTACTGCTGACCAAATGAAAGAAGCAGGCGTGATAGAAATTAAAAACAACAGCGCGTATGACATTTTATGCAATCGTTTAACCTTTCCGCTGTTTAACACATATGGTGATTGCGTTGGGTTTTCTGCAAGGATATTAGATAACACCGACCATGCCAAATATCTTAACACACCAGACACTCCATTATTTTCAAAAGGTAACACAATATTTGGAATACAATTTCTAAAACAATTAAGAAACGAAAATGAACTTAACGAAATAATTTTGGTTGAAGGACAAATGGATGTTATTGCGATGCATAAAGCAAATTTTGAAAATGCGGTTGCTAGCCTAGGCACAGCCTTTACAATAAATCACGCAAAACAACTAAAAAGATTTTGCAATAAAGTTGTTGTTTGTTTAGATGGGGACTTTGCAGGAACAAAGGCTGCATACAAGGCGGTTGATGTTCTTATGGAGGCAGGATTAGAACCCAAAGTTGTTTATTTGCCAAACAATCAAGACCCAGACGAGTTTTTGGCTGAAAATTCTGCTGACAGATTTAAATTTCTTGTGGAAAATGCAGAGTCCGGAATTGACTTCCAAATACAGCAAGTTGCAAAAGGATTAAATTTAAAAGCAAATGATCAGCGTGCCAAATTTGTTAAAATTGCAATTAATATTGTTTCAAAATTAGAAACAACATCGGAACAACGAGTGTTTTTGGAACAGGTTAGCAAACTTAGTGGAGTGCCTATTGACGTTTTACAAAAGGATATAAAGCCAAAAGATATTTCGCAAAAAATGCAAATTTTTCAAAATGAAAAATTAAGCGGGGATGCAACAACAAAGGCAACAAATTTTGTTCTTGCATCATTGTTACATAAAAAGGATTATGCAAATTTTAATTATGATATGTTAAAAATAATTAAAAACGAAACACTTAAAAAATTGTACATATTTTTAAAAGAAAGTGCAAAAAATAATCAAAAAGTACTTGTTGGTTCAATTTACTTAATGTTTGAAGAAGATGAGATTGAGTGTTTGGATGCCATAATAAATTTTAATTTTAATGGAATAGAAACTGGAAAATATTACCTGGATTGTATTAACTTGTTTGAAGAATTTGAAATAAGGGAAAAACAAGAAGAATTAATGCAAAAATTTAAAAATTCAACAAACACAGAAGAACGCAGAAAGTTTGCAGTGGAATTGGCAGACACAGCGCAAAAACTTAAAGATAAAAAGGGGAAGATTGGCATATGAAAGAAAAACTTGAACAAGAAATAAAAAGAATACTGGAACTTGGCAGAAAGTCGGCAGCGCTTAATGAAGAGGACATTATGCTTTCAATGTTCAAATGCGAAGCAACCCCTGATGAAACTGCTGATTTTTTTGAATTGTTAAATCAAAACAACATAAGGGTAATAAAGGCAGTTGATGATAACGCAGAAAAAGAAGATTTTTCTGATCTTGTTGCCTCTGCTGCTGTTTCAGATCCCGTTAAAATTTACTTAAAAGAAATTGGCAGTGTGCCACTTTTAACAGCGGAAGAAGAAGTTGATTTGTCAAAAAGAAGGCTAGCGGGTGATGAGTGGGCAAAAGCACGTTTAGCCGAAGCAAATTTAAGGCTTGTTGTAAATTATGCAAAAAAACATGTCAACAGAAGTAGTATGCAGTTTTTGGATCTTATTCAGGAAGGAAATATTGGTTTGCTTAAAGCAGTTGAAAAATTTGACCATACTCGCGGGTTTAGGTTTTCAACTTACGCTTCATGGTGGATAAGGCAATCAATCACCAGAGCCATTGCTGATCAGGCTCGTACAATAAGAATTCCTGTCCATATGGTGGAAACAATACATAAACTTGCAAATATAAAAAGGCAACTGTTTCAAAAATTAGGTCGCGAGCCGTATTCGGCAGAAATTGCAGAAGAAATGGGCATAACTGAGGAAAAAGTATCAGAAATTGAACAGGTTGCAATGGACCCACTTTCACTTGAAAGTGTTGTTGGAGAAGAAGAAGATAGCAAACTTGCAAATTTTATTGAAGATGAATCGGCTGTTTCGCCAGTTGATGCAACTGCTCAAAAACTTTTAAGGGAACAATTAATTGCTGTTATTGACACGTTAACCCCAAGAGAGCAAAAAGTAATAAGGTTGCGTTATGGGCTTGATGATGGACATCCCCGTACGCTTGAAGAAGTTGGAAAAGAGTTTAATGTAACAAGAGAGCGCATAAGGCAAATAGAAGCGAAAGCATTAAGAAAATTGCGTAACCCAAGCCGAAACAAAAAACTTGTAGATTTTATGGATGAGGATTAAAAAATTAAAGGAGAATTTAATGATTAAAGAAATATTGGAATATCAAACAAAGGATTTTGAAAAAATTAAGATTGAGCGAAAGATTGACAGTGACGACGATAAAAAAGTTTTTAACAAAATGTTAGATCTTGTTAAAGATGCACAAAGCAAGTCAAACAAGTTAGAATCATATGCGCAATCAATTTATAATGATTATGAAGCGCTTAAAAAAACTTATGAAGAAAATTCTGCGGTTGCAACAAAATTTAACAAAAATGACATTAATTCAATATCAGAAGAAGAACTTAACATGGCGCAAAATCTTTCTAATTCAATTTCTTCAAATCTTTCCATTTTAGAAAAAAAAATATTAGGATGTGCCGAAAAAATTAATAATATACTTTCTGAATTTGAAGTTGCAAAAAAAAATTATAATAGTGCAAAAGAAAAATATCAACTTCATAAAGAAAATCATGAGAAAAAAAAGGCAGTTGTGGCCCCTCAAATTAAAAAAATTGATGATGAACTTGCTGTTCTTGCAAAAAAAATTGAGCCAAAACTTTTGGAAAAATATCAGCATAAACGTGCCGACAGAATATTTCCAATTTTTGTGCCATTACAAGGTGATTCTTGTGGTGGGTGCTTTACACAAATTCCAACTGCAAGGCTAGAAAACATTAAAGATAATGGTTATATCGAGTGTGAAAATTGCCGAAGAATAATATTTTTTAGTGATTACAAAAAATAAATATTAATTTAAAATAATTATTTAAAAGTAATTATTTTTTATATTTTTTTTCTATTTTAGCAATAATCCAAAACATTCCACCAGCAAGTACACAAAGTACCAATGTGCTTGCCATAACAAGATCAAGGTTAAATATGTGACCTCCATAAACGATCAAATAACCAAGACCGGCTTTGGAAACCAAATATTCACCCATAATTGAGCCAACCCATGCAAGGCCAACATTAATTTTAAGCACAGAAATAAATTCAGGCATTGCATTTGGAATAATTAATTTTGTTAATATTTGAAATTTGTTTGCGCCCATAGATTTTATTAGCAATATTTTGTCCTCGTCACAATTTAAAAAGGCTGAAAGCATGGACAAAGTTGTTACAATAACACAAATAAGCACACAAATTGTAACAATGGCAGTGGTGCCTGCCCCAACCCAAATAATTATCATTGGTCCAAGTGCAATTTTGGGCAAACTGTTTAAAATAACAACATATGGTTCTAAAATATTTCTAAGTTTTTTAAATGATGCAAGTAAAATTGCCAATAATGTGCCCAAAACTGTTGCAATTAAAAAACCCAAAATTGTTTCATAAAGAGTTACTCCAATATGCAAAAATAATTGACCGCCAACCAACAACTCTATAATAGAATTTAAAATTCTGGACGGACTAGAAAAAAAGAATCCGTCAAGTATTTTTATTTTAACAAGCAGTTCCCAAATTCCCATAATTGCAATAAAAATTGCGATTTGGCTTATGATGGTTGTAACTTTGTCTATTTTAATTTTTTTTAAATATAATTTATGTTCTAAGGATAAATTTATATTAAACTTTTGTTTCTTCATTTTCTTCAAGTTCCTTTAAAATTTTTTCAAATAGCATATGAAATTCTGGGCTTTCTCTTCGTTTTAACGGAAGCCCATATTTTTTTAATTTAACTTGTAATATGTTTTTAATTTTGGCGGGTCTTGACGTTAATATGATTATTCGGTCAGCCATAGAAATTGCTTCTGAAATATCATGCGTAACCAAAACAACAGTTTGTTTTTCTTCGGTAATTATTTGATAAACATTGTCACAAACAGCAAGCCTTGTTTGAAAGTCAAGAGCAGAAAATGGTTCATCCAAAAGCAATAATTGGGGTTTTATTGCAAGGGTTCTTAGCAGGGCAGCGCGTTGCCTCATTCCGCCGGACATTTGGCTGGGCTTGTTTTTTTTAAATTCTCCAAGCCCATACTTGTTTAGCATGGTTGACATCCTTTGTATTTCATCTTTATTGTTTGCCATGCCTTTTACTTCCAGACCCAGCATTATATTTTGCCAAATAGTTCTCCATTCAAACAGATGGTCGTGCTGAAACATATAGCCAATGTTAGAGTTTTTTTCAAGAGTTTTGCCTTCTATTAAAATTTGGCCATTGCTTGGCAAAATTAAGCCCGCAATAAGCGAAAGTATTGTTGTTTTGCCACATCCACTTGGTCCAACAATAGCCACAAATTCGCCTTTGCCAACTTCAAAAGAAACATTGTCAAGTGCAAAAACTTCACTTTTTGGTGTTTGATAGGTAAGTGATACATCAACAAATTTAAGCAATTTCTCCATTTGCCCTCCAAAACTATATCATACTATTAAATTTGTTTTCATAATGTGATTTTGTGGATATAAAAAAAAACAGAAAATTTTTCTGTTTTATAATTATATTTTGGCAGGGGAGACAGGGCTCGAACCTGCAACCTACGGTTTTGGAGACCGCTACTCTACCATTGAGCCACTCCCCTACAAAGTGCCAATATTTAAACAAAAGTATTGTGCCATATTTTTTTTAAAAAAGCAATTGTTTTTATGCACTTAATACAAAAATATTAATTTTTATACTTTTTACATTCTTCTTTTATTATTTCTTTATTTAATGCAATGCCTTTTTTTACACAATTAATTGCAAAACGTGCAAAATAATCACATTTGTTGTTTAGTTCGTTAGAAGAATGACCTTTTACTTTTGTCCAAGTTATAAAATGTTTTTCAGAAAGTTTTAAAAGTTCTTCCCATAAAGTTTTGTTTAATACTGGTTTTTTTTCTGCATTTAGCCATCCATTTGCCACCCATTTTGCATGCCAGTTGTTCAAAAATGAATTAACAACATAAGCGGAATCGCAAAATATATTAATTTTTGACGGGGTTTTAATATTTTTTAAGGCTTCAATAACTCCCATAAGTTCCATTTGATTGTTTGTGGTGTTAAGTTGCCCTCCACAATTAACTTCGGTTTGGTTGTTTTGCATTAAAACATAAGCCCAACCACCGGGGCCTGGATTATTTGAACAAGCACCATCTGTGTAAATTTGAATACAAGGTGCATCTGCTAATTTTTTTGTGTTCATAGTTACCTTTTATCTGAAAACTGTGATAATAAGCCCAGCAACAACCAATACAAGTGCAAAAGCCATAATAATTAAATATAAATTATCCATTTTTTCAATATTTTTTTCTTTTCTAATTTTTTTTGTAATTTTTCTTGCTAACAATAAAACTGCAAGCCCCAAAATTGCCAAAATCAAGCCAATTATAACATTTATGTTTTTGAGCGTTTCTCCAAGCGTTTCTAAAAGTGCCATGGTGAATTTCCTCCTCTGCAAAATCGTAAATATTGTAACATATTATTCCTTATTATACAAGTATTTTAAAAATTTTTAATTAACATTAAGGTCACAAAAATTAAAATAAGAGAATATAATTAACTATCATCAAGGAGGAAAGATGAAAAAATTTGCTTTTGCCCTTATTGCAATGATTCTTGCAGGCACAACTTGTTTGTTTGCAGGTTGCAAAGGTGATGAAAATGTTGTACGTGTTAATGAAGTAACACACAGTATTTTTTATGCACCATTGTACGCCGCTATCAACAAAGGATTTTTTGCAGACGAGGGAATAAAAATTGAATTAACAAATGGGGGAGGTGCCCCTAATTCTATGACAGCAGTTTTAACTGGTGCCGCAGAAATTGGATTGTTAGGCCCAGAGGCTGCCATTTACATTGACCAAAAAGCATCAAACAATCCACCTGTTGTTTTTGGACAACTTACAAATCGTGATGGCTCTTTTATTGTTTCTAAAACAAAAATAGACAACTTTACATTTGCAAATTTGGTTGGAAAAACCATTATTGGCGGAAGGCAGGGTGGCGTGCCAGCAATGACTTTGCAATATGCCATTGAACAAGCAGGATTAAAAATTGGAACTGCTGAAAACGAGGTAAATCTTAGAACTGATGTTGAATTTGTTCAAACATTAAGCACATTTAAAAACTCAAATGCAAACTTTTGCACGCTTTTTGAGCCAACTGCAACAATTGCATGCGCCGAAAATAATTATCATATTGTTGGAAGCGTGGGCAGTGTTGCGGGGGAAGTTCCTTACACGGCATTTATGTCTAAAAAGGAATATCTTACAAACAACAGAACCACAGTTAAAAAATTTATGAAAGCAGTTATGCGTGGATATCAATTTATAACCACCGCAAGCGATAATGCATTTGCAGAAGCCTTGGCACCTTCTTTTGTGGGAGTTTCAAAAGAGTCCATTATTGCAAGCATTCACAGATATAAAGCAATTGATGCTTGGAATCACACACTTACAATGTCCGAAAACGCTTTTAACAGATTGCAAGATATAATGCTAAACGCAAAAAGCATTACAAAACGCTCTTTATTTAAAAATGTTGTTGACAACTCTGTTGCAGTTGAAGTGATGGATGAACTTTTAAATAATTAATATTTCTTATCAAAATTTAAAATATGCTATTAACATTAAATGTTAGTTGCATATTTTTTTTTGAGCAAACAAAAAACAAAAAAATTAAAAAACAAAAAGATAACAAGTAAAAAAACAAAGGGGCGGGGGAATGGCTGGCAATTTTGCCAGCCAGCACGCACACGTTCCACGTGCGTGCTAATGCCACAAACA
>JAVVRP010000007.1:0-28103 GCA_036654655.1 Clostridia bacterium
GTGGCATTAGCACGCACGTGGAACGTGTGCGTGCTGGCTGGCAATTTTGCCAGCCATTCCCCCGCCCCTTTGTTTTTTTACTTGTTATCTTTTTGTTTTTTCTATTTTATAATCTTTTTATTTTTTGTTTTTTATCTTTTTGTTTTTTATCTTTTTATTTTTTGTTTTTTATCTTTTTGTTTTTTTTATTTGTTTTAATTATTGCCCGCTGTCCATTTATTTTTTTTTGTTTTAGCCTTTTAAAATTAGGTTATTAAAACAACATTTTCACCTTTGAACATAAGTTTGCCTGCGGGAGGCAGTTGCGTTAAAACAATTTCACCATCTCCTTGGATTTCAACAGTTAAGTTTAATAAAGAAAGTTTTGCACATGCTTTTGCAAGTGAAAATCCCTCCACAAATGGCATTGGGATATCTGCTTTAACTTTTTTTAAATCTTCTTCCAAATTTTGTGGTGCAATATTTTTATAATCAAATATGCCACTAAAAATTTGCTTTGCATATGGAGATGCAACAATACTGCCATAATACGCACCAGTGGTGGGTTCGTCTACACTTAACAAAACAACATAATCTGGATTGTCTGCTGGATATGTTCCAACAAAACTTGCAATATATTTGCCCGAAATTTTTCCGTTTGCATACTTTTGAGTTGTCCCTGTTTTGCCACCGACTTTATAACCTGGAACAAAACTAAGTTTTGCGGTTGTGCTTACAACTTCTTCAATCATGGAACATAGTTGTTTTGAGGTTTGCTGTGAAATAACTCTTTTTTGAATTATTGGTTTGTTTTGTATAACCACAGTGCCATTTGGTGCAACAATAGATTTTACAAGATAAGGTTGCATAAGATTGCCCCCATTAACCACCGCGCTTATTGCAGTAATTAATTGAATTGGCGTAAGTGCAATTGCCTGACCAAAACCCATGCGTGCAAGGTCAACAAGTTTAACTGATTTTTTATCCATCACAATGCCTGCACTTTCCCCAGAAAACTCAATGCCAGTTTTTTGCCCAAGGCCAAATCTTTCTGCCATTTGATAAAAAGTATCAACCCCTAACCTTTCGGCAAGTGAAGTAAAAACGCAGTTACAAGAATTGCACAATCCTTGCGTAAGAGTTTGTGAACCGTGACCAACGCTTTTCCAGCACTTAATTTTTTCTCCCGAAACAATTCTAAATCCTGGGCAATAAAAAGTGTCCGAAAGTTTTGCAACATTATTTTCAATTGCCATTGCCATTGTAAGAATTTTGAATGTTGAGCCCGGCTCATAAACATCCACAATTGCCTGATTTTTTACATCTTGCATAAGTTTTGAAATATTGTCGCGTGGAGGAGAGTTTAAGTTAAAACTAGGTTTTGAAGACAGCCCCAAAATTTCACCTGTTTTGGGGTCCATAATTACACATGTGGCAGTTTTAGGCTTTTGTTCATTCATTAATGTTTGCATTGCATTTTCAATTATGCTCTGAATTTTTGAGTCCAAGGTTAATGTTATATTCATGCCAGAAACGGAGGGCAAAAAATATTCTAATGTGTTATCTAGTTTATTTCCTTTTATGTCACTTTGCACCAAATATTCGCCGTTTACACCTTTTAACACATTGTTATAAAATTGTTCCAGCCCAGCCTGACCTTGATTATCAACAGTGGTAAAACCTAGCACTTGCGTCATTAAATCTCCGCAAGGATAAACTCGTTTTAAATCTTCTGTAATGTAAATTCCAGCATATCCAAAAGCCTTTATGCTTTGTGCAACTTCTTTTTCTACCTGCCTTTTAACAAGAATTTCAGAAACATTTTTATTGCTTATTTTTTGCAAAACCTCGTTTTTTTGCATGTTAAGTTTTTCGCAAAGCATTTGCGCCACACTATCTGCAAATTCAATTTCTTTTGCACGAGAATAAACACTATAAGAAATTTTGCTTGTTGCAAGAGGAATTCCAAGCGCATCATAAATAACTCCTCGTTTTGCCGTTAATGGCAAACCTCGCGTCCATTGGTCAAATGCTTTTGCTTGCAACCAGTTTCCTTTTACAAGTTGCACAATAGAAAATCTTATTATTATTGCACAAAAAAAGAGGGATATTGCAATTAATATTGCTGATATCCTCTTTTGTTGTGAATATGCTGAAAAATGTTTTTGCACTTTAAATCCTTAAAAAAGATTTGATAGCCAGTTGCAAAATCTATCGAACCAGTTTGCGGGCGGAGTGTACTGTGTTGGGCTTTCAAGTGGCTTTGGGGCAATTGGAATTATGTCTGTTATTGGAGAAAGTGAGGTGTCCTCTTTGTCTGGCTCAATCTGCCCAATCTGATAAATTTTAAGTGCATATTCTGCCACACTGAGTTCATAGTCCTGCGTTGCAAGTTCCACTTTGTTTGCCTGATTGTTAATGGCAATTGCGTTGCCAATAACCCACCCAAAACATATTGTCATTGCAAGTGCATAGGTGCAAAGCATTAATTTAAACCTAAAACTTTTTTTTGTTGTTTGTTGCTTTGTTAAAACTTGTTGAGTTGATGTCTTGGTTAAAATTTGGTCTAAATTACTTTGCAAATTTTGCGTTTGTGGATTTGTTTGTTGCTCACAATTTGTTTTGATTTCCTTGTTTTCGTTTGCATTTGAACATGAAACAAAAGCAGACTTTTGTTCAGGTTGATCATTATATTCAGCAGATTTTTTGTTAAATATTGCTTGAAGTTTTTGCTGATACTGATCCATTTCTGGCGTTGCAAATTTATCTTCTTTTAAAACATCGCTTGTGCCTGCTTTTGCCCAAATATTTTCTACTTTGGCAATTTCTTCCTTTTTTGCAAATAAAATTGATTTTGCTTTTTCTGGCTCCATTATATTTTATTTACCTCTCATTTGTTTTATGCTTTTACACGCAATAAATTTAACTTGAAATACGCCTGTATTATATCAATTTTTAAAAAGAAAGTAAACCTTTTTTAATTTAATATTTTTATGCTTTGTTAAAATCAATATAAGAAATTGCAACTTTAAACGGAATTGAAGTGCTTAATGTTGACAAAGATTTAACAACATCAAAGTACACTTCATAATACGATGATTTTATGTTTTTTGAATTTGGATTAACAACTGCAAACCCTCCCACTCCATTTTGAGATAATTTAAATTGATATGCGCCTTGTGTTTCAATAATTGTTTTGCTGGATGTTGCTTTTATTTCTTGATTATTATCAAAAGCAGTTATAGGCACATTTGGCGTTAAAAACAAAGTTGTTTTTCCAACCAAAAATTCATTGCTACCCTTAACATTATGAATTGTTGTTCCGCTGTCTGTTAGTGTTTTTGTGCTTGTGTTATAATGCCTTGTTCCAACTCTTATGCTTATGTTTTGTTTACATTCAAAACTTAGCCACAACTCACTTAAAACATCGTTTTGACCTGGCATAATAACAAACGACTGATACTCCGCAAACGGAATATGTTCAAGCCCGCCTTTCATTCCTAAAAAAAAGTTTGATGAAGGATAATCTTTAATGCTTGAAAATGGCTTTGGATTAAAAAAAGAATCCTCAACGCCTACTGGCTCTTTGATTACAACATTTCCATTTTCATCTATTTTTAGTTCTGCATACGACAAACAACTTGCAACATTTTTGCGATAAAGTTTTTTAATTGTTTTTTCAGGTTCTGTGCTCTCAATATTTTCTGGTGTTATTGCCTCTACTTTGTCATTTTTATTTAACCACTCAGGAACAAAGCCATCATCACCGGAGTATTTGTTTACAATATCTATTCCAATAACGCTGTTTAAAATATAATTGTATAAAATTTGTTTGTCTGCACTGGAAAAACCAACATAACTTCCAACTTGTTTAAATTGCAGTTGAAGTTGCGATAAATATAAAAAGTCTTTGCTACATATATCCACGTTATCAAGAAAAACAGACAACTTTAAAGTGTCATCTTCCCCTTCTTCCGTGAACGTAAACTCGCTTGGAGTTTTTCCAACCAAAATTTCATATATAACAATTTGCATCGCCATTGCAAGCGGAGCATCTGGATTATAAAAATAATGTTCATATAGTTTATTATCTTCACTATTATATTTATACCAATATTTTAAGGTGTATGGCGTTTCAGGCGCACCCAAACTTAATTCGGGTTTTTTTATGTCAAGAAAAGCATCATATTTCTTAACGTTTACAAGCGTCCACTTCCATGCGGAATTATTAATTTTTTCATAGTTTCCATTTGCATTTTTTTTTAACTGATATCTTATGGAATCATAAAATAAAACATTATCACCTGGTTTTTTTTTGTCTATTCCGTAAATTGTTGTCAAGTTTTCTAAAACATTTTGTGCAAAATTATTTATTTTAAGTTTATCTTCAACTTGCTGGCCATTGCTATCTCCAAAAATATTTTGCAGGTTTTTGCAACATACTTTTGCCCCCTGCAAATTGTGAATCATGTTTGCAGTATTTTGGTCTGCAAAATCATTTGGTCCTGAATTTCCGGCATAAAAACACCCTCCTAATCCAAAAAGACAAAAGGCAATTACAAAACATAAAATAACTCTGCTTAATTTTTTCACAAAGTTATTATATCTTATTTTATTTTATTTTACAAATATTTTATAATGTTGGCACATTTTCTTTTTCTTGTTCCATTTTTGCAAGTTGTTCTTGATTATAATTTGTAAATTCCGCACCAAATTCTGAAAACAATTCAAACTCAACAGGAAAAAATCTTGCTTTCATGTTTTGCGCAATAAAATTATATGTACCAACCCCACTATTTCTGATATCACTATTACTTTGATCAATCTTGTAAAAAACAAATGCATATGTTTTAACATTATCTTTTGTGAGCCCAACAACTCCTGTGTGTTCTGTTATTGTGTGCCCCATATATCCTTCCGGCATTATCATTGTTGCAAATATCACTTCGGAGAGTTTCCATCCGTTTTTTCTGTATTCTCCTAATTCTCCATTCAAATTTGGGTGTTCTGCAAAACTTTCGAAATAAACTAATGACGATTTTCTTCGACAATCAAATTTAATGTCACTTGTTAAAGCCTGTTCAAGTTCCTTCATGTTTTTGGGTGATGTTTTAAGGGTTGCTGTCATACCACATCTTTTTACATCCCCATTCCTAGGGAGTTCTTGCACAAACACTGTTAATTTGTTTTCATTTACATTAAGAGAAAAAATTTTATCAACTCCATTTGACATTCTGGGGCTCACAAAATCCTTTTTAATAAATTTAACAATGTTGCAATAAGACTCATACTCAAAATCTGTTACCTTGCACACTAATGGTGTGGAGAAGTGGGAAGAATTTTCAAAGTTGTTTTCATCAATTGCTTGCACTTTGCATTGCACTTCCTTGCCTTTAAATTCAGAAATATCATATGTGTTGTTTTGCGTGAAATACTCTTTTTCTTCAACCAAAATTCTGTATTCATCGGCATTTTCAACCTTGTTCCAAGACAGCAGGTTTGTTTTAGAATCAAAAGTTACATTTGGAGAATTTAAAAAGTTTTCATTTGTTTTGATATCAAGTTTATCATTACTCAACTTTTTTGCTTGTGTGTTAAGATATGTTTTAATTCCAAGCCCAGCAGACGCAAGTGCAGCCACACCAAGTATTATACCAACAACCCTTTTTTTAATACTTTTTCTTTCTGTTTCCATATTTTCTCCTTTTTTATTTAAAATCCAAATTCGCTAAAAATTTTTAATGCTTTTATGCTTGTTTATTGTTTTTTTCTTATTATTCTTTGTTCGTACTTTCCCATGTTTTTTTTCTCCTTTTTTGGTTTGTGGCCACTTTGTTTAACAACTTTTAAACTTAGTGTTTGTTTTTAAGTGTATGCTTTTTGCCTTTAAAGTTTATTGCTTTTGCCCACCATGTTTAAGTTTTTATAAACAGTTTTAAAAAATAAAGGCTACGCAAGGTGAAAACCTTGTAACCCAACTTTACTTAAAATTATTTTATCTTTAACTGCAAATTTGTTAAGTTTTTTTGTTAATAAAATTGGGCAAACCAAAACCGCTTGCAAACTAATCGCAAGACCTACTATAAACATAAAACTTTTAATTCTCATATGTTTATACCTTTTTATGATCATATTATATCACAAAATTTTATGTTTTGCAATAGTTGATTTAAAATTTGCTGTGGGATATTTTTTTGTCCTACCTTATGACATTTTTATGCACAAATTTATTTTAATTGCTTATTTTGACAAAATAAGACAAAATAAGCCAAAAACATTTGTTATTATGCATTGAACATATGTTCTTTTAGGTGCTATAATATATGTATGGAGATATAAAATGAAAAAACAATTACAGCCATACATAATATTAGGAGTTTATGTTGAACTTTGCAATGGCAAACGCACTTCAAGCAATCTTGCACAAAAATTTAATGTAAGTTCAAGAACTATTTTAAGATACGTTTCTGACATAAAAAAAGTTGGGATTAAAATTGATTCTTACAAAGGCGTAAACGGCGGAATTAAGGTTAATTCTTCGTACAGGCTTCCAAATGTTTTTTTTACACACCAAGAAAAACAAATTTTAAAAGAAGGGCTTTGCAAAGTTAGCAATAATTATGAAAAACAAGATATTATTGATTTAATGAGCAAACTAGAAAATTAAATGGTTATACGGGAATAAAACTGCCATTTATTTTTTTAATTTTAAACAATCCACCAAATGTGGAAAATTTTCTGCGCGCTAAAATATTTTCAACAATTTGCTTTGCATCAGGTTGTAACAAAACTGAAATACCACATGAAACATTTATTGAACGTGGTGTGTTTATTATTTTTGAGTTTACTCCGTATGAGGATAAAATATTTGCAAAACTAATTGTTTCTGTTCTGGAACGAAACACTGCTAAAAGAAAATCCATTAAAGCCCTCCTCCACTCACATCAAACAAAGTGATATCATAACATAATACTATGAAACAGATTGTATTGTGAAAAAAATTACTTTGTTTTTACTATTAAATTATTTTTTCACTAATTTTCACACTTGCTTGCTAAAAAATTGGGAGGCTTAATGATATATTTAGATAACAGCGCTTCAACATTTAAAAAGCCAAAAGAAGTTATTAATGCAATGACTAATGCAATGAACAAATTTTCTGCAAACCCCGGCAGAGCGGGACATAAATTAGCGATAGATAGTGCCAGGGCCGTTGGTGAAGTACGCGAAAAGTTAAAAAATTTTGTTAATGCGCCAAAACTTGAAAATGTTATTTTTACACATAATTGCACAGATTCACTCAACCTTGCAATTTTGGGTTCAGTTTTACCACGCTCACATGTTATTTGCACAATAAATGAACACAATTCAACTCTTCGTCCCCTTTTTGAACTTGTTGACAAAATTGGAATTGAAGTAACTGTTGTTGAGCCTAAAAGCAATGAAATTTTAACCGCCAATGACATTTTGCCGTTTGTTAAACAAAACACAACACATGTTTGCGTGTGCCACATTTCCAATGTTGACGGAATGATTGCCGACATTGATGGAATTGGCGAACTTTGTCAGCAAAAATGTTTAACATTTTTGGTTGATGGAGCCCAAAGTTGCGGGCACATTCCGCTTGACATGCAGAAATCTTGTATTGACATGCTTGCAATTGCACCTCATAAAGGACTTTTTGCACCACAAGGAATAGGAGTTTTGGCATTTTCTAAAAAAGTAAGTTTAAGGCCAATTAGATTTGGCGGAACTGGAACAGAAAGCATAAGTTTACGTCAACCACTTGCTCCACCTGAGGCTTTTGAAGCAGGAACAATATGCACTCCCGCTATTTGCGCTTTGGGTGCTGGAATTGATTTTATAAACAGAAATATGCAAGATTACATTAAAAAAATTGATGATTTAACAACTTATCTCAACTTTGAACTTTCAAGGTTTTCTAATGTTAAAGTTTACACTCACCCCAACAACGCATATGGAGTTTTGGCTTTTAACATTGATAAAATTGCTTCAAGCGAAGTTTCAGGGATGCTTGACGAAGAATTTTTTATCTGCACGCGTGCTGGACTTCATTGTGCACCACTAAAACATAAGTGGCTAAAAACAGAAAAACAAGGTGCCGTTAGAGCATCTCTTTGTGGGTTTACAACTTTTTCGGACTGCGAGCGTTTGGTTAAAGCCGTTAAAATTTTGGCAAACAGGAAATTGTAATTTATTCTACCAAAGAAAACACATTTTTTATTTCAGTAATTGCCTTATCCATTTGTGCGATTGTGTGAGTTGCTGTGTATGATGTTCTAAGAAGTGATTGCCCAACTGGGGTTGCAGGAGAAACAACAGGATTAACGTATATTCCCCTTTCTAAAAGCATTTTGCAACATTTTAACGTTTTTTGATCATCATAGGTGTATATAGGAATAATTGGAGTTGTGCTTTCTATGATTGCAATTCCATTTGCCTTTAAACCTTTTCTCATGTAATCACTGATTTTTGCAAGATTTTTAACACGCTCAGGTTCTTTTATTAAAATTTTTAAGGCTGTGTGCGCACATGCAACATTTGCTGGTGGCATGCTTGCGGAAAAAATGTATGGGCGTGAATTGTGTTTTATAAACTCAGCAACTCTGTTGCCACAAGCACAATAGCCTCCCAAACTTGCAAGTGATTTTGAAAATGTGCCCATGTAAATGTCCACATCATTTTCCAAACCAAAATGCTCGGCAGTGCCTTTTCCATGCTCACCCAAAACTCCCAAACCATGAGAGTCATCTATCATAATTCTTGCAGAATATTTTTTTGCAAGATTTACAATTTGTGGCAAATTGCAAATTTGTCCTGTCATGGAAAAAACTCCGTCCGTCACAATTAATTTGCCCTTTTCTGAATCTGCATTTTTTAAAAGTTCTTCCAAACTTTGCATATCGTTATGTTCATATCTTAGCATTTTTGCAAAACTTAATTTACATGCATCATATATGCTTGCATGATTTTCCTTGTCACAAAAAATTATATCATTTCTTCCAGCAATTGCAGAAATTATGCCTAAATTAGATTGAAATCCTGTGCTAAAAGTAACAACTTGTTCTTTTCCTAAAAATTTTGCAAGATCGCGTTCAAACTTAACATGTAAATCAAGAGTTCCATTTAAAAATCTAGATCCAGAACATCCAGAGCCATACTTTTTTAATGCATCAATGCCGGCTTGAATAACTTCTTTGTTATTTGTTAACCCCAAATAATTGTTAGACCCAATCATGATTGTGTTATGACCGTCCATAACAACTTGCGTGCTTTGCCCAGAAGTTAGTTGATGAAAATAAGGATACATATTTGCTTCTTTTGCTTCATCATATCGTGATTTTTCTTCTGTTTTTTTAAAAATATCCATTTTTTCTTCCTTATTTAAATTAATTTATTTTGCATACATTGATGACACAATTCTAATCATCAAACTTGTTGGAGCAATCTTTAAAAAAAATACAATGGCTTTATTTCCAGTACCAACTGTTTTTATAAGAGGTGGATGTTTTTTTGTTATAACACTGCTTACCACTTTTGCAACACATTGTGGGCTCATTCCTGATTGCTCATCTTTTTCCATTTTTTTAATAGAACGCACTATTCTGTTTTTATAATTTAAATCTGCCATAACTTTATTTTTTTTTCTTGCAGATGTAAATCCAGTTTTTGTATCTCCCGGCATAACGCAAGAAACAAAAATATTAAATGGCTTAATTTCCATCGCTAATGCTTGGGAAAAGTTAAGAATTGCTGCTTTTGATGCAGAATAACACGCTTGAAAAGGAATTGGAATAACTCCTGCAAGTGAACCTATGTTTACAATATTTCCGCCACCGCTTTCTCTCAAAAAAGGAATAATTTCACCACACAACCTTATTTGTGAAATTAAATTGACTTCAAATAGATTTTTAAGATCCTGCTCACTGGTGTGCTCTATGGCGCCAGATATACCCATACCTGCATTGTTTATTAACACATCAATTCTTTTTTCTTTTTCAAATATTTTGTTAAAAGTTTCTTTAATTTGTTCTGAGTTTGTTATGTCGGCAGTTTCTAACATAAATGGCAACCCTTCCACTTTTTTGCGGGCTATTCCATACACAATATTTCCGGCTTGCAAAAACATTGTTGCAATTGCAAGACCAATTCCACTTGTTGCCCCTGTTACTATAATTACTTTTTGTTTTTTCATCCGCTTAATTATAATTTGTTGCATACAAAAAGTCAAACAATTAAAATTGCTTAAATTATATTTTAAAAAATAAAAATTTATGATATACTTTTTTAAAAGGAGATAAAATGAATGATAGCAAAGTTATTGTTATAACTGGTTCAACAAGTGGGATTGGTTTGCAACTTAAAAATAACTTTAAAAATTTGGGATACACTGTTATTGGCATTTCCAGAAGTGAAAAGGACAATGGAATAACCAATTTTGCATGTGATGTTTGTGATGATATAAAACTTGTTGAGATTTTTAAAAAAATTGAAATTAACTTTGGCAAAATTTTTATGCTTGTTAACTCCGCAGGATATGGCATATCGGGGATAACAGAACTTACTTCAACAGAAAGTGCAAAACATGAATTTGATGTAAACTTTTTTGGAACGCTTTCCACTTGTAAACTTTGCATTCCTTTAATGCCTGATGGTGGCAAAATTGTTAACATTAGTAGCGCCTGTGCAATATTTCCACTTCCTTTTAGAACACTTTATTGCGCAAGCAAATCCGCAGTCAGAATGCTTTCTCACTCACTTGCGCTTGAAGTTGCTCCACTAGGAATTGAAGTTACTGCAATATGCCCCGGCGATATAAAATCAAACTTTTCGGCAAATCGAGAAAAGCATTTTGAAACAAACAACAAATATGGAACAAGGCTAAAAACTGCAACAAACAAAATAGATTCAAGAGAAAATAAAAGAATGAATTTACAAACTGCCAGTAACAAAATTTTGAAAATATGTTTAAAAAAGCATTTTAAACCAACGTATATTATTGGCGCAAAGTATAAAATGTTGTGGTTTTTAACAAAACTTTTTCCTGAAAAACTTGTACACAACTTTATTGGCAAAAAATTTGGAAAATAAATTATTTTAATATTTGTGTTGCAAAAATAAAAAAAATGGCATATAATAATTTAGCCGTGCAAAGCGGGATGCTAGCGGTATCCTGTACCTGAAATCCGCTATACGCAGGGCTGATAAGTTTGGTGCGGTTTTGCCTTTTTTTAATATGTGTGTTTTGTTTTTGTTATGAAGTTAAAGTCTTGTGCTGTGGCACCCTGTGAACCATGTCAGATCCTGACGGAAGCAGCATTAAACAGACTCTATCACGAGCCATAAGGTTGCTTTAATGGAGCAAAAATTAGCAAGGCAATTAAAAAAACAATATCCAACCATTCTTGCACGGCGCAATTAAGCGTTCCAAAATTTGGGACGCTTTTATTTTATCATTTTTTTTAGGTCAGAAATTTGTGTTCTAAGTTCTATTGCCGTTTCAAAATCTAGTTGTGATGATGCAATTTGCATTAAGGCTTTTAAATGTTCAATTTCTTTTGGTATTTCATCTTTTGAAATTTGTATTTTTGATTTTTGTGTTATCATAAGAGAATTGGAAATTTGTTTTTGTATTGTTTTTGGAATTATATTATTTTCTATATTATATTGTTCTTGAATTTTTCGCCTTCTATCTGTTTCATAAATTGCTTCTTTCATTGCATTTGTAATTTTGTCGGCATACATAATTGCTTTGCCATTTTCATTTCTTGCAACTCTGCCTATTGTTTGAATTAGGGCACCAGTAGAGCGCAAAAAACCTTCTTTATCGGCATCCAAAATACATACAAGTTCTACTTCGGGCAAATCCAAACCCTCCCGTAATAAATTTATACCAACAAGAACATCAAAATCCCCCGCCCGAAGGCCATTTAAAATTTCTATTCTTTCCATGGTGTCAATTTCACTATGCAAATATCTTACCTTTATTGAACGTTCCCCTAAATATGCCGACAAACTTTCTGCCATTTTTTTTGTTAACGTTGTAACCAATGTCCTAAATCCTCGTGATGTTGTGTTAATTATTTGAGCAAGTAAGTCATCAATTTGATTTTGTGTAGGTTTAACTTCAATAATTGGGTCCAAAAGCCCCGTTGGCCTAATAAGTTGCTCCACAATTTGCCCTGCTTTTTGTTTTTCATAAAGCGCAGGAGTAGCGGAAATAAAAATTGTTTGCCCAACCCTTTTGTTAAATTCTTCAAAGCATAAAGGACGGTTGTCAAATGCAGACGGCAACCTAAAACCAAAATTAACAAGTGCCAATTTTCGTGCTTTATCACCTGCATACATTGCCTTAATTTGAGGGATGGTCATATGGCTCTCATCAATTAAAGTTAAATATCCCTTAGGGAAATAATCCATTAGCGTAAAAGGAGCCTCTCCTTCTTTTCTTCCATCAAAATAACGAGAATAATTTTCAACTCCGCTACAATATCCCACTTCTCTCATCATTTCAATATCATACGTGGCTCTTTCTTTTATTCTTTGTGCTTCTATTATTTTGCCTTCTTTTTTAAAATATTCTACTTGCCGATCCCTATCCAAAGCAATTTGTGCAAGTGCATTTTCCATTTTTGCACTTCCAACCGCATAATGCGTGGCAGGATATATTGAAACATGCTTTAACGATGTTATTTGTTTGCCAGAAATAGCCTCAATTTCGCCAATATTTTCTATTTGATTACCCAAAAAACTAATTCTGATTGCAATTTCATTACTGGAAGATGGAAAAATATCCAAAATATCACCTTTTGCTCTAAATGTTGCACGCTTGAAGTCAATATCACTTCTTACATATTGCACTGCAATCAATTTTTTTATAACGTCATTTCTTGAAATTTTATCGCCTTCACGCAAAGAAATTTGCAAATTTAAATATTCTTCTGGGTTCCCTAAACCATAAATACACGAAACTGATGCAACAACAATGGTGTCCGATCGTTCCAACAAAGAACTTGTTGCAGAGTTTCTTAATTTGTCAATTTCATCATTAATTGCCATGTCCTTTTCAATATATGTGTCTGTTTGAGCAATATAGGCTTCTGGTTGATAATAATCATAATAACTAACAAAAAATTCTACCCGATTATTTGGAAAAAACTGCCTAAATTCGTTGCAAAGTTGTGCAGCAAGAACTTTGTTGTGAGCAATAACCAAAGTTGGTCTGTTCACTTTTTTAATTATATTTGCCATTGTAAAAGTTTTGCCACTTCCCGTTACTCCAAGCAAAACTTGGCTGGCAAGCCCATTTTCAATGCCTTCTGCCAATTCTTTAATTGCCTGAGGTTGATCCCCCGCTGGCTGATAATCTGATTTTAATTCAAATTTACGTTTTTCCATGTTATCCTTTTTTATTTTAATTTTAAAAAATCATTCTTAAAACAAAGCCTATTGCAAAACTTAAAATAGCAAGTCCCAGCGTTTTTAAAATTGTTAAATATATTTCATTTTTATGTTTTTTTTCATCTCTTTTAAACGTAAGACCTTTACTTTTCATATTTACACAATAATAATATCCTTTTTTGCTGTCCATTGCAACAAATTCCAAATAATTATCTTTTGCCAAACTTACCATAATATCGTCTAATTCCGGCAATGAAACAATGTTTTTACGCGACACAATTTCAGCAAGTACAATTGCAGCAATAAGGTGAGCACGTTTATCCACGCACACCTCTGATAAAAAATTCATTACTGTTTTTTCTTTTTTGTCTAACAATTTTTTACCTCTAATTTATCACTTTTGTTTTTTTTAAATTACAATTACCATTTTAAAAATATGATTTTTGCAATAAAACAACCAATAAATGCACCCAACATTGTAACAATTAGCATTGCAATAAAAAATTTAACGCCCAAAATTTTAAATTTTTTTTGCCTTAAATTTTCTCTGTCACGGCTTTCAACAAATTGTCTGCCAAATGGTAAAACGCAAAGACAAACAACAGAATCATCTGTATATTTAACAGAAATATATCCACTTTTATCCAAGTGCGCCAAAATGTGAAGAACGCTTTGAGCAGTTAGTTCATTTTTTGATACAGCACAAACAATGTCTGCAAGTTCCATTACTTTAAACCCGCTTGGACATTCCTTTTCCAATAACAATAAAACGTTTTCACTTCTTTTATCTAACATATACATATTGTTTTCAAATATTTAAAAATTATTATGTTTATGTTTGAATTTAATCCATTATTTTATATAGTGTTAATATCATGCGTAAAAAAAATTAACTTTATAAAAATTAAACAACTAAAAAAAGATAAAAATTTGATAAACATTTACAAATAAAAATTCTAATTCTTTTGATGAAAACTTTGTTTTTTGCTTAAAAAATTTTGTACTAATCTTAACAAATTGGAACGCGAACTAATGTGGATTGCAAGTTCAATACCTTGTAAATTTGCATATGGAATAAAAAATATATATAATGACTTTTACACAAAAATAATATTTTAATCGCTAGTTATAAATGATTGTCACTCTGTTTTAACTTTTATTTTTACGTCTGGATTTGATTTTGATTTACTTTTTGCATTTTTAATTTTTTGCGTACAATAAATATAAAATGCACATGTTGTCATTCCTATTATAATTAAAGAAAGATTAAAATTGTCTCCTAAAATTAAAACATAATCTTCCCTTGTTAAAAACATCAAAACATCGGCAAGAGTTGCTCCTAAAAATAAAGATAAATAATGAGGCGCAGTTTTTTTGCAAATTAAAAAAAGAAGAGATGTTAAAATGGGAATTGCAAAATAAATGGGACTGATAAATAAATTTTCAAATAAATTAAATTTAATGGACTTTAAAATTAACACACAAACACAAGTAAATAAAATTCCAACAAAAGTTTGCCATATATTTTTTGATAATTTAAAAATAGCAATAAAAAATAAAACGCATGGAAAAATAAATCCAGCACAAGAAACATTAAAATTATATATTTGAAAATTTGGCACAAATGTTAATCCACCAAAAATAATTAATATTAAAAACAAATACCATTTTTTTATGCCGAGTTTTAAATTTACACTTTCAAAAACATTAAATAAAACAAAAATAGTTAACACAAAAATAATTAATTGAGAAAAATTCATTTTTTTATCTCCATTAATATTTTAACTAAAACAAAAAATATTATTCTTAAAATTAAAAATATTTTATTTGCTTAATTTGTTTTTAATTGCCTGTTTGTGCGACTTAATTATTTTTGTTCGCATTATTTATTAAATAAATATTGTTTTATTAATTTAATTTATTAATTAATTTGTTTAATTTTTTTAATTTATTTAATTTATTTAATTTGTTTAATGTATTTAATTTATTTATTTTATATGGTGTGTATAGTTTTTTTTTATGTATTTGATGCATTTATATATATTTATTTAATTTATTTTTATTTATTTTTATTTATTTTTATTTATTTAATTTATTTTTATTTATTTAATTTATTTTTATTTATTCATTTTACAGTTTTTATTATTTTTGCACTGCTTGCAATTTTTGCAAAATAAATTTTGTTTATTTTTAATTAAAATTATTGAAAATAAAATAATTGTAATAACACCGATTGTTGAAAATATAATTTGATTTGCAGAAACATTTATAAATATTTTCATTAAATTAAATATTATAAACGATAATATATATGCAATGGTAAATTGCAAGATTATTGATATTAATGTCCAGCGTTTACCTATTTCTTTTTTTAAAACTGCAAATGTTGCAACACATGGAGAATACAACAAACAAAAAACCAAAAATGACATTGCCGAAGCAGGGGTAAAAAATATTACAGATGCGGGATTTAAAATTGAATTTGAAATTGAATTATTAAAATTTATATTTAATGAAGTTAATCCGTTAATCATCCCTATTGTTGAAACAATAATTTCTTTTGCAACAAGACCAACAATTAATGCCGCTACTGCCCCCCAATTCCCAAACCCTA
Source organism: Clostridia bacterium (assembly GCA_036654655.1). Taxonomy (GTDB): domain Bacteria; phylum Bacillota; class Clostridia; order Christensenellales; family UBA1242; genus JAVVRP01. The sequence goes on from JAVVRP010000007.1 coordinate 16,016, forward strand.
ACGGTGAAAAAATTGGAGCAAGCCATGTTGAAATATGTTGCAAAATACTTGTTCCGCCATTTGTTTCAATATATGCAAAATTAAATGTAAAACTTTGCAAAATCCAAATAATAATATTTACTGAAATTAACACACTTGTAACCCTAATTATAAACATTTTTATATTTTCATACAAAAGTTTTAACAAGCGTTTTAAACTTGGAAAACGATATTCTGGAAACTCCAAAATAAAAGTGTGCGACTGACTTTTTAAACTTGTTTTTTCTAACATCAAACTTACAAGCAACGCAACAATCAATCCCAACGCATACAAAGAGAAAACAACAAAAACATTATTTACTCCAAAAAATGTGCCTCCAATAACTGCATAAATTGGAAGTTTTGCAGAGCATGACATATATGGAGTTAACATGGCCGTTTTTATTTTTGCATTTTTGTCGTCCATGTTTCTTGCGGTTAATGTTGCAGTTGTTGCACAACCCATTCCCAACAACAATGTGTAAATACTTTTGCCACTTAGCCCCATGTGCGAAAATATATCTTCAAACAAAAATGCTATTCGAGATAAATATCCGCTGTCTTCTAAAATTGAAATAAAAAAAAACAACAATGCAATTTGTGGCAAAAAGCACAATAATGCTCCCGCTCCGCCAATTATTGCATTTGAAAACAATCCTACAACCCAAGCAGGGGATTTAATTGATATTAAAAATTTTGCAAATGGAAAGGCAATTAAGTTTTGAATACAATCTGTTAGCAACTGCGACAAAAATTTACCTAATGAAAAAAATGTTATATAAAATATTACTATCATTACTAGCATAAAAATGGGAAAAGCAACTAATTTGTTTAAAACTATTTTATCAATTATTCCTAACTTTTTTGTTTGATTGCATTTGCAAATATTTTTGTCGTTTGTAATATTAATTGAATTGCATATTTCTTCAATTTCACTATAAATTTGATTTGCCTTATTTTCAAAATTATTATCATCAAAATAAAACTGCCGATCGCTACATTTAATGTTGGATAAACTGTTTAAAAATTGTTTATCTTTATTTGCATTTTCTGCATTACCAACAAAAACTTGAATGCCCAATTTTTTTGACAGCATTTTTGCATCCAGTTTTATTTTTTTATTGCCCATTTTGTTTACATAAAGTACAGTACGCTTTTTTTTTGAAATCAGTTCTAATGTTAAAAATAGGTTGCGTTCTAAATTTGATGCATCACATATGTTTATAATTGGAATATCAAAATTGTTTTGCAAAAAATCTGTTGTAACCTTTTCATCAAAAGTTAAATAACAAGTTGAATATGTCCCTGGTAAATCAATTAAATTTATTAAAATTTTGTCAAGATTAAATTGTTTTTGAGTTTTGTCAACTGTTACTCCGTGCCAGTTTCCAACATGTTGGTTGCTTTTTGTTACAGCATTAAACAAAGTGGTTTTGCCAGTGTTTGGGTTACCTATTAATGCAATTTGAATTGGTTCTTTTTTTTGTTCCACTTTGCTTTATTCCGCCTTAATAAATTAAAATAATTTTTAATTAATAATTTTTACAATAATGCAAGAGGCAAGATTTTGTTGCATTGACATAAACGTTCCACGAATTCCAATTAAAACTGTTAAATGCTTTAATGACTTTTTTGCCATGCAAAGATTTGTGTTACAAACAAACCCAAGAGTTAGCAATCTGTTTTTAACTAAATTTTTGTTGCAATTTATTGCTACAATCTTGCAGTTTTGCCCTTGTTTTAAATCAGTAAGTTTTACAGTTTCCATACAAAAATAACTTATGCCAAAATTAACATTAATATGTTTGACAAACTTTTGTAAATACGTTAATATTTAGCAGAGGGAATATTATGAAATGTCCAAATTGTGGTGGCGAAAATAGCCGTGTTTTAGATAGCCGATCCACAGATGAAAGCAATGAAATAAGAAGACGACGTGAATGTATTAATTGTGGAAAACGTTTTACAACTTATGAAACAGTTGAAACAACACCTATTTTGGTGATAAAAAATGATGGTTCTAGGCAACCATTTGACAAGTCTAAAATTAAAAGAGGGCTTATTAAAGCATGCGAAAAACGGCCAATTTCTCTTGCTCAAATTGAAAATATTTCTTCGGAAATTGAAAAATCTTTACAAAATAGTTTGCTTCAAGAAGTTTATAGCAAAAGAATTGGTGATATGATTATGGAAAAACTTAAACAACTTGACGAAATTGCGTATATTCGTTTTGCTTCGGTGTACAGAAAGTTTGCTGATATAACCGATTTTAAAGAGTTTTTAGGTCAAGTTCTTAACACAAATTCAAATTCATAATTAGTGTTAATTTTTTATAAAAAAATAAATTAGAGGTAAATTGTAAAAAAATGTCAATTTGCCTCTTTTGTTGCATATAATTAGTTATAGAGGAATAATTTTGGAAAGTTCATTTTTGGAACTTAGGTGCAAAGAGGTTATTAATGTTGTTGATGGAAAACGGCTTGGACACATCATAGACATTGTTTTTGACCTTGCAACGGGAAAAATTATTGGACTTGTTGTTCCAGGGAATAAAAATTTTTGGGGATCATTTAAAAGCGGAAATCAATTACTTATTCCATATAATCAAATTTGTAAAATTGGGCAAGACACAATTCTTGTTGAAATATATTCTAACGGAAATTCCAACACACAAAACCTTGGTTCAAAAATTTAATTTATCTTATCTAAAACAAATTTTATTTTTTTTGCAAATGAAGTTGAATTATAGTTAAAATATTTTTCTAAGTCATCCGCCTTTCCACTTTTTCCAAAAGACGTAAAATTTAACATAAGTGAATTTTGCGTAACGTATTTATACCAAATTGAATCATTTGATGCTTCTATAACAACTTGAAGTTTTGTGTTTTTTTGCAAAACCGAATTTTTGTATGCAATTGACTGTTCGTCAAAAACTGTTAATGATGGAAAACTACACACAGAACTTTGTATGCCCAACCTTGCAAGTTTTGCTTTTGTTTGCAGTGCGACATCAACCTCACTTCCACTAGCATAAATTACCACTTCTGGTTTTTCATCAGTGTTTAATACGTATCCGCCTTTTAGCATTTTGTCAAAAACTCCATTAACTCCAAGCAAAGTGTTTTTTGAAAGCACAAATGCACTTGGACCTTTTGTTGCCAAAGCCATTTTGTGACACGCAACAAGTTCTGTGCTATCTGCTGGACGGAACACCGACAAGTTAGGAATACACCTAAGTTGACCTAACTGTTCAACTGGTTGGTGTGTTGGGCCATCTTCGCCCGTTCTAAAACTATCATGAGTAAAGTAGTACTGCACTGGCAAACGCATAAGCGCTGACATCCTAATTGAAGGAATCATATAATTTGAAAATGAAAGAAAAGTTGAGCAAAAAACAGGTGAATTTAAATAAAGTGCAAGCCCGTTTGAAATTGCTCCCATTGCATGCTCACGAATTCCATAATAAATATTTTTGCCTGTTCTGTTTTCTGCGCTAAAATCACCACCCTTTGAAATATAAGATAGTGTGGACGCACAAACATCTGCCGTTCCACCAATAAAACGTGGATATTTGTCTGCTATAACATCTATTATTTGCTTGTTAGCATGCCTACCACTAAGCATTTCGCTTTGCATTGCAGTTGCAATTTTTTCATAATCTATCTTTTTGTTTTCCCAAAATGATTTATACTGTCTAAACAATTCTGGGTGCGTTTTTTCATACAAAACAAAATTATGTGCCCATTTTGTTTTTAATATTTTGTTACGTCTGTTGGCTCTGTTACAAAAAGTTTTAACATCTTGTGGAACAAAAAAACTACCCTGTGTTTTTTGGCCAAGTTTAAATTGCTCTAATTCCAATGCACCTAATGGCTTGCCGTGGATGCTTGAATTGCCCGCTTGCAAAGTGCCAAATCCTATTTGGGTTTTAAAAATAATTAATGTTGGTTTTTTGTTTTTTGTTGCCTTTGATATTGCATGAGTCACGCTTGAATATTTGTTTCCATTTTTTACCTTTATTACATCCCAACCCTGTGCCTTAAATTTTTTTGCTGTGTTTTCTGTGTTGGATATGCTTAAACTTCCATCTATTGTTGCATTGTTTGCATCATACAAAAGAATAAGTTTGTTAAGTTTAAGTGTGCCTGCCAGCGAAATTGCTTCGTTTGCAACGCCTTCCATTAAACAACCATCACCCACAAAGCAATAAGTTTTATGATTTGTTATCGCAAATTTTTGTGCGTTAAATTTTTTTTCTACAAAGGCTTCTGCAATGGCAAACCCAACAGCATTTGCCACTCCTTGCCCAAGTGGCCCTGTGCTTACTTCAACAAATGGAGTTTCTGCACATTCTGGATGCCCCGGTGTTATGCTACCAAGTTTTCTAAAATTTTTTAAATCTTCTTCACTTATTCCCAATCCAAACATGTGCTGAATTGAATATAACAATGCACTTGCATGACCAGCAGAAAGCACAAATCTATCTCTGTTTATAAAATTTGCATCTTCGTTGTCAAACAACAAATGGTCCGCAAAAAGCGAAAAAAGAATTGTTCCCGCGCCTGAACTTATGCCTGTGTGCCCTGATTTTGCCCTTGATATTGATTCTACTGCAAGAGTTCTTGCATATGAAATCGCTTTATTGGCTATGTTCATTTTTGCTCCTCAATAATTTTTTTTATTTCTTTTTGTATTTTAGAATACTCACTTAAATTAATTGTATAATCACAAATAGAATTTAATTTTTGCACACGCTCTTCATAATTAATTAAACTTGAAATTAAACTTGTGCTAAACGTTTGCGGGTTTTGTGAGTCAACCTTTTTTTTAATATGAGATTTTGTGGATAAAATATGTATTTTAACAAAATTTTTATAATAATTAAAGTTATTGTTATTTATGAAAAGTTCATACGGGATGTTTACAACAGTTTTTTCATAAGTGCTTACACTTTTTACAATTCTGTTCTCTTGTGCAATCAAATACTCTACTCCACATGTTAATTTCATATTGTTTGGGTCTAAATCATAAACTATAAAATCATAAACATCAAGAAAAAATAATTCCAGTTCACTAGCAATTTTTTCCCCTAGTTTTTTTGTGGAAATACTATCAAACCCTACAATTAAAATATTTAAATTTTTCAACAATTTCATTCTAACATATTTTAAAAAGTTTTTCAAATGTTTATATGTTAAAAAAACTAAAAAAAATTGAAAACATTTTTTTGTTTTCAATTTTTAAATTTAACTTACAAACTTCTTAATTTTGCATTTGTTATATATTTTTTTGCAATTAATAGTGCCTCTGCATATTCATGCAACCTATGTTCATTTTGTTTTTGCTGATCTGTTTGTGGATTAAATTTTTGAATAAAATAATTTGAACTGCTTGGAAGAAATTTTGCAATATTTTCTATGTCTTGCAAACTTACATCACTTGCAAATGTTGTGCGAAACTCGTAATTTACTCTTGAACTTTCCAAAATTTGTATGCTTTGTTTTAATTTTTGTATGTCAACATCGCACATTGCAATTTTTGAATAATTTTGAAAACTTGTTTTAACATCCATTGCAACATAATCCAACAAATTATTATTAATAAGTTGTTGCAACATTTGAGGGTTTGATCCGTTTGTATCAAGTTTTACATAGTAACCAAGATTGCATATTTTTTGCACAAATTCTGGTAAGTCTGGTTGAATTGTTGGCTCTCCACCAGAAATAACAACCCCATCAATAAGCCCAACTCTTTTTTCTAAAAAGTTAAAAATTTCTGTTTCTATTTGTTTGGTTTCTTTTCCATCTATTAATTTGTTATTATGGCAATATCCACACTTAAAATTGCATCCGCAAGTAAAAATAACTGTTGCAATTTTGCGTGGATAATCTACAAAAGAATTTTTTATCCATCCACCCAAATTCATACAAACTCCTTAATTATTACTTGAAATTTTAAATTGTTTACGCCTGTCAAATTCTTCACGTTTTGACACATTAAAATCTTGAACAGGACGCAAAAATCCAACAACTCTGCTCCAAACTTCGGTTGCTTTTCCGCATGTTGGACAAGAAAAATGTTCGCCTGCAATATATCCGTGATTGGAACAAATGCTAAAAGTTGGGGTTATTGAAATGTATGGCATTTTTGACGTTGAAAATATTTTGCGTATAAGTTTTTTACAAACTTCTTTATCTTCAATTTTTTCACCCAAATACAAATGTAAAACCGTTCCACCTGTGTACAAAGATTGAAGTTCGTCTTGCAACTCAACTGCCTTGAAAATATCGTCGGTAAACTCCACAGGGAGTTGTGTTGAATTTGTGTAGCATGGTTCTTTTTCACCTGCGGTAATTATTTGTGGAAATCTTGCCTTATCAAGTTTTGCAAGCCTTGCACTTGTGCCTTCGGCTGGTGTTGCTTCTAAATTGTAACTATTGCCAGTTTCTTGCTGAAATTCCGTCATTATTGTTCTTAAATATTTTAAGGTTTCAATTGCAAGTGTTTGACCTTTTGGAGTTGTTATGTCTTCGTCCTTTCCATAAAGATTTTTTATGGCTTCGTTCATTCCAATTACACCAATGGTGTTAAAGTGATTTGTCCAATAATGGCCTGTACGTTCTTTTACACTGCGAAGATAAAATGCACAATAAGGATATAACCCATTTTCTGTTTGCTTTTCAACAACTTTACGCTTCATTTCCAAGGAGTCTTTTGCAATTATGGCAAGTTTTTTTAATCTTTCAAAAAACTCTTCTTTGCTTTGTGATAAATATGCTGTCCGTGGCAAATTTAATGTTACAACCCCAATACTTCCTGTTAGTGGATTGCTTCCAAACAACCCGCCACCACGTTTTTTTAGTTCAGAAACGTCCAATCTTAATCTGCAACACATTGAAATTGCATCATCTGGTGAAAGGTCCGATGTTACATAGTTTGCAAAATATGGAATTCCATATTTGCAAGTTATGTCCATTATGCTTTCCATAACAGGCATATCCCAATCTAATTCCTTGGTTACATTTATTGTTGGAATTGGAAAAGTGAACACCCTACCGTTTGCATCTCCACCTAGCATTACATCACAAAAAGCTTGATTAAAAATGTCCATTTCTGCTTGGAATTGTCCGTATGTTTGGTTTTGTGGTTTTCCCCCAATAATAACTGGCTGATCTTTAAGTGCTTTTGGACATTTTAAATCTAATGTAATGTTTGAAAACGGACATTGAAAGCCTACACGTGTTGGAACATTCATGTTAAAAATAAATTCCTGAATTGCTTGCTTAACTTGTTTGTATGTTAAATTGTCTTCTTTTATAAAAGGTGCACAATATGTGTCAAACGAACTCCATGCTTGCGCTCCCGCAGTTTCTCCCTGAGTTGTGAAAGTTGCATTAACAACCTGCCCTAAAAACGAACGCAAATGCTTTGCTGGGCTGGAAGAAACCTTTCCTGCAACACCAGTAAAACCATCCACCAAAATTGAACGCAAATCCCAACCTACGCAATAAGAACCTAAAAAGTCCAAATCGTGAATATGAAGTGCACCAGTAAGATGTGCATCTCTAATTTCTGCCGAATAAATTTCATTAAGCCAATAGCCTTTTGTGAACGCAGAACGAACATAATTGTTTAATCCCGCAATGCTTCTTTGCATGTTTGCATTTTCTTTTATTTGCCAATCGGTGTTGTTAAGATAATTATCAAAAAGTTCTATTGTTGCACCAATAAGAGCATTGTTATTTCTTGCTTGCTGACGTTTATCTCTGTACAATATAAACGCTTTTGCAACTTGTGCATGCCGATTTTCTATTAAAACTTTTTCCACCATGTTTTGGATTTCTTCAACTGTTGGAGTACTTCCAACAAAAGTTTTGTTTAACATTTGTTCAACTTGCTTTGCAAGGTCTTCACTTTTTGCCCTGTCACTGCCACCGCAAGCCTCTGCTGCGCGAAAAATTGCATCTGCAATTTTGGAAACTGAAAAGTCCTGAATTGTGCCATCTCGTTTACATACTCTTGTTATCATATTTTCCCCTTTTTGTTGTATACACATCATACAACACACAATATGTTGTGTCAAGCAACAAAGTAGAATCTACATATAGTATGCTTATTGTTTGTGCAAATTGCACAAAGATTGGTTTTTTTTAAAATAAAAAAGCCTTTAAAGCATGGCTTTTAAGCACATTTTGTATTAATATGCAAAATTTTGGAAGAATTTAAGTTAAATTTGTTTGACTTTTTTTTGTCCGGGGATTATTAAAACAACAAACAATGCAGAAATACCAAAAACAACAATATACCAATAATGAACATACATTTGCGGAGTGGTTGGGTTGTAATTTGCCGTTGCAACAAGCGTTCCGCTTGAATAAACAGCAAAAACTATGTTTCCATTTTCATAAGTTTTGAAAATCTTGTTATCAGCAACGCCCGCATTTTTTAAATTTGTTAATGTTTCGGGCGATGGATGCCCATATCCACGCCCAGAACTTATAACCACATATTGTGGAGAAGTTGCATATAAAAAGTTTTCGCAAGTGGAAGTTTTGCTTCCGTGATGCCCAAGTTTTAAAACGTCTACTTGTAATTCATTTTTGTATTTGTTTAAAACTTCACGCTCTACAAGGCTTTCTGCATCACCTGTTAACATAATTTTTTTTGACATATACTCAATTATCATAATTGGAGAATAATTGTTTGGATTTGCATAAGACGCAGAAATCGGTGACAAAAAATCAATTTTTGCAACACCTTCTTTTAAGGATAACCCTGATTTGTTATAAAAATTTGTGCAACCTTGCTCCGCATTTGCTTTTTGAATTGTTTTTGCATACAGCAAGGACGTGCACACATTATTTTGTGGAGTTGTGCTGGTTTTTTCACTTTGGGTTTTAACGTTTGGCCTGTAAAAGTTTTTAACTAAAAAATTGTCAAACACTTCTGGTGCTCCACCAATATGGTCATCATGAGCATGAGTGATAACAAAACTGTCAATCACTTTTTCACTATCTGGCTTTGAGTTATTTAAATCCTTAAAAATTTGTATGTTTAGATAATTTAATAATATTTGTTTAGATTCTTTTGTGTCGAGCCCAGAATCCACAAGCATAACGCTTCCGTTTGTGAACTCAACCACAATGGCATCACCTTGCCCCACATTAATTACATGCACAAACAGCCCAGCACCACCAACTTCGGATTCCGGGGATGATGGAATTGCATTAATAAAATTTTCTATTGGTTTTGAAAAAAATAATGAGAACAAAAGCAAAACTGAAATTGAAAGAAAAACAACAACCCTGACCTTAAAAGAAATCTTGTTTATTTGATTTTTCATTTGTATCCTTATTTAAATTATTGTAACAGATTTTTCATCCTTTGCGAACTCGGCTTCAAAATGCTTTTGAAATCTGTTTGATTTTGGCTTTTGATTAAACAATTTTATTATTTCGGGCATTTTGTCTATTGCTTCGCGATAGCCTTCTTCAATCATTTCTTCAAAGCCTTCCTTTTTTGTGGACCTGAAAGACTTTGTTTCTGGTTGCAACATCACATCGGCATATTTATAGCCTTTTCGGGCATTGTTTTCCATTAAAATTCTGAAACTTGCAGTTACAACATTAACAAGTTTCATGCTTGTTGTTCCATATGTTCTGGACTTGTTTGCATCAATTGCAACAACATAATCACAGCCAAAAAGTTTTGGAATGTCGGCTGGAATGGTGTTGTGCAAGCCTCCATCAACCAAATGTTTATCATCAAACACAACGGGATAAAAAACATAGGGTACACAACAACTGCCAGCAACCGCTTTTGCCAAGTCCCCTTTTGTTATTACACACTCCTTTGTGGAAATAAGGTCCGTTGCCACGGCAACAAATTTGCTTTTTAATTCTTGAATGCCAATGTTTCCAAGCAAATCAATTATTATTTTTTCAATACCATCTGTTTTTGACGTTAAAAACGGCACTGGTGACGTGCGCACGTCCTTCATGTTTAACTCTCGGGCAAGGTCAATAAGTTTGCTCCACGGCAAACCTGCGCAGTAAAATGCGCCAACAAGCGCCCCTGCACTTGTGCCTGCCACCAAATCAAATTGCAAACCATATTCCATAAATGCTTTTATTGCACCAAGGTGCACAAAACCTCTTGCGCCACCACCACCAAGTGCAAGCCCAATTTTAACTTTTTTGTTTTTACCAAGCCACAAATTTGGAAATTTCATATGCTACTATAATATATTATTATGCAATAAATATCAAGACAATTCTTGCAAAGTTATTTTTTTGTTAACTTTTTAAAATTAAAATAAAAAAATTAAATTAATGCCACACCACAAACAAAAAAAGTGGGCACAACTTTGGGGCGGAAAAATGCCACAAACTTGCGTTTGTGGCATTAGCACGCACACGTTCCACGTGCGTGCTGGCTGGCAAAATTGCCAGCCATTCCCCGCCCCTGCCCTAGCAAAACTAGGTTTTAATTTAAAACTTATAATAAATCAAAACATACAATTAGTTTAAATTCAAACCATTGTGTTAATTGTTAATTCAATAGCACACATAAATTTTGATTTATATTTCCCTTACATCAATTGTTTTACTTTTTAATTACGTCCAAAAATTTGGGAAGAATAAGTGCTCCAATTTGGTTCATTTTTAAAATTTTCTAACAATTTACTTGGCACAAAAATTTGCAAGTTTGCATGGCAATTGTCAAACGCTTCAACACCCAAAGTAATAATTGGAAGGTCTGTCCTAAAAATATTTACTGTGACAAGTGCGGTGCAACTTTTAAACGCACTATCCCCTATGCTTGTTACGCTAAATGGGAGGTCTATGCTTTTAAGTGAGATGCAACCCCAAAACACAGAACCCTCTATTGTTGTGAGTTGTGAATTTGCTTCAAATGTTACTGTGGCAAGTGCTGTGCAATCTTTAAACGCTTTCCACCCAATGCTTGTTACGCTGGATGGGATTGTTATGCTGGCAAGTGCAATGCAACCATTAAACGCTTCCCACCCAATGCTTGTGAGTTGTGAGGTTAATGCAAACGTTACTGTTGCAAGCGTGGTGCAACTTTTAAATGCACTATCCCCTATGCTTGTTATGCTGGATGGGATGGTTATTTCGGTAAGTGCGGTGCAACCTTCAAACACACTCTGTTTTATGTTTGTGAGTTGTGAATTTGCTTCAAATGTTGCTGTGACAAGTGCGCTGCAACCTTTAAATGCACTATCCCCAATGCTTGTTATGCTGGATGGGATGGCAATGCTTTTAAGTGAGGTGCAACCAAGAAACGCATAACGCTCTATGCTTGTAATGCTGGATGGGATGGTTATTTCGGTAAGTGCGGTGCAACCTTCAAACACACTCAGTTTTATGCTTGTGAGTTGTGAATTTGCCTCAAATGTTGCTGTGACAAGTGCGGTGCAACCTTTAAATGCACAATCCCCAATGCTTGTCACGCTGGATGGGATTGCAATGCTTTTAAGTGCGGTGCAACCAAGAAACGCCTCGTCTGTAATCCCTTTTGCGTCAGTTAAATCAGCCACTGTAACTATTGCATCGGCATTTATTATCCAGTACTGATTTGCTGTGTCTTTTAATTTAAATATTCCATCTGTTGTTTTGTTAGCATTAATTAATGCGGTGCAACCTTCAAACGCATTTGCCCCTATGCTTGTTACGCTGGATGAAATGGTTATGCTGGTAAGTAAGGTGCAACCATTAAACGCATAACGCTCTATGCTTGTAACGCTGGATGGGATGGTTATGCTGATAAGCGCGGTGCAATCACGAAATGCACCATTACTCTGGTTATCGGTAGAAATATTTTTTACCCTATAAGGAAGTTCAACATTTTTTATGCTTGTGTTGCCATAACAGCAACCTTGCAAAGTTGTTACTTTAACAGCGCCAACTTTTGAGGGAATTGCAAAGTCTGCCGTTGTTGTGGTAATTTTTGTTATTGCATTTCCAAACATTGTTATTGCGCTGTTTGGCAAAAGCGGATACTTGCTTGTTTTTGCGTACAAAGTTTGAGGGGTTGATGGGGTGTAATT
>JAVVRP010000008.1:0-22484 GCA_036654655.1 Clostridia bacterium
TAAAATACAAATAATAATTTATTATTATTAAAATAATTATTTTAAGTAAAATAAACAACTTTAAATATTAAAATAATATTTTAAGTAAAATAGACAACTTTAAATATTAAAATAATATTTTAAGTAAAATAAACATTTTTAATATTTAATTTTATGCAAACAAATTTACGCATAGTGTTTTAACAAGTTTTATTTAATTTTATACTTTGTTGATTTTTTTTGTTAAATATAGTATAATTTATTTATCAATTTACAGGAGAAAAATGAAAGTTGGATTTGATTGCGATAAATATTTAAAACTCCAAACAAAGGCTTTTTTCAAGCGTGCTAAAATGTTTAACAATAAATTATATATTGAATTTGGTGGCAAGTTGTTTGACGACTTTCATGGAAGCAGAGTTTTGCCCGGATTTTTGCCCGATATTAAAATAAAAGTTTTGGAGGCAATTAAAGATAAGTTGGAAATTATTTTTTGCGTTAATGCAGAGGATATAGAAAAAAACAGAATTAGGGGAGATTCGGGATTATCTTACGATCTTGAAGTTTTACGCAGTGTTGACGCTCTTAGAGGTTTTGGACTGTATGTTAGCAGCATTGTTATCACATTGTTTTCCAATCAGCCATCTGCCGTTATTTTTGCAAAAAGTTTGGAAAATAAAAACGAAAAAGTATATTTTCACACATACACAAAAGGTTATCCAAGCGATGTTAAAACCATTGTAAGCGAACAAGGCTATGGGAAAAATCCTTACATAAAAACAACCAAGCCGTTTGTTCTTGTAACCGCGCCGGGTGCAAGAAGCGGAAAACTTGCAACATGTTTAAGCCAACTTTATCACGAATATAAAATGGGAATTAATGCGGGCTATACAAAATATGAAACTTTTCCTGTTTGGAATTTGCCCCTTAAACATCCAATTAATCTTGCTTATGAGGCTGCAACAGCAGACATAAAAGACACAAACATGATTGACCCTTATTATTTAATTGCAACAGGAAAGGTTGCCATAAATTATAACAGAGATATTGAAACGTTTCCCGTTTTAAAAGAAATTTTATCTCAAATAACTCAAAATCAAAACTTTTATAACTCACCTACTAACATGGGTGTAAACATGGCAGGATTTTGCATAAGTGACGATAAAGTTTGTCAGGAATCTGCCAAACAAGAAATTATACGAAGATATTATCGTTATTTAACAGAAAATAAAAAGGGATTAATTAGTTATGAAGTTCCTGAACGAGTAAAACTTTTGATAAATGAACTTAAAATAGACTTACACGATAGAAAAGTTATTGCTCCGTCTTTTGAAAAGCAGAAAAAAACAAAAACGCACTGCGTTGCAATTGAACTTGCAGACGGTACAATTGTTACTGGAAAAACACAAGATATAATGACAGCAACTGCTGGATGCATTTTAAATTCACTTAAATACCTTTGCAACATAAAAGACAATATAACAATTATTCCAGCGGAAATTTTGGCGCCTGTTTTAGAATTTAAACAAAACATTTTAAAACTAAAAAATTTTGCTCTAAATTTAAAAGATGTTTTAATGGCGTTGGCAATTAGCAGTGCCACGTCTAAAAATTCAAAAAACGCGCTACAAAAAGTGCAAAATTTAAAAGGTTGCGAACTTCACAGCACTTGTATTTTAAATCAGAGTGATGAGTTTAATTTAAAAAATCTTGGAATAAACTTAACTTGCGAACCTGTGTTTTCTGGTTCAGATTTATTTGATTTTTAATTGTTAATCACATAAAAAAACAAACTGTTTTTATTTATCAGTTTGTTTTTTTTTATTAAAATTTTGTTATATGTTATTCTTCGTCGGGCTCAACGGTAACAATAACCTTTGCTTTTGACTCTGGCTTTAAAATTGTGGACTGCAAATATTTTAAAAGTGCATAGCCACCACAAATAAATATCGCTGAAAAAATTGAACCAACTCCAAACATTGTGGAACTTGTTGCTGCAACAATAATTGAAAACATAAATGATAAAACTGAAAGGATTGCCATAATTAAAAGTACACATTCATTAATTTTTGTTAAATCATATTTACCAATTATTATTTTTTTCTTGACAAATCCATTAATTTGAAGTATGCCAACACATGATATTGCGCCCAATAAAATCATTGTTAAAAACAAGAAAATTTGAAACAATGAAACCATTACTCCGGCAAATCCATAAAATAAATTCATTATTGAGTATCCGCTTAAAAAGGCCACATAAGGCATAAAAAGAACTAAAAAAATAAGAAATGTAACTCCCGCCGATATTAAATAGGGTGTTAATTGTTTTGTTTTTTCTTTCATAAAAACTCCTTTAACTTTTATTACCTATTAGTATATATGATTTTTGTTAAAAAGTGAAACAATTTATATAAAATTTTTTGTAAATTTAAAAAAACAAAATCAATTATACACAAAACATTAACACTTGTGAATTGGTTTTATCAATTTTTAAACCAATTACCAACTTCCGCCTCCACCGCCACCTATCCCTCCGCCGCTGAACCCGCCACCAGAACTCCCGCCTCCTCCAAAGCCACCACTTCCTAAAATGCCACCACTCCGTATTTGTGACGAGAACTGCTTTGCAAAGCCCTTTGAAAGCGATGAAGCCATGTGCGAATCCAACAAATGAAGTGCAACAAACATTGTGCTTGCATCACTTGAAACAAGCCAATTTTGCTCTGGAATTTTAATTTTTTCAAATTTGTTTATCCATACGTCACTTACACCTAAAACATATGCAAACGGCAAAACATCATAAAAGGCTTCGGGAGTTTCTTTTACCAGCATTTTTATTTTAGATTCTTCTGCAACCAAAATAAATTGCCTTAAACCACACAATTCACCCGCAAGCCTGTTTCCTTCTTGTGTTCTTGTGTTAAACGCAAAAATCAAAACTGCACAACCAATTGCAACTAAGCCAGAAAACATTTCTGTTAACAATGGATCGGTGTACACATTCCAGTTAATAATAACAAACACACAAGTTGCAACAAGCACAAGCAAAAAACTAAGCATTTTGCAACGTAATGGTGATTTTTGAACCAATCGCAAACGATTTTGCTCGGCACAAACTTGAAGCGCAAAAAATATGCCAAAAGAACTTAGTACTGCAACCAGCAGCAATGTTTCGTTAACCTGCATGTAGGCGCTTACCGCTCCTGTTATTATGCAACACAACAATGGAATAAAGGACAAATAATGTTTTGCAAAAGTTGCACCCGTGTTAAACACTTTTATGCTATGTTTAATTTTAATAACGTTTACAACATCATTAATTTGATCGCCCAATATTGTTTGTAAGTCTTCCAATTTAATAATTTGTTCTTTTGCAAACAATTTGGAATATAATCTGAACTCCCATGATTTATCATCGGGCATGTCCTTAACTTTTTCTAATTTAATTTTTCCTTTGTCATCATGAATTTTAAGATAACCCTTGTTTGCCCAATAAACAAACATGGAACCTATATCACGGCTGTCAGTTTTGCCATCCATGATATAACCAACTTCTGCACTATTTAAATTTTTTGGACACAAAAACTCCACGGGTGATATCATTGGGTTTTTGTTACTTTTTGAAAAGCACCACCAAACTCCAAAGCACACAAGGACCAATCCAAATAACAAAATTAAAGGAATTGTATAATTTTTTTTGTAGCCAAAAACACCTTCTGGAAAAATCATTCTTACAGTAAGTGGTTGCCCGGGAGATAAAGGTTCTTTGCGCGCATACCAAACTTGCGAACCAGTGTATGTGTAACTTTCTTCCTTGTCAGAATATATCCACATTGTTCTTGGTTCAGTGGTTGCAAATGGAAGTTTTATGGTAAAGCCAATGCTTTCCACAGTGGTCCCCCATCCATTTCCAATTATGTTGTAATAAAAACTATCAAACTGCGTGTTACGGTCATCCCCTGCATCAATTCTATAAGTTAATCTGTATGCTCTTCCATCATTTTTTTTAAGTGTTTCATTTGGATTGCCAAGCCTTATAAACAAAAAGCCTTCATCTTCGTCTTTGTCCAAAAAACTTGGACTTTCTATATGAGAATAATTTAGCCTACGATTTGTTTTTACAAGTTTGTTGTTTAAAGTAAACGTTTCTGTTGAAACAAGTGGTAAATATCTAATTATTCCGTGCAAGCCATCTTTTAAAAATTCTGCGGAAATATTTTCGGTTACAATAAAATCTCCGTTTGCTTGCACATCAACTTCAACTTGATATTGAGTTAATTTGTAATCGTTTTGAATTTTAATTTCGCCTGGGGCATCGTTTACTGGAACAAAAAAAAGTGTTATTGACAACGCCACCAATATCAAAGAAATTACTGAATTTATTATAAAATATTTTTTTGTCACATTTTCCTCAATTTAATATAATATTAAAATTGGACTTTAACATTTTTGCGTTCTTGAATATCGTCTAATTCAAACAATGGCTTTTTTTCAAACTTAAACCATTTTGCAATAATATTGCTTGGAAATATCTCTCTTTGAACATTGTACACTTTTACACTTCCATTGTAATATTTACGTGATTGAGCAATCTCATACTCCAAATTTTTAAGTGTTGCTTGCAAATCCAAAAAGTTTGTGTTGGCTTTTAATTCTGGATAACTTTCGGTTACTGCAAACAAAGATTTAAGCGTGCCGGTTAGCATGTTTTCACTTTTAATTTTTTCCTCGGGTGTGTTTGCGCTCATTGCACTGTTTCGCGCAGCAATCACGCCTTGCAACGTTTCGTTTTCATGCTTTGCATATCCTTTTACAACCTCAACAAAATTTGGAATCAGGTCATAACGTTTTTTCATGTACACATCCATTGTTGAAAACGCCTCGTCAACATTGTTTCTCATTTTTATAAGTGAATTATGTACTCCAATACCCCAACATACAATAATGATTGCAACAAAAATAAGTATTCCTATGATAATTGCTATAATAGTTCCTGCTGTCATTTTTTTCTCCTTTATTTTATTATACGTCTTACAACAAAAAATTACAAATGATATTTGCAAAAAAAGCCCCTCAAAGGCTTTTTTTTACACTAAATTAATTTATTACTTAGACAAACGTTTATTAAAGCGTTCAACACGCCCACTTGAATCAACCATTTTTTGTTTTCCTGTAAAAAATGGATGGCATTTATTGCAAATGTCCACTTTCATTGTGTCGCCAATTATGGTTGAGCCCGTTTTAAAATTGTTGCCACAAGCGCACTGTACTTCAATTTCATGATAATTTGGATGAATTTTTTCTTTCATATTTTTCCCCTTCAAATTGCTAGTTCATTTTATCAACGTTATTGCCAATTGTCAAGTGCTTTTAACAAACTTTTAAAATCTATTAACTTGTATATTTTTTTAAAGTGGTGACAAACTAACAAAGAAAGGAGGTTATAATGATTATTGCAAACTTAATTGCCTTTATTTTGGTTTTAGTTGGTTGTTTTAATTGGGGATTAGTTGGAATTTTTAATTGGAATCTTGTTGAAGCAATTTTTGGCCCAGGGCAAAACGTTGGAAACGTGATTGTTTATGTGCTTGTTTTTGCTGCATCTTTGTATTTGATTTTTGTTTCAATTTATAAATCAGGATTAATTCAAATTAAAAAGTAATGGTGGAATGTTTTTAAAATTTTGGGCTATAATATTTTAACTCGCAATGCTAAACTCCTTTGTTGCGAGAATGCAATTAAATTTTACTTAAAAAGTGTTTTTATTGCATTAAAAAAGTCGGAAGCATCTGTTTCCGACTTTTTTTAACAAAAATTAACCATTTAACTTTTCTAACATAAATTTAAGATCAATTTCATGCGCTTCCGCCGCCTCTTTAACCGTTTCTAGTTGGCTCATTGGACATGCTAGGCAATGCATGCCAAAGCCCATTAATACTGCTTGGTTTTTTTTGTTTATTGACAGCACTTCGCCAATTGTTGTTTCGGCTGTTATTTGTTTTTTGCCTTCACAGCAACAATGTTTACAGCAACATTTTTCTGCTTTGATTGCAGTTTTTTTTGCTTTTGTTTCAGTATTTTCTTTTTTCATTATTATCTCCACGTTTAAATATAACACACTGCCAAAAATATTTCAAATTATTTTTTGCTAAAAACATTCAAGATTGTTTTACTTGCAAAGTATATGGTTATTATGTTAATATAACCTTGTAAAGTAAATATTATAATCAAAGGAGAAGTATGGAAAAAAAAGAAATTGCATTCACATGCGACAGCGCTTGCGACCTAACCCCTGAAATAATTACAAAATATAATATTTTTATTGTTCCATTTACAGTTATGCTTGGCGAACAAGAAAAAAAAGATGGCGTTAATGTTGACTTTAATGGAATTTATGATTATGTTTCAAAAACGGGTGTTCTTCCAAAAACTTCGGCTGTTTCAATTTTTGAATATCAAGAGTTTTTTTGCAAAATCTTGGAAACCCATAAAAATATTATGCACTTTTCAATTTCGGCAGAACTTAGTTCGTCCAACAGCAATGCAAATTGTGCATGCAAAGAAATGAACGCACAAAATATTTGCATTGTAAACAGCAAAAGTTTGTCTTCTGGAATTGCCCTTCAACTTTTGGAATGTATTGATAAGTTTAATCAGGGTGCAACTTTTGAAGAACTTTGCCAACTTTCAAAAGAACTTCCAGAACGAACTTCGGCATCTTTTGTTATAAAAAATGTTAAATACCTTTACAAAGGCGGACGTTGCAGTTCCCTTGCCATGCTTGGAGCAAATGTTCTTAAAATTAAACCACGCATTTCTGTTATTAACGGTTCAATGAGCGTTACAAAAAAATACTTGGGAAAAATGGACGATATTATTAAAAAATATGTTTTAGAAGTTGTTAACGAATTTAACCCCGACAAAAAACGTGTTTTTGTTACAAGTTCTTCCCCCATGACAGAAACAAGCACAGTAAAATTAGAATTAGAAAAAATGGGTTTTCAGCAAATTTATTGTGCTCAGGCAAGTTGCACAATTTGTTGCCATTGTGGTCCAGAAACATTTGGAATTTTATTTTTAAACAAGTAATTTTGCATTATCTATTGCTTTTTTTGCTAAAAAAAGATATTATATTAATAAGGAATATTTATGAAAGATTTTGGAGATAACACAGAGATTTTATGGCATGACCGTAAACGTTGGTGCGGAATGCCAATTAGTTTTACGCGATATTATATTGTTAAAAAGGAAGGGGGTTGGTCAAAATTTTTCTCTTCAATTGGGCTATTTGCCACAAGTGATGAAGAAGTTAATTTGTTTAGAGTGTTTGATCTTTCTGTCAGCCAAACACTTACTGACAAACTTTTTGGCACTGGAACAATCACATTGCACTGCAATGACGAAAGTTCTAACAAGGTTTATCTTGTTAGGGTTAAAAATCCGTTTGTTGTTAAAAACATGATATCCGACATTGTTGAAAAAGAAAGAGCCAACAAAAACATGACATTTGGAGAATTTCATTATTAATATTTAAAGTTGCATTAAAAGCAACTTTTATTTTAACAAAATCTGCACATATTATATGCACAAATGTTAAATTTGTTTTGATTGAGCAATTTAATATGATATAATGCAATAAAAGGTGGACGATATGTTTAAAAAGCGTGGAGTGGCAATTTCCGGTGCAATCATTGTTTTGGTGGTTAATTTTATAATTTTTTCTTTTTCGATTGCAGGGTTAATTATGGGCGGAGTTCTTGTTTTAGCACCGCAAGATGTTTCGATTTTTATTTTTACAGAAACGCAAAAATCAATTCCATTTTTGGCAAATTTATCTATTGCCTACATCACACTTATTGTTAGTGGAATTTTATTGCTAATATCAATTTTGTGCATAATTTTTTCTTCAAGAATTTTAAACTATGCAAATTTTAACCCCGTAACTTACAAAAAAAAGACAAAAAAAATTATTTTTTTTATTAATGTATTTTTTCTTGAACTTTTTTTGTTTATGCTAATTGCAATTTGGGGATGGAAAGATAAACTTACTGGACTTTCTGCCCTGATATTAGCAAGTTTTATGTTAATTGCATTTGTTTTAATTGTTGTAGATTTGGCAACAACAAAAAAAGCAGTTAAAGCGTTTTTGACCCGAGTTGAAAAATCTGCTCAGGTTACTCCAACACAAAAAAATAACATTTCAATTTCACGTGCAAATGTTACAAAAAAATATACGCCTCAACAGGTTGAAAGTTCAAACATAAAAGCAAACACCAATGCTTCGGCTTTGCAATCTTCACAAAAGACAACTGACTCTAAGGAAAGGTTAATTGCGGAAATATGCAAAATTAATGTTTTAAGAGATGCTGGAAAAATTACTCCAACAGAGTACACACAAGTTCGTGCGATGCTTATTAAAAAATATGGCGAGAAAAAATAAAAAAAATAATAGAAGGTAAAATGGAAAACAAAAATAATGTTATTAATAAAAACAGCATGTTTTTAATTAATAATAACTTTAATCCTTACTTAAACAATAATTATAAACAGCAAAAACGTAAGCAAAAAGTCAGCACAAGAATATTTGTTTCTTGTGCTCTATGCTTTTTATCTTTATTGTTTTTTTTTGGAGGACTTTATGCACGCATGCCATTAACCTGGAAAAATCCATTTTCTCAATCCTTAACCATTAAAAGCCAAAACAGTAAAAGCATAGAGACTAATGACGACTTTAATATTTTACAAATTAACGATCTTCATTTTTCTTTTTTACTAAGCGCGCCACTTTGTTTTACTCTTGCGCAACTAGACACAATTATTAAACAATCAAAACCCAACTTTATTGTACTTAACGGAGATATTGTTTGGAATTTGTTTAACAAAGCAATGTTAAATTTTGTTGCAATGTATTTTGAATCAAAACAAATTCCTTGGACTTTTGTTTTTGGAAATCACGATGAAGAGTTTGGAGTTGAAAAAACAAAACTTGTTTTAGTTTTGAATGGCTTAAAATACTGCAAATTTGATATTGGATTTTCCAACCTTGGTGGGGCTGGCAATCATGCTGTTTATGTTAACGATGGTTTACAAGATTTAAAATATGTTATGTACTTTTTTGACAGCCAACAAGGCACAATTTTGCCAAAACAAGTTGAATGGTTTAATTGGAGCCAAAACAAACTTAACAATCCAAAAAATCTTGTTTTTATGCATCACCCTTTAAAACAAGTTAAAACTGCGGTTAGAAAAAATAATTTTGTGGGAATTGTTAAAGAGCCTGTTAGCAATCTTTTAACAGATAGCCAATTGTTTAATTCCCTTAAAACATTAAATACAAAAGGTGTTTTTAATGGCCATGACCACGCAAATGACGTGATGTTTGACTTGGACAACATTCACTTTCACAGTTGCAGGGGTTCAAGTTATTCTGGCTACACGCGTGACGGAGCGGACAGAGGAGCCACTCTTATTTCAGTTACAAACACATCTGTGTCCTCCTCCACAATTTTATTTAATTAAATTGTAAATTCTTGCTGATTATTATCATTTTTTAAATTAATTTCTTTTAATATTTTTTTGAACAAATCATCAAGTTCAAAATGACTATCTATTTCAAAGCATTTATATTTTTTTGCATAACTTTTTCCATTTGAAGATTCCAAAAACGACAAAAACGCTTCTTGAAAATCATATAACTTATCATAATAATTTAACATTAAATTACCCAACGTTTTTGTTCTCATATTTGGCCTTATTTCAACAATGCCTTTTAATAAAATTTTTCTTACCATTAAGCCATCTTTTCCAAACTCCTCCTCATAATTACAATAAAAATTTGCAATTGCAATTTTAAGTTCCAAATCTTTAATTGCTGTTTTTGCGGAACTTTGATTATATGAAAATAAATTATATGGACAAAAAAAACGTTCAATTCTTTTTTTATACTCAATGCTTCCCGCACATAAATAATCATCCTCTATTGACTCATAATTATTTAAATATGTTCTTGACCTGTGATAAAAATCATATGCATAGTTGCAATCTTCAAAAAATTTGTCATAATCGAACATAAAATCTAATTCTAAAATATTTTTATAATTTGGTATTTTTTTTAATAACTTTAAATAGTGTCGCAAATCTTTTAATGCATTATAATTTTTAAGATATTTTTCATTAAACAAAATTATTATATCATTTTGAGGATTTTCTTTGTAAAATATGTTATATATTTTTCTCATTCCAACAAGTTTAAAATTATTTCTATCTTTAAAATCTTGAACAGATTTTTTGAAGGCACGTTCTTCAATTTCTTCGGCACTATTATATTTTGCAAAATATGCTTGCTTTTGAGCCTCAATTTTTTGTTGTTTAACAATTTCTTCTTTGCGTTTTGCTTCTTCAAATTCTTTAATATCTTCAAGGTCACATGTTTCGTTAAAATAATGAAATCTTCCACAACGTGAACAAACCAATCGTTCCATAAATCACCTCTGTTTTTTTTAATTTTAAATCATTTGCTTGCTTTTGTCAAGATTGGTTTTTCATTTAATTAATTGTTTTCGCCACTTAATAATTTCCGTGTGTTTTCGGCAGATAAACATTGAATTAGTTCATCTAAATCGCCATCCAAAACTCCCATAAAATTGTGTGTTGTAAAATTTGTACGGTGGTCTGTGACACGCCCTTGTGGAAAGTTATACGTTCTTATTCGTTCGCTTCTGTCACCCGTTCCGACCTGAATTTTTCTTGCATTTTTTTGTTTTGAATTTTCAATTTCTTCATAGTGCTGTTTTAGTTTTGCACGTAAAACACTCATTGCTTTTTCTCTGTTTTTAATTTGTGAGCGTTCATCTTGGCAAGCAACAACAATTCCAGTTGCAATATGTGTAATTCTTATTGCACTTTCGGTTTTGTTAACATGTTGTCCGCCTGCTCCACTAGAACGATAGGTGTCCACTTTAATGTCTTTATCCAATATTTCTATTTCCACGTCTTCAACCTCCGGAAGAACAGCAACTGTGCAAGTTGATGTGTGAATTCTTCCTTGATTTTCTGTTTCTGGCACTCTTTGAACCCTGTGGACTCCACTTTCATATTTTAGCATTTGAAAAACATTTTTTCCAACAACAGAAAACACAGCCTCTTTTAACCCTCCAAGTTCTGTTTCTGCAAAATTTATCATTTCAATTTTTAAGTGTTTTCTTTCGGCAAATCTTGTGTACATTTTTAATAATTGCATGCCAAAAAGTCCGGATTCCTCTCCGCCAACTGCCGATCGTATTTCAACAATTGCACTTTTTTCATCATTTTCATCTTTTGGAAGAAGCAAAAACTGAATTTCTTTTTCAATTTGCTCGTATTGTTTTTTTAAATTAAAAACTTCTTCCTCAAACAAATTTTTCATTTCTTGGTCGGTTTCTGTTTTAAGCGTGTTTTCCGCTTTGCTTATTGCATTTAAACAATCTTTTAGCCTTTGGGTAATTTGGGCAATAGGCTCCAAACTATTATGTTCTTTAACCAGTTTTTGCCATAGTTTAGAATCTGCCAAAACCTGTGGCTTTGCAATTTCTTGCGTTAATTCTTCATATCTTTTTGTAATTTTTTTTAGTTTTTCTATCATTTTTTTATCCTATTTATTTTAATTTTACAAATAATTATTCTTTGCTTGCCAAAGTAGTCTTTTATTATTTTAATATCTTCAAAGTTTTTTTGCAAAAGTTTTTTTACGCTTTTTGCTTGCCCATCCCCAATTTCCAAAAACAACTGCCCATTATTTGTTAAATAATTACAAGCATTGTTTGCAATTTCTTTATAAAACTCCAAACCATCTTCGCCACCATCTAACGCAATTATTGGATCATAATTTTTAACTTCCACGTCCAAACTTTCAACTTGTTTGCTTGGAATATATGGCGGATTGCTGACAATTATATTATATTTTTTTTGCACATTTAAAAACATATTTGATTTAACAAATTTTATGTTTGCACCCAAGATTTTTGCATTTTTTTTTGCAATTTCAAGTGCCAACTGGGAAATATCTGTTGCCGTGACCTTTGATTTTGTTTCAAGATTAATTGTTATTGCAATAACGCCACTGCCCGTGCAAAGATCCAAAATTTTTGTGTTTTTTGTGCAACATTTAATCACTTGTTCTGCCAAAAGTTCAGTTTCGGGCCGTGGAGATAAAACATCTGCTGTTATTTGAAATCTTCGGCAAAAAAAATCTGCAAATCCAAAAATTTTTGTTAATGGTTCGCCTGTCATTCTTCTTTTCACAACGTTGTAAATTTGCTTTTGGCTGTCATCAGAAATTTGATTAATTAATTTTAATTCTGTTCTGTTACAATTTAAAACACCCGCCACAAGCCAATCCACTTCGCTGGGATCTTGTATGTTTGCACTGCATAATTTTTCTTTTACATATCCCATTACAACACTTGTTGCAATCATATTTTTTGCATTTATATTTTTTGTTTCCATTTTGTCCTTTTGATAAAATGCAACATTTGCAATTATACGTTCTGTTGCATTTGGAGTTGCTTTTGTAAAAACAGTAATAATTTTATTGTTCCAGTTTTTGCCATCCATAAAAATAAATATTTCATAACTTATCCCAACTGTAATTATTAAAAAAATAATGCTTATTAACAAAGTCCAAAGTCCTAATTTAATTTCGCTGATTAATGATAGCACAAAAATAAGAATAAGAAAAGTAAGAAAACAAAATTCCCAAAAAAAACTTTTACAAACATAAGAAAGTGCGGTGTTAAATTTTTTTGTTTGCAAAAAAAATCCAAATCGCCCCAACAAAAATATTAAAAAAACAAAACTTATTATTCTTAAAGCAGTTTTTGTGAAAAACTGCCATTTAAACAAATTTATTTTAAAAATATTACAAATTAATTCTGGAAAAACTAAAAATACAACAAAACACACAACGCCAAAACAACAAACTATTAAAACGCTAAAAATTGCTTTCCAATTTACAAAAAAAACATTTTCACTCAATTTTGGTTCAAATAATTCTGTTACGTTGTTAATTTGATTTTGATTTAAAATTAATGCGAACAAAAGGCAAATTTCGTTTATAAAATAAAACATACCTCTAAAAATTGGAATGTCACAGCAACAAAGTGCGTTTGTGTTTTTTTTTACATTAATATTTCCACTTTTATTTACATACACAAATGTTTGCCCTGTTTTATTCCAAATTGCGACGCCTTTTCCACTTGAAACATTAATTTCCATAGGTATTATTATTGTCTAATTTGATAAAAATATTAATATTCAATTTTAATGGAGAATAAATGATAACTGAATATGTTAAAGGCAAACCTTATTTTATTAACACACAAACAAAAATTAATGCGTTTCCATATTTAAATGAAAATGTAATTTGCGATGTGTTAATTATTGGTGGCGGAATTGACGGCGCAATTACAAATTATTTTTTTAGCAACGCTGGAATAAACACAATTTTAATTGATAAAAACAGGTTTGGATACGGCAATACATCTTGTGCAACATGTTTGCTTGAATATCAATTAGATGAGCATGCAAATAATTTAACCAAGTTTTTTACAAAAAAACAACTTGTTGAAGTTTATAAAATAGGATTAAAATCCTTGGAAGATATTGACAAAATTATTAATAAAATTGGAAATAACTGTCATTATTTTAAACGGGATACTCTTATGTTTTCTCAAAAAGAGGGTGACATTGACGAACTAAAACAAGAATATGATTTTAGAAAAGAAAATGGTTTTGACGTTGAATTTTTACATGAAGGAAACAATCCCTTTCCGTTTAAAATTATGGCAGGAATACTTGCAAAAAATGGTGGAGCCGAATTTAATCCTTATTTATTTACAAATCAAATGATTGAAAACAGCCCAAAAAAGTTTTCAAGATGTTATGAGCATACCGAGGCAACAATTTTGCAAAAAACAGCAGATGGAATAAAAGTTATTACTCAATATGGAATACAAATACTTGCAAAAAAGGTTATTTTGGCAACCGGATACAATACAAAACTTTTGGGCAAACAAAAATTTTGCAATAAATTTATATCATACACAATTGTTACACAACCGTTAAAAAATTTGCCCTGGCAAAATTCAACACTTTTGCAAGATAATGCAATGCCCTATCATTATGCACGAATCAGCCCCGACAATCGTGTTATATTTGGCGGAGAGGATGTTCCATTCAAAAATGATACAATAAATTTAAGAACAGCCCAAAAAAAATATAATGCACTAGAAAAAACTTTATGCCAACTTTTGCAAGTGCAAAAAATTAATATTGAATATAAATTTTGCGGAGCGTTTTCAGCAACAAGCAACAATCTTGCAGTTATTGGGAAAACAACTTCACCAAACATTTGGGTAAATTTGGGTTATGGGGCAAACGGCATAATATATTCCGTGTTTGGGGCACAATTATTGTTAAATATATATTACAATAAATATAATAAATTTTTAAAACTTTTTGCACCTACCCGCAAATTACCTTAAATTAATATCTCATGCAGTCAGTCATTTGTGCATATTTATCAAAAAGTTCTCTGCACTCTTTTTGGTCAATAACTTCAAATAAGTTATCCTTATCCTTGCTTGTTAAACTGTAAAAAACATTATCCCTAAAACCTATTTTTTCGCTGTCAAACTTGTTGCAACCATAATAAACTTTTTTTATGTTTGCCCATAAAATTGCACCGTAGCACATAGGACATGGCTCTGCTGTTACATATAACTCGCATCCGCTTAGATTAAATGTATTCAAATTTTTACAAGCATTTCTGATTGCAGAAATTTCTGCATGCGCAGTTGGATCATTATTTTTTAAAACCATGTTATGACCTTTGCCAACAACTTGACCGTTTTTAACAACAACAGCACCAAATGGGCCTCCGTGCTTTTTCAAAATTCCTTCTTCTGCTTCCTTAATTGCAAGTGCTATAAATTTGTTCATAAAAACTTTCCTCCATAGTGTATTAAAATGTTATTGTTTAAAGCACTTAAAGTGTAACTTAAAGCATTTAAAATGTCAATGTTTTCTTATTTTTAGTTGCTTTGAAGTTGTTTTAACCATATTTTAGCAAATTCGTAGAAATTAGTGCCGTATTGTGATATTGCTAAAAGTCACATAAATAAAGGATTTTAGAACATTTGCTTTAACAAAGCGATACAAAATAACACCGATGGTTGAGAGTTCGATAAAACCTAATCTATTTGTTGAGGGTTTGCATTTTTATTGCAGAAATTTGTGAATTGTGTTTTTTTATTTTGATTTTTTCTTTGATTTAATTTGTTTTTTATTTCTGCTTTCAAAAGTTTTAATGCTTTCAGTTGGAGTTGGCAATTCTTCTGGCATTATTCCACCGAAAAATGGTCTGAAATTTCTTGCTGACTAATCTTGCAAGCAATTTGTGCTGTTTTAATTACTCTATCAAAATTACGCCATTAAGTATATTCTAATACAAGTTGCAGTTCTCTTGCATACCAAAATTCAACACCATTCTCAGTGTGTTTAATTTATTCAAAAGTTTTATATTCCTTAATCTCAACTTTTTTATCAATAAAGAACTCCTAATTTTATAACATGATTATACCATACAAAACTGAAAAACATATTCGTTTTTGTAATATTTAATCTATTTTAACTTTTTCATTAACTCTATAATTGTTGCTTTGCTTTCAGAAGAAAGATTTGAAAATAATTCAAGTAAATTTTTATCTTCCTTATTATATTCTTTGCCAAGATAAAAGAAATCTTGTGGTGTGATATCAACGATTTCACAAAATTCTAAAAGTGTTTTAACTTTTAATTCAATACTTTTGTTTTCTATTGTTTTAACAAATTGTGGATTATAACCCAATCTTTGGCTTGCTTCTCTTGCTGACAAATTTGCTTTATTTCTAAAATAACCAAATCTATTTATTACATCATCATACTTTAAATTATTCATAAAATCATCTCCATTGTTTGCTTATGTATATTTTACAATGAAAATTGTTCTACCTCGATAGAGCCATTACACCAAAAAAATAAAAATATTCACATTTTGATACAACTATTAACTCAAATGTGTTATAATGAGTTTAAGATTAGTATATTTTGATTTAATGATTGGCTCATTTTGAACTTTTTATACCACTCATTAACACATGAGGTTACAATGGAAAGCAAAGTTTGTTCGTTCTTTGGGCATAGAACAATACAAGACAAAGAAAAAATTATTGACTTTTTGAAAGAAAAAATTAAAAATCTAATTGTCAATTTTGGTGTTAACACTTTTTTGTTTGGCAGTAGAAGTGAGTTTGACACTCTTTGCCATTCCATTGTAACAGACTTAAAAGAAAAATATCCACATATAAAACGAATCTCATATACTTGTCGAAGTGAATGTGCAACGCTTGAAAAAGAAAAAAAATATTTGGAAGAAATATATAGTACATTTCATAAACAAAAAGTCACATTGCTTGGATTTGAAAAAGAACACGAACATAAAACAAAATGGAACTCTGGCAGAGCAAGTTATGTTAAACGAAATCAAGCAATGATAGACGATAGCGACTACTGTATATTTTACTATGATGAAAACTATAAACCTGAAATGAGAAAATACTCCAAACAAAGTTTTTGTAATTATCAACCAAAATCTGGAACAGCACTCGCTTATAAGTATGCAAAACAAAAGAAAAAGAATATCGTTAATATCTTCAATACTAAATGTTTTTAAAAAATATTAATTGATTGAGTCGATAACTCTTATAAAAACAATCATATTAAAATTAAATTTTAAAGTAGGTTATATTCTTAAAATAAAAGTATTAATAAATTTGTTCTGTTTTTAGACATGGAAAAAATTTAACAAAAGTACTAACATGGTTTAAGTATAAAAAAACTCAGTTGTCCCTTAATATTTCTACGGGTTCAACTGAGTACGATTTGGTGCGAGCGAAGGGACTTGAACCCTTACACTTTCGTACACGCCCCTTAAACGTGCGCGTCTACCATTCCGCCACGCTCGCACGAAAAAGGAATAATGGTTGCGGGGGAAGGATTTGAACCTACGACCTTTGGGTTATGAGCCCAACGAGCTGCCTGGCTGCTCTACCCCGCGTTACTAACATGCACAGATATTATATGTTCTTATTGCAAATTTGTCAACTCTTTTCAAAAAATATTTATTTTAAATTTCTCTAACTTCGGTTATCCCATCTGTAAATTTGCATTGTGACAAACAAGTGTAATCAGGAAATGTGCACCTAGCACCTTTTAAATATTTTTGCAATTCTTTTGCAAGAGGATTTTTTGCAAGTAGCAAAGAAAGTGCATATTTTTTTAATGTTTCATTAGTTTGTTGATTTATTTCAAGTTGTGCAAAAGTGCATTTGCGTTCTTTTGCTTTAAGAATAAAATTATCCAACGTGCCAAATTCGTTAATGCAAAGCATTAAACCTTGTGGAAACAAAGTTGTGTTTTTGTTGCAATCGTTTTCCCATTCCTTTTTTAATAATTCACTATTTTTTAAAATTGGAGGGATGTAAAATTCATTTTTATTTAGCAAGTTTATGTTGTATCCAATGGTTCGGTGGCGTTGTGCTTCTGCTAATTGTGCAAATGATCCTTTATAATTTGTTGAATAAACATAATTAAAATAATCTGGAAGCGGGCTCTCACGATTGTCAAATAACGATAAACTTCTGTTTTTTTCATTTTTTATTAAATAAGGATCAATATAATTTGATATTTTTTCAATGGAAGCGCAAAATTCTTGCATGTATGGAGAAAGATGTTTGTAAAATTTGTTTTGATTTTTTTTGTTTATCTCATTTTTCATCATTGCATAAACACAATTTAATTGTCTGTAAGAAGTTGTGTAAATCATGGATGTTGGTGTGAAAACAGAAATAAAATATCTTGCATTTTCTTGCGCAAGTTTTTCAATTTTACTATCGTTAAAAAAATCCGGAAATTTTTGTTGATATTTTGTTTTTATCAAATCCTTAAAAATATTCATCCATTTGTTATATAAAACCTCCTCGTTTTCTTTTAACAACATTTTTGTATATCGTGCAGATTTTTCACTTGTTGTGTACATTTTTTCATTGTTTAAAACCATTGCAAGTGCTTTTGGAATATTTTCTAAACACAAAGTTACGTTATTGTGGTCATACACACTGTGGTGCCCACTGTTTTTTGTTTTAATAATTCGTTTTTCTGTTTTTTCAAAATTTTCATTTATCAAATTTTCAAAAGATTTTGTCATATAGCAAATGCCTGCAATTTTACCGCTAAAATTATCAAAATCTTTTTTGTCAGCAATGTACCCATTTTTTGTTGTGCCAATTAATGATATATTCATTTCACTCTCCAATAATATTACACATAGTTTTTAAAATTTCATTATGAATTTTGTCAATACTTTTAAGTGTTCCATTTTTATTTAGGCAGTTAATTATATCCCACCCAAATTTTTGTGCAACATATTTGCCCGCTTCATATGCGTCAATCAAGTGTGATTTGTTTTGTTCGTGGATGTCATTTTTTGTTCCTGCTTTTAACAAACAACGATCATTGGCAAGTTTTTTACTCATTTTAGGAGGTAAATCTAAAAAAATAACTTTGTCAGGTCGTGGAAGTTTAAGTTCATTAAACTCCAAATTTTCCAGCCAACTTAAAAACATATCCCGTTTTGTTAAATCTTTTATTTTGCAACCTTGATGAAGCATATTGCTGGTTGTGTATCGGTCCAAAACAATAATGCCTCCATTTTCATAATGAATTCCAAGTTTTTTAAAAGTACAAAATCTGTCAACCGCAAAAAGTAATGATGCCTGTTGTGCTGTTAAGTCATTTGGATCTTTTCCAAGTTCTCCACCCAAATACATTTTAGCAGGACCAGAGGAGATGCTATCGTAGTTTGGAAAACTTTGTGTAACAACATTTTTGCCCAGAGATTTAAGTTTTTGATAAAGTTTTGCCGATTGTGTTTGCTTTCCGCATCCGTCAGTGCCCTCAATTACAATGATAAAACCATTCATAAAAGCCCCCTTAAATCTTAAAATATTATAACAGCGTTTTGAAAATTGGTCAACTATGATGTAATTTTTATTACATAATTGACAAAAGTAAACAAAATTTGACAAAATAATTAATAAATGATATTATATTTAACAGTAGGAGAGTCAAACAAAATGCGAATAAATGAAATTGAATTATCTGATGAAAAAGAATTGGAAAAACTTTATTTTCAAAACAAGTTTTCAAAATATGAGCAAATAGAAAAATATTCATCAATAGTAAAATGGATATTTTATGCAATTGGTGCTATTGGATTGGGATCCATGTTTTATAGTTTTTTTGCAGGATTATCATTATCGTTTGTTGCAACAATACCATCAATAGCAACAGCAATAATTGGCGGTGTGAGTGGGCTAATACTTCACCACGTGCAAAAATCAACAGAAAAGTTTTTGGATGATACATATAATTTGTTTGATGCATTTTATGAACTTGATGAGGTTAGGGATTTAAACAAAAAAATACAAGAAAGAACAAATATGGTTCAAAAAATTGTTGATGATAAAAGAGAAGAAACTGAAAGCGTTTTTCCGGGATTTGGAAAAAAAATTAAAATAGACCCAGTTCTTGTTTTGCAAGAGGACAATAGTATTGAAGGTTTTAACAGTAAAAAGGAAATTTTTGATTTTAAAAATGCACCAAATATATATTTGCCAAAAAAATACTTAAAAGTGTATGAAAAAGAAAAAAAGTTGCAAGAACTTGAAGATAAATTTAATTTAGAAAAAGATTTGGAAATTATGAGAGAAGCCGATTTGGATGTAGAAATGAAAAATAATATTATTGAGCAATCAAAAACTATTGAATCCGCCAAAGATGTTGTTAAAACAGCATTAAAAAAGGGAAAGGGTTGCAATGACCAATTAAAAAACAAAGACGAAGAAGAACAAAACAACAATTTAAACATGTTTAAATAAAATAATTGACAGAACAACAAATTTGTTGTAGACTAAACTTGTTTAAAAAACAAGTGTTGTTAGTTTGCTGGAAAGGGCGCTAGCCATGGGAACACACTCAATTAAAAAAAATATCAAAGGCTTATAATTAAAAACAAATCACATGTCTGCCCAACAAAAAGCAAATAAATTTGCAAACAAAAATATGCACTCGTATCTCAGATGGATAGAGTCCTCGGCTACGAACCGAGTTGTCGGGGGTTCGAATCCCTCCGGGTGCACCACCTATACTATATATTGTTGTTTTTGAAAAAGAAACTGTCAATATGTAGTATTTTTTTATTGTGTCTTTAAAATAACTTATTTATTTAGTGTCAAAACTAGTGTCAAAAATGTTGTTCAATTCGTTTGCTTGTTCTTGCTCGTGTTTGTCTTGTATATGCACGTAATATTGCTTTGTTGTGTTAGCGTTACTATGTCCCATCCATTTTGCCACAATAGTATCTTGTATTCCGTTTTCGTAGCATATTGTAGCAAAGGTATGTCTTAAACTTTTCATTTGAAAATCAAAGTTACATAATTTTTTTAATTTTTCATGTTCTCTTTTCATAGTTGTTTGTGATATATTAAATACTAATTCGTTTTCTTGTTTGATATTTTTAAATATTTCACATAATTTGTTAAATTTTGGGATATATCTTTGTGCATTTTTTGATTTTGTTTCATTTATTAAAATGCAATTTTCTTTTATATCTTCCCATTTTAAATTTAATGCCCCTTGTGGCCTTGTTCCTGCAAACATCATGAATTCAAATATTTTGCCATGTGTTAATTTTTTTGTGTTTATTAAAAGTATTTTCCTTTGTTCTTCGGATAATGCTGTCCCTTTCTCTCTTGTGTGTGTTACTTTATTGATTAAGTCAGATATATTTTCTTTTATTAATCTATTTTTATATGCTTCTCTTAAACAATCTTTGTAACAATCGTATGTGTACTTTTTCATTCTTGAACTTTGAATTTTGTTTATTGCTGTATTAATGTCAACTAGTGTTAATTCGCCAAGTTTAATATCTATAATGTTTGGTTTAATGTGTTTATTAATGCAGTTGTTTATTTGGTAAATGCTGTTCTGTTTTAATTTGTCTTTTTTATAAACATTTACCCATTTTTCCATCCATGAATAAAGTGTATACGTTTCTTTTGTATTTATGTTTTTTGTTTTTAAATTCGTAATAAAATATTTTTTTACATTGTTATAGCATAGTTGTTGTGTTTTTCCATAAATACATATTTGTTTTTTATTTTTTGTAACTCTTGCAAACCATCTATTGTCATTCCGTTTGCAAATTTTAGTACCTTGAAATGTCAATGTTTCATTCTCCTTTTCATTACATTGACACCGTTTTTTAGTCATATTTATTATATTGTTTTTTAACTCTTCTCTTTTATAAATTTCTTTTTTTTCAATGCTTTCAAAAAAACTGTATAAACTTGTTGTTTCACCTATTATTGAAAGTAATTTTTTTTATTTCAATTAATTCCATGTTTTTTCCTTTTAATCTTCTTCATTATATTTTTTTATCAATTTTAAAATGTCTGTGTTGGTTGTCTTGTAAGTTTCTTTCATTGTTTTGATATATGTTTGAACTTGAAAACATTCCAATTTAGATAACACTTTTATTTCGCTTATTAATTCTAGTTGATATTGTTCTAAGTATTTTAGTTCATTGTCGCATAAATAATCTAAACTAACGTTAAAATATTTTGCAAGATTTTTTAATACTTCAATTGGTGGCTTTCTAATTTCATTTTCATAACTTTTGTAAGTTTCATAATTAATTTCTAATACTTCAGATGCTTTTTTTTGGGTAAGTCCTTTTTGTTTTCTTAAATATTTCAATTTCATATTTCCTCCTTTAACATAAAATACATAAAAAATGTATATTTTGTCCATTTTGTTGTAAAAAAACTGTTGACTTATGTACTTAAAGTATGCTATAAATAAATTATAGGTACTTAAAGTACATATTAAAAAGGAGAAGAAAACATGGCATTTGATTTTAAAAGTTATAGTGAGTTTTGCAATAAATATTGTTTGCGTCCCGGAACGTACACAGCATTAAAACAATTTCACAAATACATTTACGATTTGAATTTTAGGGGGTAACGTATGGAGATAAAGATTAGTAGCATTTTGGTTTGTCCAGATAAAAATATTTTAACTGATTTAGATGCGTATGTTGAAGTTTGTTCAGACGGGTTTAGAACATTAACGATTGAATTTCCAAACAAAAACATACTTATTGTCAGTTTGAAAAATGTCTATGAAGTTTTAATTACAATTAAAATAATGGTTTTTTTGATTGTTGGATACATACATGGTGGTGTTGCCACTTTTTGGGGCTCTCCTTGCCCCATTTGTAAGTGAAAGGTTTAAAGCAGGTTCAATTCCTGCCACTTGCTTGAGCCCGTTATGACTAGGGCTAGTGAGTCCATCTTATTTGTTAGCAATCA
>JAVVRP010000009.1:0-21559 GCA_036654655.1 Clostridia bacterium
CCTCTTTTATGGTTTATTATGATTGTTTTTACAATTTATATGTAACTTTTGTTTCTTTTTGTAGTTTAACATTTTTTTTGTTTTTTTCAAAACGATTTTTAATATTTTTTTAAAGTTTTTTTAACAAAAAAAATGCAAACTGCCCAAAACGGCTTGGTTATGCGGATTTATGCAAGTTAAAGGTTACAAGATGTAACAAATGTTGTTTTTTTTGTGAAAGGGGTGCGTGGGTGCGGTGGCGTGAGTTTGGGTGGCAGGAAAGCACGGGCTGGGAGGGCGTGGTTGGGGCTTTGCGTGGGGGCGGTGGCGTGAGTTTGGGTGGCAGGAAAGCACGGGCTGGGAGGGCTGGTTGGGTAAAAAAATACCACAAACATGCGTTTGTGGTATTTTTTGCCCTTTAATTTTATTTTATTTTTTTAAAATTAAAACTTTGCGTGAGTGCAATTTTGGGCGATTTAAATTTTTGTTTTAAAAATTTTATACCAAAATTTTTGCAACAACGCCTGAACCAACTGTTCTTCCACCTTCACGAATAGCAAATCTTAAACCTTGTTCAATTGCAATTGGGGTAATTAGTTTAATTGTCATTGCAATGTTGTCACCAGGCATAACCATTTCTACGCCGGCAGGGAGTTCAATTGTTCCTGTAACGTCGGTTGTTCTAAAATAGAATTGTGGGCGATATCCATTAAAGAATGGTGTATGACGTCCGCCTTCTTCTTTTTTAAGAACGTAAACTTCGGCGCTATATTCTGTGTGTGGCTTAATTGTTCCTGGTTTGCAAAGAACTTGTCCTCTTTCGATATCATTTCTTTGAATTCCACGAAGTAACAAGCCAACGTTATCACCAGCCTGTGCTTGATCCAAAAGTTTACGGAACATTTCCACACCAGTAACAACTGTTTGCTTTGAAACGCCCATTCCAACAATTTCAACAACGTCGTTAATTTTAATTGCTCCGCGTTCTACTCTTCCAGTTGCAACAGTTCCACGCCCTGTGATTGTGAAAACATCTTCAACAGGCATAAGGAAAGGTTGATCTACTGCACGTTCTGGGGTTGGAATATAACTATCCAAAATATCCATAAGTTCACGAATTGGGGCATATGCTGGGTCTTCTGTTTTTCCAGCAACTGCTGCATCAAGTGCATTTTTTGCTGAGCCTTTAATAATTGGAGTTGTATCTCCTGGGAAACCGTATGTTGAAAGAAGATCACGAATTTCCATTTCAACAAGTTCCAAAAGTTCTGCATCATCAACTTGGTCGCATTTGTTCATAAACACAACGATGTATGGAACGCCAACCTGACGAGCAAGCAAAATATGCTCACGAGTTTGTGGCATTGGGCCGTCTGCTGCTGAAACAACCAAAATTGCTCCATCCATTTGTGCGGCACCTGTAATCATGTTTTTAACATAGTCTGCGTGTCCTGGGCAGTCAACGTGAGCGTAGTGACGCTTGTCTGTTGAATACTCAACGTGAGATGTGTTGATCGTTATTCCTCTTGCCTTTTCCTCAGGTGCCTTGTCGATATCTTCGTATCGCATTTTGTCTGACTTTCCGTCAAGTGACATTACCATTGTAATTGCGGCAGTTAATGTTGTTTTGCCGTGGTCAACGTGGCCGATCGTTCCAACGTTAACGTGTGGCTTGCTTCTATCAAATTTTGCCTTTGCCATTGTTTTTCTCCTTTATTTTTTGAAATTTCAAATTAGACTATTAAATTTTAGCACATTTTAGAAATGAAATCAAGCAAAAATGCAAGATTTTTGCATTTTTATGTGCTATTTGAATTGTTTGCTTATTTTGTTTTTGACCTTTCGCCAATAATTTTTTCCATTATAAACTTTGGAACTTCGGCGTATTTTTCAAACTCCATTGTGTAATTTCCTCGGCCCTGAGTTTGGCTTCTAAGATCTGTTGAATATTTAAACATTTCTGCAAGTGGAACTTCTGCTTTAATTATTTGCATTCCATTTTGGTTTTCATTGCCTTGAAGCATCCCTCTTCTTGATGTAAGATTTCCCATAACAGGGCCTAAATACTCATCGGGGAGAGTTACTTGAACTTTCATGATTGGTTCCATTAAAACTGGATCTGCCTTTGCCATGCCCTCTTT
Source organism: Clostridia bacterium (assembly GCA_036654655.1). Classification (GTDB taxonomy): domain Bacteria; phylum Bacillota; class Clostridia; order Christensenellales; family UBA1242; genus JAVVRP01. The sequence goes on from JAVVRP010000009.1 coordinate 2,121, forward strand.
AAATGCAAGTGAGCCTGCAATTTTAAATGCCATTTCTGATGAGTCAACATCATGATAAGATCCGTCATAAACTGTTGCACTAAAATCAACGGTTTCATATCCAGCAAGAATTCCATTTTGCTTTGATTCTGAAATTCCATTGTTAATTGGCTGAATAAATTCTTTTGGGATTGCTCCACCAACAACTTTGTCAATAAATTGGTATCCCCGACCAGGTTCAAGTGGGTCAAATTGCACCCAACAATGTCCGTATTGTCCTTTTCCACCTGATTGACGAACAAAGCGACCTTCTGCCTTAACCGACTTACGAATTGTTTCTCTGTATGCAACCTGAGGGGCTCCAACATTAACTTCCACCTTAAATTCACGCAAAAGCCTGTCCACAATAATTTCCAAATACAGTTCACCCATGCCTGCAATAATTGTTTGCCCTGTTTCTTTGTCGGTGTATGTTTTAAAAGTTGGGTCTTCTTCTGCAAGTTTTAAAAGTGCTAAAATCATTTTTTCTTGCATCAATTTTGTTTTTGGTTCAACTGCAATTCGAATAACTGGTTCTGGAAAAACCATTGTTTCCAATTGAATTGGATGTTTTTCATCACACAAAGTTTCTCCGGTGATGGTGTCCTTTAATCCAACAATCGCTGCAATATCTCCTGCACCAACCTCAGAAATATCTTCTCTGTTGTTTGAGTGCATACGAAGCAACCTGCCAACTCGTTCTTTTTTGTCCTTTATGCTGTTGTAAACATAACTTCCAGCGGTAAGTTTTCCACTGTACACTCTAAAAAAGCAAATTCTTCCCACAAATGGATCGGTTGCAATTTTGAATGCAAGCCCAGAAAAAGGCTCGTCTTCATCTGCATTACGAAGTTCATGTGCTTGCGTTTCTGGATTAATTCCCTTTATTGCAGGAATATCTAGTGGAGAAGGAAGATAATCTACCATTGCATCAAGTAATTTTTGGACACCCTTGTTCTTATATGATGAACCACAAATTACTGGTGTCATTTGCATGCTAAGCGTTGCATTTCTTATTGCTTTTTTAAGCGTTTCTTCATCAAACTTTTCGCCTTCAAAAAACCTTTCCATAAGTGCATCATCTGTTTCTGCAACTTTTTCTATAAGTTCTGCATGCATTTTGTTTGCTTTTTCAACAAGTTCTTCTGGAATTTCAACATCCCTAATTACTTTTATGTCGGCATCATCATATAATGTTGCCTTCATTGTTACAAGGTCAATGATTCCACTAAAAGTTTCGGCAGCACCAATTGGCATTTGCAATGCAACTGCGTTTGCTTTTAGTTTTTTGCGGATATCGCTAACACATCCAAAAAAATCTGCATCGTCACGATCCATTTTGTTAACATAAACCATTCTGGGAACTTTGTCATCGTCTGCCTGACGCCAAACAGTTTCTGTTTGTGGCTGGACCTTTCCTTTTGCACAAAGAACAGTTACAGCGCCGTCCAGCACTTTAAGCGAACGCCTTACTTCTGCGGTAAAGTCAACGTGCCCGGGGGTGTCAATAATGTTAATTTTATGATCTTTCCAATAGCAAGTTGTACAAGCCGAAGTGATTGTTATTCCACGCTCTTGCTCTTGCTCCATCCAATCCATTGTTGCACTCCCGTCATGAACTTCACCAATTTTATGGCTTTTGCCTGTGTAATACAAAATTCTTTCGGATGTTGTTGTTTTTCCTGCATCTATATGCGCAATTATTCCAACGTTGCGAGTGTTATTAAGATTGTATTTCACTTTTTCTCCTTTTACTAATATTAAATATTTTTAACTTTTTTAATTACCTTTAAACTTTATATTTTACCATTTATAATGAGCAAATGCTTTGTTAGCCTCTGCCATTCTGTGCATTTCATCACGCCTTTTTATTGCTCCGCCCGCATTGTTGTGGGCATCAATAATTTCTGCGGCAAGTTTTTCTGTCATAACACGTTCGCCATTTCTTTTTCTTGCAAAAAATACCAACCAACGCATTGCAAGTGTTTGACGCCTTTCTGGCCTAATTTCCATTGGAACTTGGTACGTTGCACCGCCCACTCTGCGCCCTTTTGTTTCTAGCACTGGTTTAAGATTTTCCACTGCTTCCACAAAGTAAACAAGAGGATCTGTTGCTGTTTTTGTTGCAATAATATCAAATGCACCATAAACTATTTTTTCTGCAACTCCCTTTTTGCCTTCGGTCATTACCTGATTTAAAAGTTTTGTTACAAGTTTGCTTTTATATTTTGGGTCTGGCAAAACATCACGTTTTGGCACTCCACTTCTTCTTGGCATATTTTTATTCTCCTTTTTAACCGTCTTTTATCGCTTTGGTTTTTACCCGCGGTTGTTTGCGTTTTATTTAGGTTTTTTTGTTCCATATTTACTACGAGATTGTTTTCGTTTTGCAACTCCACTTGCATCCATAGAACCACGAACAATGTGATATCTTACGCCGGGCAAGTCTTTAACTCTTCCGCCACGAACAAGCACTGCGCTATGTTCTTGCAAATTATGGCCTTCGCCTGGGATGTAGCAAGTTGTTTCTGATTTGTTGGAAAGCCTTACACGTGCAATTTTTCTGAGCGCTGAATTTGGCTTCTTTGGAGAAGTTGTTCTAACGCTAAGGCAAACACCACGTTTTTGAGGGCTTTGTTCAAGAAGTGCAGAATTACTTTTATCCTCAAAAGTTTTTCTTCCTTTTCTAACAAGTTGGTTAATTGTTGGCATATTGGTTTCCTCCTTTTTTTAAAAATTTGCTATCTAAAACACAAAAAATGCGTCTTAGCATAATAAGGCGCACACAATCAACATTCAAAATTTTTACCCTTTGCAATGTAAGTGCAGTTGGGCAAAACTTTCAAGAACAACATTTGCGTTTGGCTATTTCCAAAGCAAAGCAGCAAACATTTGTTTCCGCTTTCGGTGGCCCTTGATTAAAAAATCCACCTGTTGTTGTTGACGCCTTTTAAACAATGCATAATTTCTATGCCATCACATTTTACTTTATAATTGTGTTTTTGTCAAGCGCTATTTGTTTTATTTATAAAATAAAAACCTGCATTTTTGCAGGTTTAAAACTGGTACCCATAAAGGGAATTGAACCCTTGGCTCCGCCTTGAGAGGGCGATGTCTTAACCTCTTGACCATATGGGCTAATTTTTGTTAGTATAGCAAATAAAATTGGATTTAGCAAGAAAAAGTTTTTTAAATAAAGAAAATGTTATAATAGTTAAGCAAAGCGTTAATGGAAAAAGCAAAAATAGTAATCCCCACAACGCCACAAGTACACACAATTTTGTTAATCGCATTGCTCATATATAATCCGCCAACCACAAAAAAACAATATTCATATGCTTGAATTATTTGCGATGGCAATTTGTCAAAAACAAAAATTGCCCCTGATACTTCTGCAATGTTTTTTGCGGCAAAACAAATTATTTCTAAAAATTTTGCAGGCAAATAAAACAAAAAACCAAAAATTGGAATTATTGAAACAAAAAGCAAAACAAAATTTGAAATATAAACTATTTGAAAAAGCGGAATACAAACAAGGTTGGCAATAAAGGACAACATGTTAACCCCACTTTTAAAACCACCCATTAGAGGCAGAATTGCAATTTGAATGGAAATTGTAATTGCAAGTGAGCCTGCCACAAATTTTGGAATATGCCATTTTTCAAAAATTTTTATCAACGAAAACGCCATAGAATATATTGCAAAAACACTAAGAAAACTAAATTTAAAACTTCCACTTAATGGAGAAAGTGGGAAAAATATTATAATAATTAATCCTGCAATCCCAAGCGAAGTTAACCCGTCATATTGCTTTCCAAAACATTTGCAAATTAGCAAAAACAGAGCCATTATACTTGCGCGCATTACACTTGGAGAAAAACTACATAACCAACAATAAAACAAAAGCACAATAAAAAAAATTATAAGTTGTGCAAAATTTGAAATTTTTATTTTTTTTAATATCCACATTAACATAGCAACAAAAAAACCAACGTGCAACCCTGAAACAGCCAACAAATGCGCAATGCCAGATTTTTGAAAATCTTGCAAAATATCATAATCTAAATTAGATTTATCACCAAAAAGAGCCGTGTATGATATGCTTGCGTTATCTTTGTTCATGTACTTTCTAAACTGAATTTGTGTACGCTGTTTTATTTGCTCTTTTAAAGAAGGATCACATTTTTTAACCTCAACATTTTTTGCGTTAACCTGTACAATATATCCTATATTTTCTTTTATGTTAAAAATGTTTTGATCGCCATTGCTTTCAAACAAATTAACTTTTTCTAGTTTTCCGTCAAAAATAATTTTGTCACAAACTTGTGCGTCAATAGCATCAAAAACTTTTAAATATATATTTTGCTGAGGCTTTTGATTTACCTTAACATCAGTTATTAAAAATGTGTTATAAGTTTCACTCAAAGCGTAAATTGTGCCAGAAATATTGTATTTTGCAGTTGGCAATATTGGATATTTAGGAATTGAGGCATAAAAGGAATATCCAAAACCAACTGCAAAACAAAACAAAAAAAGTAAAAATCTTGCAGTTTTTTTTAAAACTAAAAGGGTTGTAAGTAAAAATGTAAATAATAATATAAACCATATCATCATTCCAACTTCGCCAGCAACAAGTTTTGGCATCATGGAAACGCCCAAAAAAACCGCAACAAAGCAAAAAAATATTGGTCTGAAATTTACCACCTTTTTTTCTTTTATGTTTTTTGTGTGTAAATTTTGCAAATTTGGTCCCGTTTATCTTTTGTATTTTTATTTTAGCGAACTTTAAAACGTTTTCGCATAAAAACAACAAATATCACAATGCCCAAAACAACAACAACTGAAACTACTATAATTGCAATTGCAGCCGTGTTTAGTGGCATTTTTTTAATAACCATATAGGAATACAAAAGCCTTCCACTTTTTGTTAATATTTGAATATAGTGCGTTCCTTCTGTTGAAATAATTGACGTTTGCAATGGATTGTAGCCTTCTGCCGAAACAACCTTTTCATCGTACAACGTTTCATATTCCCCAACCTTAAATATACAATCACCCATTTTGTCAACAAGATTTTTTGCGTTAAAAGTGATTACAATATTATCAATTGTTGTTTTTCCCTCTGCAATACTTATGTTTAGTGGAGGCATTGCGTTGTTTATCCAAAAATCAAACACAAACTTTTGTTGCAATGAATTGTTGGTTGAAATTTCAAACTGCCATCTTCCTTGCCCAGTTTGAACATCATAAATGGAAATTAAAAGTGACCTTAATTTTTGATTTGTAGAAAACTTTTTTTCAAGCAAACTTGTAACGTCAACATCATTTTTTGTTACTTTTGATATAACATAATCTCCAAATTGTTGCCATTCGTATGCCCAACGGCTTTCATTTGGAGCAATTATTTGAAAAGTTAACTTTTCTTCTCTTACTTTAACTCCTCCGGTAATTGCTGAAAAATAAACTACATATAGCCCCGGCTCTTTTAGCACAAATTTTCTGCCCGAATTTTGACTAGCAACTTTTTCCAAGTAATCAGTTCCATTTTTTGTGATATTTAAGGTTGGGGTTATTTTTGAATCGTAAAACTGAATTGTGTTTAATGGAATAACTATTGTAACGTCTTCACTGTAAATTGCATTTTCTATTGGTGTTTGTCCATTAACTTCAAACACAACATTTTTTATAAATCTTATGGTGTAACTTGCTGATACTGAGGTGCTTGAAATAAACTTATGCACATTTCCAGCAATATCACTAAAAAACATAACATAATCGCCAGACATGTCTAGTGTTAAAATTGTTTTGTTTGTTTCTGCATTACGTTCTATTTTGGGATTTGTTATTAACTGATTATTAAAAATAACTGATACATTAACCAAGTTTTGTTTTGTTCCATAATATGATTGCCAAGTCACTTTTTTAATTGGGTCACTAGAATCTTCTTTTTTCATCACATATAAGGAAGAAAATCCAGTAAGTGCTGTTGTTGTTCCATCTGTATTATAAATAGAAAAATTTCTGTCCAAAATATTTGAAGTTTGCGTAATAACAGTTATTGCAATAACTTTTTCAAAGTAGGTAATAACCTTGCCATCTTTTGACACTTCGCCAAAATTTGAAATTTCATAAAGATATGTTGTAAATCCATTTTCAACTGGCCTTGCTTCCAAAAGTTTTGGAAGCCTTATCATCTGTCCAACTGTGTTTACAACAATTTCATAGTTTTCTGTGTTGATTATATAATGAGAAGAAAGCGTTTTTGTTACTCCGCCAAAAATGTAAACGTAAGAGTTTCCAGTGGCTTCAACTGGCAAAGCAGTGCCACTTGATGTTAAAATTCTTACGTAATAAAATTCTGTTGATATATTTGTTAACGTAAAATGTTTAACAATATTATATTTTTCTTCTGTAAAAATGGATGTAAATTTAATTCGTAATTTGTAAGAAGCAAATTCACTTAAAATTAAACCGCTTTCAATTTGTTCCCACACACCATTTTTATTTTGCATTTCCACAATGCTTTTTAAAGTAGTGTTTTGGCTCATATCTTTAAATCTTATTGACACAGGCCCGCTTCCCATTTCTCCTGCAAAAAGGTTGTTCATATTTTCATAGTTAGGCCCCAACAAATTAATTGTTGATTGAATATTTAACAATTTGATAAATTGTGTGCGATAAGGAATTGCATTTACGTCGTTTTTTGTAAGTGTGGAATATGTGTCAATTTTTATTTCTTTAACTCCGCCATAAATTCCATTAACAATTGATTCACTTACTTCAAAAGTTATTTTCCAAACTGTGCCACCAATATTTTCTATAATAAATTTTAAAGCAAGTTCACTTTTGTTTTGGTCAACCTCATCTCCACTTGAATTTTTATTTGATCTGTAAGATGTTCCATCTTGGGTTACAACAATAATATCTTTTAAAGCATTGTAAATTAATGTAACATTTTTTGTGGAATAATTCCAAACAACTCCATTTTCATATTTTTGCAATATATCAACTTCACTTTGTAATTCACCATCAGCAAAATCAGACCCAAAAAGAGTGGTAAATGTTATTTTTGTCCCATAATTGTCTGTAATTTCATAAACATAAAAATCATTTGCTATTGGGTTGTTAATTGATAGTTTAAAAAATCTTGCATCCGGCAAGGAAAAGTTTGAAACAGAATACGTTCCTGAAATTATGTCCATTCCACTTTCAAGTGGTGATGTAAAATATGATTGATTAGATAAATTATAAACGTCAATTTCACCTTGGTCACTTCTGTGCCGAGTTATTTTTATACTTGTTGCAAAAATATTTGTTAGGTTTTCAATGCTTGCTGGAATTTGAACAATAATTCCTTCACCTTTTAAATTTAAATTTTTTATTTGCTTGTCATTAAAATGAAAAACTTTAAGGTTTTCACTCAAAATTCCAATTTTTAAACTTACATCTTTAAATTGAGGTACATTTCCAAAAATAATGGTTTGAAGTTGTTCACTTGGCAACAAATTAACAATGTCTTTTAAGTTATGCACCACCCCGTTTGCATCAAAAATTTGATTTGCTTCTAAGTATGGTGAGAAAAAATATTTGTTTGCATTTATTGTAATATTACACCATTTGTAATTAAAAAAGTTTGTCTCAATTAAGTTAAACGAATCTTTTGAATACACAGTCATGCTTTCATCAAATTTGCTTGCAAAAAGAGATTGCCCTTTACTTGTAACAGTTGTCCATTTTAAAATTTCTGTGCTTGGCTCAGAAAGTTTTTGGGCACTAACATCGGTTACAAATATTGTGTAAATTGTTAAATTCCCCGCCCAATCTACTTCAACTATTTCATAATATTTTCCACTTTCAAAAATATCAAGTGAATACAAATCCATAAATTGTGTTGAAGAGTTAAACAGTTCAACACTTGTTTCTCCTCCTAATGGATATTTATTTACAACTTCTTTGTAAAAAATTGAACAAAGGCCCTGACCTGTTAAATCCTTGGAAATTTCTATTGTGCTTGCCAGTGAAGCCTTGTCCACAGAAAATGCAAAATATCCAAACTTACTGTTAACACTTGTGGTTGAAATGTTTTTACAAGGAGCAACGTCACGCAATAAATTTACGGCTATTCCACTTTCCAAAACAAGTTTGTTTATGTTTTTGTCTGGCGCAATCTTATCAATAACAATGCTTTTTGTTGTGCTGTAAAATCCAGTGTTAAACATATCACTTCTTCCCTCATAACTGAGTTTAAAATCAATTTGTTTAACACTTCCAAAATTTCCAATATTTAAGTCAAAATAATTATTTTGCTCATTTGAAATAATTGTTTCAGGCGCAATTTTTTTTATTGAAGGAAGTCCAGAGTCGTAATAAATTGTGTATTCAATTTTTGTTTTGTCAATTTTTGCCATAAATTCATTCAAACTATCTTGCCAACTTATTCTTACAATATCTTTGTTTGTAAAAAATTTATTGTTTATGCTTTGAAATTCATTGTTTTGTACATCTAAAATGTTAAACTTTGGTGACTCGTTAATAATTTGAAACACAAATATAAAAGCAGAATCGGCCGTTTTTGTTACATCAAATGTGGATATTTCTACTTGATAAAATCCTGCATCCTTAAAATAGTTTCTGTCCGTTTCTCCCATGTCTAAAATATTATAAAAGCCGGAATTATTTGCAACATCTGTAATTTTTGTTTGATAACGAATTTTTCCATTAATCAAATTTTGATAATTTGTTGAAAATCTTATTGTTGCTTTTATTTTATAATTTAAAATATTGTTTTCGGCGGGATCACCATCTTTAAGTGGAGGTGCATATTTGTTTGCCGTTGGTTTAAACTTGTTTTCCAAATTGAAGTAATCATAACCATATTTCCATTCTGGAACAAACAATTTAACGGGCAATTTGTTTGTTCTTAAAATGGTTTTTTCGCCTGCACCTTCCAAATTTTTTACAATGTAAATATTGGTAAAAAAATCATCTGTTACTTGTGCTTTAATTGCACCACCAACAAGTGAAACAAGTTCTACGTTTCCATTTCCCAAATCAATTACTTCTGGCATTGTTATAACGTCATTTCTGTCAATATAAAATGTTATTTCACGAGTGTTAAAATCTTTTCTTGATGCAATATTTCCATCCGCGCCTGCAAGTGTTGCATAAGTTCTGGTTAAAACATACTTACCTGCTCTGGTCTGAGAGTTTTGCATTTCGCCATTAAAATAGTATTCCAAATTAATATCACAAACTCTAAAATCACCTTCAAGCGCTGTTAAATCAATTTTATTTGTTCTGTCCCAAACAACAATATTTGATAATGCAACTAATGAGTAATCCATGTAATTTTTATGAATATATTCTGCTTGCTCAATTTTTATTGTATCATTTCTTGGCATTGTTACAAAAGGATAAAATTTTATTTCAAGTTTTTCAACTTCAATAATCCCAACATTGGGTGCTGGATTGAATCTGAGGTGAAGCACTTCGTTACTATATTTTAATGTTTGCGCGTTTGTTGGAGCATAAAACTGTTGCTTTACATTTTGCTCTGTTATAATGTTTCGGGCCAAATTAAGAGTGGACTGCCCCCCACTTGCATTTTTGAAATAAAGTTCAGTGGCAGAGCAATCAGAACTTACTTTAACATTAAAAATTGTGCTTGGATAAGTTGTAAAAACATCTGATGGTATTTCAGATTTTATTGTTTTTGTGTTACTTAAATCTCTTACAAAAAACATATAAGATGTTTCATTTGCATTGCCGTTTGCATCCAAAAACAATATTTCGTGACTTGAATTATTATTTTTAACATTTATTGGTTGATTTCCCCCAACAGAAAGATAAACATCTTGAATTATGGGCACACTAAGCCAAAGTTTGGAACCTAACAAATTTTTATTTAAACTTGTATCAGTAATTAAAAACGAAGATTTTAACTGAGGTGAACTAATCATATTTTTAAGCCAATTAAATGAAATGTTTGTTGGATCCAAATTGTTAAATAAAATTACTTTGTTTTTTCCCCACACAACAGTGGAATTTGCCCCAATAACATTTATGGCGTTTACTGGCGATATTTTGTTTGCAATAATTTGAAGCAACACTGGATTTGAATTATCTAACATAACATATTTAAAACTTTCATGTCCGGAAGTGTCCGTTATATGAAAAATGTATAAACCGGACTGAGATTGCAACGTTCCTTTAACATAAGGCAATGGGCTGTTTGCTATGTCACTTGAAAAATTTAAATTAGCCTGTGCTGGAATTGCACTTGCAGAATCTAAAAGATTACGCAAATTAACAAATCCATTTTCTTGGGATCCAAAAGAACTGTTTGCATAGTATTCGCCAACTATTGGTTGTAGCGGAATTCTTATGTATTCACATTGTGTTGGAGTTCCGCTTCGCTTTTCATTCCACGTAACTGCAAAAAATTGATTTGTATACAATGTTTTTAACTCATCACCAGCAATAACGCTATTCCCAAATCCATACGAAGCGGTATATGCTTTTATTTCGGAAATTTGCTCATCGTCTATAACAAAATTTAAACTTTTGGAAGATATTGTTTCTCCTGAGCCATATTTTGCTGATAATGTTACAGTATATCTGCCTCCCGCTTTAAAAATTTGAGTTTGCGATGGTTCAACAACTGTTGTTGTGCTTGTTTGCGTGCCAAATGGAGTGTGCATAACAGTTAACTTTGTTGGAGCATCAAATGGAGAATTAACTGTTGCATATTTTACACTTACTTCCTCACTTAAAAATTCGTCGGCGTAAACATCGTTGCCAACCGCACCACCATTAATTATTTTTTTAACTTCAAACTTTGAAGTTACATTAGAAATTTTGAAACAAAACCATTGGTTAGAAACAAGTATTGGATTTTGTGGGTTAAGGTTATCATATGTGCACGCATTAACCAAATAAGTTCCTACTTCCGAAAAAGCAGACGTAATTGCAAGCCCTTGGGCTGGCAAAAAGGACGAGCCTTCTAGTTTCCAATATTTTGATAAAGAAAGCGAATTTGTTGCTCTGAAAAACACCGGCGTTTGATTTGTTGACGAAATTTTATTTGTGTTATCTATAAAATATTTTGAAAAGCCTTCAAAATTATTTGTATAATTTAACAAAAAATTTGAATTGGTTGAAAGATAAGAAAAGTCCGTTCTAAGTTCTTTATCATTTTGCAAGTCTATGTTACCATTATTATCAAATTTACAAAAATTTTCTTGCGAACCACTTACTGTTGAATGAAAAAGTTGCGCACCCAAAACTTTAAGTTGAACAATTGGCTTTGTTTGAGGATTGTTGAGTTCTTCAACAACAGTTGAACCTTGGTATAATATTTTTTGTATTGGTAAAAATTGAATTTTATATTCTCCAATGTTGTTAAACACCATTGAAATTAAACTATCTTGTTTATTAACAAACACCAAACTTTGCGTGGCTGGTTCTTTTACAACAGCGTTATTAACCACACTAATGGTTTGAACGTTTGTCATATTTGCATAAATATAAGTCAATTTAATTTTGTAAAAATTTCCATCAAAAGTTAATTTTGGATATTGTTGAAATTCTGATTTAAATTCATATGCAGAATAAAATGATTGTGCAATCTCAGGTGCTTTTGGTGTTGCGTTTGATATTGTTGAAACATCATAATTTGAAGATGCCAAAATGTAAATTGTGTATGTGAAAGACTTTTCCACAAGTTTTGATTGCGGACCTGAATAATATGTAAAACTAAATATATATTTTCCGTAATCGTCATTTGCTTTTGAAAAATTTGAACAATCAAAAACCAAATAAAAAATATCTCCGTTAAGGTTTGAACCATCTTCTGCTAAAACCGAAGCCGTTTTAAAATGCCTGAGTTCTCCCTGCTCTTTTTTTGCAAGCAAGTTGATTTTAGAATTATTTAATTGCATAACGTTTGCCTGCGTATGCTTTTCTAATTTAAAATTAATTGACGATACTTCATTTGTAATTGCGCTAAACGTGTTTTCTGTTACTTTTGTGGGCCCCACCATCCCTGTATTTTCTGTTACCGTGTTAAAATTAATTGCAATTTTTGTTGAAGAATCTGCCCTAACTGCATAGTTGTCCGAAAGCAAAATTGGGGCGTTTGACCCTTGAACAAGCCGTACACAAAATTCCACTGGTTCACCCATGGCAAGTGCTGATGCCGTTTGAAAAACCAGCAAAAAAGAAAAACAACTAAGTACTGTAAAAACCAACCCTAAACAAAGTTTGAAATTTTTTTTCAAAATATCATCTCCATCACAAGAACATTTTAGCACAAATTTAACTGTTTCTCCAAACAAAACTCAACATATTTATACATATTTATTAGTTTTGTTTTATTTTTCCAAATTATACCCTTTTAAGCAATAAAATATAATATATTAGCACTTTTTTCATTTTTTTAAAAATTGATGAATATTATATTTTATGTTTTTAACCATTAAAAAACAAACTTTAATTTTGATTGGAGTTTTGCTAACAATTTTTATTGCTTGCGTAAGTTTGCCCAGCATTGTTGTTTTTAGCCCAAAAACAGAATTTGTTATTGTTATTGATGCTGGACACGGCGGACGTGACGGGGGCTCTGTTGGAATAAACACAAAAGTAACAGAAAGTGAATTAAATTTACGATATGCATTTTCACTTAAAACAAAATGTGAGAATTATGGAATAAAAGTTATTATGACAAGAACCGACAATAACGGCTTGTACACTGTGTTTTCTGAAAACAAAAAAAAAGATGACATGAGGGCACGAGAAAAAATTATTTATGAAAGTAATGCCGACCTTGTTATTTCTTTGCACATGAATAGTTTTGCAAACAGAAATTATAAGGGTGCGCAAGTGTTTTTTAAAAAAGAAGATGAGAGCGGAAAATTTTTGGCAAAAAACATTCAAACTGAAATGCTGTTAAAATTGCCAAATGCAAAAAAAGAAATATTGGTGGGGGATTATTATTTGCTTAATTGCACAAATATTCCTTCAATAATTATTGAATGCGGATTTCTTTCTAATGCAGACGAAGAACTTTTGTTACAAGATGAAAATTATATTAATCTTGTATCGCAAACAATATTTTGCGGAATTATTAATTTTTTGGGTCAATAATATTTTTTTTCAATATTTAATTAATATTTAATATATTTGTTACACATATTTGCGCTTATTATTATTTATTATGTGCATTTTATTAAATTATTAAATATTAGATTACGTTTGTATTTTATATTAAATGATACAAATTAGATAATAAAAATTAAATTAACTAATAACTTTTAGATTATTATTAGTTTTTAATTATTATTATTTAATTGTTATTAGTTTTTTATTATTATTAATTTTTATTATTATTAATTTTTATTATTATTAATTTTTATTATTATTAATTTTTATTATTATTAATTTTTAGTTGATTAACAATTTAATTTATTTGTTGTTGTTTATTTTTGAAAAATGTTATATAATATAATAATGAGCATTATTTTATGGTTGCTTTTTGGAATATTAATTTTGTTTATTTTGGGAGGAATTTCTTTTGCAAATTTTTCTTTCGCGCAATTTTATGATGTATACAAAAAAAATAAAATGATTTGCGGTTTTTGTGGTACCGCGCAAGATTTAATTGAGCATACAAGTGCAAAATATAATTTAAACATTAATGTTGAAATTGACAACAACGAACTTTGTGAAAGATATTCTCCATTTTCTAACACTCTTTTTATTTCTGCGGAAAATGCAACCAGCAATTCCGTTTCGGCTTTAACAATTACTGCACATGAACTTGGCCATGCAATATACGCAAAACAAAATCCTACAAAAACAAAACAATATTTTAAAAAAATTAAGCCTCAAAAGTTTTTTTCACTTTTGTTGCCTATTTTAATTTTAAGCGGACTTGTTTGCTGGCTTACATTGCCAACAGTTTTGCCGTCCATTATTATTTTTGGGTTTGCATTTTTAATATTTTTAACATTAATTTTTGCAAAACTTTTAACCGTTAAATTTGAAAATACGGCATCAAAAATTGCAGTTGAAATTCTTGTGTGTGCAGGACTAAATAAGCAAAATTTAAAACACTCTCAAAAACTTTTAAAAGAAGCCAAAAACACTTATGTTGCTGGGCTGTTCCGCTGGCTTCTTGCGTGGACAGGTTGCATTAACAAAATTAATTTAATGTAAATAAAAAGGGATGATATTATCAACCCTTAAATTATTATTTTATATTATTAATTCATTTTCTTTTATTTCTTGCTTTTTTGTTCCGCCATTTCCAAGCACAATCGCATATGTTTTTTTAAGTTCCGCATCTCCACAAATAACAGCCATTGGTTCGTGCCCCAATATTACTGGATAATTGCATATTTTATCAATTTTCATATTCCCTCCTGAACTTGCCCACATAATAACACAAATTTGTTTGATTGTCCATAGTTTTAAACGCAATTAAATAAATAATTTTAAATTTGTCTGCGCTCTTCCATTGCCCTTGTTAATGTTGCCTCGTCTGTAAATTCAATATCACTTCCCATTGAAATACCTTGCGCAAGCCTTGTTACTTTTACGCCAATTGGTGTTAATAACGATGATATATACATTGCCGTTGCATCTCCCTCAACATCAGGGTTTGTTGCCATTATAATTTCTTTTACTTTGTTTTTTGAAACTCTTGCAAGCAGTTCTTTAACTCTTATATCATTTGGGCCTCTGCCTTCAAGCGGGCTAAGCGTGCCATGAAGCACATGATAAACACCTGTAAAACTTTTTACTTTTTCCATCGAAACAACATCTTTGGGTTCTTTTACAACACAAATTATTGAATTATCTCTTGACTTGCAAATGTCGCATAATGGTTTGTCTGTAAAATTTCCACACTCAGTGCAAAAAATAATGTTATTTTTTGTTTCTGTTAAACACTCTGCAAACGTGTTTGCAAACTGTTTATCGGCAGTTATAATGTAATATGCATATCTTTGTGCTGTTTTAAATCCAACCCCCGGAAGAGCCCTAAAACAAGCAATTAATTTGTCCATTGTGTCCATCAAATTTCTCCAAATGGAATTTTTTCTGCCTGTGTTTTGTTAAATTGAGCATATGCATCATTAAATGCCGCAAGAATTAAATCTTCAAGCATCTCAACATCCTCTGGATCAACAATTTGCTTTTGCAGTTTAACTTGCTTTACATTATTTCCACCAAGCAAAACAACTTCAACCATTCCGCCACCAGATTTTCCAACAAATTCTGTCTGCGAAATTTCTTTTTTTACTTTTTGCAAATCTTCTTGCATTTTTTGTGCTTGTTTCATAAGATTACCTATGTTTCCGCCACCAAACCCGCCAAATCCACTTGGTCTATATCCCATTTTTTTCTCCTTATTATTTATTCTTTAAACTTATCACCTGCAATTTTTTTGATTTTATCAATTATCATTGCATTTTTTTCCGCCACACTTATTTGTTTTTGAAGGCTAATGCTAAAATTTAATTTCAACTCATTAAAAGTTTTCTCTAATTCTGTTATGTTTGATTTAATTATATCCACCAAATATTGTTCTGTTGTTTTTATAACAAATACATTTTCTTCTATTGACACATTTGTTATATCGGCACATGCAATATGCAACGCAATTTCATTTTTTTTACGCAGGGCAATAACAACTTTGCCCCAAAGGCTTCTGGGGGTTTCTTCATGAAAAATTATTTTTTTTTTTGACAATCATCTCCTGAAATACAACTCAAAAATGCTATCTCCACCAAACTTCGTGGTGATAAAGCATATTTTAATTCTGATTCAATTGCTGAAAATGTTTTCATAAAAAATATAAGTTTATCACTTTGCAAACTTTCTGCCTGCAAAAAATACTTTGTAAGCAGTTCGGCTGGAAGTAACAATATGTCATTAGGTTTTTCACAAGTTTTAACAACCAATAAATTTCTAAAATGTATTGTCATGTTTTTTGCAAACATGGCAACGTTCTTTCCACTTGAACAAACTTTTTCAATTATTTCTAAGCCCAGCCCTATATTTTTGTCTATTATTGTTTGTGTAAATGCAATTAAATTTTCCTTATCAACTGTGCCAAGTACGCTGGTAACTGCTTTAACTGTAACGTTATTATTTGAAAAAGCAACAACGCAATCGGCAATAGACAGGCAGTCTCTTACACTTCCTTCGGCTGAGCCGGCAATTAATTTAAGGGCATCTTCTTCAAATGCAATTTTTTCTGTTTCAAAAACTCGCTTTAAATGTTTTACAAGCGTTGTTATTCCAATTAAGGCAAAATCAAAACGCATGCATCTGGACAAAATTGTTGCAGGAAGTTTGTGAGGTTCGGTTGTTGCAAGAACAAAAACAACATGATTTGGAGGCTCTTCAAGAGTTTTTAAAAGCGCATTAAAGGCGCTGTCGGTTAACATGTGAACTTCATCTATAATATAAACTTTTTTTGAGGCCACCACAGGCATAAACTTTACATTCTCACGCAAATTTCTTATTTCGTCAACACGATTATTTGAAGCAGCATCAATTTCCAAAACATCCATATTGCTTTCTTGTTCAAGAGATAGGCAAACTTCACACTTTCCACATGGTGAACCATCAATGGGATTTTTACAATTAAGTGCTTTTGCAAAAATTTTTGCAACACTTGTTTTGCCAGTCCCTCGGCTTCCACAAAAAAGATAAGCGTGCCCAATTTCACCACTTTGAATTTGATGTTTTAAGGTTGTTGTTATGTGCTGTTGCCCAATAACTTCATCAAAACTTTTTGGGCGATATTTACGATATAATGCTTTGTAAGACACCACTTAACTCCTTGGCGTTAGTATATCACATAATTTTTATTTGTCAAAATATTTTAAAAAAATTAAAATAACAGTTAGTCACATTTCATAATGCTTACTAATATTATGTTACAAGCCAATTACAAATAAAGGAGATATTTATGAACAGATGCTGTTGTTTTTACGTTAATGATAATCATTGCTGTAACCCATGTTGCAGAAATTTATATCCTTGTCCAATTTTTACAGAAGAATTTTGCCCATGTTGCGGACGATGCTCATGTGGCGGAAGATAACTTTCAAACATTAAAATAATGGTTCGTCCATTTCATTTGGAACAGGCAAATTAAGCAATTTTAAAATGGTTGGAGCAACACAAGAGATGCCTTTTTTTTGCTTTAAGTTAATGTTTAACTTATTTGTAAAAAGTAAAAATGGAACTTTGTTGCAAGAATGGGTTGTGCTGGAATTTCCGTTTTTATCAAGCATTTCTTCTGCATTGCCATGGTCGGCAGTTATTATTGCCTCACCACCCGCAAGCATGGTGGAAAGCGCAACACAACTTGCACACCTATCCACACATTTAATTGCTTTTTTTGTTTGTTCAAAATTTCCACTATGCCCAATAATGTCTGCATTTGAAAAGTTAACCAAAATAAACGCATATTTTTGGCTGGATATTGCTGTTAAAACTTCTTGCATAATTTCTTCTGCTCGCATTTCAGGGTAGTCCACAAAATTTTGTGTGTTTATGCTTTCTATTAATTTGCGATCCTCTCCCTTAAATGGATTTTCATGCCCGCCATTAAAAAAGAATGAAACATGTGCATATTTTGTTGTTTCGCTACAATGAAACTGCAAAAGATTTGCATCTGCAATTATTTTTGCAAGAGGATTTTCTATTTTTGGAGAAGGAAAGCACACATTAACATTTTTTTGAGTTTGGTCATATTCCGCAAATCCTGCAAAGTATAAATTATCCATATTTTTAACCTTAAAATTTGAAAAACTTTTGTTTGTAAACGCCTCTGCCAGTTCTCGTGCACGGTCACTTCTAAAATTAAAAAACAAAACCGAATCATTGCTGTTAACATTTTGCGGTTGCCCAATTATTGTTGCTGGCAAAAACTCATCTGTGATATTTTTATTATGCCAATATTTAAGTGCTTTTTGAACACTTGTTTCATAAAGGTCCGCCTTTCCAAGAGTAAGCATGTCAAAAGCCTTTTCCACTCTGTCCCAACGGTTTTCTCGGTCCATGGCAAAAACTCTGCCAATTATGCTTACAATTTTTCCGCCTGTTTTTTCCACCTGTTTTAAAAATTGTTTGGATTCCATAATGCCAGAATCTCTGCCATCAGTAAATGCGTGTATAACATAATTTACATTGTACTTTTTTGCAAGTTTAATTAATTGTAAAAGATGATTAACATGTGAATGTACTCCTCCATTTGAAACAAGCCCCATTAAATGCAAAATCGAATTATTTTGCTTGCAATGTTTAATTGCGTTTAAAATAACTTTGTTGTCATTAAATTCTCCACTTTTTATTGCATCATTAATGTTTTTTAAATCTTGTTTAAAAACACGTCCTGCCCCCATTGTTAAATGCCCAACTTCACTGTTTCCCATTTGTAATTTATCCAAACCAACAGCCTCTCCACTTGCATTTAGTGTTGTGTGCGGAAAACGTTCCCACATTTCAAAAAAATGCGGTGCTGTTTCCTTTGTGATTGCATTGCCTTTTTGTTTGGTTGTTAAGCCAAATCCATCCAAAACAATAAGTGTTATCATACATTTCTCCTGCTGTTATAAACCTTTAATTGAAACAACGTTTATATTTCCCGTAGGACATAATTTTTTACTATTTCTGTTGGCACTTTTGTTTGCTTTTAACACTTGCCACTTTTTAATAAGTAATTATTAATAACTTTAAATTTTGCATTGCCTAATTTTGCATAAACTTTTAATTTGTACACAAGTTTTAAAAATTAATTTAACTTATTTATGCATCATTTGCAAAAATCAATAAAAATTTATTAAAAACAAAAATTTATGAACCGATTTAAAAAATTATGCCTTTATACTCACTCCAATTTGTTGCAGATTTATATTCTTCCACCTTGCCACTTGGCACTTTAATTTTCAAGTCTGCATGGCAACTCAAAAACGCACTTTTACCCAAACTGGTAATTGGAGTTGCATCCCTTAAAATTGTTACTAAGGCAAGTGAACTGCAACCAGAAAACGCCCACCCTGCTATGCTTGTTACGTTTGCTGGGATGGTTATGTCGGCAAGTTTGACGCAACTTTCAAATGCACCACCCCCTATGCTTGTTACGCTTGATGGTATGGCTATGCCGACGAGCGCACGGCAATTATAAAAAGCCCACGATTCTAAACTTGTTACGCTGGATGGAATTGTTATGCTTGTAAGTGCGACGCATGAAGAAACCGCATGAGAACCTATGCTTGTTACGCTGTTTGGAAAAGTAAATGAAGTACTTTTTTTACCTCTGCAATAATACAAAAACTTGGTACCATCTTTACTATATAGATTTCCATCAATAGATTTATATTGTGTGTTATTATTATCTACATTAA
>JAVVRP010000010.1:0-21011 GCA_036654655.1 Clostridia bacterium
CTGGTGTTCCTCCTAATATCTACGCATTTCACCGCTACACTAGGAATTCCACTTACCTTTCCTACACTCTAGCCCTCCAGTATCAAATGCAGTTCCGGGGTTAAGCCCCGGGCTTTCACATTTAACTTAAAGAGCCACCTACACTCCCTTTACGCCCAGTTATTCCGGACAACGCTTGCCACCTACGTATTACCGCGGCTGCTGGCACGTAGTTAGCCGTGGCTTTCTCCTGTGGTACCATCATTTTGTTTTTCCCACAGATCAGAAGTTTACAATCCGAAAACCTTCATCCTTCACGCGGCGTTGCTGGGTCAGAGTTTCCTCCATTGCCCAATATTCCTAACTGCTGCCTCCCGTAGGAGTCTGGACCGTTTCTCAGTTCCAGTGTGGCCGTTCATCCTCTCAGATCGGCTATCCATCGAAGCCTTGGTGGGCCATTACCCTCACCAACTAGCTAATGAAACGCAAGCCCCTCATTTACCAAATTTCTTTTTTAACCCCTTCTCGATGTCGAGTTGTGGCCTTATGCGGTATTAGCAATCATTTCTGACTGTTATTCCCCTGTAAATGGCAGGTTACTCACGCGTTACTCACCCGTCCGCCACTCACATACTTTGGTGCAAGCACCAAAGTATGTTCGTTCGACTTGCATGTTTAAAGCACGCCGCCAGCGTTCGTCCTGAGCCAGAATCAAACTCTAATGTTAGAAAAATCAACCTTGCGGTTGATTTAGTTTCACCAAAATTGCTTTTAATGAAATTATGTTTGATTTTATGCTCTTTAACTTTCGTTGACTAGTATAAGCACAAATTTTTTATTTTTTCGATTTTTCTCAAAAAACTTTATAGTTTTCAAAAAAATTTTCAAATTTACCTTAACCTTTTCTTTCCTATTCAGTTTTCAAAGTTCTTAGCAAATTTCTTTGCCGTGTGGCAAAAGCCACTTTTTGCACCGTTTTGGCATTACTGCCCCCCGATGCTCAAACAATATAGCACATCATTTTTAGCATGTCAACACTTTTTTAAATAATTTTTCATTTTTTTTTACTATTTTTTTACTTTATTGTTTTTTATTGTAATTTTATGTTTTTTTTATGTCTTTTAATGTTTTAAAAACGTTTTAACTACCTAATATGCAACATAAAAATTTAATGCTTTGACTTTTTTTTAAAAGTTTATATAATACTTATTATAAAAGAGGAATTTATGGGGTTTGAAATTTTTGGATATACAATAAAAATGTACGGAATCACAATTTCGCTTGCAATGCTTTGTGCCGTTGCTTTTGCCTGCTTAAATGCAAAACTAAGAGGGCTTAAATCTGACGATATTATTTTGGTTGCACTATATGCCCTTCCACTTGCCATTGTTGGCGCAAGAATATATTACGTTATTTTTTCGGGGCACGCTTACACATTTTTGGAGGCTCTTCAAATATGGAAAGGCGGAATGGCAATTTATGGAGGTGTTATCGGTGGTGCTTTGGGCGTTGGGCTTTGGACAATAATTCACAAAAAAAATTTTTTGGCAATTGCCGACGTGTGCGCCGTTTCACTAATTTTGGGGCAAGCAATTGGCAGATGGGGCAATTTTTTTAATCAAGAAGCATATGGCACCGTTGTTACAAACCCATCTTTACAATGGTTTCCATTTTCTGTTTTTATTGAAAAATCGGCAACGTGGCACCTTGCAACATTTTTTTATGAAAGCATTTGGAATTTAATTGTTTTTGCAGTCCTTATGATACTTATTCGTAAAATTAATGTTAAAGGAATTATCTGCGGGCTATATTTTATTTTGTATGGGATTGGAAGAATGTTTATTGAATCCCTAAGGACCGACAGCCTGATGTTAGGTGATTTTAGAGTAAGCCAACTTGTAAGTTTTGCACTGATTATTCTTGGAACGGTTTTAATTGTGGTTGTTAATCAAAAAAATATAAAACTAAATCGAAAAAAAATTGAAAACATAAGTAACAGAAAAATTAAATAACTTTTTTGTTTAAAACACAGGCGGGGAAAGCGCAAACTAAAAGTTTGCTGTCACGCACGCAAAGCGTGCGTGACAAAGAAAAATCAAAGATTTTTCTTTGGCTTTCCCCGCCCCATGAATAATTAAAACCTTTTGCAGAAAAATACAATTATGAAAAGTATTTTTATAAAAATTTTATCAGTATGCCTTGCTTTAACATATTTTTATATTATTGCAGTTAACAATATTTTAAACTTGCAAACAAAAACTTTTTGGTTTTGGCTAGCCTTGTTTTTTTGTGGAATTCCGCTTCTGCTTAAAGCGGTATTTTTTATGGCGGATGCAAGTTTACTTTCTGGTTCAATTTTATGCTTAACAGGTATTTGCGGAGTTGTAACAAATTTGCTCACTTTGTCTGTGTTTCA
This sequence comes from Clostridia bacterium, assembly GCA_036654655.1. GTDB lineage: Bacteria > Bacillota > Clostridia > Christensenellales > UBA1242 > JAVVRP01. The sequence continues at coordinate 2,396 of JAVVRP010000010.1, forward strand.
AACATTACCTTGGCTTGCATTATGCTTTGCAACAGCACATTTAATTGTTTTTTTTGTTTTTCGGCAAAATATTCATGTTAAAATATTTGCAATTATTGCATGTTTAGTGCTAATATTGTTTATGAAAGAAATTTTTGGAATTGGGCTTGTTGCATTTTGGTGTTTAATTTGCTTTTATTTGGTAATAATTTTAACACTAAGTGTAATTTCAATTTACAAAAACACAAGGAGAGTTAAGTGAACTTTTCAAGCGAAAAAAATGGATACAACAAACATGAGGTCGATATTGAAATTGAAAATCTTATGAGAACAAATATACGTATGGAAAGCGAACTTAAAAAAGAAAAATTTGCAAACGAGGAAATTAAATCAAAAAGTGAAAATATTTCCATTGCATTAACAGCCGCAGTTGAAAAAGCAAAACAAATTGAACAGAGTTCAGCAAATGTTTATGGGCTTAAAATTCAACAACTTAATTTACTTTATAATCGATGGGATCGCCTTTTGACCGAAATTCTTACACATCATCCAGAGATAACAGAAGTGGAAAACATTCAGGCAGTGCTACAAGATTTTAAAAATGCCATAAAACAAACGCTTAAAGAAGATTTTAAAATTTCATCTTATTCAAGTTTTCAATCACAAAGTGACCCCATAAGGCAACTACTTGCCAAAATAGGTAAAACCGAAAAGTCTAAATCTCGCAAGGCAACCATTGCAAGACAATCTCTTCCAGCGGACCTAGAAAGCAAACAGAGCGAACTTTCACGCATATCCGAAAAATCATTTATAACAAAAGTTAAACCAAAGCAAATGCGCTTTGATGACATTTCAGCCGACACAACAATTAAAGAACAACTAAATGGAATTGAAGAACGACCATCTTTAATAAAACCCATTTATTCATCGGCCCCAGCAACAACTCAATCTTTGTTTGACGCTTTTTTAAACGAAAAGCCAACTGAAAATAGTGCTTATTCAAAAATAATAACTTCAAATTCAAGCGAAAATAATTTTGAAACAACTTTTGATTTAAAAGAAGCGGTCAGCCCAAAAGAAGACCTTGAAACAATTATGAGAGCATTTGACTTTTTTAAAGACGAAGAAAATAAATAATTTTTATTTTTCGACAAAAACGCTTTTATAAAATTGTTTAAACACACAGTTTTTGGTAAAAAATATATTATATGAAAAAAAATGTTGTTTTGGGAATAATTAGTTCCGTTTTTAGAATGTTTGTTGTATTTTTAATTTCGTTGGTGTGGCTCAGATACTTGCTTTATGATTTTTCTCTTAGCCTTGCCCTTGCCATTTGTTTAACCATCTCTTTTGAAGTAATTTTAATTGCAGTTCGTAAAAAAAGATTAATCCAAAATAGACAAAAGGAAGAAGACAAAAAAAAAGAAGAGGGTTATGCAAATTATTTTATATTTAATGACGACTCCTCCGCTGTAAATTTCTTTTTTATGCTTGCCAAAAAAAAACATAATGCAATTAAAAAAAGCAAATATATTTTAATTATTCATCCAAACTCAAAAATTGTTGTGTTTCCATTTTTTACATTCAGAGATTTTTGCGCAGACGACCTTTCTTACATTTTTTCTGCACTTAAAAATGTGGAATTTGACAGGCTTGTTGTTTGTGCAAGCAAAGTTTCTGCCGAGTGTGAAATGCTTTCTAAAAAGTTTGATAAAAAAACTGTAATTCTTGATCGACACGGATGCTATGTGTTAATGAAGGATTACAATATTTTTCCAGAAAAAGTTATTATGCCACTGGAAAATCCAAAATTAACTTTTTTTCAGCTTCTTCAATTCGCTTTTTGCAAACAACGTACAAAAGGTTACTTTTTTGCATCCGTGTTATTGCTTCTTTCTAGTTTTTTGGTGCGTCAAAACATCTACTATGTTATTATGAGTTCCATTTTACTGCTTTTATCTTTGATTGCATATTCAAATCCAAAATTTAACAAAAAAGAAGAGAAAAAAGAAGTTCTTTCATAATTTTTTATTTTTTTCATTAAAATCAAAATAATTTCATATCAATATGTATGAATAAAATTTGGTTGTTTTTAATGTGTGGAACTTGCTTTTTTTTGTTTTTTAAAAATCCTGACACAATTTTCCCAACAATGTTTGCATCTGCAACCGAAACAATTTCTCTTTGCATAGAACTTTGTGCGGTGTACACAATTTGGCTTGGGATTTTGGAATTAATAGACAAAAGTGGGCTTGCTTTACTTCTTGCAAAATTGCTTGGCCCGCTAATAAAAAAACTGTTTAAAACAGCCGATGCAGAAACGGAAAAACTTATTGCAGTAAACATTTCAGCCAACATGCTTGGGCTTGGCAATGCGGCAACTCCAAGCGGAATAAAAGCCATAACAAAACTTGACAACAAAAGCGGAGTTGCATCACCAGGAATGATTATGCTTCTTGTTATAAACGCTTGTAGCATACAACTGATTCCATCAACAACCATTGGTTTGCGAACAACAGCGGGTTCAAATTATCCCGCAGATATAATTTTGCCAACACTAATTTCATCTTTTATTGCAACTGGGACAGCCATTTTATTGGTTATTTTATGCCAAAAGTTTGTGAACAGAGCACACAAATGAGCGGATATATTTTACCGTTTTTTTTTATTATAATTCTTGTTGTTTGTTTTTTTAAAAAAGTCCCCGTTTATCAAACATTTGTTAATGGCGCAAAAAATTCTTTGCAACTTGTTGTTAGCATTTTTCCTTATGTTTGTGCAATTATGCTTGCTGTTGCATTGTTTAAGGTTAGTGGGCTTTCTTTAATTTTTGTTAAACTTATTTCCCCAGTCTTTGTTTTTTTTGGAATTCCGCCAGAAGTTTGTGAACTTGTTTTATTAAGGCCTTTTACAGGAAGTGGAAGTTTTGCAATTTTAAATGATATTTTTAAAACTTATGGGGCAGACAGTTATATTGCACGTTGCGCTTGCACTATACTTGGTTCTAGTGAAACAATTTTTTATGTTGCCACGGTTTATACCAGCCAAACATCGGTTAAAAAATTATTTTATGCAATTCCAGTTGCTCTTGCTTCCAGTTTTGTTGGCGCAATTTTAAGTTGTTTGCTATGCAAAATTATGTAAGTTTAGAATAAATTTATTTATTGTTGAGTAAAATAACTTTATGAAAAGTGATAAAACAATAGTGTTAACAGGTGGCGGTACGGCAGGACATGTTATGGTGCATGTTGCTATTTTACCAGAACTATTAAAAAATTTTAGCCAAGTTCATTACATTGGCACAAATTCAATTGAGCAAAAAATTATGAGTGACAAAAACGTTGTATTCCATGAAATAAAAGCAACTAAATTTACAAGAGGATTTACTTGCAAAAATTTTTTGCTACCTTTCAAACTTTTAAAAAGCATAAATGATTGCAAAAATATTTTAAAAAAAATTAAGCCAAATGTTATTTTTTCAAAAGGCGGTTTTGTTTCTTTGCCTGTTGTTATTGCTGGCCACAAATTAGGGATTCCAATTGTAAGCCACGAAAGTGATTTTTCTTTTGGGCTTGCAAACAAAATTATTTTAAAAAAATGCAACAAAATGTGTTTAACTTTTTGCAACACTTCAAAAAACAAAAAGTGCGTTTGCACAGGTTTGCCACTTAGAAAAAATTTAAAAAATGGCAATCCTTTTTTTGTTAAATGTTTGGCAAAGTTTAATTGCGAACTTCCAAATCTTTTAATTTTTGGTGGAAGTTTGGGCTCTAAAATAATTAACAAAACAATTAAAAATTGTGTTAAAGAATTAACAAAAATGTTTAATGTTGTTCACATTGTTGGAAAAAATAATTTAGAAAAAAAATTAAATTTTTTAAATGATTATAACATAGAAAATTACTATCAAATTGAATATGCAAATAATATGCCCGACTTTTTTGCATGGTGTGATTATATTTTAAGCCGTGCAGGAGCCAACACAATTTTTGAAAATTTGGAATTAAAAAAACCAATGCTTTTAATTCCACTTTCAAAAAAAGGCTCACGCGGTGATCAAATTCAAAATGCAAAATATTTTGAAAAATTAGGATATGCAAAAGTTTTGCTTGAAGAAAATTTAAGCGAAACTTTGTTAATATTAAATTTAAAAAAAATAGTACAAGAAAAAAATCTTTTTTTACAAAATTTTAATAATATTAAAAGTAATAATTCAAATGAAAATGTGTTAAATGTTATTTTAGAACAATCAAATTAATTTATTATATATATTTAATTATTTGTTTAAACGTTTTATTATTTATTTGGAGATTATTATTTGTTAAATATAAAATTTTTTATTTAATGTTAAATTGCTTTTTAATTATTATTTTAATTAAGTAATTGTTAAATATTTTATTATTTTATTATTCGTTTTTATTATTTATTGTTTTAATATTTGTTATATTTAATTTTTAATTAGTCTTTAATTAAAGTTTATAATTTTTAATTAGTCTTTAATTAGTTTTAAATTAAAGTTTATAATTTTTTAATTATTAACTTTATTTTTTAATTATTAATTTTATAATTTTGTAAATATTTTTTTATTTCCTTAAAGTCAGGATATCCACTTCCTCCAATATTTTTATTTTTATTTATGTTAATACAAAAGTTTGTTATTATTTTTTTTAAATAATTATTTTTAATTTTTGAGTTTTCTTGTAAAATATTTACTGCAATACCTGCTATCATTGGAGTGGAAACACTTGTGCCAGAAAGTTCTGTGTAAAATGATTTATTGCAACATGAAATAATTTTTACAGCAGGTGCAACAACGTCTGGTTTGTTTTTTCCAAGTGATGGCCCACGCGAAGAAAAGTCTGCTATTTTATATTTTAATTTATCAATTTGTCCATCAACTCTGCCATCATCCAGCCCACCAACAGTTATTACTTTGGAACTTGTTCCCGGGCTTTTTATTGTTGCAAAATCTGGGCCACTGTTTCCGCCTGCGCAAACAACAAAAATTCCTTTGTGCCAAAGCGCTTCTGCACCTTTCATTATTGGGTCCGAAAAACCAAGTGGTTCACTTCCAAAACTCATGCACACAACTTTTATTTTTTGTTTTTCGGCATTTTCATAAATCCATTGCATTGCGTCTAAAATTTTTGTGGCATTTGCTTCGCCTTTTTCATTTAGCGCTTTTACAATTATTAAATTAGTTTGAGGAGCAAATCCTGAATATTTTTTATTTGAAACAATTCCACTTCCTGCAAGCACGCCCGCAACAAATGTTCCATGTCCATTATCGTCATATGGAGCATCTTTTCCATTAATTAAATCAACAAATTTTGATATTCTGTTTTTTCCAAGAGTAAAATCTAAATGCGGAGAAATACCCGTGTCAATTATTGCCGTTGTTATTTCATTGTTTGAACAACTATTTTTAAAATTTAAAACATTTTTGGAAACATTTACAAGTGTTGAAACTTTTGTTTGAGGAGATAAAAAAATTATGTCGTCATATTTTGCAAACGTTAAAACTTTGCTTGAAGATATTGTTATGGATAATGCTTGTATAAATGGATACTCCCCTGTTATTTTACATTCAAAATTTTTGTTTACAAGTTTTTTTGCTTGCTCTATGTTTTTTACAAATGCAAAACAATTTACACTTTGGCAAAATGCAGATTGCGTAATTATTTTTAAAAGATTTTTATCTATTTTATGTAACATAATTTATTTTAACCTGGCAAGCATGTTTTTTAAATTTTGTTGTTGCTCCGCACTTAAATATCCACTTAATGAATTGGCAGTTTCTTGAAGTTGCTGATAATTAAATGTTCCATTTTGTTTTTGCATTGCAACGTTTTTTAACAATTCGTTTTGAATTTCATTTTGGCTTTTTCCTTCATATTTTTTTGCCTGTGCAACAAAATCAAAATTGTTTTTTGTGTTCAGTTCAGAATTTACTTTTTGGTTTTGCTGTTTTGCAAACTGTGATATATTTTTCATAAAATTCCTTTCTAAATAATATATGCAACAAAATTTAACACTGATAACATTTTAATTGCGTTTATGATTTTTTTTTATTTTTTTAGCATATATAATGTTATGAATAAAAATTTTGAATTAAAACAACAGAAGCCTGAGTTTTATTATCCAGCCGAAGCATATTATACATGCGATGAAAACAGTGTAAATAATGAAAGCCAAAATATTCCACCAAAAACTTTTGAACAGCCACAAGTTCCTCAAAAAAAGAACGAAAACAATTCTATGATGTCTGCCATTATGCAGATGCTTCCTGCAATGAGTGGGGGCGGAAACAATATTTCTCAAATAATGTCTTTAATTAAAGGGGAAAACATGGGCGGTGCAAATGGAAAAGATTTGGGAGGAATTATGTCTGCCTTAACTTCGTCCATGACACAACAAAAAAAACAGACTGCAAAAAAAGATTACATACTTGTTAAGGACTATCATAAAAATAAAAATTTTAGCGGATAATTAAACCAAATAACAAAAAAGTGCGCACAAACAATTGCACACACTTTTATATTATTTTTTTTAAATGTTTTTACATGCAATATAAGCAGATTTAACAGCGCCAAAAACTTTTCCCGCACGATTAGAATCTCCAACATTAATGATTTCTGGTGCCGAATTGTTTTTTATCAGTTGATAATACAAATCGTTATTAGATTTTATTCCATATGCAATTACAATTAAGTCTGCCTTAATTGGAACACTTTGTAAACTTTGTTTAATTTCTTTTTCCAATGGATTATGTATGTTTTCTGGCAAAATCGGCGTCCATGTGTTGTATGGATTTGGCACAGTGTCAGAAACATTTTTTATTATTGTTATAACCTTTTTTGCATCAATTTTTTGCACTACACTGCAATTGTGCACAATCACACCTGCTTTTTGCAAATAATGCAACAAATGCCCTCTGTTTGCTGTGGAAGTTTTTGTCATAAGAGTTGGTTCTTTTTCAATTATGCTTACATTTTTGCCAAGTTCATGCGAAAGATAATATGCAGTTTCCACTCCGCTATCTCCGCCACCAATAATAACAATATTTTTTGCATTTTCGGCAATTAATGGATTTTCTAAGAGGTCAACAACAGAAACAATTCCTTCAATTGTTGGCTCGGGCATTTTTTGCACTGTTCCGCTTGCAAGAATAATTGCATCAAACTTTCCTTGAAGAAAACTTTGGTCAACATTTACCCCCATATGAACTTTAAGTTTTCCATCTTTTTTAAAACTTTCTATTTGGTTATTTAAATATTCAACATAGTTTTTAATTTCATATTTAATTTTAGGAATTCCTGCTGAAATTAAGGTTCCGCCAATTATATTTTCCCTTTCAAAAAGTTCTACACTATGCCCTCGTTGAACAAGAGTTTGCACGGCAGTTACTCCCGCAGGTCCTGCGCCAATAACTGCAACATGCTTTTGCACGCTCGCAACGGCAAGTTGTTGTGGCATTTCAAATTCATGTGATGTTCTTGGGCACACGGCACATTGAATATAACCACCCTCAATAATCTCCTTCAAACAACCTTCATGGCAACCAATGCAAGGAACAATTTTGCTTGTTTCACCTTTATACGCTTTGTTTGGCCATTGTGGATCCGCAAGTAGCGGTCTTGCAAGCATTATCATATCACATTTTTCTTGTCTTAAAGCATTTTCTGCAAAATCTGGATATCCAAGTTTTCCAACCGCAACAATTGGAATTTGCTGTCCTTTGTTCGACAATATTTTTTTAGCCTTAAAATGTTGTTTAACAAGTTCACTAACAGCCAAAAAACAGCCACTTGGCATGGAAGATGGTGGGTGCGGAAGCCACCAATTATCATAGCATCCAAGGTCGACGTCAAACATATCAACGCCCGCTTTAACAAGATTTTCCATGTATTCAAGAGTTTCAAAAATTCGTCTTTCGTTTTTAAATTTTTTGAGAGGTTGTATTTTTTGCATCTTATCGCCATAGGTTGCATTTAACGCAAGAGATAAATCTATTCTGTACATAATTGGATAGTCGGCTCCAACCCTTTCTTTTATTTTTTTAACAAGATCCAGCCCAAAAGTTTGCCAGTTAGAAAATCTGCCTATTTTACGGCGGTTAAAAGCGGGGTTTGTAAGTTGTTCCATTAAATAGCCTTCATGACCATGCAAATAAACTCCGTCTATTCCACACGCCTTTGCATCGGCGGAAGCCTGCCCTCCCATTTTAATCATTTTTTTAAGTTTACAATCAGACAGCCTTGCACTTGGAATTTGCTTTATATAAAAATTTGGATTCCAAGATGCTGAAACTGGAAGTTTTAAACTATTAACAAGGCATTGTGGATTTCCAACACGCCCAAATCCGCAAGTTAGTTGAATAAAAAGCGCTGTGCCATATGCGTGTGTTGTTTGTGCCAGTTCTCTCCATCCACTTTGCACTGTTCGGCTTCTGTCTATTCGGGGCAAATATGACAACTTTCCAAGTTCTTGAACTGTTGGGTCAACTCCGTAACTTATTGGCACCAAACCAGTTGTAATAAGCCCAACACCGCCCTTTGCTCGCTCTTCAAAATAAGCCAACATTTGCTGGTTTGGTCTGCCAGTTTCTTCGCACATTTGAAGGTTGCCCATTGGCCCCATAACAATCCTGTTTTTTATTGTGATATTGTTAATTTTTATTGGCGAAAACATTTTTTCATAAGGCCATAATTTGTTTGTCATTTGTGGTGCTTCATAATCATGTTTCCACCAATCACCAAAATTTTTTTCCAATTCTTCTAACAATTTTTCGTTTTCAACTTTCTTTGCCATTTACATCCTCCTTAATTTATTTATAGTGTATCTGTTAATTAAAAAAATAACAATTTAAATTTAAACTTTTTTTCTTAATATATCCCCTTTTTTTAAGGCAAGGGTTGTTTTTAAAACAAGTTTTTGCTGAACATCTTTTGCATCATGTATTTCTTGCCCTTCAACTGTTTTTAAATTTTGGACCAACAATTGTTTATTAAATGTTGAATTTGGAGATAAAACTTCCAAAGTATCCCCAATTTTAAAATGATTTCTTTGCTCAATTAAAACCTCTCCATTTTTTGCATTTTTTTGCACAACTGCAATAAACTGATGTGTTTGAACAGGTTGTGAACTTTTAAAGTTTTCTTTTTCTGGGCTGTTAAACATAAATCCTGTTGTAAAATTACGATGGCTGGTTTTTTCAAGTTCAATTTCTAACATGCTTGTTTGATTCACACCTTTTTGCAAATTATTTATTGCCCTTCTATATGCGTTTGTAACTGTTGCAACATAATAATCGCTTTTCATTCTGCCTTCTATTTTAAAACTGGTTATGCCTATGTCAATTAATTCTTTAAGATGGGCAATTAAACATAAATCTTTGCTATTTAAAATATACGTTCCATTTTTATCTTCTTGCATTTCAAGTTTTTCGCCTTGGCGGGATTTTTCTGTTATGGTGTATTCCCACCTACAAGCCTGCACACATTCTCCGCAGTTGCCATCTCTGCCCGATAAATATTTGGAAAGTAAACATCTTCCAGAATAAGAAATACACATTGCACCATGTACAAAAACTTCAAGTTCAACTTCTTTTGGAATATTTTTTTTTATTTCTTTTATTTGATCTAAACTTAATTCCCTTGCCAAAACAATTCGTTTTGCTCCAAGTTTTGCCCACAAATTTGCACTTGCAGAATTAACCACGCTGGCCTGTGTGCTTGTGTGAATTTCAAGCGAAGGTGCGTTTTCTTTAACAAAAGCAAGCACTCCCAAATCCGAAATTATAACTGCGTCCACTTTTGCTTTTTCAAGAATATGCAAGTGCTTTTTTAGTGCTGAAAATTGGCTATCCCTTGCCAAAATATTCAAGGTTACAAATACCTTTTTACCTAATTTATGTGCAAATTTTGTTGCCTTGCAAATTTCATCATCTTCAAAATTGCCCGCAAATGCACGTAGACCAAACTCTTTTCCAGCCAGATAAACCGCATCTGCGCCATATCTAAATGCAGTTTTAAGTTTTTCCATATTTCCTGCTGGTGACAAAAGTTCAACCATTACTTCTCCTTGTTGACAAGTTTATCATATATCCCTTTTTTTTGCAATTAACATTACACAAGATTTTAAATTTTGCTTTTACTTTAATTTATGTTGTTAGATTTTTTAATATTTGCTATACAAAATGAGTCGCCTATGTTATAATATTAAAGTGGAAATTAACCAATATAAAGAAAATATTTTTGAAAAAGATTTTATAAATTCGCCCGAACTTGTTACCGAAAAGGAACAAATATTTGAAAGCGAATCTTTATTTACAGATATTGAAGACAATTTTGGAATTAATCCTATGTCGGAAGACGATAATGAAAGCCACGCAGAGCAAAAAAATGATATTAAATCGCCGTCACAAGGTCAATCAGGCGCTTCTGTTGCATCATCTGGTGCAAGTGCTGGCGCTACGGGAGGTGTTGCTTGCGCTGCGGTTTCTGGCGTGACAATGCTTGTGCTTATCGTTAGTATGATTGTTAACATAACAGTAAGTTTTTTAAAATTTGAAATTTTTGACACATTTATTGATTACACAATAAATGTTAAACTTGAATTAGAACTAGACAAAAACACAAACTTAGATTATGACAATTTAAATACCGGTTTATTAATTAACATTTCAAACAAAAATCAAGAAATTATTACTCCGCTTGACGCCTCCAATAAAAATCTTGACACCACTTTTACAATTGTTTCTCAAACAGACAAAAGCGTAAATGTGGAATATAATTTTAGTGGCAAAGTTGACGGACTTAAAGAAGGTACAAATTACAATTTAAAAGTGTACCGCACAGATGACGAAAACATAAAAATTTATTACGATGAGTTTTTTAAAACAAAATCTAAAACAAAAGAAGTTTATGAAATTGAATATTTAAGCAAAGAAGTTGGGATTTTTAATAACAATCCAACAACGTATACATTTGGTGATGATATGCCTTTGCAAGATGCGCAAGCCAGTGGATTAATATTTAAAGGCTGGTATGAAGACTCCGATTTTTTAAAACAAGTTACAAAAATACTTTCCACAGACAGTGGTAAAAAAACCTTTTATGCAAAATGGGACATAGATGAAAACTACGTAACCAACGGGCTTGAATACACTCAGATTATTGATGGATTTGGCTACGAAGTAAGTGTTGGAACTGCAAACAAAGATTTGCGAATAGTAATTCCTGAAAAACATAAAAACATGCCCGTAACAAGCATTTCTTATGGCGGGTTTCGTGATTGTAATATGCTGGAAGATATAATTATACCATTTGGAATGGCAATTATAAGTGATTTTTCATTTTCTGGTTGCAACAAACTTTCTAGCATAAATTTGCCAGACAGCATTACAAATATTGGCGAAAATTCATTTAATGAGTGTTTTATGCTAACATACTTAACAATTCCATCAAGTGTTACAAAAATTGGACAGGCTCCTTTTGCTTGCTGTATAAATTTGGAAAGCATAATTGTAGATTATAAAAACGAAATATACAAATCAGAAAATAATTGCATCATAAAAAAATTAACAAACACATTAATTCAAGGTTGTAAGACCAGCCAAATTTCATATGGCGTGGAAACAATAGGCTATGGCGCGTTTTTTGGATGTGAAAATTTAAAAAGCATAAACGTTCCTACCTCTGTTACAAACATAGATGCCTCCGCACTACAAAATTGTAAAAACCTAACAACAATTAATTTTGACGGCCCCAAAATGCAATGGGACGCAATTGTAAAAGCAGTTAACTGGGACAGTGGCACTGGCAAATATTCTGTTAACACCAACGAGACTATTCCTCAATAGCCTATCAGTTAATAAAAAAATATTATAAGTTAAAGGAGAAAAAAATGAAAGAAAACAAAAAAAAGATTTTAAAGGGGCTGTTATTTTGGGGTGCAATGGCAACTATTATCACAACATATGTACTTTATATAGTGCTGGGCTGGAAAATGGAAGTTGCAAGTTTTAATGGAGTTTTAAATTCAATTATTGAAAGTCTGTTTATAATTGTGGTTACATTTACTCTTATGAAATTTTTAAAAATTATTGCAAATTTTATTGAGCCAAAAATTAAGCATAATAAAACAGTTTTCAAACTATTAACAAATATTATAAAATATATTATTGCCATAATTGCAATAATTTTAATTGTTAAAAATTTTGTAAAAGACACAACAGCACTGGTTACAAGTTTGAGCATGCTAACACTTATTATTGGACTTGGAGCACAAAGTTTGATAGCCGACGTTGTTGCTGGCATGTTTATTGTGTTTGAAGGTGACTATAAAGTAGGAGATGTTGTTGTAATTGATGGTTGGCGTGGTGTTGTTAATGAAATTGGCATAAGAACAACAAAAATAGAAGATTCGGGTGGAAACATTCAAATAATTAATAATAGCAAAATATCAAAAATTATTAATAATAGCAAAAGCATGTCTGTTGCTGTTTGTGATGTTGGCATTGAATATAGCGAATCAATTGAACGAGTTGAAAACATTGTTAAAAATAGTCTTGATGAAATTAAAACTAAAATTCCAGCAATTATTGAAGGCCCATATTACAAAGGCGTAGACTCTTTGGGAGATTCTGCTGTAATTATCAGATTTGTTGCAAAATGTAATGAGGATGATAAGTTCCAAACACAGCGTGATATGAATCGTGAAATTAAATTACTTTTTGATAAAAATAATATTGCAATTCCATTTCCGCAAGTTACCATATCCAAACATGTTGAAACTTATTCTGCACCAATTTCAAAAAAGGAAACAGATTCTGCAACAAATTTTGTTAACGATCAAAAAGAACAATCAAAAAATATTGAAGATGAACAAAAGTAAAAAACATTTTGGATATAAAAAACCCGCAAACATCAGAGTTTGCGTGTTTTTAATGGTGCCGATGACTGGACTCGAACCAGCATATCCTTGCGAATACGGGATTTTGAGTCCCGCGCGTCTACCATTTCACCACATCGGCATAAAATTAAGTTTTGCTTTTAAAAAGCAATTTTATTGTATCATAACTTTTATGCTTTTGCAACATTTTTTTGTTTTTTTATGTTGCTTTTACAAAAAAATTAATTAAATATTTTTGTTAAGCATTAAACAAACAAGTGTTTCAATATGCTTTGTTTGTGGAAACATATCATATGGCTGAACAAACAACACTTCATATGCTTTTGAATTGATAAGAATGGAAATATCCCTTGTTAACGTTGAACAAAAGCATGACAAGTAAAAAATTGTGTTCGGCATTGTTTGAATTAAACTTTGCATAACAACTTTATCACAGCCTTTGCGTGGAGGGTCCAAAATTACTGCAACATTTTGTTCTTTTTTGCAACTAAAAAATAATTTTGGGAGTTCTTCTTCTGTTTTTCCTAAAATATTTGTTAAATTTGAAATATTATTTTGCAATTTTAATTTTTGGGCACTTAAATGCGCATCTTTGCAAACTTCTATTCCAATAACTTTTTTACAAGATTTTGCAAGTGTGGCACTAAGTAACCCCGCACCGCTGTAAGCGTTTACAACTAAATCACAATTAATAAGATTTTGTCCAAGTTGATTGTAAATTTTTTGAGCAATATTATTGTTAATTTGCAAAAAACCTTGGCTCCCAACTTCTACATTGTTATTATTTTGAACAAATTCTAAAAATTTTAAACCACAAACATGTTTGCTCTCGTTAACAAAAACATTTGAATTTTTTATTTTGTTTACACTTATATAAAGCCCAAAATTGGAAAATTTGTTATTCAGCAAATTTTGCAGTAGTTCTTTATTTTCCAATTTTTCAATGGCAACAATAAGCGTTATTAAAATGCTATCATTAATTTTTCGTGCAATAATTTGCTTAAAAACTTTGTTTTGCTTTTGCGTTAATGTTTGAAAATACTGATTAAAAACGTCAATCACATTTTCATTCCAACTTTCACACAACATGCACTTGTCAATTTTTATTAAATTTCTGCTTTTGCCGTCAAAAAAACCAATGTCATAATTTAAACCCACTTGAAGTGAAATTTTGTTTCTGTATTCAAATTGATTTTCACTGGGGATACAATTATTTATTTTGCAGTTTATATGCTGTTTTGCAAATTCATTTTTAACGGCAGTTGTTTTAAAATCTATTTGCAAATCTTGATTCATATGTTGAATTTGGCAACCATCGCATTTTCCAAAATATTTGCATTTTGGAATTATTCTTTGTGTGCTTTTTTGTTTTATTGATTTAACTTCTCCAATTAAATAATTGGAAGTTTGTTTGGTAATTAAAACCTCAACTTCTTCTTTGGGAAGGGCATTTTTAACAAAAATAACTTTGCCGTCTTGAATATTTTTTATTAATTTAAAAGCATTTTCTTTTACTCTGGAAACGCCTTCGCCATTGCAACCAAAATCATTTATAACAATGCTGTATGTGTTGTTTTTCATAAATTAAATATAACACAAATTATTTTGTATAACAATAATATTTTAAATAATTATCTCATAAGAGGAAACAAAATTGTGTCCCTAATGGACTCACAATCAAACAACATCATAATAAATCTGTCTATTCCAAACCCTAACCCAGAAATTGGAGGCATTCCGTGTTCCATTGCAAGCAAAAAGTCCTCATCAACATCCATTGCTTCATCATCACCTGCATTTTTGTTTGTTAACTGCTCTTCAAGTGTTTTACGCTGAGTTATTGGGTCCACAAGTTCGGAGTATGCATTCAAAATTTCTGCACCACAAACAACAACCTGAAACGCATCTGTAATTTTTGTGTTTTTATCGTTTCTTCGGGCAAGTGTTTTTAAAACTGCTGGATAATTGTATAAAATTGTTGGACCAATAATATTTTCTCTAATTTTTTTCTTGTACACAAAATCAATTATTGCCCTTGTTGATTTAAACTCTTCTAAATCATATTTTGTAAATAATTTTGCATCAATAATTTTATTTTTTAAAACTTGAACATCATCTATTTCCAAAAAGTCAAAACCAAAAATTTTTGTCATTTCTTCAACATAATTAATGCGTTCCCATTGTTCTTTTCCAAAATCTATCACATTGCCCTTACAAACAACAAAAGTTTTTCCAATACATTCCATTAATAATTGTTTAATAAATTTTTGAAAAAATTGAATATTATCTTCATAGTCCCAATATGCAGCATACCATTCCACCTGAGTAAATTCTTGAAGGTGGGTTTGGTCCATTCCCTCGTTTCTAAAATCTTTTCCAAGTTCAAAAACCCTGTCAAAACCGCCTGCAATGGCTTGTTTAAGCCATGTTTCTGTGGCTATTCTTAAATTGCATTGCAAATTAAGCGCGTTGTGCTTTGTAAAAAAAGGCTTTGCAGTTGCACCACTAACATTTTTTTGAATTATTGGTGTTTCAATTTCAATAAAATCATTTTCTTCCAAAAATCTTCTCACAAAAGAACATGCTTTTGAGCGCGCCAAAAACAAATCTCTTACGTCTTTGTTCATAATTAAATCTAAATATCTTTGCCTGTAACGTGCCTCAATGTCCGTTATGCCATGAAATTTTTCGGGCAGAGGCCTCATTGCCTTTGAAAGCAATTCCAGTTTTGTTGCACGAACTGTTAATTCTCCGGTTTGAGTTAAATATAACTGCCCTTCCACTCCAATAAAATCGGCAATGTCAATCATCTTTTTATAAAAGTTGTAAAATTCCTCATCAAATTCGTTTCTGCCAACACTTATTTGAATTTTGCCCTTTATGTCAAAAATTTCACAAAAACCAAACTTTCCAAAAATTCGGCGCGAAATAATTCTGCCAGCAAGCCTAACATTTGTGCCAACGGGCAACTTAACTGCCTCTTCTATTGTGTGCGAACGAATAAATTTGTTTTTGTAAACAATCACATTTTGTTTTTTTAATTGATTAATCTTTTCTGTTCTTATGTCTAATTCTGAAAACATCATTTGTGAAGTTGTGCTTCCCATTTTTTTCTCCTATTTTTTGCAAACTTTAATTTCTTGGCTTGCCAATATCAAATTTTTGAATATAACTGCATCTCCAAAATTTTTAAGATTTAAACCTATGCCAGTTTTAATTGTTTTTAGCCTGTAACTAAGTGTATTTCGATGTAAAAAACTGTTTTTTGAAGTTTGTGTTAAATTTAAATTATTTTCAAAAAGTGAATCTATTGTTTTGCGCAAATCGTCATTTGTTAAAATTTTTTTTAAATTTGCATTTTGCAAAAGTTCAGTTCTTTTTTTTTTGGCAACCTGCCAAAAATTTTTGTTTGTGGCTAAAAAATATTTCCGTAAATCGTTGGCAAATTGCTCCACATCAAATTTTGGGTTTAACATTTTTCACCACTTTTTTGTCATTTGATTCAACTTTTTCTAACGTGCCATTAACAAAATATGCCACTTTGCCAGCCACTCGTTTGGCAATTTGCTCACTGGACGTTGCCACAATTGTTGTAACTTTTTTTTCCAAAAACATTTTTGTTATTAAATTAATTATAATTTCAATTTGCTTTTCATTCAGTTTTTCAAAAATATTATCCACAAGTGCAATGTCCAGCGTTCTGAACGACAACCTAATAAAACTTACAAGATAACCATCAAACAAAGACAAATCTTTTGCTTTAACATCTTTTAGGCGCTCTATGTTAAAATCAATTAACGCCTTGTTTATTTGGTCCTCAATTTGTTTTTCATTTACCTTTCGTGATTTTAAAAGTGCCTTAAAATTTTCGTACACTGTTTTTTTGCCCAAAAACACAGGCGATTCTGGAATGTAACCCATTGAAACATCACTTGCAAAATTAATTTTTTTTATGGAAATGCCCTTAACATAAACTTCTCCATTGCAAAAATTTTCTAACCCTGCAATCACCCTTAAAAGAGTTGTTTTTCCGCTGTTTTCTTGCCCAACAAGTGCAACACTTTCGGTTGGTGCAACACTGAAATTAATGTCATACAGTGCGTAATATTCTCTAACAAATTTTAAATGCAAATTGCGAATTTGTATCATAAGTTCCTCTTTTGTTTACATAATACAATATTTTAAAAATTTATGCAAGTGATAAATTACGCATGTTAACCGCATAAACTGTGTTTACTTTTTATATTTTAAATTAAATTGCTTTGAAATTGGCTCTGTGTCTGTTAGCAAAAAACCTGTTTTTGTTGCATTTGGAAATTTGTCACCCGCAACACACAAAATTTGCACACAAAAATCTTTTTCGGACTTAAACAGCCACGTTGTGTTTACCGCATCATCATATTTAACAAAATTTTCTGTGTTTGGTTTTTCGCTGGCATTGCAAAGCAAAGTGGTTAACGAATGCCATTCGTTTGCTTCGGGCAATGTTATGCTTACAAAATTTTCCAAATCTTTTCTTACCATAAACGTTACGTTTGCCGTGCCAGATTTTAATCGCAAATCCACACCTTTGTTTTTGTACAATTTTTCTTGGGAATAATTAATTAACACCGCATGCTCGGCACCCGATTTACCCCTGTTAATTATACTTACCGAAAGTGGCTCCCTTACACATCCAACCAAAATAAACATCATTCCAATTAAAGATATTATAAATCTTGTTTTTTTTAACATACGCACTCCGCTGTGCAAATTGTTTCCAAGTTTCTTTTGTTTTAAACAAAGTTACACCACATTTTGCTTAACAAACAAAAAAAGTGGGCACAACCCCGGGGCGGGGAAATGCCACAAACGCAGGTTTGTGGCATTAGCACGCACACGTTCCACGTGCGTGCTGGCTGGCAAAATTGCCAGCCATTCCCCGCCCCTGCCCAGCAAAACTAGGTTTTAATTTAAAACTCAAAACCCCTGCCCAGCAAAACTAGGTTTTAATTTAAACTTGTAATAAGTTTGAAACATACAATTAAATTTTAATTCAACCCAATTTGTTTGTTGTTAATTAAAACCCTGTAATTAGGTTTTAATTCAAATCCTTGTGCTTATTGTTAATTCAAACCACACACCTAAATTTTAGTTTATGTTTCCCTTAACATTAATTGTTTTACTTTTTAATTATATCCAACCATTTTGGCGGAATAATTACTCCAATATGCTCCAGTTTTATAATCATTTAACACACCATTTGGCACTTGAATTTGCAAGGAAGCATGGCAGTTGGAAAACGCAGAACTGCCCAAACTGATAATTGGAAGGTCTGCCCTTAAAATTTTTACTATGGCTAGTTTTGTGCAATCTTGAAACGCATAACCCCCTATGCTTGTTACACTGGATGGGATTGTTACGCTGGCAAGTGAGGTGCAACCATCAAACGCACGATACCCTATGCTTGTGAGTTGTGAATTTGGTTCAAATGTTACTGTGGCAAGTTTTGTGCAACCAAAAAACGCATAATCCCCTATGCTTGTTACTTTGGATGGGATGGTTATGCTGGTAAGTGAACTGCAATCATAAAACGCACGATACCCTATGCTTGTTACGCTGGTTGGTAAAATAAATGATGTATCTTTTTTACCCATGCAGTACTGCAAAAACTTGGTACCATCTTTACTATATAGATTTCCATCAATAGATTTATATTGTGTGTTATTATTATCTACATTAA
>JAVVRP010000011.1:0-19087 GCA_036654655.1 Clostridia bacterium
ACAACAACATTTAACTCAAAAGGTGAATTTGTAAAAGTTGTAAGTTTGGAATTTGTGGACAAAACTGTTAAATATCAAAATATTATAACAAATTATTACAGCAACTTGTTTGCAAACGGAATTTTAACATCACACTCTTCATCAAATGTGTATCCAATAAAAGACATGAAATATGTAAAAGATGGTAGAAAAAAATTGCCTATGTCTGAATTTGACGGAATTGAAGAAAAGTGGGTTAAGGGGCTCAGGTTGGACGAACAAATTTTAACTAACGGAAAGTTGCAAGACGGCAGAATGATTGGCTCATGGAAGGAATATATTCAAAAGTTTAAAGACACAATGAGAAAATAAAATGCTAAAAACAAGCAATATTAAAAAAAGTAATTTATTAGGCATTGGCACAGGGCGAATTGTTTTTGACAATTGTGATGGAACTGTTTTAAAGTTGCCATACAATTTGCTTGGTTGTTTGGCAAATAAAATTGAATATAAAAACTCACAAAATTTACAAGTGGTTGCAAAAACAGAATTTGTTTGCAATGTTTTAATTCAAGAAAAGTTGGTTAAAACAATTTTTATTCCATACAAGCAAACATTAAATGCAAATTTGCTTAAAAAACAATTGCAACAAATTGATGCAGAGTATGATTGGAACAATTTAATAAGCAAAAGAATAAATAACAGTTTTCAAGTTGGAAAAAACCAAAACGGTGAATACAAATTTTATGACTATGAAAGCATAAAATTTTTACATCCAGAATATGAAAAAGCAGAATACGTTTTGCAAAAACAGCACGTCCAAAAGTTTATAAATTACGTTAAAAAAACAGGCTTGCAAAATATTTGTGAAAGTAATTTATTTGTAAAGTATTAAAAAAACTTTTTTGTAAAATGCAAAAAATTTTTTAACATAAACTTGGTTTGTTGTGATATTACTTTTTTAAGTTATTTTTTTTGATTTTTATTATTTCAAATTTGATTGCGTTTTTATATCCCCGTGGTATATAATAAAAGTGTATTGTAAAAAATGGAGTATATGAAAAAACAAAAAGTATTTCTTGTGATATTAGCACTGGCCGTCACCGCGTTAGCAATGGCGTTTGGAGTTTTGTCACAAACATATATGCAAACAAAAATTGCAACTTCACTTATGTTTGAAGTTGTTGGTGTAAGGGCAAGCATTTCTGTTGAAATGGAGGGTGCAAAAAACAGCGCAAACGGGAATTTAACATCTTCAACAGACTTGGGCTCTGTGGATGGAAACGGAACAGTAACAAAAAATATTTACACATATTCTTCTGGCACAAGTTTGCAAACCAACATTCCAGTTTGGGATGTTGGAAACATATTTTTTCATACAAGCATTTTGACACCAATTATATTTAAGGTTAATGTAACAAACTTTACCGTTGGTAAATCACTAGAAATTTCCATAAAAGAAGTTGATGCAAATGGAAATTTGCTTGCCGTTTCAGCGTTAAACTCTTTTGCCACACGTGAAGAAATTTCTGCAATAGCACAGCCAGCAAGCGTGAATGGAGCAAATGTTTTGCCTTCAAACATGGTTCAGGCAACGCTTAAATATCAAATTAAAACATTTAATCAGGCATCTGCACAATCACCATTAAAATTAAAAATAGACATAAAACCATCAATAATAAATTCAATTGTCGCAACCCAAATGGCAACTCCAACCGGCGCCATTAACTTGCCATCATCATATAATGTACCCGTGGATGGAGTTCAAACACCATATTTGTTAACATGGTTTTTGGACGAATCTTGCACAATGCCAGTTGAATATAACTTTACTCCAATTTCCAATCAAACACTTTATGGCAAAACTAGCAAATATCCACTTTTTATCCCAGCAAATTATGAACAGAGAAAAGAACCTTTGTATCAGGGGGTTCCACCTGACAAAGTTACTCCCGATAAACTTGAATATTTTTGTATAGGCAATTCAGATGAAGTTTGGATATCACATATTAATCCACGGCAGAATTTGCCAAACTATTCAATTCCTCCAACAATAACGCACAACGGAAAAACATTCACAATAAAAGGATTTGCTTCTCCTGCTATTAATGGAGTACATTATTGTTTTCCACACACTGTTTTAAATCAAAAAACCAGCCCAATTGAATTTCCAATAACATTAACGCAAATTGGCACTTATGCTTTTCTTTATTATGATTTTAGTTCAATGCCACATCTTAGTTTGTTAGATTTTCCAAATCTAACATTAATAAGCAATAATGTTTTTCAGAGTAGTTTAACATTAAAAAGCATTAATTTGCCACCATCTTTAACAATTATTGGAGGGGACACCTTTCATGGATGCAAAAATTTGGAACTGTTAACAATTAATCGCACGGAGTCTTTGGTTGCTTTGCAAAGCAGAGAAGTTTTTAACAGTGCAAGCAACCTTAGAATTGTTGTGCCAACGCAAGCATTGGCAAATCAGTATAAAACATTTGGGAATTGGGTGCACTATGCTGATAGAATTTTTTGTGCATAAAAAGTTATGAGATTAACTTACTTTAATTTTTTTCTTTTTTAAAAATTTAAATGATTTAACCCTTATAATAAAAGTTTGTAAATTAACACAATTAAAAATCACGCAAAGTAAAACAAAACAAATGGCACCAAGCCCACATGATATAATAATATTAAAAAATAATGGCATAAAATGGGATAATATTCCAGATAAAAAACTTACAATTGCAACAACTGGCAAACAAAAAACAATCATTAACACAAAAGGTTTAAACAATTTTGCAGTTATAATTTTTTGTTTTATAAGCATTTTTATATTTAAAATGCTGGCAAGCCCTGTGCATAATCCCATCCCCAAAATTACAGACTGCAAACCAATAAACTTTGGAAGAAATATAATACAAGCAAGCATTAAAATTGTGCCAACAACGTAATTTTTTAAACTCTTAAATTCCAATCCAAGGGAATTTAATATGCCCGCAGTTAGGTTAACCATTCCAAGCGGAAGCATTAGCCAAGCAGATTGTGATAGCAAAACTCCGCTTTGCATATTTGCAAATAAAAACTGTCCAATAAGTTCTCCTGCGCCCATGAACAGCGGAATAAAAATAATGCACCCCATAAGCGTAAAAACAATTGAAGAAGATATTCTATTGTCAATATATTTATTTTCATTTTTTGCTTTTGCACAAGCAAGATCTGGGACCAACGCCATTGTTAGCGCTCCAACCAAAGTGCTTGGAATAAAAAGAAGAGGCAACGTCATTCCAAAAGCAACACCCATAAGGCTCATTGCTTGTGAATTTGTGAATCCCGCACTCATTAATCTTAATGGTAAAATAATTGAAATAATTGGTGTCATAAGGCTTGATGCAAGCCTCATTCCTGTGATTGGTGCAGTTCCTTTAATTAATTCTGCATAATGATTTACAGGTTTTCCAATTTTGCCTTTTTTTGAGAAAAATAAAATAATTGAAAAAATCATAGAAAGCATGCATGAAATGCAAAGAGCAATGCCTGCTGAAACTGCGCCGTCCAAAGTGATAAACAAAACGTTTAATAATAACACGCATAAAATTATTCTTGAAATTTGCTCAAAAAAATCTACAATACACACATATAAATAATTGTTTTTGCCCCATTGAGAACCTTTAAAAACACCATCTATTGCACCAAAAATAAGTGCTGGAAGCATTACAATAAAAACAAGTAAACTGCGGTCGTCAGCAAAAACAAAAGCAAAAGCGTTTTGAAAAATAAAACATAAAAGTGTTATAATAATTGCACCTGTTCCTGCAATAATAAGAGCACATCCAAGCATTCGTTTTTGGCTTTGTTTATCATTTGTTGCAATATATTTTGCTGTTAGACGGCTAATAACAAGTGGTAATCCGCTTGAAACAGCAGTTGCCAAAACAACAAAAATTGAAAGAGAAATTTGATAAATTCCAAGTTGTTCAGCACCAATTTCACGTGATAAAAATATTCTTAGCAAAAAACCAGCGGCTCTGGTTAAAATTGTAAAAAACAAAACCAAACTTACGGTTTTGAATAAAGATTTCATACTTACACTCCGTCAATGTAAGATATTTTTGATTAATCAAATTTATTCTAATAACAAAGTAAATGAACAAAAAAGCATAATAACAAAAAAAAAGCATAAATTATTTTATGACAATCGAACTTAAACAACGAGAATTTTTTAGAATTTGGGAAGGTGATACATTTTTAACAGTTGCAGAAATGTATGGATGTTCAATTTCTTATATTAAACGTGCAAACGCAAATTTACAATTAGAAAATGGAAATGTTCTTTATGTGCCAAAACAAGATGTTTATATTGTAAAAATAGGCGATAGTGTTAAAAGTGTATGTCAAAAATTTGGAATTTCAAAGCAAAAACTTTTTAAAATTAATGGTTGTAAAAATGTTTTTAATGGGCAAATGTTAAAAGTAAAATAATTTTTAATAGACTATTTTGTTAAAAAGAAGTATAATATTACTATGGTGAAAGATAAATGAAAAAAAATGAACAAAAAGATAAAAATTTTAATATAACTAATCAAAAAACAAAAAAAACAAGCAAAAAATTAAAATTAATTTATCCTATTGAAATTATTGAAGTTAAAAAGCAAAATGACAAAAAAAGGTTTGTTGATTTTCCAATTAAACTATATAAAAAATGTCCATTTTTTGTGCCACCACTTCGCGGTGACGAACTTAATTTATTTAATGATGAAAAAAATGTTTCATATGAAGATTGTGACGTTATTTGTTATTTAGCATTACAAAACAAAAGGGTGGTTGGCAGAATTTGTGGGATAATTCAAAAATTGTACAACTTAAAAGTTAGTGAAAAGCGTGTAAGATTTACAAGATTTGATTGCGTTAATAATGTTGAAGTTGCAAAAAAACTTTTTAATGCTGTTGAAGCATGGGCAAAAAATATGGGGATGGAAATTGTTCATGGTCCACTGGGATTTAATGATTTAGATAGAGAAGGTATGCTGATTGATGGTTTTGATTACATTGCAACTTTTGAAGAGCAATATAATTACGCTTATTATCCAAAACTTGTTGAAGCATGTGGCTATGAAAAAGAAATAGATTGGTTGGAGTACAAAATTTTTCCCCCAAAAGAAGTTAACGAGCGTGTGGATAGGTTGGCGGAAATTGTTCTTAAAAGATTTAATCTTAAAATTGCCCATGAAAACAGTAAAAAAAAGTTTTTGGAAAGGTACAAACAAGGTGTTTTTGATGTTATAGACGATGCATATGGAGATTTGCATGGAGTTGTGCCATACACCGACAAAGTAAGAAAACAACTTATAGATCAATTTAAATTATTTATAGAACTTAAATACATTATTGTTCTTGTAGACCAAACAGACAAGGTTGTTGCGTTCGGCTTTGCATTGCCGTCTTTGTCCAAAGCATTAAGCAACACAAATGGTAAAATTTTGCCAAATGCACTTAAAATTTTTAAGGCATTAAAAAGACCAAAAGTGCTTGACTTTGCTCTTATTGGAATTCGTAAGGAATATCTTGGCAAAGGGCTTCCAGCAGTGATTTTAAGGTATATTATGGAGCAAGGCAAGGCTTTGGGGATAGAATATTTTGAAACAAATTTAAATTTGGAAGATAACGTAAACATTCATCACCAATGGAAAAATTTTGAACATGAACAACATAAGCGAAGAAGGTGCTATGTAAAAAAACTAATTTAAAAGCAAAATAAAAATTGTGCAGACTGCACGATTTTTATTTTTATTATAGTTTTTGTTAATCAACTTTTAAAAAACAAAAATATGTGGTATAATTACTTTACTTAAAGGATAAAAATGGAACAATTTATAAAAGTTCGTGGTGCAAAGGAAAATAACTTAAAAAATATTGATGTTACAATACCAAGAGATAAATTAGTTGTGTTTACTGGTGTTTCTGGAAGTGGAAAGTCTACACTTGCATTTAACACAATTTTTGCAGAAGGGCAACGAAGATATATTGAAAGTTTATCTTCTTATGCGCGCCAATTTTTAGGTCAAAGCCAAAAACCTGATGTGGAAAGTATAGAAGGTCTTTCTCCATCAATTTCTATTGACCAAAAAACAACAAATCATAATCCGCGTTCAACTGTTGGAACAGTTACCGAAATTTATGATTATATTCGTTTGTTGTACGCAAGGGTCGGAAAACCATATTGCCCTAATTGTAATTTGCCAATAGAAAAGCAAAGTATAGATCAAATTGTAGAAAAAATTTTAGCCTATCCAAAAGATAGTAAAATTTTGGTGCTGTCACCAGTGATTAGAGCACAAAAAGGCAAACACGAAAAGGCAATTGACGGATTTAAAAAAAATGGATATGTACGCATTGAAATAGATGGATATGTTCACACTTTGGACGAAGAGTTTAATTTAGACAAAAATTTAAAGCATGATATTTCTGTAATTGTGGACAGGCTTGTAATAGAAGATGGAATTGAGGGAAGGCTGTTTGAAAGCGTTGAAAACGCAATTAAACTTAGCGAGGGGCTTGTAACAATTAGTTGTGAAGAAAATAAAGAAATGTTTTCAACACTGTTTTCTTGCCCAAATTGTAGCCATACACTAGAAGAAATTTCACCCAGATTATTTTCATTTAACAGCCCTTTTGGGTCATGTGAGCATTGCACAGGATTAGGTTATTTGGTGGATGTTGATAAAAACATTGTTTTAAAAAATTCAAACTTGTCTTTAAACGATGGGGCATTAAATTTTACGGGATGGGTTAGTGATGGCACTTCAATGGCATCACTTTATTATGAAGCGCTAAACAAAAAATATGGAATTTCACTTTCAACACCGCTGAACAAGTTACCCAAAGAGCATCTTGATATTTTATTGTATGGCAACAATGGCGAAAAAATTGAAATACCAATGCATAGTGGCAAATTTGTTGGAAGTTACAAGGCTAGTTTTGAAGGAATTATTCCTTGTTTGCGTAGGCGTTATAAAGAAACAACAAGCGAGTTTGTTAAGTACGAACTTGGCAAGTTTTTTTGCGAAGTTCCTTGCACAATGTGTGGCGGAAAAAGGCTGAATAAATCGGCTCTTTCTGTTAAAATTGAAGGACTAAATATTTTTGAATTATGCAATTTTTCAGTAGAAGCCCTGCAATTAACTTTTACAGAAACAATGAACTCTAAAAATAATGGCAAAACAGAAATGGTTTCGGAGCACAATGAAAAAAGTATAACCTTGCCTAAAAAAATAAACTTTACAAGTGTTGAAATGAAAATTGCGGAAAGTATTTTAAAAGAAATTTCTGCAAGGTTAAGTTTTTTGGTGGATGTTGGGCTTGGTTATTTAACACTTTCCAGAAGCGCCGAATCTTTAAGTGGTGGCGAATCGCAAAGAATTAGGCTTGCAACACAAATTGGCAGTGGTTTGGTTGGAGTTTTGTATATATTAGACGAGCCAAGCATTGGGCTTCACCAAAGGGATAATCAAAAACTTTTAGGCACGCTTTTTAAACTTAGAGATTTGGGAAACACATTAATTGTTGTTGAGCACGACACAGAAACAATAATGTCCGCAGATTATATTGTTGACGTTGGACCATTGGCAGGTATTCATGGTGGTCAAATTGTTGCGGAAGGAACTCCAACGCAAATTATGCAAAACAAAAATTCAATAACAGGTAAGTTTTTAAGTGGAAAAGAAAAAATAGATTTACCAATCAAACGCCGAAAATCTGTTAAAGGTAAAATTGTTATTTGCGGAGCATGTGAAAATAATTTAAAAGATATAACAGTGGAAATTCCAAAAGGAGTGTTCACAGTTGTAACGGGTGTTTCTGGAAGTGGCAAAAGTAGTTTAATTAACAAAATTTTGTTGCCTAATTTAAGTATGCACTTAAATGGAAGTAAAAGCCAGCAAGGTAATTTTAAATCCATTGAAAACATAGATGATTTGGACAAGGTTATTGCAATTGACCAATCTCCAATAGGAAGGACCCCAAGGAGTAACCCAGCAACTTACACAGGGTTATTCACGCCACTTAGAGAACTTTTTGCAAGCACAAAAGATGCAAGAGAAAGAGGATATACTGCGGGCAGATTTAGTTTTAATGTTAGGGGAGGAAGATGTGAGGCATGCGATGGAGCGGGTGTTAAAAAAATTGAAATGTACTTTTTGCCAGATATAACTGTTCCTTGTGAAGTTTGCAAGGGTAAAAGATATAACAGAGAAACGCTTGAAGTTAAATTTAAAAACATGAATATTTCAGATGTTTTAAATTTGACTATTGAAGAAGCAACTCCTCTTTTTGAAGGATTTCCAAGCATTTATCCAAAATTAAAATCTTTAAATGAAGTTGGGTTGGGATATGTTAAATTAGGTCAGCCAGCAACAGAACTTAGTGGAGGCGAAGCGCAAAGAGTAAAACTTGCAACAGAACTTTGCAAACGCTCAACGGGGAAAACTGTTTATATATTAGATGAGCCAACAACTGGACTGCATATGTATGACGTAAAAAAACTTATAAACATATTGCAACAACTTGTAGAAAGCGGAAACACAGTTATTGTAATTGAGCATAATTTGGATGTAATTAAATGTGCCGACTATATTGTTGACCTTGGCCCCGAAGGCGGAAATAAGGGCGGTTATGTAATTTGCAGTGGAACGCCAGAGCAAGTGGCAAAGTGTAAAAATAGTTATACGGGGCAATTTCTTGATAAAATGTTTTTTCAAAACAGTGAAAAAATCAATATCAAAAAATTGACATCAAAAAAACAGAGTGATAAAATAACATAAATATGGTTTGAATGTGAATATCTTCAAAAAAGCGGAGGTTGATTATGGAAGCATCAAGCAGTGTAGAAAAAGTTTTAAAGGAAGCCACAAAGGTGGCGGGAAGGTTTGGTTCAAGTCAGGTGGGGTCCGAACATATTTTGTTTGGATTGCTTTGTCAAACAGATTGTGCGTCATCAAAAATTCTTACAAATGCGGGAGTAACAAAAGAATCGCTTGAAGAAATTTTTGAAGACAACACAGAAGTTAGTTTTTTTCCTAGCATAGAAATAGACTTAACCCCAAGGGCAAAAGAAATTTTTAGGGTTGCTCAAAAAGTTGCCATTGAACTTGGTCATAATTTTATTGGAACAGAACATATTTTTTTAGCGTTATTAGGAGGAACGGGCAGTTTTGCAGTAAGAATTTTACAATCAGTTTATCATGCAAACATACAAGAAATGAAAAATAGTTTGCTTGCAATTTTGCAGGAAGGCAAAAACTCTTTAAAAGCAAGCAGTGATGTTGCAGAAAAAAGTCCGCTATCCGAAAAACTTTTAGAAATGGGTTCCGACATAACTTTAAAAGCAAAAATGGGTGGAATAGACCCAATTATTGGCAGACAACAAGAAATAGAACGTGTTATTGAAATTTTGTGCCGTAAAACAAAAAATAATCCAGTTTTAATTGGCGAAGCAGGAGTAGGAAAAACCGCAGTTGTAGAAGGTCTTGCACAGGCAATTGTTAAAGGAAATGTTCCAGAAATTCTTAAAAATAAAACAATTTATTCAATGGAAATTGGCGGGCTTATGGCTGGCACAAAATATCGTGGATCAATGGAAGAAAAACTTAAAGGAGTTGTTGAAGAAATAATTCAAAACAAAAATATAATTGTTTTTATAGATGAAATTCACACCCTTGCCCAAGCGGGAAGTGAAAAGGGGGAAACCAGCCCAGCGGATATGCTTAAACCATATCTTTCTAGGGGCGAACTTCAAACTATTGGAGCAACCACAACAGATGAATATCGCAAATATATTGAAAAAGATAAGGCATTGGAGCGAAGATTTCAACCAATTATGGTTAACCCGCCCAGTGTTGACGACACCATTTTAATTTTAAAAGGGCTTAGAGATTCTTTTGAAAGTTTTCATCATATAAAAATAACTGATGAAGCAATAGATTCCGCTGCTCAACTTTCAGACAGATATATAATGGACAGAAACTTGCCAGACAAGGCAATAGACTGCATAGACGAAGCAATGTCACGAGTTAAGGTGAAGTTAGAAAGCAAATCCTCAGATTTTAAGGAAAAAGAAGAAAGAATTAAACAACTTTCTGCAAACAGAGATGAGGCTAGTTTACAAAGAAATTATGAAAAAGCGGCAAAATTGCAGTCCGAAATTGTAAAATTGCAAAACTTGATGGAAGAATTAAATAAAAAAGAAAATAAAGCAGTAAAAAAAGACGCAAGTTCAATCGGAGCACAAGATATTGCAGAAATTGTGTCATCAAGAACAGGAATTCCAGTAACAAAAATAAATCAAACAGAAGCAGAAAAACTGACCAATTTAGAAAAAATTTTACATCGTAGGGTAATTGGGCAGGACGATGCTGTTTCTGCTGTTGCAAAGTCCATAAGGCGCTCACGCGTGGGGCTTAGTGATGCAAAACGCCCAATAGGCTCGTTTTTGTTTATGGGTCCAACAGGGGTTGGAAAAACAGAACTTTGCAAGGCTTTGTCTGAGGCGATTTTTGATAATGAAAATAATATTATTCGTATGGACATGAGCGAATATATGGAAAAACATTCAGTGGCAAGGCTAATTGGTGCACCTCCCGGATATGTTGGGTATGACGAGGGCGGGCAACTTACAGAACAGGTAAGAAGAAGGCCATATTCAGTTGTTCTTTTTGACGAAATAGAAAAGGCTCACCCAGATGTATTTAATGCACTATTGCAGGTTTTAGATGATGGCAGATTAACAGACGGACAGGGCAGAACAGTAAGTTTTAAAAACACAATAATAATTATGACGTCCAACGTTGGCTCCGCAGAAATTCAAACCCATCATCAACTAGGATTTAATGAAGCCGAAGAAAAACAAACAAATGAAGAAATTTATATGTCTGCTCTTCGCAAAAAATTTAAACCAGAATTTATAAACAGAATAGACCAGATTTGCATTTTTAATTCCCTCACAAAAGAAAATTTGGCAAAAATTGCTATTACACTTATTGGCAAAACAAATGAAAATCTTAAAAAGCGCAATTTGCAATTAAAGATTACGCAAAGTGCATTGGACTATGTTGTAGAAAAAGGTTGTAAAAATAACGAATATGGTGCGCGTCCATTAAAACGCTTTATATCACAAGAAATAGAAGATTCCATTGCCGAGCAAATTTTAATGGAAAAACTTGCAAAAGAAGGAGTAATAACAATTGATGTTGCAGATGGAAAGATAACTTTTTCAAACAATTAAAAAACAAAAACAAACATTATATTTGTTTTACTTTTAAATAAAAACTGGTATAATAAAACGTATAGGAGAAAAATATGAAAATTGAAATCAGTGGTAAAAATTATGCAATAAGAAATAATTTAAAAGAAATTATAACAAAAAAAATTGAAAAATTAGAAAGATATTTTGGAGAAGATGCAACGGCAAAAATTATCTGTAAAAAAGAAGATAGAGGAAATAAACTTGAAATTACAATAAGCAACAAAGGTATTTTGTATCGCAGTGAAATCCTTGGTGATAACATGTTTGAAAACTTAGATTTAGCATTGCCTAAAATTGAGCGTCAAATTCTTAAACAAAGCAAAAAGAAAAATGATTACTTTAAAAACACAGCATTTGATGTTCCAACATTTGAATTTTTAACCGAAAAACCATTAGAAATAAGGCATGAAGTAATTAAAAAGAAGATGTTTAATCTTGTTCCAATAAGTGAAGAAGAGGCAAAACTTAGGATGGAATTTTTGGACCACGATTTTTATGTATTTTTAAATGAAATATCTCAAAATGTTTGTATTTTATACAAAAGACATGATGATAATTTGGGCTTGATTGAGTGCATTAAATAATTACAACAAAAAATTAAACGTTTTAGCACAACAAAATTTACTTTACATTTAAGTTAAAATATAATACAATTAGTTTATGAAAAAGTTATATGAAAGTTTAAAAGAGCGTGGATTTGTGTATCAATACACAAACGAAGAACAAGTAAAAAATTTGGTTAATGGAAAAACAACCGTGTACGTGGGAATTGATCCAACTGCCGATAGTTTGCATATTGGCCATTGTTTACCTCTTATTATGCTTAAAAGATTTCAAGATTGGGGACACAAAGTTATTGTTTTGCTTGGAGGCGCAACCGCACAAATTGGAGATCCGTCTGGCAAAAATAATATGCGAAAAATGATTGATACAAATTTTATTAACACAAACTTATCACAAATTAAAGCATTGATTTCAAAGTTCATAAAACTGGATGGAGAAAATCCTGCCATAATAGTAAATAATGCAGATTGGACATGTGACAAAAAATACATAGATTTTATGCGTGAAGTTGGAGTGCATTTTAATGTTAGTAAAATGCTTGCAAGTGATTCTTGTGCAAAACGATTAGAAAATGGTGGCCTTACATTTTTGGAAATGGGTTATATGCTTATTCAGGCAAACGATTTTGTTCACCTAAACCGAACCTATGGTTGCATGTTGCAAGTTGGAGGAAGTGATCAATGGGCAAACATGCTTGCGGGGGTGGAACTTGGCAGAAAACTTAACCACCTAGAAGGCAAAAGTGAGGATTCTTTTCAAGCCTTCACTGTTCCACTTTTAACTAATTCAGAAGGCGTTAAAATGGGAAAAACTGTAAACGGTGCGTTGTGGGTTGATAAAAACAAAACAAGCGTTTACGATTTTTATCAATATTTCATTAACATTGATGACAGGGACGTAGAAAAACTTTTATTAATGCTTACTGAAATTGACCTCAAAAAAATTAATAGCCTTGTTTCAACAGATATAAGAGAAGCAAAAAGAGTTATGGCGTTAGAAGTAACTGCTCTTGTACATGGAAGGCAAAACGCAATAATTGCCCAGGAAACAGCACATGCATTATTTCAACAAGGAGATGCAAAAGATGCACCCACATTTGAACTAAACAAATCTTTGGTTAATTTCCAAATTGTAGATTTATTATATGAATCAAAGTTATGTGCAAGTAAAGGTGAGGGCAGAAGATTAATCGAACAGGGAGGGGTTCAACTTAATGGCAACAAAGTTGAAAAATTTTCTCAGTTAGTTTGTGCACAAGATTTTACACAAGGCTATGCAATCATAAAAAAAGGAAAAAAACAGTTTTTAAAGGTTGTTTTAAAATGATTGACCAAAACAAGTTAAATTTAATTTTAAATCAAATTAAAGTAGAAAAACGCAAGGAAGAATCAATTTCTTGCGATTTTTTTGTACCACAAAAAAGTTTTGGCACAATACAACAAAAAGCATGGAATCAAAATTTAAAAAAAGAAAAAAAAGTAAGCAAAAAAACATTGAATTCAGAAGAAGAAATTGCAATGCAATCATCATTAAATATGTTGTCTGCATGCGCAAAAACGGAATATATGTTAACAACTGCACTTGTTAAAAAAGGAATATCAAAAGAAGTTATTTTTCAAACAATTGAAAAACTAAAAAAATGGAATTATATTAATGACGTCCAATTTGCCATTGATTATGCCAATTCAGTAAAAAGCGTAAAGGGTAAAAAAGTGATTATGCAAAACTTATCACAAAAAGGCATTTGTGATAATGTAATTTCCAGTGTAATATCACAAATTGGAAGTCAAACAGAAGCCATAAAAGATCTTATTGAAAAAACAGTTAAGGAAAAAGAAATTAATTATGAGTTAAAAGCAAAAATTTTTAGAAGTTTGGCAAGCAAAGGCTTTGAATTTGATGAAATTAGCAGTGCCATTTCGGCTGTTTTTAGGGGGTAAAAATGGAAATTGGAACAGATATAATAAGCGTTGCAAGAATAAAAAAACAAATTAAAAATAAAAATTTTGTTAAAAAAATTTACACACAAACAGAAATTGATTATGCTGGTGACAAGGCGTTTTCTTGTCAGCATTATGCTGGTTTTTTTGCAGTTAAAGAATCTGTAATAAAATGTTTTAATGGAAAGGGCTTTTTTGCAGAAATAGAAGTAAATCATTTGCCTAGCGGAAAGCCATTTTTAGTATTTTATGGTGAAACAAAAAAAATATTTGATAATAATTTTAAAATTTCTCATATTTCAATTTCTCACACCTCAACAGACGCAATTGCTGTTTGTGTTCTAGAATAACAACTTGTTTTGTTTGCAAACAAAATATTAACTGCTTGCATAAGATGATGTGGAGGAAACTGCATACCCTTATGGAAGCAAAGCGTGGAGATATTTTTCTTGCTGATTTAAGCCCGATTATTGGAAGCGAGCAAGGCGGAACTCGCCCTGTTTTGGTGTTGTCAAATGATGTGGGTAACAAATTTTCTCCAACAGTTATTGTTGGAATTATAACAAGCCAACAAACAAAAGCAAAGTTGCCAACACATGTTGAAATTAATAAGTTTCAAGATAATTTGGCAAAAAACTCAATTGTGCTTTTGGAACAATTAAGAACAATTGATAAACAAAGATTAATTCGTCAATTTGCAACATTGTCACCAATTAAAATGAAGCAGATAGACAGGGCATTATTAATATCCCTTGGGTTATATTAAATAACTTACATTTTCTCAGGCAAGTCAATTGCAAGTGTGTTAAGCCCAATTTCAATGGCGCGTAAAACTAGTTTGCAAAGTGAAATATAACTTTCACGAGTGGTTTTGTTTTGCTGGGTTAAAATTTTTATGTTGTTATAAAAAGTTGAAAAAGCCGAGCAAATTTCATATAGTGATAAGCAAAGAGTAGATAAAGAGTGATTTTTAAAACAAGCCTCAAAACTATCCAAAAATTTAAATATAGCCAAAACAATTTGCTTTTCTTCATTTAAATTAATTAAAATTTTTCCGTCTAGTTCATCGGTTTTTGCTAACAAAGATTTTATTCTTGCACCAGTATATTGAATATAAGGCCCTGTTTTGCCCTCAAAAGAGCAAAATTTTTCAACATCAAATATATAATTTTTGTAAACTGTGTTAGATAAATCGCAAAATTTTAGTGCTGCAACGCCAATTGAAAGTGCAGTTTTATCGTCATTTTTAATGCCGTTTTCTGTTAGGCGGTCTTTTGCTTTTGTTTTAACAAGATTTATGATATCATCTAATTTTATTGAACCGCCATCACGCGTTTTAAAAACTTTTCCGTCCGGACCATTCATAGTGCCATAGCCCACATGCAAAAGAATTTGATTTTCGGGAGATATGCCAGACATTTTTGCTGCCCTAAAAATCTTTTCAAAATGAGCGGTGCCTTGACGCTCGTCAACAATATATTGAATTTCATCGGGTGAATATTGCAAATTTCTCATATAAATGGTTGCCAAGTCACTTGTGTCATAAAGGTCAGCGCCATTGCTTTTTTTTAAAAAAACAGGTGGCATAGGGTTTCTGTAAAGTTGTTTGTCGTTATCATTTTTTTTAGGAATGGGTTGATTTTCGCCTTCATGTGCAACATTTACAATAAGTGCACCATCATAATCTTGTGTTAAGTTTTTTTCTTTAAAAATATTAATTGTTTGCTCAACAAATGGTTCGGCATCACTTTCACCAAGCCAAAGATCAAAATAACAATTTAATTGGGCATAATTTTGCTTGATTTTTGTTATTGAAACACTTTTAATTTCTTCAAAAACTTTGCGATAAGGTTGCTTTCCTTGTTGAATAAAAAGCGTAAAATCTTCCGCAGTTTTTTTAAAAATTAAATCTTCTTTCATGCGCAATGATGCCTTTGGATAGGCTTCATTAAGCATATCCAAGGTAATTTGTGGTTTGTTGCCTTTTCCTTTAAAATAGTAATCCAAAATGCCATCACTTTTTAGTGATGCAATAACAAGTCCCATTTGTAATCCCCAATCTCCAAGATGGACATCGGAAATGGTTTTATGTCCAAGCAAACGGTACAAGCGGTTAAGGGCCTCGCCAATAATTGGGGAACGTAAATGCCCCATATGTAAGGATTTTGCAATGTTTGCCCCACCATAATCTAAAAAAATAAGTTTTGGTGTGTTTGTTTTTTTAACACAAAAATCTTTGTTAATTAATATTTTATTTGCATAATAAGAGAGCCCAATGTTGGTTAAAGAGATATTCAAAAACCCAGCACCTGCAATTGAAAAAATAAAATTTTCATAATTTTTGCTGTTTAAAGTGCAGGCAAGTTGTTCTGCAATTTTAATTGGTGGCAGTTTTACTGTTTTTGAAATAAAAAAAGCAATATTGCTTTGAAAGTCCGCAAGTTGAGGTGCGTTAGAAAATTCAACAAACAAATTGTCGCAATTGTAATTATTTTCTGTGCATGCAAGTTTTAATTTACTTTCTAGTTCATCGTTTAAAAACATTTTATCCTCATATTATATGTTAAATTAAAAAGTTTGTAAGTTGCAATCAGTGTTAGCGTGCAACTTTAATTATAATATATTATAACACAAACAAAGTCAAGAAAAATGACAATGTAAAAACATTAAATTAATCAGACAAAAATATTGTTTGCAAAAACAAAAAACTTTAACCATTACAAATATTTTTTTATAATTTGTTAAAAAAATGCAAAAAACGGTTGACAGACATTTGAGTGTGTGTTATGATATTTAGGCTTCAAAAGTGCGGGTGTAGCTCAGTGGTAGAGCCCCAGCCTTCCAAGCTGGTTGCGAGGGTCCGATTCCCTTCACCCGCTCCACAAGCGCCTGTAGCTCAGCCGGATAGAGCAATGCCCTTCTAAGGCAGAGGTCGGGGGTTCGAATCTCTCCAGGCGCACCATACGGTGAGTGTAGCTCAGTTGGTAGAGCGCCAGATTGTGGCTCTGGAAGTCGTGGGTTCGAGCCCCATCACTCACCCCAATCATAATCACAAACAGCAATGCAAAGTGGATGTGAGGCAAAGGCGTAAACTTGTAAAAAGTTTTAAATAGCGTTCAAATTGCCACAATGGGGTGTCGCCAAGTGGTAAGGCATTGGACTCTGACTCCAACATTCGTGGGTTCAAATCCTACCACCCCAGCCAAAACCTATCTTGTACATCAAAACCGTGCAGTAAAAAGGCAAACAGTTTTAAAAAATTAAACAAGTTTGCATGATGGGGTGTAGCCAAGCGGTAAGGCACCAGACTTTGACTCTGGCATGCGTAGGTTCAAATCCTGCCACCCCAGCCATCTTAAACAATAAGTTTTAAGAAAAAAAATAAATGGTTCACTAGCTCAGTTGGTAGAGCACTTGACTTTTAATCAAGGTGTCCCGGGTTCGAGCCCCGGGTGAGCCACCAAAAATCATTAATATAATTTAAAGATTTAGTGTTTTTATTTTAATAATTGAAAACGCGGATATGGCGGAATGGTAGACGCGCTAGACTTAGGATCTAGTGAGCAATCGTGGGGGTTCAAGT
The DNA here is from genome assembly GCA_036654655.1 of Clostridia bacterium. GTDB lineage: Bacteria > Bacillota > Clostridia > Christensenellales > UBA1242 > JAVVRP01. The sequence continues at coordinate 17,366 of JAVVRP010000011.1, forward strand.
CCCTTTATCCGCACCAAATGGGGCTCAGTTGAACCCGTAGAAATATGGAAATTGGCTGGGCCCTTTTTTATTTTTAAAAATATTAAATTTTTTTACCTGATTGTTTAGGCAAATTTTTAATTAAGGAAATTGTGCTAAATTTATAAACATTTTTTTGTTATTCTTTGCATATTGCATTGCTTTATATGCTCCGCTGTTTTCAGTATTTTTTACATAAAACACAACATAATCACTTTGGTCTATTATTTTGCAGTTACGGAAATAAATTCTTTGATACCACCAATCAAATTTTAAATTTAAATAAACAAACTCTTCATAATCTTCATTTTTTAACCAACCTGGTCTTTTGCATATTCGCTGATGTCTTGGGTCAGATAAGCAATATATTCTTTTCAAATCAGGATAAATTACTTTTAATTTAGTTACAATTCGCCAACACAAATCGTCAAACTCGCCAAGCCCACCAAAATAGAAAATTTTAACTTGCTTGTTTTCAATTAAGTTAATCAAACAACTTTTTAATTTTTCTTTTAGTTCATAAGTGATTTTTATTTTGCTATGACCAAAAACAGAACAAATTTTATAATACTTCGTCATGTGTAATATTATATCATATATTTTTAAAAAATTCAATGCACCGAAGTATATTTATAAAAAATAATCATACCATATAGATACTTCAACACAACGAAGACGGAGAAAGGTGTGAAACTAAAAAATGCAATAGCAAAAAGAATTAAAGAAATAATAAATAATGAAGGAATTTCTCAATATGAATTATTTAAAAGAACAGGAGTCCCTCAATCAACAATAAGCACAATTTTAAATACAGAAATTAAAACTGTAAAAATGAGCACTCTTTACGAATTGTGTTCAGGTCTTGAAATAGAGTTGTCAGACTTTTTTAATTGTGATTACTTAAAAATAGAAAATTTAGAAGATTAACATTTTATTTTAATCAACCAATTTTTGAAAAATGCAATTTGTTAAATTTTTAAAATTTTATTTTGTAAAATTTGTGATGCAAACTTATGCTCAATAATTTGCACCAAAAAAATAGCCATCAAACATGTGCTTGTTTTTTTGTTTAAACATTAATTAAAATTTAAAACTTTTTTTACATTTTGTTTAATTATGATTTTATTTTCGACTCAGTATTTTTTTCAAGTTGTGACAAGAAACATCAAGTTAAAACATGTTTATATTTTCTTGCTTTTATAAAATATAAATTTTTTGTTAATTGCTTTTCATATTTGTTAACAACATCCACAATTAAAAAATTTGTCAGTTTTCAAATTGCAAAAATATAATTTTTAATTTTAAAAATGTTTTTGTGCTATAATTCAAACCTTACAAATTTACAACAAATATATAATTTATTATATCTGTGCGTCAAAGTGTTGTAACCGTTTAAAAAAATAATAATGCATATAAAATTTTAATAAAATTGCAAACATTTTTGTTATAAAATAATGCAATTTTTTATATATTCTAATATTTTAAAAATATATTATTTTGATAATCAACTGTTGTCATAGTTAACAATAATGTTTAATTAATTTATTTTATAAAAATATTTTATTTTATTTTATTTTATTAAAGCATATATTTACCTGGCAAAACCATTGCTGGAGGAAACCACTTCTAGGGTGTATCTGACGTTGGTGACATACTCAACAATCCACTGCTTCAACCTAATAAGTATATACAAAAATAATTATG
>JAVVRP010000012.1:0-18546 GCA_036654655.1 Clostridia bacterium
GGCAAAATTGCCAGCCATTCCCCCGCCCCTTTGCTTTTTTATTTTTTAACTTTTGTTTTTTTATCTTTTTGTTTTTTATCTTTTTGTTTTTTTTATTTGTTTTAATTATTGCCCGCTGTCCATTTATTTTTTTTTGTTTGTTTTAATTATTGCCCGTGACAATATAAAAATAGGAATTGCTTTTAAATAATGTAATTTAAAATTTTCACATTTTATATCTATCATTGCATAAAAAAGAATGTGGAAACAAAAGTTAAAAACAAAAATAAAAGCACAAAGCCAAAACATGGAAAAAATTGCATAATTTCACACACGTCAATTTTTTGCGGAAAAAACATAATTGGAAATGATGTGGAGATTTGTGATTATTGTGAAATTACAAATTGCTTAATTGGCAATGGCAGTATTATTAAATTTTCAATTTTAGAAAATTCAACAATTGGAGATGATTGCAAAATTGGCCCTTTTGCCAGGCTGAGAGAAAAAAACATAATAAATTCAAGATGCAAAATTGGTAATTTTGTTGAACTTAAAAATTGCATTATTGGTGAAAATACAAAAATTTCACATTTGGCATATATAGGGGATGCCGAAATAGGACAAAACTGCAATATAGGTTGTGGTGTTGTTTTTGCAAACTATAATGGAAAAACAAAACAAAAAATTATTTTAGAAGATGGCTGTTTTGTTGGTTGCAACTGCACATTAATTGCGCCGATTGTGCTTGGAAAGGGGTGTTATATATGTGCAGGAACAGTTGTTACGCATGATGTCCCGCAAAATGCAATGGTTATCGGACGCGCCCAGCCAACAATAAAAGCAAATCGTGCAAAAAAATATTGGACAGGAGGAGATGCTTAATGAAATGGTTTGGAACTGATGGAATTAGGTTAGAAAACGAAAAAAAACTGGAAAACATTAGCAAACAAGTTGCGTATGCGTTGTGTTGTATTGGAGCAAAAAAAATTATTGTTGGCAGAGATACTCGTCCAAGCGGAAAACAACTTTTAAAAACTTTTTGCAGTTCGGCAAATAGTTTTGGAATAAGTTGTGAAAATATTGGAGTGTTGCCATCTTCCGCAGTAAGTTTTTACACAATTTTTCATGAAGCAGATTTTGGAGTTGCAATAACAGCCTCGCACAACCCGTCAAATTTTAATGGGATAAAAATTTTTGACCGCAATGGCAAAAAAATTAATAAGTGTTTGGAAGAAAACATTGAATCATATTTTAACATAAGCAACAAACAAAAAAATATTACCCCCGTCAAAACCAAAAAAATATGCACAAAAGCATATTCAAATTTTTTAATTGCAAACGGAAAAATGCTAAAAAACAAGACAATATTTTTGGACACAGCAAATGGTGCAGCCAGTAAAATTGCCAAAAAAATTTTTACAGAACTTGGTGCAAATGTAAAAATGTTTTTTTGTGGTTCGGGAAAAAATATAAACAAAAATTGTGGTGCAGTGCACCCAGAAATTCTTGCAAAAAAAATTAAAGAACTTGGTGCAAATTTTGGTTTTGCATTTGATGGTGATGCCGACCGATGTGTGTGCGTGTTAAGCGATGGAACTGTTTTAAACGGCGATAACGTTATGTTTGGGCTTGCAAGATGTAGCGGTTACAAAAATGTGGTTGGAACAATTTTGGCAAACGGTGCACTGGATGAAAGTTTTAAAAAAAATAATATAAATTTTTTGCGTTGCGATGTTGGTGACCGTGAAGTTTTGGAGGCAATGGAACAAAATAAAATTGATTTTGGCGGAGAACGTTCTGGGCACTTTATTTTTAAAAATATTTTACCAACTGGTGATGGAATTATAACTGCCTTGCAAATTTTAAAATGCAAAGATTTTTTTAAAAAATGCAAGTTTAAAAAAATTGCAAGTGTTTCAAAAAATGTGAACTCGTTTAACAAAGAAAAAGATTTGCAAAAGTTAAACATTTGCAAAAAAAATTGCATGGATGTTTTGAGCAATAATGGCAGATTAATTATTCGTCCGTCCGGCACAGAATCAAAAATAAGAATATTGGTGGAGCACAAAAAATTGTTAACAGCAAAATCAATTGCCGACACTCTTGAAAATATTTTAAAAAAATAATTTTAATTTAAAAGGAGAAACCATGTGCGGAATTATTGGAATTGTTAGCGCCAATGCAATACAAGAACAATTGATTGAATCATTAAAAAAATTGGAATACAGAGGTTATGATTCGGCGGGAATTGCAACCATTGAAAATGGTGAGTTTTTGGTCACAAAAACTGCTGGCAAAATTTGTGAACTTGAAAAAAAATTAAAAACAGATTTACATTATGGCAACATTGGAATTGGTCACACAAGATGGGCAACACACGGCAAAGCAACAATGCAAAATTCGCATCCATTTGAAAGTGAAAATTTGTGCTTGGTTCATAATGGAATTATAGAAAATTTTAAAGAAATAAAAATAAATTTTAATTTAAAAACAGTTTCACAAACAGACAGCGAAATAATTTTACGTTTGCTAGAAAAAAATTTAAATGAAAACAAATATTTAAATATTAATATTTTAATTAAAACTTGCAATACATTAATTGGAAGTTATTCTCTTGCAATTTTAGATAAAAAACAAAATAAATTATTTTTAGCAAAAAATAAAAGCCCACTTTACGTTGTTCAAACAAATAATAAAACAATTTGTTCAAGCGATATTATTTGTTTTGATAATAATGAATTATATTTTGATATGGAAGATAACGAATATTGCGAAATTTATTTAAATAAAATTATATTTTATAATAAAATTGGTGAAATAATTAATAAAACGGCAAAAAAAATATTATTATTAAATAACACAACAACGAAAAATAATTATAATTATTTTATGGAAAAGGAAATTTACGAAACAAAAAATGTTTTGCAAAATATTTATGATTATTATTTTGATGATAATTATTGTATTAAAAAAAATGTTTTTGAATATTTAAATAACGATTGCAAAAATTTATTAAAAAATTGTTTGTTTAAAGATGTAAAATTAATTGGGTGCGGAACTGCATGCCACAGTGCAAAATTTGGCGAAAGATTTTTTGAAAACTGTTGCAACCTTGAAAGCAGAACATTTGTTGCAAGTGAATTTAAAAACAGCATTTTAAATGAAAAATCTTTATGTGTTTTTGTTAGCCAAAGTGGAGAAACTGCCGACACAATTTTGGCACTAGAATTTGCAAAAAGTAAACATTGTTTTTGCGTTGCAATAACAAACTGTTTACACAGTAAAATTGCAAAAATGGCTGACATGGTTTTGCCAATTTTGGCAGGCCCTGAAATTGCAGTTGCTTCAACAAAAGCATACTCTGCACAAATTGCTGTTCTTCAAATATTTGCAAAATATTTAAGTGATAATAATGAAATTGAATTTGCGCAAAATTTTAACAATTTTGTACAAAATTTTGAAATATCAAATAAAAATATTTTTAACAAAATTACAGACTTTATAGATAATAATTCAATTTGTTTTATTCTTGGCAAAGGGGAAGATTTTATAACCGCAGAGGAAGCAAGTTTAAAAATAAAAGAAATTGCATACATAAATTGTTTGGCACTTCCCGCTGGCGAACTTAAACATGGAACACTTGCGCTTATTGATGACAAAACTCCTGTTATTATCATTTGCACTAACAACAGTTATGTTTCAAAATGCAAATCAACAAAAGAAGAAATTGAGGCTCGTGGTGGAAAAGTTTTGTTTGTTAGCCAATTTGAAACTGAACCATTATTGCAAAATTTTGATCACGAATTTATGCCAATTCCATCAATAATTCCTTTTCAACTTTCGGCACTAAAACTTTCTGTTTTAAAAGGATTAAACCCCGACCAACCACGAAATCTTGCAAAAAGCGTGACTGTTGAATAATTAGTCAACATCAACTCCATCTTTTCTTATTAACTTATTGTCAAAATATATTTCGCCACCACCAAAATTGGGAGTTTGAATTTGAACCAAATCCCAATGCACAGCGGACTTATTTTCGTTTGGAGCATCATCGTAGGAATTTCCAATTGCCATATGAAAACTGCCTCCAATTTTTTCATCGAACAAAATGTTTCCAAATGGAATGGTTAAGTTTGGGTTAAATCCAAGTGCAAACTCACCAAAAAAACAAGAGCCTGCATCTGTTGCCAAAACTTTTTCAAATGCTTTTGTGTTAGAAGATTTTGCATTAACAATTTTTCCATTTTTTATTGTTAAAACAATATTTTTGTGCAAAACTCCAAACATTGGTGACGGTGCATTAAACGCAACTGTGCCGTTTATGCTGTTTTTTATTGGCGCTGTGTAAACTTCTCCGTCGGGCAAATTACATTCTCCCATGCAAATAACAACAGGAACTTTTTTTATTGAAAATTCTAAATTTGTGTTTGGCGAAACAATTTTAACTTTATCTGCCACGCTCATTTTTTGCGCCATTTTTTTCATCTGCGGGCTTATTAAGTCATAATTCATTCCTGCACTTTGCACATATGTTTTTTCAAGATTTTCAAGAGATATCCCCGTTTGTTTTGAAAGTTCGCCTGACGGAATTTGCGTAACAAGCCAACGCTTTTTAAGCCTTATATTATTGTGAACTCTTATTGTGAAATCCTGATATAGCCTTCTTTTTGTGCCAATTAAATTAAATTGCTCACAATCTTTAACAGACACATAACATTGCGCCAAACTCATTAAATTTTCATCATGAGCAGTTCTTTGTTCCGCAGTTTTTTCCGTACAGTTTTTCCAAAATTCATATCCGTCATTTCTGCGATAATACACTTCAATTTTTTTTTGCTTTGCAAGTTCATTAATTTTGTCGGCCAAAAGCACACCTCTTCCATCGCCTTCCAAAAACAAAAACTCTCCTGCTTTTATTTTTAAACTTTTGTCAATAATATTTTTTGCTATATTTTTCATAGTTATATTATTAACAAAATAAATTAAATTATTTGTAATTTTTAATTAATTGTAAAAATTGTTATTCCCGGATTAAAATGACCAAGATCTTCGTCTAAAATGTTTGAAGAATCTTTTAATAATATTTTTTGTGCATCAGAATTTTCAAGCGTCCAATTATTTCCAAACACAATTTGATTTACCAAATGTTTTTTTTGCATTTCAAAAAGTCTTTTCCTTATTGTTAAACATATTATTCCGCCTTTGCCATGAGATCCATAGCCATGCAAAATTTTAAAAACCGTTTCACCACATTTTTTGCCACGTTCTAATTCAATTTCAAAAATTGCCATACTTTGCTCCAAAGTTGGGCTAAGTTCTTTTAAATTAATAAAAAACATTACATTACACTTTTTAATATTTCTTCTATTTGTTGAATACTTGCACGCCTAGGATTAAGAAGCACGGCTCCATCTGTGCTTGCAACTTTTGCAATTTGCGAAATCATAAATTCTTTTACACCACAAGCAGAAAGTTTTGTTGGCATCCCGCTAACTTTGGAAACTCTTTCAATTAATTTTTCAACTTCCTGAATTGAAACTTGTGGCTTATCTTCATTTGCTGTTTGACAATAAATTTGTTCACCTGCCAAATTAAGTAAAACACTGGAATACTGTTCTTTAACATATTCTAAATTAAACCTCATAACCGCTGGCAAAACAACCGCAATTGCTTGCCCATGAGGGACTTTTGCAACCCCACCTAATGCATGTGCAATTGCGTGAGCAAGGCCAACCATGGAATTTGAAAACGCAATTCCTGCCATAAAAGCAGATTCACTCATTTTAAGCCTTGCATTAACATTTTTACCGTCCACAATGGCGGGCAAAAGATATTCTGCTATTGTTTTTATTGAACTTGTTGCAAAAGCGGTGCAAATTGTGTTGCTTTGTTTACAACTCATTGCCTCAATTGCATGGCATAAAGCATCTAATCCTGTTGTGGCTGTTAAAATTGGTGGCATTGAAATTGTTGTTCTTGGGTCTAAAATAGCAACATCCGGATAAACAAATCTTGAAATAAATTCTTTTTTAACATTGTTTTGCTCATCGGCAATAACACAAACTGAGGTTGTTTCACTTCCTGTTCCGCTGGTTGTTGGAATTGCAACAAGAGGAACGTGCTTGCCTTTATTAACATTTTCATAGCCCATAATTTGAGTAATGTCATTTACATTTGTTGAAATTAACAACCTTGCACTTTTTGCAGAGTCGATTACAGAACCTCCTCCAATTGCAACAATTCCGTCACAGCCATTTTTTAAGTAACATTCTTTAATTTTTTTTACAATTTCTAAACTTGAATCTATTGGAATGTTTAAAAATTTAACATTGTTTTGGTTTGTTAAAAATTTTTCCACTTGTGAAACAATCCCCAAATTTTCTAACATTTGGCACGAAATAATCAGTGGCTTTTTACAATTTAAAACTTCAAGTTCAAATTGCAAGGTGTCCAAAGAAAGTTCTCCAATAACAAGTTTTACAGGGCTATGAAAAGAATATTGTTGCATTTTTTACCTCACACAAATAATATTTTTGCAAAAAATTTTGACCGTTTTGACTGTAAAGTTACAGGGCTTTTAACTTTGTTTTTTGAATATAAATAAGAAAGTACAAGATTAAACAAATCTACAAGTAAAACTGCTTTTGATATGTCCCCTTGAATAATAAAAAAGTTTTTTGCAAAGGCTTCTTCTGGTGTTATTTTTGAAAAGAACACCTGTTTTGCCATTGCAACACTTATAACTGTTAATGTTAAGTCCGCTTTTATTTTTTTGTTTTTGCAATATTTTATATTTCCTTCTTCTAGCCAAAAAAATACAGTTTTTTTAATGCCTATAATTTTTACTTGAACAACAAAATTTACACCAATATTATTAAAAATATTTTTTGCATTATCGTCAATTTTATAAACACATTTTATTGCTCTGCCCAAAAGTCCAAAAATTACACCTAACATTTTTATTCCTTTTTGTTATTATACCCTTATTTTACAAAAAAGCAAAATAGTTTTTAAATTAGTTTTTTTCACTATTAATAAAGCCAGTTAATCCTTTTTTCCAATCTAAATACAAAATATTACCTTTATTTTTTGATATTTTGGGTTCAAACTTATTTTTGAGTTTCCATAATTTTTGTATCTGCTCTTTTGTTTTTGTTTTTGTGCCAATAAGCCCCATGTAAATTGCTCCCAAAAGAGTTGATTCAATTTGAGTGGGGATACAAATTTTTAGTCCAGACACATCTGCTTGAAACTGCATTAAAAACTGGCTGTTTGTAACACCGCCATCACATCTTAATTCTTTTAAAGGCAATTTTGCTTCCTTAAAAATTGCCTCGCAACAATATGCAATGGACTCCAAAGAACTTCTAACAAAATCGGCCTTGCATGTTCCTCTTGAAAGTCCAGTGTACGCTGCCCGTAAATTTGACATCCAAAATGGCGCGCCAAGCCCCGTTAAAGCAGGATAAAATTTGACCCCATTAGTGCTTTTTATTGAAAATGAAAGTTTATCGCAATCACTTGCTGTTGAAATAAATTCAAGTTCTTTAAGCCATTCTACAATGCTTCCTGCATTAAAAACACTGCCTTCTATTGCATAATTTGTTTTATCATTTATTGTGTATGCAACAGTTGATATTAATTTTTTTTTACGGCTTATTTTTTCACCAGTGTTCACAAGCATAAAACTTCCAGTGCCATAAGTATTTTTTGCCATCCCTTTTTCAAAGCAACACTGCCCAACAAGTGCGGACTGCTGGTCTCCAATTATTCCCACCACATCCACTAAACTTTCATTTATTTTATATTGTCCTATTTTTGCGTTTGAGTTAACAATTTTGGGCAAATAGTTTTCTTGAATGGAAAACTGTTTTAACATCCGCAAATCCCATTTAAGTGTTTTTAAATTCATAAGCATTGTTCTGCTGGCATTGGTTGTGTCTGTTGCAAAATTGCCTGTTAACTTAAACGCCACAAAACTGTCTATTGTTCCCAAACAAAGCCTGTTATTTTTTGCAAGCCACGCAACCTGTTTGTTGTTTTTTAACAACCAATTCATTTTTGTTGCAGAAAAGTATGCATCTGGAATTAACCCTGTTATTGATTTTATTTTTTTTATTTGTGATACTGTAAGTTTGTTAATTTGAGATGACGTTCTTCTACATTGCCAAATTATACTTGGATAAACTGCCTCTCCTGTTTTTTTGTCCCATGCAACAACTGTTTCTCGTTGATTAGTTATGCTTATGCATAAAACATCGTTCAATTTTGTTTTTGTTTTGCCAATTACTTCAATTATTGTTTGTTGCACTGATTCCCAAATTTTGTTTGCATCGGCTTCCACCCATCCACTTTGAGGAAAATTTAATTTGATAGGCTGGCTACAACAATCAATTATTTTAGCGCTTTTAATATCATAAATTCCAGTTCTGGTGCTTGTGGTTCCTTCATCTATTCCTATAATAAAATTTTTCATTTTTCTCCCTCACAACAACATTGTTAAATGTTATTTACATTTGTTACAACAAAATCTGCACATAAACCTAGCACGTTTTCAATAATTTTTTCGCCATATTTATATGGCTTGTCTTTAATTTTTTCAAGTTCTTTTAGCACGTTAAATATTTTATTTTTGGGCACTGGAATTGTTGTTTTAACATTAATTACTTGTGTTTTTGTTGTTATGGTTGCAGTTACAACCCTTGTTGGATTTTGAACTTCGCTTTTGCCATAAATTTCACCGCGCGCACAAAAATTTCCAGAAACAATAACGTTTTTGCCGTGTTTGTTAATTGTTAAATTACAGCCTTTGGGACATACTATACATACAGTTTGAATTGGAAATTTGTTTGCCATTTTTTCTCCTAATTTATTTTTTGCTCTTCAATAACAAGTTTTGCATCGCAATTAATGTTTTTTACACTAATTTGTTGAAGTTCCCCAGCATTTATTGCCGTGTATTTTTTTTGAAATATAACATTTTTTCCACACACAAGTTTTACACAGCCCTTGTTTATCTTTTGTTTTACTCTGAAAAATAATTCTACATCACCTTTTCTTGTTATAATTTGAGGAATTACATGTGATATACTTGAATCACACTCTATTTTAAATTTGCAGTTGTTTATTAACAACCCCTTTGCCTTTAAAGCCGAACTTTCTCCTGCAAGTTCACCCTCTGCACTGGCGTTGTCTGCAAGGTCATGGATTTGCAAAACGTTGCCACAAGAAAAAATCCCATCAATTTCTGTCTGACGGTCTTGGTCCACCACCGTACTTTTTGTTTTTGCATCTAATTGAATAAAGTTTTTAACCAAATCTATTTCTGGAATTAAACCAACAGACAATAAAACACAATCACAATTTATTGTTTTTTCTTTTTTTAAAATTGGCACATAATTACGGTCCACTGGGGCAAATTTAACACCTTCTACTCTGCTTTCTCCAATTACTTGCGTTATTGTGCATCCTAAATATAATGGAATATCAAAATCTTGCAAACACTGGCGTAAATTTCTTGCCAACCCACTGGCTTCTTTTTTTATCTCAATAACGCCCAAAACTTTTGCACCTTGCAAAATTAATCTTCGGCACATAATAAGGCCAATATCTCCACTGCCTAAAACAACAACATTTTTACCCGGCAACTTGCCATTACAATTAATCATTTTTTGGGCAAGCCCCGCCGTGTAAATTCCAACTGGACGTGTTCCACAAAGAAAAATTTGTCCAGCAGTTTTTTCTCTGCACCCCATGGCAAGAATAATTGTTTTTGTTTTAATTGTTTTGGAACAATTTTCACAAATGATATCAACCTCTCCTTTTCGAACGCAAGCAACAAATGTGTTAAGCAAAACTTTTATTTTTGCTTTTTTTATTTGCAATGATTGTTTATAAGCATACTCTGGGCCTGTTAATTCGGAACCAAAATATTTTAAGCCAAATCCGTTATGTATACATTGATTTAAAATTCCACCAAGTTTGTTTGCACGTTCAATAAGCAAAACTTTTAAGCCATTTTTGCTTGCCGAAAGCGCACTGCTCATTCCCGCTGGTCCGCCACCTATTACAACAACATCATATATTATTTGTTTCATTCTTCACTTTCCTTTGTTTTAAGTGTAGAATATGGCATGATTTCACTATTCTTATATTCTTTTAAAATATTTTGAATTGGCATTCCCGTTTCGCGTGAAATAATTTCGCATATCCTTGTTGTGCAAAATCCACCCTGACAACGTCCCATGCCTGCACGAACACGCCTTTTTATTCCGTCCACAGTAATAGCGGGAAGATGCGAATGAATTGCTTGCATAATTTCTGCCTCACTTACAATTTCGCACCTACAAACAATTTTACCAAAATTAGGGTTTAATTTTATTAATTCATTTTGCTTTTTTTGGCTTAATTTTGCAAAATTTGTGTATGGAACTCGCTTTTCAAACTTTTTGATTTTTGTTGAAAGATTAAGTAAATCACAAACTTCAACAGCAATTTGTGGCATTGCAGAAATTCCTGGCGAGTTTATTCCTGCAATATTAACAACTCCATTTATTTTGCTTTTTTCAACAATAAAGTCATCCCCAACACTTACTCTTACTCCCGAATATTTTCTTATAACCTTGTCCCATGGCACATTGTTAAACATGGATGAAATACTTTGCCTTATTTGATTTAATCCATCTGCCGTTGTTGCTTTTGAGTTTTCAAAGTTTTCGGAAGTTGGACCAAACAAAATATTTCCTGACACTGTTGGAGTTGCAAGAATTCCTTTTCCTGCATTTGTGGGAAGTGGAAAAACTGTTACCCCAACAAAATCACATTTGTCCAAAACAAAATATTGTCCGCGTTTAAATTGTAAGTTATATTTTTCTCCCCCATACAAACTTGAAAGTTGGTTAAACCCAGATGCTGTTGAATTTACAATTTGTTTGGCTTTTACAATTTTTTTTCCATTTGTAATTTCAAAATAAAAATTGTTTTTATTTAATTCTTTTTTTACTATATTTGTGCAATTGTAATTTAGAAGTACCGTTCCACCGCAAACAATAGCCTCTTCACACAAGGCAACACATAAGCCATATGGAGAAACAATTCCTGCACTTTTTGCATATAATCCATAATTAAAATTTGGTTTTAAGTTTGGAACAAGTTCATGAAGTTGCTTGCTTAAAATAATTGATATGTTTTTCACACCATTTTGCAAGCCTCTTTGCAAAAGCGGTTTTAAATCTTGCTTATTTTCTGCAACAACAACTGCTCCAATTTGCTCAAATTCAACACCTAAACGTTTGCACATTAAAGGATATTCTTTTGCTCCAAGTAAATTAAATTTTGCTTTTTTTGTGTTTGAAACACAATCAAATCCAGCATGCACAAGCCCGCTGTTTGCTTTTGTTGCACCAGTTGAAACATCTGCACACTTTTCTAATAAAACAGCATTATGCCCTGCTCTGCAAAGTAAATTAAGTATGCCCGTGCCAACAATTCCCCCTCCAAATATTGCAACATCATATATCATATGACACTTCCTTAAAACTGTTTTATATATTTTAATTTTTTTAGCACTTAAAAGTCAAGTTTTTTTATTGTAACTTAATCTTTATCTTCTTCCCCTAAAACATCTCCAACTTTTTCTGCTGTTTTTTTAAATTTTGGGTTTAATATATCCACCTTCCCTTTATATTTAATTGTCATAACAACAATCCAAACTGTTGCAATGCCAACTAAAATATAAATTAATCTGCTAAAAATATTTGCCTGAGTGCCAAAAAGTCCAGCAACAAAATCATATTGCAAAAATCCAATACTTGCCCAATTCATTCCGCCAATTATTAACAAAATATATGATAAAAATGTTAACATGTTTTGCTCCCTCTTTTATGTAGTTTGTACCATTTTTAGCGTAATATTCAAAAATATTTTAGTTGTTTTAATGCTTAACTTGTGATACAATTTGTGTAATAATGTTTAAAGGTTTGGAGGTTTTATGAGTTTTAATAAAAAAATTTTAATTTTCTTTTTATTTTCAATTTTAGGATATATTGCCGGGGTTGTAATTTCTGGGCTTACATCAAACTTTTCTAACATTTTAGGGCTTCTTACATCTCAAATAACTTTTGCTGTAACAATATGTTGCTCCGCACTTTCACTTGTGTTTGTTCTTACAGCAAAAGCACCAGAATCAAAAAACAGTTTTCGCTCTGGAAAAACAAAATCAGGAGATAGCCATGATCAATTTTTTGATGCCGCATGGATAACAAAAAAACAACTTGAAACAAATCCTGAGTTTATGTATTCAACATGGGAAAGTTTGCCTAGTGTAAAAAAATCTGGAATTGTTATTCGCAACATTTTGGAAAATAACAAATATTCGGTTAATATGTATAACCCAATAAACACATTGATTATTGGAACCACTGGAAGTGGTAAGACCACGGCTTTAATTGAGCCAACTATTCGTATTTTTGCACGCACTTCCGAAAAACCTTGCATGGTTATAACAGATCCAAAAGGCGAACTTTTTGATCACCATGCAGGCTATCTTAAACAACAAGGTTACAAAGTAATTGTGCTGGACCTAAGAAAGCCATTTCAATCTGACAGATGGAATCCCATGGAAAATGCTTTTTTAATTGCAGAAAAAGCAAGGAATATATATAATGAAGTTAGTGTTCATAAAGGTGGCAAACCCGAGGATTTTAAACTTAAACGCTATCAAGATGAGGCGTTTGGCAATGAGTGGTATGAATTTAATAAATGCGCATATCCAAACAAAACCACACTAGAAACAAATGTAGGAATTCGCAAACAAGAACTTATGGATGACGCAGAAAACGAACTTAGAGAAATTGCATGTGCAGTTTGTCCTGTTAGCAGTCAGGGCGATTCATCAAATTGGGAACGCGGAGCACAAGACTATTTGTATGCAATTATGCTTGCAATGCTTGAAGATAGTTTTGACAGTCGTTTAGGAATGACAAAAAACAAGTTTATTCCTTACAACGTTACACAAATAGGTTTTTATCGTGACTCTAACGGTGGACAATTTGACACCGTAAGAAATTATTTTAAAGGTAGGCCAGAAACAAGCAAATCTGTTATGTTGGCAAATGGAGTTATTAACAATGCCGACGTTACTATGCGTGGATTTTTAGGTATTTTGCAAGGAAATCTTTCGTTGTTTCAAGATAGTGGCATTTCTTATGTTACAAGCGCTAGTGATATTTCTTTTGATAATTTTGTTGATCAGCCAACGGTGTTTTTTCTTAAAATTCCAGATGAAAAAACATCTAGGCACCCAATTGCAACAATTTGCATTTCTCAACTTTATAAAAAACTTATTGAAATTGCCTCGGCAAACCTCCCAGACTTAAAACTTCCAAGAACAGTATATTTTATTATGGACGAGTTTGCAAATTTACCAAAAATTCCTAAAATGGATACCATTATTTCTGTTTGCCGTGCAAGAAAAATATTTTTTGAGATGGCAATTCAATCTTATTCTCAATTAGATGATAAGTATGGAAAAGAAACCGCAAACACAATAAAACAAAATTGCAACATTCAAATATATGTTGGAACAACTGATTTGCAAACACAAAAAGAGTTTTCCGAAAAATGTGGGAACATTTCTCTTGAAATGGAAAATGTTTCAGAAAGCAAAGGTGAAAAAGATAGCAAAAGCAAAACAACAAGTAAACAACTTGTTCAAATTCCGCTTATTAGCCCTTATGAACTTGGTCAAATTGGAATAAATAATGCTGTCATTCAAATATTTAATCAAAACCCAATTAAAACACCGCTTACACCTTGGTTTAACACTCCACAGTTTGAAAGAATTCTTTACACCGGGCCTGTTGCACAAGCAAAGCCGATTAATTTTGAAGAACTTTATTACAGCATGAAACAAAGAAATAAAATTTGTGTAAGTTCAAGCCCTTTTGATAGCGATTTTTAGGAGTTAAACACATGAAGATTGGTGTGGTTGGTTTGCCAAATGTTGGCAAAAGCACGTTATTTAATGCAATTACAAATGCGGGCGCCGAATGTGCGAACTATCCTTTTTGCACAATAGAACCAAATATTGGAATTGTTTCCATAAAAGATGAAAGACTAGACGCACTGGCAAAGTTTTATTCTAGCAAAAAAATTACGCCTGCTTATATTGAATTTGTTGATATTGCGGGGCTGGTCGCTGGTGCCAGCAAGGGTGAAGGACTTGGTAACAAATTTTTAAGCCATATTAGAGAAGTTGATCTTATTGTGCATGTTGTAAGATGCTTTGACGATGAAAAAATTATTTCAGTTACTGGCAAGGTAAATCCAAAAAGTGACATTGACATTATTGAATTAGAACTTGTTTTGTCTGATTTGGAAAGCGTTACAAAAAGGCTGGACAAAGGCATAAAACTGCTTAGAGTTGGATCAAAAGAGGTGGGTGAAGAAGTTGAATTGCTTGCAAAAATTAAAGAACAACTAGAACAAGGAAAACCTGCAAGAACATTAGAATACAGTGTTGATGAGCAAAAAATGCTATCAAACTTTTTTTTGCTAACAACAAAACCAGTTATTTATGTTGCTAATATAAGTGAACATGATATTGAAAAACCTAACAACCATGTTAATATTGTTCAGGAAATTGCAAAATCTCAAAACTCGCAATGTATTGTTTTATGTGCAAAAATTGAAGAAGAAATTGCAAAACTGGATTTGGAAGACCAGCAAATGTTTAAAGAAGAACTAGGGATAACAAAAAGCGGACTTGAAAAACTGACCAATGCTTGTTACGCACTTTTGGGGCTTATGAGTTTTTTAACTGCCGGAGAAACAGAAACGCGTGCTTGGACAATTAAAAAAGGCTCCACTGCGCCAGAAGCGGCCGGAAAAATTCACTCAGATTTTCAAAAAGGATTTATTAAAGCAGAAGTAATTAATTACGCCGATTTGCTTTTGTTTGGGGGTTTGGCTCAGGCAAAAGAAAAGGGCCGTGTACGAATTGAAGGCAAAAATTACGTTGTTCAAGATGGCGATGTTATTTTATTTAAATTTAACGTTTAATTTTTTTTAATATTTTTTTTACTTTTTGAATATTATTTTTGAAAATACATAAACTTTTTAAAAAAAAGGAAGTAAAAAAATGAACAAAAATCACTTAAAAACACAACATAAAAGAATTTTTAAAACACGCTGGATATGGCTTGCCAGCATATGCTTTATTGTTGTTAGTGCATTAATTATTGTGCCAAATGTTATGTTAAACGGAACCAAATTTTTTACTGGGACAAAACTGGAAGGAATTGACGTAAGCGGACTAACAGCAGACGAAGCAACAATTAAGGTTAAAGACAAAATTAGCAAAAATGTTCCTAATTTAAAATTTGTTCACGCCGATAAAAATTGGTCTTTTGAGGAAGCAATTATTGACGTTGATAGTGCGCAAGCCGTTATTAAAGATGCACTTAAACAGTGTAACACAAATGGAATTTTGGGTAAAATCAAATCTGCTCAAAATGCTAAAAACGGATATTTGCAAATTCAAATAGATAAACTTGATCTCATTTCGGGATTAAACAAACAAATTGAATTTATTGCAAGTGAATTGAACTTACAAATGCAAGAACCGCAACTTAATTTTGACCCAAATTCCAAAACCCCATTTACCATTATTAAAGGAAAAAATGGGCTTAAAGTGGATAAGGTTACACTGAAAAAAATGATTGCAGATGCACTTAATGGTGGAAACACAACAATACAAATTCCAACAGCAATTATTAAACCAACTTTAAGTGAAAATAGCGTTTTGAACAACACACAACTTCGCTCAAATTTTTACACAAGTTTTGAAAATTCTGACCCAGGGCGCAGGCATAACATAAAAACTGCTGTTTCAAAACTAAATGGGCTTAAACTTCAACCGGGCGAAACAGTTTCTTTTAACAACCATCTTGGAGAAATAAGTGCAAGCACAGGCTTTCAAACTGCAAAAATAATTTCACAGGGCAAATTTGTGGACGGGCTGGGTGGTGGCGTTTGTCAGGTTTCTACAACTTTATATAATGCCTTGCTACTTGGCGATTTGCAAGTAATGGAAGCACGCAAGCACTCTCTTCCAGTTAACTATGTGGCACCCGCTTTTGACGCCATGGTTGGCCCATCTAGTGACTTAAAATTTAAAAATAACACTGACTTTCCAATATTTATAATTGCCAAAACAGAAAAAGACAAATGTATTATCCAAATTTATGGCAAGCCTTTTGAAAATAATTTTTCTATAACACAAAAAAGTGAAATAATTAGAGAAATAAAAGCCGATAAAGACTTAATTATAAAAGACACAAACAAAGAGTATGACAAAAAAGTAACTTACAAAGGTGAATTTTTAAGAATTAAAAATGGAATTAATGGATATGAAGCAAAAGGATATATTGTTAAAACTGTTAATGGAGTTTCCACAACCGAACTTGTGCGACACGAAACATATCTTCCACAAAATGGAATATTAATAGAAGGAACCGAAGACCTTATGGAAGGTTTTTCATTGCCAAAAGAAACATAATAATCTTTTATTTGTAAAAATATATTACTTTTTAATTGTTTTCCCTATAAATTCATTTTATCATATTTTAAAATAATGCTATACTGATGTTAAAAAATTAATTCAGGGGTGAAATTATGGAATATATTGTTACAGGCGCAACAGGGCATATTGGAAATGTTGTTGTTGGAACACTTTTAAAAAATGGTGAAAGTGTAACCGCTCTTTCACTTAAAAATGAAGACCTAACGCCATTGAATGGATTGGATGTTAAAATTGTTATCGGAGATGTTACGGACAGAAATTTTGTTTTTAAGTTTATAAAGCCAAACTGTGTTGTTTTGCATCTTGCCGGAATAATTGATATTGGCATTATTCCTTATAATTTAATATACAATGTAAATGTTTTAGGAACAAAAAATATTGTTGATGCGTGCATTCAAAATGGTGCAAAAAAATTAATTTATTTAAGCACCGTTCACATTATTGATCCGCAAAAACATGGCGATATTTTGGTTGAAACTTCAACATTTAATAAAAATAAAATTATTGGTGATTATGCAAAAACCAAACTTGAAGCAACAGAATATATTTTTGACGCATGCAAAAACAAAGGGTTAAACGCAACTGTTCTTTATCCTTCTGGCGTGATTGGACCATATGATTTTAAAATTTCCGAAGTTGGACAAGTTGTGCTGGACCACATGAATGGAAAACTTTTGGCATATGTTAAAGGTGGCTATAATTTTGTTGACGTAAGAGATGTTGCAACTGCAACTGTTTCCGCAGTGAAAAATGGACGCTGTTGTGAAGGTTATATTGTTGGTGGACGGCCAGTTACACTTTTGGAACTTTTAAAAACAATAAACAAAAAACTGGGCAAAAAACATCTCCCACCCAAAATTGCAATGTGGTTTGTTAGATTGTTTGCTGGAATAACTAACACATATTACAAATTACGTGGCAAAAAACCAATTTTTAGTGCATATTCACTTTATACCTTAAATTCAAATGCAAACTTTTCTAACGAAAAAGCAAAAAAAGAATTAAATTACCAACCAATATCTTTTGAAAAAAGCATTTATGACCAAATTGATTGGTTTATAGAAAATAAACCCGAACTTGTAAAATTAAAAAAAAAATATGTTGTTTTAAAAACAAAATAAAATTAAAAAAACGTTAAATTTTATTGCAACATTTTATCTTATAAATCTTTTATTTATTTTTTAATTTTATGCCAATACAATTGTTAAAAAAAACATACAAAGGAGAAATTATGACTTTTAAGGAATGGTTAACAAGTTCTTATCCCAATCCCTCATTAAACGGACGATGGGGGTTGTTGCATATTTTAACCTTATTATTATGTATTGCAATAATTGTGATTTTTGCATTTGCTTTTAAAAAAAATAATAAGGCAAAAAAAATTATTGTTTGGATAATGGTTGGAATTTTGCTTTGCTTTGAAATAACACGTAGAGTAATAAATTTTACAAAAACAACAGAGTTTACGTTTTTTAACATTTTACACAATTTATTACCAAGGCCTATGTGTGCAATGATGTGCTGGGCAATAATTTTATGTCCAATAATAAACAAAACAAGTTTTTACAATTTCACAAGTTTTGGATCAATTTTAGCATCTGGCGCGTTTTTTGCTTATCCCGGTGTTGGGTTTAACAATCAATTTATTTTGTTTGAAAATTTATATTCTATTGTTACCCATAGCATAATTTTAATAACATCAATAAGCCTTATAACATTTAAATTTACAAATTTTAAATTTAAAACAATGTGGAAATCCATTTTGCTTTATGGAGGATGCGTTGTGTGGTCACTGCTAGAATGTTATGTACTTAAAATAGAACCAGATGCAATGTATTTTTCGTCAAGTAATGATGTTTATAAATTATTGGGAATTCCTTATTGGTTATATTTAATAAGTTATATTTTATTAACATGTTTATATATATCAATTTTTTATATAATTGGAGATAACAAAAAAAATCAACAAAGTATAAAATTAAATA
>JAVVRP010000013.1:0-17032 GCA_036654655.1 Clostridia bacterium
GACATTTTTCAAACTGACAATAAATATGTTCTTGTTTGGAAATTCAATCGTTAATGTTCTAAACCCGTCTGGACAAACTTCAACATACGCATCTAAATCAGTTAAAATGTTTTTATCTGGACAAACCAAAATGCTAATAATCTTTATCTCCACGTTACCCCCTAAAATTTAAATCGTAAATGTGTTTGTGAAATTGTTTTAATGCTGTGTACGTTCCGGGACGCAAACAATATTTATTGCAAAACTCACTATAACTCTTAAAATCAAAAGCCATGTTTTTCTCTCCTTTTTAAAGACTAATATTTAGTCCAATATTTATATTATACGACTAATATTTAGTCACGTCAACTAATTTTTAGTAATTTGTGCTATATTTTTTTTATGATAAATAAAATTATTGTAAAATTAAGAAAAGAATACAATTTAACACAAAAAGAAATTGCTAACAAACTAAGCATGTCACGAACTGGATATGCAAGTTGGGAACAAGGCTTGTCAGAACCAAATACTTCTGATATAAAAAAACTTTGTGTTATTTTTAATATTTCAGCAGATGAACTTCTAGAAATAGAAACTGCAGAAGAAAGAAAAAAAATTGTTGTTAATAATTCTTTCAACAACAATATAGGCAAACAAAATATTAAATTTTAAATTAACAATGTTAATAAATTTAAAAAGAAAAAATTTAAAGTGAAAATTTAACAAACTATCAACTTTATGCTAGTTATAAAAACAAAGATTTTGCTACATTTTCTTTTACATAAAATTTAAAAAATAGACAACATATAATGTTTTCTAAATTTATAAAAAAATATAAACTTCTGTTAACCGATAGGTCGCCGGTTCGAATCCAGCAGGGGGAGCCAAAAAGAGTGCAAAATGCACTCTTTTTTAAACTAAACGCTTTCTTTTAATATCTTTGTAATGTTTTATCAAAAACATTTTATCTCTCACATAAAAGTTTAATTTTCTTAAAGTTTTTGAAATTAATGAATATTTTAATTCAAAATATCCAAATCCGTCAAAATAAGAACTTTGAATTTCAACAAATAAATTTCTGTCCGCTTTGCTTGTACGCTTTATCATTTGATAGTACATATTTGTGCAAACTGCATCAATATCGCAATAATTTGTTTTACATTCTTGTGTGATAAGTTTAAATTTTTCAAATATTTTGTTTTGTAATGGCTGTATATATTTGTAATACGCCGATGTTTCTGTTGGTGAGTCCTCCAAAATTGGCAAATTTGTGTTAACATCATAGCCTTTGCAAGAGCCTGTTTCTGTTCTTAAAAATTCTTCCCAATTAAATCGTCTGTAAGATAAAATTTTATCTTGATAATTAGTTCCTTTAAGTTTTGGTGCAAAAAGTAGCCCATACAAGTTTTCTTTAACTGAATTTTTGTTAATATTTCCAATATAAAACCCTTGCAAATTAATTTTTTTGTCAAAATAATTTTTTATATATCTTTGCATATTTCCAACCCAACCGCTGTCAACAACATAAAAGCCTTCATTATATAAGTCCACGTTAAAGCCTTCCAAATACTTTGTGTAACTTGCACGCTGGTTTGATCTTATTTTTTGATAAAAACAATTAAACTTTTTGGAATTTAAAAGCGCTTGATAATCTTTTGATGTGTTAAATTTAAAATAAGGACCTTTATACGTAATTCCCGCATCTTCCATAATAAGTTTGATTTCATCGTTATTAAAACTTAAAGATTTTAAAAAGTTAACGCATGTTAAAAAATGAAGGTTTGCCAAGCCAATAAAAGACTCTTCAAAATTTTTACAAGAAGTATTTAACACACTTTTGCGCGAAATATAAAGATAATTTGTTTTTATGTCCAAGTTGTTTTCAAAGCAATAATAATCAAAAATAGTTTTTAAAAACTTGCCTTCTCTTGCCAAAAAAAACAAATTTGTTATTTTTTTTCTTATGCAACTATCAGCCAATCTTTTTGCAAACAAAAACAAAGGGAATGCATTGTTTGAATATGAACTCTGGTTAATATCCATATCAAATATTTGTTTTAACTGGCTTGGCACGTTTGTGGTTGTTTTAGATTTTTGTATTGATTTACAATCGCGTTTAATTTGAGGAAAAACAAATTTTGTTTTAAGCCCTGCTTTGTGCGCCATAATTCCATCAGCCCAAAAATTGTCTCCAATCATTGTTATGTTTTTAAAATCAAGATTTTCCAATTTTATTATTTCATAATAAATACTTCCAGTATTTTTTGATTTTTGCAAATCGCACGAAACAAAAATATTGTCAAAAAGATATTCGCAGTTCACGCTTAGCAATTCCAACCATTTTTTTATTATTTCTTTGTTGCAATAAAAGTCCGAAACCAAGTAAATTTTAAAGCCTTGTTCTCTTTTTTTGTTAAGATATTTTATTGTTTCCTTTTTTAAATAATGGCTATTGTGTTCGGCATTAAAATACACATTAAATGCTTGTTCAATAAACGCATTTTTGTTTACATTGTTTAAAATTGAATTTTGCAACACAAAATATATTTCACTAAATATTAATTTTATATCCAACAAAAACTCTGAATTTTCTTTTTCCAAAACATCATATCTTTTTAAATTGTTCCAACTTCTTTTAAAAAGTTTAAAAAATTCAATTTGCGGGCAGTTGTTATAAATTTTGTTCATTTCACAAGCCCAATCAAACAAAACATCGTTTGCTGTTTTTGTTCTTCCAATTATTGTGTTAAAACAATCTGTAAAAATTGTTTTTGAATTATTAAATTTATTGTTTTTTTGCATTGTAATTCTCCCCCAATTTTTTATTGTTAATGTGTAAAAAAATTAATTTTGGTTTTAATTAAAAATTAAATTATAAAATAAATATTTTTAAAAAGTATTTTATTATTATACATGCCTTTAACGCAAAAGTAAATGCTTTTAACGTTTTTAAACATATTAAACACAATTGTACAATATACTTACATAAACTTGCAATTTTTGCTATTGACTTAACATAACATAGATGTTATTATACAAATCATGAAAAAAAATGATATTTTAAACTCAAAGTTTGCAAAAGAAATTTTTATAATAGGCTATATTTGTTCTTCCGATAAATTATTAACAAATAGCATGCTTAATAATTTAACAGGCGAATGCAGATATTTAAAAAAAGTAAACGGTATTTTGCACACATCAATTAATGGACCAAGTGCAGATGTGTTTGCTCTTACATCAAAAGGATACGTATTTATTGATGATTTTGTCAAGATTTTAAGCAATGATTCAGAAGAAATTTTGGACGTGCGTTATTTTCAATTTATCCCAAAATTTATTGGGCAACCTATTATTAAATCTACAACGCATTTGCAAGATAAGTATAGCGCTTTTGCCAGTAACCAAATTTCAATAAAAAACCTGTTGGAAATATCAAAGCAACTTAATGAAAACAATGAATTTACTTTATAAATTAAGATATATTTAATTTTAATTAAATTATCAATCAATTAAATGTTATTTTGACTCCACAGATGTTTTGGATATTCTCCGTTTTCAGTTAGTATTTTTAATGCATCAACAACAATTTGCTTGTCTTCTTTGTAAGTAATTCCATACCAAACTGCGGAGGTGCTTAAAGTTTCCACACTTACTTTGTTTTCCTTTATTAATTCACCAACAACAGACGGAATTAAAAATTCACTTTTTAAATTTGTAATATTATTTTTCAAAAATGTTTTAAATTTTAATTCCAGATAATTAAAAATTTTTGGGGTAAACCCAAACAAATTCATGGAAACAATTGTTTCTGGTTCTAGTTGTTTTTTTGTGTCACCATCAATTGGTGTTGCATAAATTTTTTTATCTTTTACTTCAACAAAACTTTCTGTAATATTTGCAAGTTTTCCATTTTTAATTTCACATATACCACGTTTTGTTGTCCCATTTTCCGAAATTGTGTTTTTAACTTTGTATCCAACAAGTGCATATTTATTTGGAGAGATGTTTTCTTTTAAAAATTTAGAAATAGTTTTAAATGCATTTTGGCCATAAAAATCATCAGCATTAATAATTGCAAAATTATTTTTAACAACATTTTTACAACATAATATTGCATGTGCGGTTCCCCATGGTTTAACTCGATTTTGTGGAACGGAATAACCTTTTGGCAAATTATCTAATTTTTGAAACACATATTCAACTTTAATTTTATTTTCAACTCGTTTTCCAACGGTTTCTCTGAACAAATCATAGTTTTCTTCTTTAATTATAAAAAAAACTTTTTTAAAATTATTTTTTATGCAATCGTAAATTGAATAATCAATAATAAAATCGCCATCAGCATTAACACACTCAACTTGTTTAAGCCCACCAAAACGGCTTCCCATGCCTGCCGCCATAATAACCAAATCCATAAAATTCTCCTTTATGCTTTTTAATAGGGTAGCCAATAAAAAAATATTTGTAAAGACTTTTGTCACATGCGAAAATACACAATGTTTAACAAATTGTTAAATATATTTTTTATTTTAAAAATATAATTTCTTTTAAATTCTCAATTTGTTTTTGAGCATTAAGTTTTGCAAGTTCGCTGGATTTTCCGCCTGAAAAAGAATAAAATTTAAGTTTTGGTTCGGTGCCAGATGGGCGAATAATTATGTAACTGTTTTCTTTAAAAATTAATTTAACAAAATTTGACGGAGGCAAATGTGTTTGATCTGATTTGTTGTAGTCAACAAATAAAATGTTATTATTTTTTGCATAATCAATTAACTTTTGCACAATTTTTGTGCAATTTACATTATCCAAAAAACCATTTGCAGTTTCAATAAAACCAAATTCCATTTTTAAATTATTTAAGGCATCAATAATTGTCATTTGTTTTTGTTTGTAAAATTGTGTTATTTCTGTTAATAGCAATGCGGAAGAAACTCCATCCTTGTCAAAAATACGTTTGTCAACAATAAAACCAATGCTTTCTTCAAAAGCAAGTGCAAGGTCACCTTTTGTTGAGGAAATTACTGAACTAATATTTTTAAAACCTGTTAATGTTTCAAAATAGTTGCATTTATATTTTTGACATATTAATTTTGCAAGTGGAGTTGAAACAACTGTTGTAACGCAAAACGGATTGCTTAAAATTTTATATTTTAATATATAATCCAAAAATAATATACCAATATCATTGCCACTTAAATTTATATATTTTCCACAGTGTAAAACTTTTGATCCCAATCGGTCTGCATCGGGGTCTGTTGCAAGGACAAGTTCACAATTGTTTAATTGAGCAATTTGCAAAACTTTTTCCCATGATTGTTCATTTTCTGGATTTGGAGAAGGGCATGATGCAAATGTATAATCGGGATTTGATTGAATTTGAGGAATAAAAACTGTGTTCCCATCATCTTGTAAAACATTTTTTACATAATCATATCCAGTCCCATTTAATGGAGTGTAGGCAATTAATAATTTATTATCATATTTTTTAATTTTACAACTTTTTGCAAGTGATAAAAATTCATTTTTAATTTTTTTAAAGTTGGCAAAATAAAAGTTTTTTGCGTTTTGTTTGTTTGTTTTGCTTTTAATTATTTCGGGTTCATCTTTAACCAGTTTTGCAAGTTTTGCATATATGTCGGATATTTTTTCTCCATTTTTGTCACAAAGCAAAGTTCCATTTTTGTTATAAAATTTTATTCCGTTATATTGTGCGGGATTATGAGAAGCCGTTATCATTATGCCAAGGTCAAAATTGCAATTTGTTACACAAAACACAAGCAGTGGTGTGGGAGAGTATGTTGGAAACATTTTTGTTTTAATATTATTTTTGCAAAGTACTTCACAAAAAATTTGTGCGTAAATTTTGCTAAACTGCCTTGTGTCATAACCCACAATAACTTTGCCTTGCTTTTGAAAAACAGAAGTAGCATGTGCAAGAACCTCAATTGTTTTTTCATTCATATTATTTTTATTTGTTGAAGAAATTGCCCGTATTCCACTTGTTCCAAAACTTAATTCAATCATTTTTACCTCAAAATTTAATATTTTTATTGATCTTCATCTTCAAGCGATGAGCAATTATTATCAACTTCAATTTTGCCTTCGTCAAGCACAACATTTTTTAACTTTTTTTGAATTGTGATAGATTTTTTTGTTGCACTTTCTATTGAACTTGACGCTTCCCCAAGTTTTTTTTGTGTTTTTGTTAGCAAATCTACAAATTTAGAAAATTCTTGTTTAAACGTGCCAAGCAAAAACCAAATTTCGGAAGATCGTTTTTCAATGGCAAGCGTTTTAAAACCCATTTGCAAACTTGACAAAAATGCCGAAAGTGTGCTTGGCCCGCAAACCATAATTTTGTTTTGCTGTTGCAAATTTTCTGCAAGTCCTGGGCGTTTTTGAATTTCGGCATACAATCCTTCGGTTGCAAGATACATAATGGCAAAATCCATTGTTTCTGGCGGAGAAATATATTTTTCCTTAATGGATTTTGCTTCATCTTTAATGCGTTTTTCAAGTGCTTTTCCGCAAGTTTCAATTAGGCTTGTATCCCCACGCTCAAAAGCGTCACAAAGGCGAGAATAATCTTCCATAGGGAATTTGGCATCTATGGAGAGCATAACATTTTTGTCATCTTTTCCCGGCATGTAAACAACAAAATCCACGCGTTCGCCGGGGTGAATTTCCACTTGTGTTGCATATTGATTTGGAGCAAGCATTTGTTCAAGCAAACTGTTTAAGGAAACTTCTCCCCAAACTCCGCGTGTTTTAACATTTGTTAGCACACGTTTAAGATCACCAACACCAGTTGCAAGTTGTTTCATTTCGCCCAGCCCTTCGTACACTGATTGTAATCTTACATTAATCACGTTAAAACTTTCAGACAAACGTTTTTCCAAACTTCCTTCCAATTTTTCGGCAACCGTTTCGCGCATTTGTTCAAGTTTTGTTTCGTTGCCTTTTGCCATTTCTTTTAGGCCAACCTCCAAAACTTCGGTGGCGCGTTTTAACCCTAAAACAGAATTGTTTGAAACGGCTTCTAGCCGTGATTGAACTTCTGCAAGTTGTTGATTTTGAAGCGAGGTGCTTTGAGAAAGCATGTTTATTACACCGTTGTTGTAATCTTTTATTGCAGAAAGTGTTAATTGAGAAAGTTGTAAATATTGATTTTGTAAATTTGCGATATCTCCCTTTATGTCAACTATTTTGTCAAAACTTTTCGTTTTGTTTTTTTTAAGTAAAAAAATTAAAAGAAGTATAACAACAATGCCAGAGAAAACAAGATTAATAATCTCCATTGTTAAAAGCATCCCTAACCTCCATAAGTAATTTTTCTTGCGAATTAATTATTTCACCTTCAAACACTTGATTTAAAAGTTTTTTCATAATTTTTTGATATTTTTTTTCTGGAATTTTTGGAAAGTGTTTTTTTAAATCCAAACTTGTAATTTTAAGATCTTTTATTGTTAGCGGAAGTTTGTGTGCAATTGCATACTCCCAAAAAAAGTTATATTTGTCAAACAGCAAATTGCTTCGTTTTTTTAAAATTTTTGCAATTTCAGGATAATATTCACAGTATTTTATAAAATAATCTTTATTTCTTTTTTTATTTAAAGCGTCAAAATATCCACAAACAAGCATATTAAGGCGGTCAATTTCTTTTTCTTTAAGCATAAATCCTTTATTACCTAAAAGTTGCTTTAAATAATATTCCACACAATCGGGATTTACACAATCAATAACGTCAATCAAAAATCCAAGAAGTTTTTGTGATGGCTCAACACGTTTTGTCATTTTAAATTTTATGTGGGAAACAGGAATATAAAATGTGGGCCAAACTTTAAAACAATTTAACATTTTAAGTCCAACTAAATAAGAATTGCTTTTTTTATTTTCATTATTAAGTGAAAGTTCCAATATTTTTTGAAGTTCCTGAAATTTACGTTTTCCAGAAATGTCTGTCAAGCGATAAGCCATTTTTTTTGCTTGCGTAAAAGAAACAAAATCTGCTTTAAAACCAGTTTGTGCAACAATTCGGGCAAATCTTAAAATTCTTAAACCATCGTGCTGAAAAACATAGGACGGCGTTTCAATTGTTCTTACAACATTGCGTTTTAAATCTCCAAGTCCACTATATATATCAATCATTTCATTGCTTAAAACGTTGTAATAAATTGCGTTAATGGTAAAATCTCTACGTTTTGCATCTTCTCTTATGTCCGTGCAAAACTCAATCGCTTCGGGCAAATGTGTTCCGTTTGAAAAATATATTTCTTTTCTGAATGTGGTGTGCTCAAATGCATATTTTCCAACTTTAACAACAACGCAACCCAATTTAGAATTTTTGTCTATCACTTCAAACTGAGTATTTTTTAAAATGGAAAAAAGTTCAGAAGGGGTAAGTTTTGAGCAAATGTCAATGTCGGTGTTTTTTTTTTCAAGCAAAGAATCTCTAACAAATCCGCCAACAACAAAAAGTTCGGCATGATGTAAAAGTGTTTCTCCCAATAAAACAAGTTCAACAGGTAAATCAATTTTTCTATTCATGATTGTAGTATAACACATAAATATAAACACTTGCAAACTGAAACAAAAAATTTATTGTTATTGCAATTTTTTAACAAAAAATGATATAATTAAAGCAATGGAAGAAAAAACTGTTAATTTTGTAAATCCATTGGACGGAGAAGTGTTCAACAACAAAGCGGACATTGCTTTATTGATGGGGCAACTTGAAGAGCGTTTAACAGAAAATGTTATGTTAGGAAGTTGGACAGAAACAGGCAAATATGAAATAAACGAACAACTTTTAACAGAACTTGCACTAAGCCAAAAAATATTGTTAGGATCTATGGACAAAATTGATAGAATATATTCATGTGTAGGAAGTTTTGAACTAGATTTTGTTTTGGAAATACAAAATGTTGGACTTGATAAAATTGCTTCACTTTATATTTTGGAAAAAATTAATTATTTTGGAAAAAATATTAAACAACAAAAATCTTTTGTGGCTGGATATAGAGATAAAGACGATAATAATTTTTTGGAAAAAGTAAAAGACGCATTTAATATTATAAGCGGTGAGGACTCTGATTTATTAGATTTAAGTAAAAAAAATTCTGTGATAAACTTACAAAGTTGTTCAAAGGTGTTTTTGCTTAAAAAAACAAGCAAACAAGAATGGCAAGCATTTTTAAATGAAAATGAAAAAGAATGCAAAAGTTTTGTTCAAAAATATTTAAATTTTTTTAAAACATCAAAAAATGGCAAAAATTTTTTGCTTAATTTTAAAAATGAAATACAGCAAAATATTGGTATTTTTAAAGAAGTAAAAAATAAAAACGTGATATTAAAAGACATTTTAATTAAATTATTAACAGAAAATAAAAATTCAACTTTTAATGACGAAGAGAAAAAAACATTAAATCAAATTAAGTTGGAAAATCCAAAAGTAAAAAATTTTAACCCACAAAAGTCTATTATTCCAATTTTGCCTGCAAGTGTGGAAGTTAAAAAAGAAAAGGCGGTAAAATCTGCTGAAAAGCCATATGTGGAAAAACCAAACAACCCAGGTGGTGGTGATTGGCTAAAATCTGGCAAAAAAGAAGAAAAAAAAGAAGAAAAAAAAGAAAAAATTGTTGATGCTTTAAAAGGCAAGCCAAATGAAGAAAAGGCGCCGGTAAAAGTTTATGCAAAAACGCAAGATATCCCCGCACAAAAAGTTGATAAAAAAAATGCAAGCACAGTAAAAGACTCTTCAATAAATTTGTTTGAAAAAGAATATAAAAATAAATTTTCAACAATAGATGGAATAGTTAACGCTAACAATATAAATGAAGCACAAAATCTTATTGATAAAAAAAATAATAAAAATTTTTTTCAGGCAACCAAATTTGAAGAATTTACTTATTAAACAAAAAAATCACCTTTATTATTTAAAGGTGATTTTTTTTTAAAACAAACACATTTTACAAAAGCAAAACAACGGTGCAAATTAAGGGCTCCCAGTTTCTTGCTGTTCTGTCAAAATTGTAATTTGATTTTGCAGGGTCGGCAAATATATTAGAAAACAAATTAACCCAATTAACATCATAAAGAATGTTTTTATTTTTAAAGTCCGCAGCAGATATACGAATTAAAGCACGTCTTGATGCTGTTACAGCCAAAAAATCCAATAATTTTTTTTGATTTGGAAATCTATGAATTGGTTGTGCATCGTCAATTATTTTTTTGCAGGCTTCAAATTCGGCACGCTTTTTTGGTGTAAGCGCTTCAATTCTGTCTTCATATCGGCTTATTCCGCAAAATTCATCATAAGTTTTGTTAAATGAACATGCGGCAAAATAAGTTATAATCAAATCATTAAAAACCGCCATCTTTTCTTGCATAATTTCGTCGGTTACAGTATTTTTTGTTGCAGGAATATTAATTAAAAAATCATATTTTTCTTCCATTTTAGTTCACCTCCAAAAGTTTTACGTAGTGTATCACAAACCTTAAAATTTGTAAATACCCATTAAACAATATAAATAAATTAAACTGGCATAGTTTGCAAAAAAAACAGCAAACTAAACTTATGAAAAACAAACTTGTAAAATCCAGCATAATTGTTGTTGTTGCTGGTTTTATATCAAAAATTATTGGTGCAGTATATCGCATTCCACTTTCCAATTTGTTAGGGCCACAAGGCATGGGCGGATATCAAATGGTGTATCCAATATTTGCGTTCGCTCTTGTTTTTGTTTGTGGAGGAGTTCAAGTTTCGCTTGCAAGAGTTGTTGCTCAAAAGCGGGCAACAAACACGGGCGGACAAAAAAAAGACTTATTTAATGCAATAGCATTTTGTTTTGTAACATCAATTTTGTTCTCCTTATGTTTTATATTTTTAAACAATCAAATTTGTGCAATTCAAGGCAATCCTAATGGAAGGTTAGGGATTGCTTGCCTTTCAATTGCCCTTGTTTTTGCATCAATCACAGCCCCAATTAAAGGATATTTTGAAGGAAAAGAAAACATGATTCCATCGGCAATAAGTTCCATAACCGAACAAATAGCAAAACTTTGTTTTGGATTATTGTTTGCTTTTTTATTTGCTAAAAAAGGCATTGAATATGCAATTTTTGGTGCATGCCTTGGAGTTTCTGTTGCAGAAATTATTTCTTTTGTTGCAATACTTTTTTGTGCTTTAAGTATCAAACGTAAAAGTTTGCAAATTAAAACAGCGCATTTAAATAATAATTTGACACAGTTTAGGTTATTTAAAGATGCAATTCCTCTTTCTTTTTCCGCAATTGTTTTTCCGTTTGTAAGTTTAATTTCAAGTTTTTTGGTGGTTAATTTATTAAGTTCTTACACCAATACGCAAATCGCAGTTTCACTGTATGGTGTTCAATCAGGTATGGTGGCACCGCTTATAAATTTTCCGGCAACAATATCTTTAAGCCTTGGAGTTGCTTTTTTGCCAAATTATTCCTATTTGCTAAGTTTGCAAAAAAATCATAAAAAATCATTGTCTAGCATGTTGTTTTTTGTTTGGCTTTTTGCACTTCCTTGCACAGTAGGATTTTTTGTTTTAAGCAAACAAATTTTAGCCTTATTATATCCCTTTTTAACAGGTGAAAGTTTGGAAATTGCAATTTCACTTTTAAAAATTTCTTCAATAGGCATTGTTTTTATTGCAATATTTCAAATTTGTATTTCTGCTTTGCAGGCCATGGCGCGTGGCGTCACTTGCCTTGTAATTAGTTTTATCACAGCAATTTTTAACATTTCATTAATGATAATATTGGTTCAAATTCCGCAGGTTGGAATATTGGGAGTTGCAATTTCAAACACGTTTGGTTTTGCCATTGGTGCAGTTTTAGCACTGTGGCAAACAAAAAAACATGGCGAGTTTAATATGCCCATAAATAAAAGCATTTTGCCACTTGTTTTTTCTCTTGCCATGGGAATTTTTATTTATTTATTAAGTAGAATAACACAAGGCTTTCCGTTAATTTTACAGTCTTGCTTGTTAGTTATTTTTGGTGTTGCTCTTTACTTTGCTTTTATTTTTGGTTTTAAGGTTTTGGCGTTTGGTGGCGCAAAAGTTGACAAGTGCTCTGCAAAAGATATAAAATAGGTTTGTGAAAATAGGAAATCATACAACCACATCAAATGTTTTTTTAGCGCCGATGGCAGGAGTAAGTGATGCTGGGTTTAGGGCAGTGTGCACAGACTTTGGTGCAGGGCTTACTTTTTGTGAAATGATAAGCGCAGAAGGGCTTTTACGAGCCCCAAATGTAACTCAAAAATTGTTAAAAACAACCGAGTTTGAACAAATTAAATGTGCGCAACTTTTTGGAAATGTACCCGAAAAATTTGTTGAAGCAATAAAAAGCCAACAACTTGAAAAGTTTGACATAATAGATTTAAATTTTGGGTGTCCAGCGCCCAAAATTGTAAAAAACAAACAAGGCAGTTTTGTATTACAAAATCCTAAACTTGTTTCAGAAATAATTAACAAATGTGTTAAGTCTACCAATAAATTAATAACCGCCAAAATCAGGCTTGGATATGAAAAAAATAATGTTTTAGAAATTGCAAAAATTTGTGAGGAAAGTGGCGTGAGTATGCTAACAGTTCATGGCAGAACAAAAACACAAATGTTTGGTGGAGAAGTGGATTATGATTCCATTGCAAAAGTTAAAGCATGTTTAAAAATTCCAGTTGTGGGAAATGGAAATATTATTAATGAAAGTTCTTACAAAAAAATGCTGTTAACAGGTGTTGATGCAGTTATGATTGGCCGTGGAGCATGTGGAAACCCTTGGATTTTTTCGCAAATTCAAAACATAACGTATCAAAAAAATGTTAAACAAACAATAAAAAAACATTTTGAAATTTTGCTTAAAAATAACAATGAGCAAAACGTGGTTATGGAATTTAGAAAGCATTTGTTATGGTACGCAAAGGGTCAATCCAGTGCCAACAAAATGCAGATTCAGCAGGTTTTAACAAAATTTGATGTAGAAAATGTAATTAACAATTTTTTTGATTAAAAATTAAATAAAAACTGCCAAAAAATGTTTTTAAAAAAAGTTGCAACGTGTTAAAATGAAATTGGAGAAATTATGAAAAAAACAATTGAACAACTTGATGTACGTGGCAAAAAGGTGCTGTTAAGAGTTGATTTTAATGTCCCCATGAACGAAGAAGGAAAAATTACTGATGACACCCGAATTGTAGCATCTCTTCCAACAATAAAGTATTTGCTTGCAAATGGAGCAAAACTTATAATCTGCTCGCATTTAGGAAGGCCAGAAGGTGAACGTAACTTAAAATATTCTTTGCTTCCTGTTGCAAAACGATTGGCGGAACTTGTTTTAAATAAAATATATTTTAGCAAAGAAACTGTTGGGCCAGAGGCAGAACGCAAAGCGTCTGTCCTTAAATCTGGTGAAATTCTTATTTTAGAGAATTTACGTTTTAATGCTGGTGAAGAAAAAAATGAAATAACTTTTTCAAAAAAACTTGCAGCACTTGCGGACATATATGTTGATGATGCTTTTGGCACAGCACACAGGCGCCACGCATCAATTTGTGGCGTGGCAAAGTATTTGCCAAATGCTGTTGGATTTTTAATGGGCAAAGAACTTAACACAATATTAAACGTTGTTGAAAACCCAGAGCGTCCGTTTGTTGTTATCATTGGTGGTGCAAAAGTAAGTGATAAAATTTACGTTGTTATGAATTTGCTTAAAAAGGCAGACGTAATTTTAATTGGTGGCGGAATGGCATACACCTTTTTAAAAGCGCTTGGCGCAGAAGTGGGAAAGTCACTTGTGGAAGAGGAGAAAATTGAACTTGCAAGGCAGTTGCTTAATGAAGCAGAACGAAGTGGCGTTGACATTATTCTTCCAGTAGACCATAAGTGTGCAACAATTTTTAGCCCAAACAGCCCAGCAATTAATGTTGACGGACAAAATATTCCAGATGATATGCAGGCAATGGATATTGGACCAAAAACCATAAGAATTTTTAAAAAATACATTAAAAATGCAAAAACTTTGCTGTGGAACGGACCGATGGGGGTTTTTGAATTCCAAAATTTTGAAGTGGGAACGCAAAAAATTGCAAAAGCAGTTGCAAAAAGCAAGGCAAAAAGCATTGTTGGAGGCGGTGACAGCATTGCTGCGATTAAAAAACTTGGCCATGAAAATAAGGTGTATCATATTTCAACGGGTGGCGGGGCAAGCCTAAAACTTTTGGAAGGCGAACTTTTGCCAGGTGTTGAAGTTATTGAAGATATGGAATAAAAAATTATAAAAGGAGATACATGCAAAAATTATTTTTTGGAAATATAAAAATGAATCAAACACCAAGTGAAACACAAAATTACTTAAAAATTTTAATTGATAAAACAAAAACCGCAAAGTCAAAAATTGGCATTGCTTTTCCTTACACAAACTTAAACATTGCAAACGAACTCTGCAAAAATTCAAACATTTTGGTTGGAGCGCAAAATGTAAGTGCGGAAGACAGTGGCTCTTTCACGGGGGAAATTTCCTCCAAAATGCTTGCAGAAAGCGGAGTAAAGTTTTGCATTGTTGGGCATAGCGAACGCAGAAAATTGTTTGGCGAAAACAACGCCATTATCAACAAAAAAATAAAAAGACTTATGCAAGTTAACATTATTTCAGTTGTTTGCGTTGGTGAAACAAAAATTGAACGTGATGCAAACAAAACCAAGGTGGTTCTTAAAAAACAAATTGAAGAATGTTTGCAGGGGCTTTTTGAAAACGAGTTAAAAAACATTGTTATTGCTTATGAACCAGTTTGGGCAATTGGAACGGGTGAGACCCCAACAACAAAACAAGTGGAACTTGCCCTGCAACACATAACTCAAATTGTTCATTCATCGTTTTCCACAACGGTTAATCCATCGCTTATTTACGGCGGAAGTATTAACGAAAGCAATATAAAGTTTTTTATTTCGGCAAAAGCATGTTCGGGCGTTCTTGTTGGAGGCTCGTCACTAGACCCAATTAAATTTGCCAAAATTTCAAGTATTTGATTTTATATAATATAATGCTTTTACATTTTACTTGAAAGTTTTTGCTTAATATGATATAATGCGAAGCATGTTTGAATACAAGCAATTTTTAAAACGCCTTGGGATATATTTGTTAATAATCATCCCAATTTTTGCAATAAGTTCTTATTTTTTTGGCAAATTGGGTGTTAAAATGTGGTTAATAATTTTTTTGAATGTTGTTTTTGGTGGATTGGTTTGTTTGATTGGAGAGTCAATTCATTTAAACAAAAAAAGAAAATTAAAAGATAATCCAAAGTCAAATGATAACCCATTTATAAAAAAATAAAGTTATAGGAGGAAAAAATGGCTGTTGCAAAAATAATGCCACATAGTGTGGAAGCAGAACAAGCACTTTTGGGATGTTTGTTAATAGATCAAGACGCGCCACTTGCCGTTATGGCCGGTGTAAAATCGTCAGATTTTTACATTGATGCACATCGCAATATCTTTGATCAGATGGAAAAACTTTATCATGGCAACAAACCCATAGATTTTGTTACGTTAACAGAAAGCCTAGAAGGCGTGGGGCTTCTTGATAATGTGGGAGGTGTTGAATATATTGCCCATTTAACAAACGTTGTTCCTTCTTCCGGAAATTTTGCGCATTACATGGAAATTGTAAAAAAACATGGCATGCTTCGTTCGTTGATTTCCGCAGGGCAGGATATTATTGAAAAATCTTTTGATGGTGAAAGCGGAGAAATGGCGTTAGACTATGCCGAAAAAAAAATATTTGATCTTGCAAAAAAAGAAGAAACAAGCAGTTTGGAACATATTGGAATTTCTGTTAATCAGGCAATAGAAATGTTTGATAAAATTGCAAAAAATGGCGGTGTTGCAAAAGGGATTTTAACAGGACTTAAAGATTTGGATAACATAACAAATGGTTTGCAAAATTCGGATCTTGTTTTAATTGCGGCAAGGCCTGGCGTTGGAAAAACATCTTTTGCAATGCAAATTGTAAATTATTGCGCGTTAAACAACAAAAAAAAGTGCGCAATATTTTCTTTGGAAATGGCAAAAATTCAAATTGCTCAACGTTCAGTTTGCTCAATTGGATGCGTTAGCATGGGCAAGGCCCTTAAAGGCAAACTAGAAATGGACGAGTGGAAAAGTATTTGGGCGGCAAGCAAAAAACTTAGTGAGGCAAATGTTTTTGTAGACGATTCAGGTTCCAGCCAACCCATGGATATTATTTCAAAATGCAGAAGGCTTAAAAGAGAGCAAGGCCTTGATCTTGTTGTAATTGATTATCTTCAACTTATGAGTTCTTCAAAAAAGCAAGCCGATAACCGAAATGCAGAAATTTCGGAAATAACAAGAACAATGAAACTTGCTGCAAGAGAACTAGACATTCCAATAATTTTGCTTTCACAATTATCTCGTGATGTTACAAAAAGAAAAGATCACAAACCACAACTTTCAGATTTAAGAGATAGCGGTGCGGTGGAGCAAGATGCAGATATTGTTATGTTCATTCATGACCCAAGCATGTATAACGATGTTGTCACGGAAGACGACCCCGACATGCGTGAAATTATTTTGGCAAAACACAGAAATGGGGAAACTGGAAGCGTTAAGGTTCGTTGGGTTGGAGAACTTGTTACATTTTTTGATATCAACCAAAAACTTCCAAAATTAAAACCTGCAACAGCAACACTTGCAACCCCTCCTCCAAGTTTTGACCCAGATGAACTCGCCAGAAGTTTATCTCAACCCCAAGAGCAAGAAGAACAAAAGGAAATCTGAATAAATAAAATTAATTAAAATTAAATAAATAAAATTAAATAAGTAAAATTAAATAAAATTAAATAAGTAAAATTAAATAAAATTAATTAAATAAAAATAAATAAATTAATCAATTAAAATTAAATAAAAATAATTAAATAAATTAATTAATTAAAATTAAACAAAATTAATTAATAAAAATTAAATTAAACAATTAAATTAAATAATTTAAACAAACAAAAAACAAAA
>JAVVRP010000014.1:0-15741 GCA_036654655.1 Clostridia bacterium
ACAAGTATACTGCTAAAAATTATATTAAAATAAAATTAAAATAAAAATATACTAATATCAAATGAATTGCTAATTAAAAAATGACAAATAAAATAAAACCTAAAAGATTATTAATTTAAACAAATAAAATATATTTAATTTTACTAATAAATAATCATTTTATTATTAATTTGGCTAAACTATTTTATAAAATTAATCAAATTATTTTATAAAGATTTTTTTGAACATTTTAATATATCTTATATTTAAAATTATTAAATTTTATTTGTTGTAAAAACATTTATATAAATAATAAAAAAAACAAACATGTTGTTTTGTTTGCTTTTAAATGTTTGTTTATTGTTTGTTAACTATTTATTTATTAAATATAAATTTGCTTCAAGTAATTCTATATTTGCACCAATTGCAAAACACGCGCCTGAAATAAAATCTAAGGAACGAATTCTGTCTGTTGCATTAAATCCAGACAAATTTACAATTACTTGTTTTTGTGAAATTATGCAAGAAATAACTTCTTGAATTTCTTCCTGACTTTTGGGGCTTTGAATAATTATCCCACCATTGTTTGTTTTTGTTTGTTCTTCTGTGCTGGACAAATTAAAAACAGTTCCACCGGCTTTTGGTTTGTTTGTTTTTTGTTTTTTTGTTTTTTCTTTTTTTTGGGAAGTATCACTTTCAAAACCAAGCCCTCGCATAATTGAATCAAAAAGTCCCACATTTCACCTCAACTTTTTTTATTATATCAAATTAAAAAAAATCTTGCAAGCATACTTTTTATTTGTTAAATGTTAATACATTTGACAATTCGCCAACATATCATATACAATAGGGTGAATATGAAAAAAAAAGTAAACAAACATTTGTTAATTGTATTTATTGTGCTGTTTTTGGTTGTTGCAATTGATTTAGTTTCAAAACAATTAACCGATGGTGTTTTTTGCCAAGTTATTGAAAATGTTTTTAGTTTTGACAGCACTCATAATTATGGGGCATCTTGGGGTTTATTTGCCGGAAAAACTTGGTTTTTAATTATTTTAAGTTCTTTGTTTTTAATTGGTGTTTGCATTTTTGATTATTTTTTTAAAATGAAAAATATGCTTTATTCTTTTGCA
The DNA here is from genome assembly GCA_036654655.1 of Clostridia bacterium. GTDB lineage: Bacteria > Bacillota > Clostridia > Christensenellales > UBA1242 > JAVVRP01. Next base: position 1,113 of record JAVVRP010000014.1, read on the forward strand.
GTTTCTTTTGTTTTTGCTGGTGCTGTTGGAAATTTATTAGACAGAATTTTTTTAGGGTATGTTAGAGATTTTATTAAAACAGATTTTATGGTCTTTCCAATTTTTAACGTGGCAGATATTGCAATCACTGTTGGCGTTGTTTTAATGCTTATTTACATAATTATTGATATGACAAAAACAATGGAAATTGATAAAAAAGAATTATTAAATAAAAACAAAACAAATTTTGAGGAAACATTTATTAACGATAAAACAGATTTAAATAAAAATGAAAAATCTGATAATAATTTACCTTTTAAAAAAAATTCAAAAAGCAAACACAAATTATGTAAAAAAAGAGATGCAAAAAAATGAAATTTAATTTTGAGTTTAATCAAGACCCAAAAAGATTGGATGTTTTTTTGGCTGAGTGTATGCCAGAACATACCCGTTCTGCAATCAAAAACGCAATAGATTATAAACATGTTTTAATTAATAATGTCCACGCTAAAAAAGCGGGCGCAATGTTAAAAAAAGATGATCGCATTGAAATTGAATTTGTTTCACAAATTTCAAGTTGCACAGCAGAAAATATTCCAATTGAAATTGTGTTTGAGTGTGATGATTTTGCCATTGTTAACAAACCGCAAGGAATGGTGGTTCATCCAGCAGTTGGAAACCCGAACAAAACACTTGTTAATGCGTTGTTATACAAGTTGGACACATTAAGTTCTGGTGGAAGTAATTTAAGGCCGGGAATTGTTCATAGATTAGACAAAAACACCTCGGGGCTTTTGGTGGTTGCAAAAAATGATTTTGCACATGCAAAACTTGCAAAACAAATTGCAGAAAAAACTTGCAAACGATATTATTTGGCAATAGTGTGTGGAAACATTGAAAATGATTGCGGGCAAATTGAAACTTATATTGCAAGGAGTCCAAAAGACCGTAAAAAAATGGCGGTTTCAAATCAAGGAAAGTTGGCAAAAACAAGTTACAAAGTTTTGGAGCGTTTTGGGAGATTTTCGTTTGTTGAGTTTCAATTGCAAACGGGAAGAACTCATCAAATTAGGGTGCATGCTTCTTTTATACATCATCCAGTTGCTTGTGATGAAGTTTATGGCACAAAAAACAAGGAGTTTGTAAGTTTAGGACAACTTTTACATGCTTATAAACTTGAACTTTCACACCCCAGAACTGGTGAAGTAATGAGTTTTAAGGTTGGCTTGCCAGAATATTTTGCAAAAGCACTTAAACATTTGGATAGTAAAAAATTAAAAGATTATATGTAAAATCATTTTGCTTAACAAATAAAATTATGTTAACATAATAAATATAATAAACTTTTAAAAAATAAGGAGAAAGTATGAACGAAGCAAAATTTAGAAAATTTGTTTCTGTATGTGCGTTTGTGGCAGTTGTATCTGTTGCATGTGCACTTGTTTTACAAATGATTATTTCTAATAATGAAAATGTTTCAAACATAATAAGAATTATTGGCGAAAGCATAGCATATGCAGTTGTGTGTTTGGTGGCTTACAATTTTGTTGCAACAATGCGCAAACCCATTCTGTCAATAATTTATGCAATTTGTGTAACTGTGATTACTGTGTTAATTATATTAAGATAAAATTAAAAATTTTGATAATTTATCATTAACAATTTGAAATGAATTAAAATATGTGATATAATAAAATTTACAAAACAAAAATAAGGAGAAAAAATGAACGAAATTGAAATTAAAGACCACAAGGCAAAACTCACAATAACGTATAGCAAAAAGGAATGGGAAGAATTTGTTGACACCGCTTATGAACAAAACAAAAATAAATTTAACGTGCAAGGTTTTCGTAAAGGAAAGGCTCCACGTAAAACAATTGAGCAAAATTATGGGCCAAACATATTTTATGATGATGCAATGGACCTTGCTTTTAATCAAGGTTATGTTTTAGCACTTCAAAATGAAAAGGGCTTTGAACCAATTGATGAACCCAAAATATCTATTAAAAGTTTTGACGATAATGGGCTTGTAATGATTGCCGAAGTTGAAACTATGCCCGAAGTTGAACTTGGTGCATACAAAAACCTTGAAATTAAAACAGTAACAGAAATTGTTAAGCAAGAAGATTTTGATAATGAACTTGAACAAATGAGGGAGCGTCATGCAAGATATGTAGAATCAAAAGATTCAGCAAAAAATGGAGATATTGCAACAATAGATTTTTGCGGAAAATATGAAGGCGTTGCATTTGATGGAGGCACTGCAAAAGATTATCGCTTAACACTTGGTTCACATTCGTTTGTGGACAATTTTGAGGATCAAGTTGTTGGCATGAAAACTGGTGAAAGCAAAGATGTTTGTGTAACGTTTCCAGAAGATTATAATGCAGAAAACTTGGCTGGAAAATCGGTTGTGTTTGAAGTTACACTTAACAAAGTTGAAGAAAAAATATTACCAGCGCTTAATGATGCATTTGCGTCTGATGCCAGTGAATTTGAAACCTTGGATGCACTTAAAATTGACTTAAAAACAAAAATGGAACAAAACTTGGCGAAAAAATTAGAAAGAGAAAATGAGGATAATTTAATTGAAGCAATTGTAAAAGCATCAAAAACAGATGTTCCAAGCGTGCTTGTTGAAAAACAATTAGATATGTTTATAAAAGATTTTTCTACGCGCTTATCAATGCAAGGCTTAAACATGGAAAAGTATTTGGAAATTACAAAGCAGACCGAAGAAGAACTTAAAAAATCACGACAAAAAGATGCAAAAGAAGCGGTTAAAGCAAGATTGGTTTTGGAAAAACTTATTGAAGTTGAAAACGTTAAAGTAACTGAAACAGAATTAAATAGCAAAATTGAAGAAATGGCAAAAAAATATGGAAAAACTCTTGAAGAACACAAAAACAGTTTGGGAGAACGTCAAATTGCATATTTAGAAAATGATATTTTAATGTCAAAATTGCTTGGAATTTTAAAAAAATACAATAAATTTGTTTAGTAAATTGAACAATGCGTTAAACTGACAAATTTTGCAGAATAAGAAGGCGTGTTCAAAACAATAATATTAAAGGAGATGAAATATGTTAATACCAATGGTGGTTGACCAAACCAGTACAGGCGAGCGATCATATGATATTTATTCTCGTTTACTAGAAGACAGAATTATTTTTTTAACGGGTGAAATTAATGACCAAATAGCAAACACAATTGTTGCAGAACTTATTTATCTTGAAGGAAAAGATCCAGAAAAGGATATTTTCCTTTACATAAACAGCCCGGGTGGAAGTGTGTCTGCTGGACTTGCAATTTACGATACAATGAATTACATTCGTTGTGATGTTTCCACAATTTGCGTGGGGATTGCGGCAAGCATGGGTGCATTTTTGTTAGGAAGTGGTGTAAAAGGAAAGCGTTTTGCTCTTCCAAACAGCGAAATCATGATTCATCAACCACTTGGTGGAACTCAGGGGCAGGCAAGTGATATTGAAATTCAGGCAAAACATATTCAAAAAACAAAACAAAAAATAAACAAGATTTTAAGCGAGCAAACATCTCAGCCCTTAGAAAAAATTGAAAAAGATACAGACAGAGATTTTTATATGTCAGCCGATGAGGCAAAACAATATGGAATTATTGACAAAATTTTTACATCCCGAAATATAAATAAGGCTAAGGAGAATAAATGAAAGGAATTGCTTGCTCGTTTTGCGGAAGGCACCAATCTGGTGCAAGAAGAATGGTTTCTAGCCCAGATGGTTCTAGTTATATTTGTGATGAGTGTGTGGAAATTTGCAAAGAAATTATGAAAGAAGAACCTGAACTTGGCTCAAAACAACCCACAATTGAACTTCCAACCCCACGAGAACTTAAAGCGCTTTTGGATGAATATATAATTGGACAAGATAACGCAAAAAAAGTTTTATCTGTTGCAGTTTATAATCATTATAAGCGAATTAATTATAATTTGGGTTGTGGAAAAAAAGCAAAAGATTTTGTTGAACTTGAAAAAAGTAATATTTTGATGGTTGGACCAACAGGGTGTGGAAAAACATTGCTTGCAAAAACGCTTGCAAAAATTTTGCAAGTGCCATTTGCGTCAGCCGATGCAACAACCTTAACAGAAGCGGGTTATGTTGGAGATGATGTTGAAAATATTCTTTTAAAGTTAATTCAAAATGCTGATATGGATATTAAAAAGGCCGAACGTGGAATAATTTATATTGATGAAATAGACAAAATTGCCAGAAAAACTCAAAATGTTTCAATTACACGTGATGTAAGTGGAGAGGGCGTGCAACAAGCGCTTTTAAAAATTATTGAAAGCACAATTGCCAGTGTTCCACCACAAGGTGGACGAAAGCACCCTCATCAAGAAATGATACAAATTGACACAACAAACATTTTGTTTATTTGTGGAGGTGCATTTGTTGGCCTTGATAAAATTGTAAGTGCAAGAAAAAATCAAAATAGCATGGGATTCAACTCAAACGAAAAACTTGCAAACGCAGAGGCAATTAAGGACATTCAACCGCAAGATTTTATTAAATATGGATTAATTCCAGAGTTTGTAGGGCGATTACCTCTTGTTGTAAGTTTGGAAGATTTAAGCAAAGAGGCACTTGTTAAAATTTTAACAGAACCAAAAAACGCTATTGTTAAGCAATATAAACAGATGTTTAAAATGGAAGATATTGCGCTAGATTTTGAACCCGAAGCATTGGAGGCTGTTGCAAAAAAAGCAATTGCGTTAAAAACAGGTGCAAGAGGATTAAGGACAATTTTGGAGGAAAATATGTTAGGTTTAATGTACAACACTCCAACAGACCGTGATATATATTCAATCAAAATAAATGAAAACTTTGTTCTTACAGGTCAATCTCCAATTATTGTGAAAAAAGAAACAAACGCAAAAAAAACAAAAGAAGTAATTTAAAATTATTTTTTATAATTAAAAAACGCAAATAAACCTTGCGTTTTTTTGTTGAATAAAAATGTAAAATGTGATAGTCTTTAATGTAAGGAAAATAAATGAAAATTAACAATGCGGATTATTTAACAAGTGTTGTAAGTGCAGACAAGGTAATTAGGGACAACGTTCCCGAATACGCATTTGTTGGCAAAAGTAATGTTGGAAAAAGTTCACTCATTAACAATTTGTGCAACCAAAAAAAATTGGCAAAAACGTCTTCAAGCCCGGGAAGAACCAGAATGATAAATTATTTTTCACTTAATGGAGGTTCTGCACGTTTTGTAGATTTACCCGGATATGGTTTTTCTTCTGCCGGCAAAAGTTTTGAATTGCTTTGGCAAACGTTAATGGCGGACTATTTTTCGTTTAGTCAAAGTTTAAAAAGAGTATTTTTGTTGTTGGATGTTAGGCACAAGCCTTCACCAGATGATTTGTTAATGCAAAAATACTTATATATTCATCAAATCCCAACAACTGTGGTTGTTACAAAGTGTGACAAACTTTCTGGAAATCAACTGAACAAGGCAATCCAAATTATTGCAAATGAAATGTGTTTGGGCAAAGCCAACATAATTGCACATAGTTGCGAAAGTGGAATTGGCAAAGAAAAAATTTTGGAAAAAATGTGTTAATTGCTTATAAAAAAACTGCTTTTAAAATTGAAGCAGTTTTTTTTTATTTTATCTTTGAACAGCAGTGGGATAAAGGGGTGTGTTAAAAAATCCAGGACATTCTGCGGTTGTTCCTGCTTGACAAGGTGGAATTTGCGGATAGCCATAAGAAGGCACCAAAATATCAACAGTTGCAACAACTTTAATAATGATTTCCAAACAAATTGTAACAACAAAAACATTGGGTGAAGTAAAAGTTCCAACTTGGCTGGATAGTGCAGCAAGGGCTTTTATGGTAACTGGTGTAACCGAAGGTTGTGGAACAAACAAAACACTATTAACAGGTTGCGTTATAACACTTGTTGCGGTTCCAATAACTCCATTTGCGTCACGATATGTAATTATAATAGGAATCAAAAGTGTTCCAGTAACATTTGCGTAATTTGGCTTACAATCAATTCTGGATATAATAACATTAGAAAGTGTTGCTGGGGTTGCGGGATTGTTTTCTGCTGAAATAAAAGTCAATGGCAGTGCAGGATTGGCAGGTTGAAAATTTGTTGCAGTTAAAGCAAGCCCGCTTTCTGTTATTTGAGATACGCAAGCGTCAAAAACTTTTGTTGTTTCAATTAAAACTTTTTCACAAATACCTTGAACAGGGTTTCCACACATTGGGCCAGGACGATTTGGATTTGTGTTGTTAATGTAAAAAGACATCTCTATTCTCCTTTTAATTTAATTTACTTAAATATATATGTATTATTTATTTACCTTGTGTATTTCATTAAAGTTTTGTTTGCATGAGGGAAAGATATTTCCCTCATAATTTGCAAACGTTGACAAAAATAATTGTTTTTTGAGAATTAGTTGCACATATTGCAACCACAGCAAGAAAGAATGAGTAAGAGAAGAATCATATTGCAACCGCAACCACATCCGCATCCCATTCCGCCACCTTCTTCACCCCCGCCGTTTCCACAGCAACAGGACATAAGAAGAAGTAACATAATGAGCGAGCAGCAGTTGCATCCGCAACCTTCTCCTCCGCCATGGTTTTCACGTTGTTCACCACAGCCACACGATCCTTTGCCAAACCCGCCAAAGAAATTCATGATTTGTACCTCCAATAAATTTTATCTTTTAAATATGTATTTTTTTGTCTTTTGTACTTTTATATCTTCTGTTCAATATCATTGTATGATAAATATTGCAAAATGTTCAAAAAAAGTCAAAAATTGTCAATTTTTTTTTGCATACATGAAAATATCTTGCTCAAAATATTTCAAAGCACAAAAGCATAACAAAAAAGAACATAGATAAACAGTTAATTTAAAACAATTTTTTTAACAAAATTTTTGTTGTATTTTGGCAAAAAACATGTGATTTTAAGTTGACAAAGGGGTATCAATAGTATAGAATATAAAAGTCAAAATAACTTACTAGGAGCAAATAATGAAGAAAAATCAATTCAAAAAACTTTTTGCAGTGATGGCATTTGCAATAATGTTGGGGGCAACTGCAATTTCAACCTTAACTAGCCCAGTTTTTGCAATAACTCAAAGCATAAACAACACAATTCAAATAGGTGCAAGTGTTTCTGCTGTTTCAGTTGGGGATGATTACACAATTCCAACTGCCACAATTAAAGCAGATGGAACTTACACACAAATCGTTGAAGTGTCACATGAAATTTATGGCAAACAACCATTAAAGGAAGCAAACACAAAAGTTAATGCCCGTTATTCAGGAAATTATTTTGTTGAATACACTTTTGTTAAAGATGGCAATGCCGACATAAAATACTATGCAAACACAAAATTTGTTGCAAGCGTTGCAACAGGCGCATTTAAATTTCCAACAAATGTGGCTCAAATTTTGCCAAGCAAAGTGGACAAAACAAACATAAAACCAATCACTCTTCCATGGCCAACTGTTGTTGACAATCAAGGAAATCAAATTATAGGTGCGGACATAAAAGCAACACTTGTTAAGCCAGATTACACAAAAATTGATTTTACAAGTTCGCAAGAATTAATTTCTCTTGCAAGCGGGAACATTGCTCTTGGCGAGTACAAGGTTATTTACACCGCAAAACAAAACGGAATTACAATGGTTCAAAACAAAACTTTTTCAATCACGGTTGTAGAAGATTACAAAGGTTACACGCTTGAATATGCTTTTTTAACACGTCCAACAGCGTGGGAACTTGGTGAAGAAAAAGAACTTCCAACAGTTACAGGCAAGGCAAAACGTGACAAAAACATTGTTGAAGAAATAGAAGTTTATTACACAGTTTCCGTAAAGTATATAAAAGATGGATCTCCAATTGCAATTAATGCAGATGAACTTACAGGAACAAAATTTAAGCCATCAAAAGTTGGAAACTATGAAATCACGTACACTGTAAAAGATGCTTTTGGGAACACATCAACATATGCAGATATGTTAATAGTAAAAGTTTCTGATAACAAAAACCCAGTTCCAGTTGCAGTTGAACCTTATGCAGTTGATGCAACCGAACATGTAAATGCAGAAAATAAAATAGTTGATATTTCTGCAAGCAATTTAATTATTCCAGCAATTTGGGGGGAGGACCAAGGCACAATAAAATTTGCCGATTTTAAATCTTTAAAACGCAGAATTCAATATCGTGGAGTTAATGATATTGTTGTTAAAATTAATGGAGAAAACAAAACAATAACAAATCTTGACGATGTTTTCACAGATAGCCAAAATGCAAACAAAAATCTTGTATTTAATCAAACAGGAACATCTTCCGAAACAGATTTTTTTACAGCAATCAATCTTCCAGACGGAGATTATCGTGTTTATTATGAAATAACAGATAATTCAGGAAAAAATGATAGTAAATATTATGATTTTAAAGTAGACGTGGATTTTGTTTGGACCGAAGCCCCAACAGCAGAATTTGTTGGAACAATACCAACAGAAGTTGTTTTGGGCGACACAATTAAATTTGACAAACCAAAATTTAAAGACGCTGTTGACACACGCCTTGAAACAAAAGTTGAATATTCTTTAACACTTAATGACGCCCCTTTAAAAGATTTTCCAAAAGTATTAGAAATTAAAGAAGATGGCAAATATGAAATTAAGTTGCCAACAACAACAACAGCAACAAAAATTGTTATAACAATTTCTGCAACAAATAACAGAGTAACGGCAGTTGATTCCGAAAAAACAACATCCACAACAAAAGAAATTAGCATAATTAATATTAATGATACCGAAACACCTGCTGTAACAAATGCAGAATCCGCTCCAACAAATGTTAAGCAAGGCGAAACTATTTCAATTCCAGAAGTTACAATTGATGATGATTACGCTCAATATTTGGAAATGTCTGTAAAGGCGTTTAACATTTCAAGCAAAGGCGTACGCACAGAAGTTGCATGCAACAATGCAACCCCATTGTTAACTGGACAAAGAAGCCTTAAAATAGTTGGTGGCAAAATTACATGTTCACTTATTGGCGACTATGAAATAGAATATAGAGTTCAAGATACATCTGGCAAAGTGGCAGTGCATTTTATAAAGTTTTCCGTAACACTTAACCCAGAATTAACAGAACCTGCAATTAAAGGTCTAGAAGGTTACACTGGTGCATCAGTTAAACTCGGAGCAAAACTTACATTGCCAGTTGCAACTTTAATTAACCCAAATCCAGGAATAATAACAGCATCATACAGAGTTGAAATGTTTGAAAGCGAAAGTTCAAATTATCAACTTTCTAACACAACATTTAAGCCAATGGCAGAAGGAACATACAAAATAATGTACATTGCAACTTTTAATGATCAAACAAACCCAGTAAAAGAAGTAAATGCAGGACCTTTTGTAATAACAGTTGCTGACGAAACAAAGCCAACAGATCCACAGATTTCAGAATTTATTGAAATTAATGAAAATAATTACAACTATATTGGGCAAAATGTTTTAAATTTTAGTATCGAAAAAGACATTTATGAACCAGTTAGAACTGCAAATGGACTTGAAGCAACAGAAATTCCAACAACAATTCAAATTAAAAATTGGTTTAAATCCAACTCAATCACAAAAGAAATTACACTGCCAAGCGTTGTTGAACTTGGATACAAACTTACAATTCCAACATTTTCAGGCACAGACGCAGAAACAGGAATTAACCTTGAAAAATCAACAGTTGTTATTTCATCAAGCAATTTTGGTTCAAGAACAATAAAACTTAGTGAAATTAACACAGCAAGTTCTCAGTTGTATTTAACATTAACAAAAAATGATGTTTATTCAATCACATACACGCTTGTTGATAATGCTAAATTTGCAACAGCAAATCAATCATCTTACACACATGTAATTTCATCAGGAGATACACAATCTCCAACACTTAAACTTGCAGATGACATTGTTAAAAATTCTTATAAAAAAGGCTCAGATTTAATTATTGACCGTAACAAAATTTTAACTGCAACAGATAACAAATCTTCTCTTACAAAAGCAGACGTTGTTGTTAAAGTTAAAAACATAAGTTTGGACAAAATTGTTGAAGTAAGTTCAGTTGCAGATAAATATAGCATAACATCAGCCGGTGACTATGAAGTAACATTCTCACTTACTGATTCAGGCGGGCACACAACATCAATAACAAAAACATTTACAGTTAGTGCAGAAGAAAATGCAGGAACAAATGCAACAAAGATTATTGGAACAGTGCTTATTGTAATCACAGCAGTTATTTTGGTTGGCGTTGTAGTTTACTTTATTGTAACAAAACGAAGAAATGACAAAATTTTTAAAAATAAGTAAAATAAAAATTTAATAATTAAAAACAGCGTCTTATATAGATGCTGTTTTTTAAAACAAAATTTTGCAATAGTATATTTTATGTTGATAATTAAGTTGGTTTTGTGCTAAAATAAAACTTATGGAGGGAACATGATAATTCTTGCATCTGATCATAATGGTTTTCTTTTAAAAGAAGAACTAAAAAAATTTTTTAATCAAGAAAACATAACAACAATTGATGTTGGAGCCTACAATAAAGAACGAGTTGATTTTCCTGATTTTGTAAAATTAGGAAATGCAAAAGTTCTTGAAAATCTTAATAATGTTGGAATTTATATCTGTGGAACAGGCATTGGAATGAGTATTTGCGCTAATCGTAACCCTAAAATAAGGGCGGCATTATGCATAAATGAGCATATGGCGGTGCAGGCGCGCCAGCATAATGATGCAAATGTTTTGGTTTTAGGTTCCAATTTTGTTGGAAAAATAAAATCAATAAAAATTGTTAAAGAATTTTTGACAACAAATTTTGAAGGTGGAATTTATTCTCGCAGAGTTAAAAAAATGAGTTAAAATATAAAGGATAAAATAAGAATGGAATATTGTGTTATTGTGTGTTTACTTAACAAAGATATTAAACTTCTAAAACTAAAATCAAAAATAGAAAATGTTTTTGGCATGTGCCAAATTATTGTTTTAACTTATAAAAAGATTGCAGATTCACAAGATTTAAGCGTAATTTGTTTTGATAAAAAAACAACAGAAGATCAGGCTTTAAATTTTGCCATAAAAAAATGCAAAATGCAAAATTTGCTAATTTTAAGAAATTCATATGACCTAACAAAAATTTTGGAACTTGCGCAATTAAAAGATAGTGCTCAAAAGGGAAATCAAATTGTTCATTTTAAAACGCAAACAACAAGAAATCAAAACTGGCTTACAAAAATTATTTCCAAACTTAACAATTGGTTATTAGGCTATAAAAATTATGACAATAATATATCTGCAATGTTGTTTAGCAAAAGTCCTACAAATGTTTTACAATCAGTTGTCAATCCCGCAACATTCACCAAAATTAATTGTTGGAAGGGTTTTAAAATTCAAAGCATAGAAAATAACAATATTTCTGTTTTTAAGCCAAATGTAAAGCACACAAAACAAATTGCAGTTTTTGCATCTTTAATCTTAGCATTTATTGCAGATATAACACTATTAATTATTTTTTCAAAATCATTTTTTGTTGTGTGTGTTTGCATTGTTTTATTAATTGGCCTTGTTTTGTTCGCACTTTTATCAGCCCTGCAACTTGTAAACCATATTGCCGTTGGTGATATAATGTCAAAAATTGCACAGCCTATAAAAAAATAATTATTCAAAAAAGGAGATAAAATGAAAAATGAAAAGATAAAAATTGGAATAAATGGCTTTGGCAGAATTGGTAGATTAATTTTAAGAGCGTGCGCTGAGCGTGAAAATGTTGAAGTTGTTGCAATTAATGATCCATTTTTGGATTGTGAATATGCAAAATATTTGTTTGAATATGACTCTATGCATGGTAAATTTAAAGGCAAAGTAGATTGTGACGGGCAAAATTTAATTGTAAATGGAAAAAAAATTAATTTTTTTGCAGAAAAAGAACCGCAAAATATTCCATGGAAAAAAGTAAACGCAGATTTTGTTGCCGAAGCAACAGGAAAGTTTACATCTGTTGAAATGTGTGAATTGCATTTGCAGGCGGGTGCAAAAAAAGTTGTTGTAACTGCCCCGGGCAAAAAAATGCCAATGTTTGTTGTTGGTGTTAATGAAAACACATATACCTCAGACATGAACATAGTTTCTAATGGAAGTTGCACCACAAATTGCTTGGCACCTCTTGCAAAAATAATTAATCAAAAATTTGGCATATTGGAAGGCCTTATGACCACCGTACACTCAACAACGGCAACACAACTGACAGTTGATGGACCAACAAAAAAAGATTGGCGTGGTGGACGATCTGCAAGCGCAAACATAATTCCAAGTTCAACGGGAGCGGCAAAGGCTGTGGGGCAAGTTTTGCCTGAACTTGACGGAAAATTAACAGGAATGAGTTTTAGAGTTCCAACCTTAAATGTTAGTGTTGTAGACTTAACCTGCCGTTTAAAAAAGCCAACAACTTTTGAAAAAATTGTTGCAGAATTACAACGTGCAGAAAATAATGAATTAAAAGGAATTTTGTCAACCACAACGGAGTCCCTTGTTTCATCAGATTTTATTGGCAATGCAAATACATGCGTTTTTGATATTAATGCAAGCATTATGCTAAATTCAACATTTGTAAAATTGGTTGCATGGTATGATAATGAATGGGCATATTCTTGTAAGGTGGTTGATTTAATTGAGCATATGCACAAAAAAGCAATAAAATAAAAACGAGGATAAATGCGAAAAATATACAACAAAAAAAAATGTCCAAAATGCAATTTAAAGTGTGGCATAACAGAAAAAGTTTGCCCTTGTTGTGGCCTTATATTTGAAAAATTGGAAACGGCAAGCAACAAGATTGCAAAGAAAAAATTTTTTTCAGGTAAGCATGAGCACATTATATATAACCCAAAATGTCCGATGGATTGTTCTTACAAAACAACAATAATACTTTGCATTTTTTTAGGATTATTTGGTGCTCACAATTTTTATGTAGGAAAATATTATAAGGCAATTTTTATGCTTGTTGTTGGTGTGGCAATAATACTTTTTGTTGCGATAACTTCAACAATAAATGTTGGTGCAAATTTGTTTTTTTACTTGTCAATATTAACGGCAATTTCTTCTTTAATATGGCTAAATGATTTGTTTTTATTGTGCATTAAAAAATTTAAATATCCTGTTTCAAGAGAAGATTAAAAGGAAAAAAAATTGGAAACAGTTGTTGTTGGAATGAGCGGGGGAGTTGATAGTTCGGTTACGGCATACTTGTTAAAAAAGCAAGGATACAACGTAATTGGTCTTTTTATGTTAAATTGGGAAGAAACCGATGAAAATAAAAACTGCACTGCCGAAGGCGATTTTGAAGATGTTAAAAGAGTTTGCAATAATATTGGAATTCCATATTACACAGTTAATTATTCCAAAGAATATCAGCAAAAAGTTTTTTCAACATTTTTGCAGGATTTGGAAAAAGGAAAAACTCCAAATCCTGACGTTCTTTGCAACAGAGAGATTAAGTTTGGTCCTTTTTTAAAATTTGCAAAACAAATTGGTGCAAATTATATTGCAACAGGACACTATGCTAAAATAGAAAAAAATAATAATGAATTTTTTTTAAAAAAAGCAAAAGATAAAAATAAAGATCAATCTTATTTTTTAAATCAATTAAGCCAAGACCAACTTGCGTTGGTGCTTTTTCCATTGCAAGATATAACAAAACCTGAGGTGAGGGAGATTGCAAAAAAACTGGAATTATGTACTGCGCAAAAAAAAGATTCAACAGGAATTTGTTTTATTGGAGAACGAAATTTTAAAGATTTTTTAAAAAATTATTTGAGTGCGCAAAGCGGACAAATTTTAACTAACACAGGTAAAATTGTTGGAACACATTGCGGGTTAATAAATTATACAATTGGTCAAAGAAAAGGCCTTGGAATTGGTGGAAGAAATGATGGAAATGGCAAGCCATGGTATGTGACAAAAAAAGATGTTTTAAATAATATTTTATATGTTTCACAAGGAGAAAATTTTCAACTTTTTTCCAATGGACTTTATGCATCACAATTTAATTGGATTCCATCAGAAAAAACAGCAAACGAAATATTAAAAAAAAATAATTACGAATGTTTTGCAAAATTTAGGTATTTGCAAAATGATTCAAAGGTAAAAATTCAAAATTTGTTTAATGGAAAAATAAAAGCAACTTTTATAAATGCAGAGCGCGCAATAACTCCGGGACAATATATTGTTTTGTATGACAATCAAGAAAATTGTTTAGGCGGTGGAGTAATTGACGAAGCAATATTTTAAAAATTATGATTATTAATTTATTTTAAAAATTATAATTTTTGCAAATAAATAATTTTTTGTTTAATTTAATAAATAATTAACTTATCTACTAATTAATTAATGTAAACACAAATAAAACATTAAAATAATACAACTTAATTAAATATATTATAACACACTAAAAATATTTAATTTATTAATTAAATTAAAACATCCATTAATTTAATTAAAATACTTATCAATTAAATAAAAACATTTATTAATTAAATTAAAACATATATTAATCTAATTAAACATCTATTATTTA
>JAVVRP010000015.1:0-14772 GCA_036654655.1 Clostridia bacterium
GTGGATTCTCACCACACTCTCGCTACTCATGCCGGCATTCTCTCTTGTTTGCAGTCCATCGCCCCTTACGATACGACTTCTGCCCGCAAACATTGCTCCTCTACCGATGTAACTTACGTTACATCCCTAAACTTCGGTGTTAGGTTTTAGCCCCGATAAATCTTCGGCGCATTATCACTCGACCAGTGAGCTATTACGCACTCTTTGAATGAGTGGCTGCTTCTAAGCCAACATCCTGGTTGTTTTAGCAATAACACATCCTTTACCACTTAACCTAAACTTTGGGACCTTAGTTGTAGATCTCGGCTGTTTCCGTTTTGACAACGAAACTTATCTCACGCTGTCTGACTCCCTGCCATTAATTTATTGGTATTCGAAGTTTGATAAGATTCGGTAGCCGGTGAAGGCCCCTAGTCCATTCAGTGCTCTACCCCCAAAAATCTTGTATGCAGAGGCTAGCCCTAAAGCTATTTCGAGGAGAACCAGCTATATCCAGATTCGATTGGAATTTCTCCGCTATCCACAAGTCATCCCCGACTATTTCAACAGGCGTGTGTTCGGTCCTCCACAGTGTTTTACCACTGCTTCAACCTGACCATGGGTAGGTCATCTGGTTTCGGGTCTACATCATGCAACTTTCGCCATTTTCAGACTCGCTTTCGCTTCGGCTCCGCAACTTAATTGCTTAACCTCGCTGCACAACGTAACTCGCCGGCCCATTCTACAAAAGGTACGAGATTGCGGGGAACAAGTCGCTCCGCTTTCTCTGCTTGTAAACATACGGTTTCAGGTTCTTTTTCACTCCCCTTCCGGGGTTCTTTTCACCGTTCCCTCACGGTACTATTCGCTATCGGTCACTAGGTCGTATTTAGCCTTAGGAGATGGTCCTCCTGTATTCACACCGGATTTCTCGTGTCCTGTGCTACTCTGGATACCCCCATGCTTTGTGAAATTTCGGATACGGGGCTATTACCCTGTTTTGCTTGGCTTTCCAGCCATCTTCTCCTACTCCACTCTGTCAATTTTGGGGTCCTAACCCCTGTGGAATTTCTTCCACAGGTTTGGGCTCTTGCAATTTCGCTCGCCACTACTTTCGCAATCGTTAATTTACTTTCTTTTCCTCCAGGTACTTAGATGTTTCAGTTCCCTGGGTTCCCTTCATTACACTATTTTATTCGTGCAATGATAATAGTGCATTATCACTATTGTGTTTCCACATTCGGAAATCAACGGATCATCGCTTATTTGCAGCTCCCCGTTGCTTATCGCAGCTTATCACGTCCTTCTTCGGCGCCTAGTGCCAAGGCATCCACCATATGCTCTTTGTAGCTTAATCTTTGTTTATACTGCCAAATACGTTTCCGTTTTTGACAGTTAAGACGATATTATGGAATCATTTTTTATTTTTAGCATTTTCACTTTGTTTTGTTAATTAAACTCAGCGTAAATTGTTTTTTATACGTTTGATTTGTATTACAAAAAAATTTTACTGATTTGTATTATATTTGTATTATCCATTCTATGTAATTGTCAAAGTTCAATTTTGCTGAAAACAGCAGTTTTCAGACACTCCCTCTCGGGTTGTGCATTGATAATTTACCACACCAAGACAGTTGTGTCAACAACTATTTCTTATTATTTCAATAAATTTATAACTTTTTTACACTTATTTTTACATTTTCCGAACACACGGCACATCGTCTGATTTTTATACATTTTTTAGTTAAAATTATGCTGTTTTTTTGAAAAAATTATTTAAAACTATAAAATTATTTGTATATTTTTTAATTAAAATAAACTTACAACAATGCCAACTGTTACACCTATTAAATATAGTAGCCCAATTATTGCAAGTGTTTGCTTCCAATTTTTGTTTTTTGCCAATACCAAAAGTCCAACACCACTTCCCGCACACAAACCAGCAACGAGTGCCGAAAAAGACAGCCCACCCGCAAGATAAAAATCCACAAGAAAAACGGATGCCGCGCAATTTGGAATCATTCCAACCAGCGGTGCAAGCAAAATTGACAGTATTGAATTCTCTCCAAAAAAGCGTGAAAGATTTTCTATTCCAACACTTTCAA
Source organism: Clostridia bacterium (assembly GCA_036654655.1). Taxonomy (GTDB): domain Bacteria; phylum Bacillota; class Clostridia; order Christensenellales; family UBA1242; genus JAVVRP01. The sequence continues at coordinate 2,085 of JAVVRP010000015.1, forward strand.
CAATTAAACCTATTAAAATGTTTGCAATTAATATGTATAACAATATTGTTGCCGTATGCTTTATGGCAGAAACAAAAATATTTGTGCCACAACAATTGCATTCATGGCAATGTTCATGCTCGTGGCTTTCATGAAGTTTTTCACATGCAGGCCCGCAAACGTGTTCCAGTTCTTCCAAATCTTTATAAACTATTTGTGTTTGTTTTTTATTTACACGTTTTTTTTCATACAAATGAATAATAAAATCAATTAAATATCCAAAAAATAAGGCTGCAACAATTTTTATGCCAATAAGCAAAAACATTGTTCCAACTTTTTCTGGATATCCCAAAAAAATTGGAATTGCTTCATCCGACGTGGAAACAAACACTGCAATAAGTGCGCCTAATGTTATAGTTTTTTTGTTAAATAGGTCTGCCATAACACTTGAAAAACCGCATTGCGGAATTGCTCCAAGAAAACTGCCAACTGCTGGACCTGCCCATTTTGCTTTTTTAAAAAATATTTTTGATTTGATTGTTTCTGAATGTGCAAAAAATTCTACCAATAAATACACCAAAAGCAACACTGGTGTTATTGACGCTGTGTCTAAAACTGCTTCTAACAGTACATCCCAGATTTTCATGTGGGGAGTATATCACTATTAATTTCATAAAGCAAATATTTTTTGTATTTGAAAAATTAACATGCTTGTGATATACTTATAAAATATAAAGGATAAAAAAATGGCATTTTGTAAATTTTCTTCCGAGGCAATTATTAATAATTACACACAAATAGACAATTCTTTTTTTGAAACTTTTTTGCCGTCTGCACCTGATTCTGCAATTAAGGTCTATTTGTTGGGGTTATATCTTTGTTCCAGCAATCAAACTGAAAACACACTTGAAAGATTTTCTAAAACCTTAAAAATTTCTGAGCAAGATGCTCTTCAAGCATTTTTGTTTTGGGAAGAACAAGGGCTTGTTTCTGTGCTATCCAGCGAGCCTTTTGAGGTAAGATTTTTGCCGTTAAAAAATGCCACCATTGGCTCTAAAAAATTTTCCAAAACAAAATATTCTCAATTTACTTTGCAAGCACAAGAAATTTTGTGTGGCAAAATGATTTCACCAAACGAGTTTTCAGAATATTATTGTTTGATGGACAGTTTGCACATAGAACAAGAAGCCTTGCTTATGATAATTAAATATTGCGTAAAACTTAAAAGCAATGCAGTTGGTTGGCAATATATAGTTTCTGTTGCAAAAAATTGGGCTTATCAAGGTATTTTAAGTTCAAAAGATGTTGAACAACATTTGTTTGAACTTGAACAACAAAATGGCGAAATTAACAAGTTGCTTTCACAAATGGGAATTAAACGCATACCAACAATAGAAGAACGCGAAATGTTTAAAAAATGGACATCGGACATGGACTTTTCACTTTCTACTCTGTTGTTTATTGTTAAAAACCAAAAGCAAACATCAAAAATATTGGGATTTGATAAATTAAATGTAAAAATAAAATCATATTATGAAGCCAAATTATTTTCGACAACAGAAATACAGGATTTTGAAAATCAAAAACAATCTCTTTTTGAATGCGCTAAGGACGTGTGCAAATCTATTGGCGTATTTTATGAATCACTTGACCCCGTTGTTGAAAACTACATTTCAAAATGGACAAATATGGGATATGACAATCCAACGTTGTGCAAAATTGCATCATATTGTTTTAAAAATACAATCAGAACTTTGGATGGCGCGGACAATATTATTAACAAATTTTTTAAACTTGGATTAATTTCTTCAAAGTCTATTGATCAGCATTTGTTTTCTGTTATTGAAAAGGATCAAAACATAAAAAATATTTTAAACAGTTTAAACATCAGCAGAAACGTGACAAATTGGGATAGATCTTATTACACAACGTGGATTGACGAATGGCGCATTACAAACGAACTTATGCAAGAAGCCATTAAGCAATCCGCTGGAAAAAGTCAGCCAATGCAATATCTTAACAAAATTTTGTCCGAATGGCACATAAAAGGGATTAACACTCTTGAACAGGCAACAAAACAATTTTCAACTGCACCTGTTCAAAAAACACAACAAAATTTTGAGCAACGAGATGTAAGCAAAGAAACTTTAAACGCCCTATTTCATTCTTTGGACGAGGTGGAAATATGAAAAATTATGCAATAATTAAGGAAGCAATTAACAATCTTAAAGAAAAAATTTTAATAAACAAACAAAAAACACAATCAGAATTGCATGCAAAACTTGCAAAAACAGACTTTTACAAAATTTATGCCGAATTTAAAAAACAAGAACTTGACTGTGCAAAAGCGCAATTTTTTAAAACCGAATTTGATAAAAAACAATTAAATGCTTGCAAAAAGCAACTTGACAATATTTTAAACTCACAAAATCTTTTGTGGGATAACCTTAATTTAAAACCTTTGTGCAGTTATTGCAACGATTTGTTTTTTATTGATTCTAAACCTTGCAAATGTTTAAAAGAAGAAATGAGCAAAATATTGATAGCAGATAGTGGATTAAAACACTTGCACAATTTTGAACAATGTAATTTTGAACTTTACGATCAAAATTTAAAAAGTGATATAAAAAACTTTTACAGCAAAATGCAAAAATGGTCCAACGGTGAACAACAAAAATACAAAAATATAATTGTAAGCGGACCAACGGGAACTGGCAAAACATTTTTAATTGAGTGCATGGCAAACAGCCTTATTTCTTGCGGGAATATTGTTCACTTTTCAACTGCATTTAATATGAATCAAAACTTGCTTAAATTTCACACAACTTTTGATGAGAACAAATCAAAATATATTGACCCATATTTAGAATGTGATTATTTGTTTATTGACGACCTTGGAACAGAGCCAATTTTTAAAAATGTTACTGTTGAATATTTAACGCAAATTATTAGCGAACGAACATTAAACAACAAATATGTTATAATAACAACAAACTTGAAAATAGACGAAATTTTTTCTCGTTATGGAGAACGTTTTGCCAGCAGATTATTCAACAAAAATATTTCACTTGCCGTTGAACTAAAAAACTCTGATTTAAGATATAAAAAATAGCACACAAGTATATTAATTTATTTTTTGAGCAAATTATATCCAAATAATGAGGAATAATTTGCAAAAATTTGACAATAAACTGGAAGATATAAAACGGAACTTACAAAACAGTTCTGATGTTGTTGTTCGCAAACTTTTTGTTAAAAACAAAAACATTGCAATTATTTTTATTGACGGAATGATAAAAATTGATTTGCTTGAACTAAACGTAATTAAACCTATTTTAACAACAACAAAAAAAATAAACCTAAACACGCTTTTAAAAAATATTTTAAGAGTTAGCCAAGTTTCAAAACTTGAAAATCAAACCGAACTTGAAAACAGTGTTGTTAAATCTAAAATTGCAATTATTATTGATGGTGAACAAGGTTATTTGGAAATAGGGTTAGAGGGTTATATTCAAAGAACACCCTCCGAGCCTCCAACATCCTCAGTTATTATGGGCCCACGTGAAGGCTTTACAGAGGACATTAAAACCAATATTTCTTTAATTAGACGAAGACTTTCTGTGTCAACATTAAAAGTTGAACAAGTTTGTGTTGGCAGAAAAACATGCACAAAAATTGATATTGTTTATTTAACACACGTTGCATCTTGTGAAGTTGTTTCAAAAATTAAAGAACGCCTAAAAAAAGTGGATGTTGACGGAATTATAGACAGCCATAATATCGCAGTAATTTTGTCCGCAAAGCCCAACAGCATTTTTAAACAGGTTGGAACAAGTGAAAAACCTGATATTATAACATCAAAACTTTTGGAAGGAAGAGTTGCAATTATTGTTGACGGTTCTCCCATTGTTTTAACTTTGCCTTTTATAATTTTAGAAGATTTACAAAACAGCAATGATTATTATGCAACACATCATTATGCATCTTTTATAAGAGTAATCAGATGTTTTGGGTTGCTAATAGCCACATTTTTGCCTGGTGCATACGTGTCGTTTAGACTTTATCATTACAAAATTGTACCACTTAAATATTTAGTTACAATTGCAAATTCAACTCAAAATCTGCCTTTTACACCGTTTATTGAAATGCTTTTTATTCTTGTGTTATTTCAAATTTTGTATGAAGTTAGTTTGCGTTTGCCTCGCTATTTAGGGCTTGCAACATCAATTGTTGGTGCGTTGATTTTAGGGGATACAGGTGTTAAAGCAGGCCTAATAAGCCCTCCAACTGTTATTATAATTGCCATGAGTTTAATTTCAATTTACACAGTGTCCGAACAAACAGCACAACTAACACTTATTAGATTTTTATTTATAATGATTGGTGGAAGCGTAGGCCTTTTAGGAATTATTGGTGGTGGATTATATTTAATTAATTATCTTGCATGTTTTGATTCTTACGGGGCACCATATCTTGCACCTTTTGCACCAAAAATTAAATCAGATTCAAAAGATTCTTTATTTAAAAAACCATTTACTCAAATGAAACTTAGCCCACAGTCGTTTTATAACAAAAATAAAGTGAGGCAAAAATGAACCAAAATGTTTCTGCAAGGCAAGTTGGAATGTTTGCAATTATTTCACTTTTTGCATTAAAACTTTTATTTTTGCCATCTTTTTTGTTTGAAGATTCCAACAATTATTCAATTTTTGAATTTGCAGTTTTAATATGTGTGGATATTATTTTTTTGTTTTTAATTTTAAAAGTAAAACAAAAATATCCTGATAAAACATTTTTTTCTTTAATTGTAAAAATTTTTGGAAATTTTTTTTCAAAAATTATATTTATTGCTTTAACACTTTTTTTTATGATAAAGTTTTTGTATCTTGGTGCAGAAAGTTACAATTACTTGCGTGATGCACTTTTGGACGAGGCAAATATTGTTTTATTTTTGGTTTGTTTTTTGCCCGTTGTTAATGTTTTGGCGTGGAATGGAATAAAAGGGCTTTTTAGAACCAACGAGTTCTTTTTTGTTATATTGCTTGTTTGTTTTATTCTTTGCATTTGGTTTTCATTTGGAACAACAACCGAACCTTTGTTTTTTGATTTTGGAGAATTTAAAGTTGACCGATTTTTAAATAGCACACTATCACGATTTATGTGGTTTGGAGATTTTTTATTTGTTGCAATAATTTTGGACAAATTGCCAGCCAAAAAAAAAGACCACCGCAAAATCTTTGCCTATGCAGTTTTGGGCGTTATATTTTTATTGTTTTTTATGTTTGCATTTTTAAGACTGTTCCAAAACACAAGTTTTTTACATTCAAATGCAATTTCCGAAATAACTCAGTTTAATGGAGAATTTGCACATGTTGGAAAAATTGAAATTATTTCTATTGGTTTTATTATGTTCACAGTGTTTTTTCAGGGAGCATTGTTCATTTTTTGTGGTAAAGAATGTGCAACAAACATTGTAAATAATCCACTAGGTTGCCAAACTTTTATTTGCACCGTTCCAGTGGTTACGTCCATTTTTATTGTACCGGGAGTTTTGGGTGCATCTCAAATTTTATATTGGTCTTCCATGTTTTTATCACCCGTTTTATTTGTTTTTTTTACAATATTTTTTTTGATAACACTTTTAAAAAAAAATAAAAAATTAAAAGAGAGACCATCATGAACGAATATATAAAAAAATTTAAAACTGCACCCATGATGTGGATTCTTGTAATTGTTTTGTTAGCTTACTTTCCAACAGCCTTGGCCAGTGCCCCCGAAACCGATAAGCGCGCCATTTCGGTTGAACTTGCAATTGATAAAGGTAAAATTGGCATTCAAGCATCCATAAGCATGCTAACTCCACACACTTCAAGTCAATTTGCTCAAAAAACAGAAATTGTTTCTGCGGACAAACCCACTTTGTCCGAAGCGCTTCGTCAAATTTCAATTAATGTTGGAAAACGTGTTGCGCTTTCACATGTTGACCTGATAATAATTTCACAAGAACTTGCCAAAGAAAATCTTGTTACAACTTTTGACAATCTTCTTAGGGCTTATGATCTTTCAAATGATACAATAATTATTGTTACAAACAAAACAGCAAAAGAAATGCTGGAAGCAAGCCAAAAACTTCAATCGGCAACAGGCATTCCTTTATATCAAATTTTGTTACAAAACAAAGTTTACTCATTTTTTTCTGATTCATCTCTTGAAACTTTTTTAAAAGGCTTTTATTCTTATGATGGCGCCAGCGTTTTAAGATATGTTAAACTTACAAATGACCCTAATTTAGGGATATCTCCAAGCGGAAGCAGTGAAACTCCGCCAATTAATTCTTCCCCACAAGGTTCTTCCAGCAAAAGCATTGATAATATGTTTATATCGTGTACTTTTTCCGCTGGACTTTTTAAAAATGGAATTTTGGTTGACGAACTAAATCAAGAACATATAAGAGGCTTAAATTTACTTGCCAAAAACATTTCACAAGGAAGTTTAAGCATAAAAGACCCCAACTACTCTTTAATTATTCCAAAAAAAGATGTTAAATTAAATGCAAAATTTCAAAATTTACAACCTGTTTTAGAAGTTACACTTCGTTTGGATTCTAGGCTTGAAGAAGATAATAACAAGCACACGCAAGATTATTCTACACTTGCGTCAAATACAAACTTTGTTAATCAAAAAGTTAATCAAAAAATTTCTAACAAAATTAAAGAATTGTTTTTTGATGCTTTTAAAATTTGCAAAAAACACAATGCCGATCTTCTTGCGTTTACGCAAATGTTTAAAACATTGCCAGAATATAATAATTTTGTAAATTCTTTGCAGTCTGATGACTATCTGTTAAATCATTTAGTGTTCAAAATTTCAACTAATGTTGTTCAAATTGATTAAAGTTTTCTTTTATTAAACAAATTTCGTCACAATGTATTTCTTTTTTTTTAATTATTGTGATATAATAAAAACAATAAATATTTTTACAAATTATCAAGGAGGATAAAATGACATTTTTAAATATTTTTAAAGAAAAAATCACCGAGCCAATTCATCATGAAAATGAAGACGGACTTACGCTTTCGGACGGAGCCCATATTTTGGTTAATTGCAACAATGTTGTTTTAACTGGAAGTGCAGTTGTTTTGGAAGCACACAATTGTATGTTCTTTCAAGTTGTTGGAAATTCAAAAATTCAAATTATGGACGGTGGAAGTATTTATGAAGTTGGTGGAAAAGCCAAAATTGGGCTTATTAAAAAGGGCAGTATTTGCACAGTTCACACAAAAGCACAAATAACAACAATAAACAACGCCCAAATTGATTACATTTCTGGAAAATCAAAAATTGGGACGTTTAATTCTGGCATAATCAAGTTTTTGGATGGAAATTCAAAACTTTCAACAATGAACAATGGAACAATATCTTTTGTGCGAGATAAAGCCAAAATTTCAACAATGATTTCTGGCGAAATAACCGGAATATCAAATAATGCAGAAGTAGACACTGTTATGAGTGGCAAAATTCAATATGTTTTAAATCATGGCTACATAGGCACACTTAACAGCGGTGAAGTTAATGAAATTTGCGACAACGCAGAAATATCCACACAAAATGATGGAAACATTGGACTTATGATGGGTGGAAGCATTGTTGGCCAACAAATTAATGGAAAAATTAAAGTTAAAACTGGAAACGCAATTGTGCTTTATAGCCAACAGGCAAACACTGAAAAAACAGAAAAACCAAAATCTCAATCAACACAAAAAGTTGAAGATAAAGTTGAGCCCGTGAAACAGAAAAAAACATTGCAAAAAAAAGAGATTGAAGTTCAATCAATTAAAACCGAAGAATAAAAATAATTATAAAACATCAAAGGATAAAAAATGGAAAATAACAACAAACAAAAGTTTTTGGAAATATGTCAACTTATAAAACGTGAAGGGATTGACAAACTCATTGCATATTTGGAAAAGTCTGATTTTTACACAGCCCCTGCAAGTTCAAAATTTCATTCAAATTTTGAAGGTGGACTATGCGAGCACAGTTTAAAAGTTTATGCAAGGTTTAAACAGAACGTTGCAAATGAATTTCCAACAGGAGAAATTAGCGAAGAAACAATTGCTATTGTTGCACTTTTTCATGATATTTGCAAAATAAACTATTACAAACCCGACACGCGAAACATAAAAATAGATGGTGTTTGGGTGCAACGGCCATATTACTCTGTTGAAGACACATTGCCCTATGGACATGGGGAAAAGTCTGCTTACATTTTGAGTGGATTTTTAAGGTTATCTCGTGATGAAGCCATGGCAATTAATTGGCACATGGGTGCTTTTGATGACAGAATAAAAGGCGGAAATTTTCAACTTTCAAATGTTTTTAACAATTACAAACTTGCTTTTGTGTTTCACGTATCCGATATTGAAGCAACATATTTGGATGAAAAAATTATCAATTAAAAAAACAATAAAGTAAATTAAAGGTTAATCATTTTGAAACTAGCAAAATAAATAATAAAGGAACAAAACTTTTTAATAAGTAATGTTCCTTTTTTTGTATTAATTTCAAAAACACCAGACTAAACTTTATTATTTTTTTTTGCTTTACACAAGTTTGTTTGTAACAAAATCATACAATGGCTTTGTGTCGCCATAGGTTGTTATGCGATAAACAATTTTGCTTGTTTGTTGGTTTTTAACAATCTCACTTAAAAAAAACAAATTAACTTTTTGCCTGCCCGCAGTTTCTGTTAATGAAAAAATCACTTGATCATATTCAACAGCAAGTGCTGTGTTTGTTTCTTGATAAACAATTTTGTTTCCATTTTTTAATGTTTGCTTGGAATTAAATTTTAAAATCATGGAAATAGGTAATGCCAAAATTTCCGTGTCACTAACAAGTGTTCCTGTGTTCCATTTAAGTTTTTCGCTTGTAAAAATGCTTGCCAAAAAGTTTTCTTTAAATGAATTTTCCAGCAGAGTTTTTGCTTCTTTAAAATCCTCTGTTTCCGCACCAAAGTTTCTTTCGCTTTGAGAATTTTTTATTGTAATATAATTTGGGTTTGCAAGCACTGGAAAATTTGATTTTGTTATGCAAGATAAAGTAATTACGGACACAACAAAAATTCCAACTAGTACATATGCAATAATAATTAATGCTTTTTTCATTTTTACCTCTATTCATTATTTGTAATTTGTTTTAACCATTTACATAATAGCAAATTTTACACTATTTTGCCAAATCATTTTTATCTTTGTTTTTGGGTCTGCCACGCTTTTTTAATGAAGAATTAGTTAATTCAGTTTTAGGTGCTTTTTCTGCTGTTAAATCTTTTTTTGTTTTTTTTGCTTTTAAAGGTGTTTTTTGCTCAGTTGGCTTGTCAACCGCATTTTGTTGCTGTGCAAAATCTTCTTTTGCTTTTTTTGCTTTTGGCAAATTTGTTGTTGCAATATCAATCTTTTTGCTCTTTACTTTTTTCTCTTTTAAAACAACCGCTTTTTCTTCTTCGTTAATTTCGCTTTTTATTTTGTTAAATTGAATCTCTATTGCATTATAATCTTCTTTGGATATAATGCCATTTTTTAAGTATTGCTCAGCCGTTTTCATTTTAAGTTCCATTGCTTTAAGCGTTTTTTCTTTTATCATGTTTGATTTATCTTTTTCTTCACTTTGTTTTTGAATGGCAATTTGCTTTTCAAGTTTTTTTGCAATGTCTAACGATTTTTTTCCACTCATAATCATGTCAACTTCTTCCTTGTAAATTGTTTCTACTTTTAACAAAAGTTCAGTCATTTGGTTAAGTTTTTCTTTGTTCGCTGTTAAAATCTTTTTTGCACGGGCATAGTTATAACTTAAAATATCCCTTATTTCATCATCTATTTGCCCTGCTGTTTTTTCGCTGTATTCAGTTTTGTTTTGATAATCTCTGCCAATAAATATCTGATTTTCATTAGAGTAATTTGCAAAGCCAAGTTTTTTGCTCATGCCCCATTCTTTAACCATTTTTGTTGCAAGTTCTGTTGCACGTTGAATATCATTTTGCGCGCCTGTTGAAATATCTTTTACAATAAGTTCTTCCGCCACCCGTCCGCCCATCATCATTGCAATTTGATCATTTAATTTGTTTTGTGTCATGTGATGATCGTCGTTGTCCGGACGGTTCATTGTGTAACCTGCCGCAGAACCTCTTGGAATAATTGAAACTTCTTGAACTTCTTCACAAAATTTAAGATTTTTTGAAAGAACTGCATGCCCGCTTTCGTGAATTGCAGTTAATTTTTTATCTCTTTCTGTAATTAACAATGACTTTTTTTGAGGACCCATAAGAACTTTGTTAATGCCTTCTTGAAGGTCAATCATTTTAATTTTTACTCTGCCTTCTCTTGCTGCCAATATTGCACTTTCGTTAAGCATGTTTTCTATATCGGCACCTGTAAACCCACTTGTTATTCTTGCCAGCGTTTTAAAATCCACGTCACTTTCTAGTGGCTTATTTTTTGCGTGAATTTTGATAATGCCTTCACGGCCCCTAACATCTGGCATATGAACATAAATTTGTCTGTCAAATCTGCCCGGCCTTAAAAGTGCGGGGTCCAAAACATCACTGCGGTTTGTTGCTGCAAGAACAATAATTCCATCATTTGCTTCAAACCCATCCATTTCCACAAGCAATTGATTAAGTGTTTGCTCGCGCTCATCATTTCCGCCACCAAGCCCTGCACCACGTTGGCGCCCAACCGCATCTATTTCATCAATAAAAACAATACATGGCATCATCTTTTTTGCTTGTTCAAACAAATCTCTAACTCGGCTTGCTCCAACCCCAACAAACATTTCAACAAAATCTGAACCGCTTATTGACAAAAATGGAACGTCACTTTCACCTGCTACTGCACGTGCTAACAATGTTTTTCCTGTTCCGGGGCTTCCAACCAAAAGCACACCTTTTGGAATTCTTGCTCCCATGTCTTTAAATTTTTGTGGGCTTTTTAAAAATTCCACAATCTCTTTTAATTCTGTTTTTTCTTCGTCTGCGCCTGCAATATCTTCAAACTTAACTTTTATGTTGGTAACTGTTCTTGCCTTGCTTTTGCCAAACCCAATTGCATTTTTATTTGAAGAACTAAACATTTTAAAAATAAAAACCAAAACAATAACGGCAAGGCCAATGTACATAACAGGCCATAAATATTCCATAAATGACGTTTCTATTGGTGGATATTCATCTTGAATAAGAGTTGCGCCCGCTGGCAAACTTGCATTATACTTTGAAACCAATGACATGAATTCTTCAACTTTTTGTGAAGTTGTTTCTATGTAATAATCACATTTTTTTGGAAAAGCACTTATTTCCACTTGTGAGTTTTTAAGTAACATTTTAATTGTTGTGTCATATCCATAAACTGCAACAATTTCTCCATTATTTAATTTTTGCTGTGCCTGACTGTATGTTAATTGTTTTCCACTTTTTTGTGGCGTTCCAAAAATAAAAAATACAAAAACAATGGCAACCATTGCCATTATAATGTACGACCACTTAAAAGTTGGTTTTTTTTGTGTGTTCAAAATTACCTCCCATGATTTGCGTGCTTAACATTGTATAATATTAATTTGTATTTTGCAAGTATCTTATTCACTTTTATAAAAAAACTTAACTTAAACACCCAGCCCATTTAAAAACAAAAGCACTTTTTCTGCTCCAAAATATAAATATTTTGAAACATAAGATTTTGGCAAACTTTGTCCAACAAATTCGCCAATAACTGGAATTTGGCAAAGAACCAAAATTCCAATAAAAATTAGCATAATGCAAACTCCACCATTAATAATTCCAGAAATTCCGCCAAAAAATATGTTTAATTTTTTATGATTTCCACTTTGTTTATATTTTCCTGCAATTGCTGAAATTAAAGTTGCAATTAACAAAATAACCACAAAAATTGAAACAAATGATATTGCGTTTGTAAGTTTTGTTGCAATTTGAGGTGAAACAATGCTTGCAACGGACTGCGGGACATCCAAATTAGCGTTTTTTAAATAATTGTTAAATAATTGCTTTTGGCTATCATTCATTTTGCTTAGTTCAACGCACTGAGTTAATGCGCTTACACTGGTTTGTTTTATTTCAAAATTAACATCTATGTCAACAATTTTTTTGCTTATTGTTGTGGAAATATTTGTGTTCCATTTTGTGTTTGTGTCTATTAACTTTGCCATGTCATCACAAACAAAAAAACTGATGGCAAAACTGATTATAACTGCAACAGACAAAACTGTGGTTTTAACAAAGCCTCGTTTAAATCCAACCAGCAAAGAAATTAAAACAATAACGCCTATAATAATATCCCAAACATATCCTGGCATAATTTTCCTCTTGGGTTAATTATACCACATATTATCAGTTTTGAAAAGTAGAAAAACAATTTATTTTTTTATGGTTTAATTATATTTAATAATATATAGCATCCAAATTTAAATGATAATAGTTTAAATTTTGTTATGCCAGTTTTAGGCATAATAAACTATTACAAGTTTTCCCGCCAAACTTGTTTTTTTGTGCAAAAAAATTAATAAAAATTTATTAAAAACAAAAATTTATGAACCAATTGCACCAATTTTGCTTTCATACGTAGTCCAATTTGTTGCAGATTTATATTCTTCCACCTTGCCACTTGGCACTTTAATTTTCAAGTCTGCATGGCAACTCAAA
>JAVVRP010000016.1:0-14645 GCA_036654655.1 Clostridia bacterium
TGGGGCTGGAGAAGGTCCCAAGGGTTCGGCTGTTCGCCGATTAAAGTGGCACGCGAGCTGGGTTCAGAACGTCGTGAGACAGTTCGGTCTCTATCTATCGTGGGCGTAGGATATTTGAAAGGAGCTGTCCCTAGTACGAGAGGACCGGGATGGACGCACCAATGGTGCACCAGTTGTCACGCCAGTGGCATAGCTGGGTGGCTATGTGCGGAAAGGATAAATGCTGAAAGCATCTAAGCGTGAAGCCTCCCTTAAGATTAGATATCCCATAACATAAGTTAGTAAGACCCCTTGAAGACCACAAGGTTGATAGGCCAGAGGTGGAAGTGCAGTAATGCATGTAGCTGACTGGTACTAATAGGTCGAGGGCTTGATCACAAGATATTGTGGAAACAAGCAAACGCACTTTGTTTAATATTGTTCATTCTATGTAATTCAAAAAGTAAAATTTTGGCAATTGGTAATTTGTGGGAAACCACTGGTTATACAAGTTTTGGTGAATATAGAGAGAAGGATCACCTGTTCCCATTTCGAACACAGAAGTTAAGCTTCTCATCGCCGAAAATACTTGGTTGGAGACGACCCGGGAAAATAGGACATTGCCAAAGCAACATTAAAGAGTAACGCAAGTTACTCTTTTTTATACTAAATTTAAGCTTGTGTTTATTTTTTTGCAAAATTACATAAAAATGTTTTGAAAGTGTGAATTTTGATGGTATAATGGAACATAATAAGGATTGTGATGGACAACAAAAACAACAGCAATTTACAAAATTTATCAGAGACTAGCAAAGATAAACAGATGCCTGCATATTCTAATTTTGTTATGCCAGCAAAGCCTAAAACCGATTCGGAAAAAAAAATAGCAATATCAAAAGAGGAAAAAAACAAAGTAGAAAATATTAACAAAAAAAACAAAAAATTCAAAATTAACAAAGTTGCACTTTCAATATGCATTGCTTTTGCATTATCAGCAACATTGTTTTCAGTAATTTTTGTTCTTGTAAAAAATAATGCAAGGTTAGATATGCCAACAAATTTGGATGTTGTAAGCATTTCTGACAAAGTTTTTATTTCTGTTGACCAAAACGCAAATGCAGAAAAATATGTTTTTGGAGTTAAACGTGGAGAAGAACCCGAAGTTTTGTATGAAAGCGATGTTCACATTTTAAACAGTGATGCCATAACAGCGTTTATGTCAACTGGTGAAATTGTTAAAGTTAGGGCACAATATAAAGGCAAAACCAGAAATGCAAACAGTTCTTTTACCGAAGCAATAACTTTTAAAAAAGAATTTGATCTCAAAGCCCCAAAATTATTTTATGATGATGTTTCTCAAAAATTTTCGTGGGCACCTGTTGAACATGCATTAAGTTACAGAATTTATTATTCTAGCAATCAATATTTTACGTATTTTCCAGTTTCAGATGCAAAAAATATTTCGTATAATTCCAGCCCAATACGAAATTTGGGAGCGGGAAGTTACAATGTTTTTGTTGTTGCTGTTGGCAAAAATGAAAACACAAGTGGACTTTCCAATATCATAAATATTGTGCATCAAAATGTTTTAGATGCCCCAACATCTATTTTATGGAACAATTCCGAAAAATCTCTTTCGTTTAATGTTTTGCTAAACACTGGAACATATGAAATTAAAATAACATTAAAAACAGATGAGATAATTATTTTAACTCACACAACGCAAGATTCAGGAAATGCACACATAGCATATCTTGCACCAGTATTGCACAACACAAATATTCAAAAAATTGAAGTGCGCGCAGTTGGAAGAAACATTTATGAAACGTCTTCAAATTGGAGCGACCCTTATGTTTTAAATTAAAACTTTGTAATTATATATATCTTTTTTATAAATTTTGTTGTATAATTAACACATGAAAAATATTATTAAAACTTTGTTTAAAGAAAATTACATAGAAGTAAATGAAAATCAACTTACACAATTTAAAAAATATTATGATATGGTTATTGAAACAAACAAGGTAATGAATTTAACAACAATTACACAAATTGATGAATTTTGTGTTAAGCATTTATATGACAGCGTGTTTCCACATATGGAAATTCCACAACATGCAAAACTTTTAGACATCGGAAGCGGGGCTGGATTTCCTGCAATTCCGCTTAAAATTTTAAGAAATGATTTAAATATTACAATGATAGACTCGCTAGAAAAGCGAACGAGTTTTTGCAATCAAGTAATAAAAAACTTAAACATTTTAAATATTATTGCAAAACATTCACGTGCAGAAGATTTTGCAAAAGAAAATAAAGAAAAATTTGATATTGTTGTGGCACGTGCAGTTGCATCTCTTTCAACACTTTGTGAACTTGCACTTCCATTTTTAAAAATTGGTGGCAAGTTTTTAGCATACAAAACTTACGGGGAGCAAGAAATTATTGATGCTAAAAATGCAATAAATTTGCTTGGCGGAAGGCTGGAAAAAGTTTTAGATTACAATTTACCACAAAATTTTGGAAACAGATGTATAATTGTTGTAAAAAAAATTGGACAATCTCCAAAACAATATCCACGGTTAGGAAACAAACCAAAAACAAACCCGCTTTAATTGCATGTAAAAATTTGTGTAAAAGTGGTTGGAATTTAAAACATTTAATGTTATAATAAAAAAATATGGAAGTTCAAAACGTTGAAGATGAAAACAAATTGATTGTTAGTTTGTTAGACTTATGCGGTTGCAAAAACTTGGTTGAAATTGCCCCCAAATGTATTAAAATTTGGGGTGGATACAACAATTTAATTATGGCCTCAAAACAAAGTTTAATTTTAAGCAAACTTTTTACAAAACGCACATCAACGGTTTTGTCTTTATTTAAAAACATTTTTTACACTTTGGAATTGCAAAAATTTCCAGTTGGAACAAAACTTGTAACAAGTGAAGATTTTTGCAATTTAGTTTATTGCAATTGCAAATATCTTACAAAAGAAAACTTTTTTATTGTTTGCATATCTCGATTAAACAAATTTGAAAGTATTCAAAGTTTTTCAACAAACGAGTGTAACAAAGTTTCATTTTTGCAAATAAATTTTATTAAAACAATTTCAAATAACACAGCAAAAGTTTTAGTTTTTCATAATCACCCAAATGGTGTTGTTTTTCCTTCAAGGCTTGATGTTGAAAACACACAAAAAATTGAAAACATTTGCAAAAATTTTAACGTAATATTTTGCGACCATCTTATTTATGCGCGTGGCAAAATTTTTAGTTTTAATCAAAACAAAGTTATTAAGGAATAATTAAAATTATTTTATTTAAATATTTTATCAAAAATTTGTGTAATTATTTGAATAAACGCGGAACCATTTTTTGTTGTTATAAATTCAATTTTGCTTAAAACAAACATTTGAGGCACTGCACCATATTCACTGCAATCCCAACTGCTTGTAACATTATCGCCTAAATAAAAAACGCAATTCTCAGGAATTTTTAAATATTTATTGCCATTAATTTCAACAAATTTTTTTCCTTCTTTTAAAAAAGTTTGATTTGAAGTGCTTTCTATTGAAATTTTTAAATCTTGCCCAGCGCCAACATTAAGCGTTCGTTCAATAATTGTTGTTCCATCGCAAGTTATCACAACAAGAGAATAAGTTAAATCCAAATTTTGAATTACACAAATTTTTTCACCACCAAATGCAACCAAGCGTTTAAGCACTTTTTCTGTTTGCATTGGGTGAGCAACAACAATAATATCGCCACGGTCCAATTTGGAAAAGCAAAATCTTCCATAAACAATTTCGGTGCCATTTCCCTCAAAGGTTGGATACATGGACGAGCCACTAACCCAAAGCCGTTGATAATGCGACAAAAACCAAAGAGCACACACCAAAAACAGCATAAACACAATAAAAAAAATTGAAGATATTACATTATAAATTGCTTTTGCTTTTTTCAAAATTTTTACCTCTTAGAAAATGTGCAACCGCAGTAATTTTGCCTATATATTTTATATTCTTTGCACATTTCAACGCTTTTAGTATAACCGTTATTTTTTTTAAAATCCAATATTAAAAACTCAATATCATATTTTTTTTCATATAATTTCCCAAGAGAAAATATAAGTGCCGAATTTTTGTGTGGGCTTGTTGTAAGTGTGGTGGAAAAACAGTCAAATCCATTTTCTTTTGCGTATTTTGCAGTTTGTTCCAATCTATGCCCGATGCAAAGTTCACAACGTTGTCCACCTTCTTCATCTAATTCATGCCCTGAAATGCAATCTAAAAAAGTTTTTGGATTATATTCCATCTTTATTAACTTAAATTTTATTAAATTGCAAAAACCAGCAAGTTCATTGTAGCGTTTGTAAAATTCTTCACTTGTGTTGATGTTTGGGTTGTAAAAAAAACTTGTTGTTAAATATTCTTTTTTAACACGCAGACTTGCAACAGTAAAACATGGTGCACAACAAGTGTGTAATAAAAGTTTTTTCATTTTATTATTTTTGAAACAACAGCAAGAATGTCCTTTGCACTCGGATTGTTTTCTGCAATTTCAGAAGCCGTTGTCCACTGTTTTGAAATCACTGTTCCAAAACAATATATATCGTTGTTTATTTTAAAATAAATTTGTAAAACCAAGTTGTCATTATTATTGCTTGCTTCCATAACGTTAAAATATATTTTTTTGCCATTTGCTGTAATAAATTTACTAACAATAGGCTTAACCAAAGATTTTTCTCTCCAATTTTTGTTAGAACTTTCCAATTCTTTAACCATTTTGTCAATTTCATTAACTTGTGCGTGATATTCTTCAATAAAAGAACCTTCATCTTCACCAAAATAAGTTAGCGTTATAAGCAAAACACCTCCATCAATTGGCTTTAAAAAAGCATCCAACATATCATCGGTGTCAAAAAGGAAAAACTTTTTATAGTCAGATGGCTTAATTTTTGTCCAAGAATCTGGAATATCCATTTGAAATTTCTTGTAAATAATATTTTTCATCCTTACACTCTCCAATTTTATTATGACACATTCTGTTAATTTAAGTCAAGGGAAGATGTTAAATTTTAAACATAAACGTTAATTAATTTTTATTACTATTATTATTTAAAAATATGTTTAATAATTATAAACTTGTCAAAAATTAATATTAAAATAATATATTACAAAACAGTCAATTTTTTTAAACAAGGAGTAGTATGAAAAAAGAATGGACAGACGAGCAACTTAAAAAATTGTTTTGGCAAATTGAAGTTGCAAAAAAAAATAACAAAAATCTATTAAAAACATTTGAAGATTTTGCGAAAGTAAATAACAAGCAAAAATTTTCTGTAAGAAATTATTATTATGAAAAAGTAAAAATGTTTATGCAAAATAAATTGCTGGCTCAAAAATTTGGAATAAATTTAAGTGTGCACGCAAAACAAAACAAAATTAAATTTTCGCAAACAGACAGTAAAAATTTAATAACAGAAATTGAAAAACAAACTGCAAAAGGAATTTCAGTAAGAAAAGCGTGTTATAATTTATCAAATGGTGACATGAATCAAATGGTGCGTTTTCAAAATAGATATAGACTGGAAAAAAAATGCAACAATATAATAAAAATGCCAGTCACAGTTGCTCAGCAACAATTAACAGAAAGCGATGTAAATAGTTTGTTTTTGGGGCTGTTAAAATTGGTCAAAGAAAATGCGCAAAAGTCTGCGGAAAGTAAATTTAAAATGGAAATAAATGAAACAAGCAATGTTTTAAGAAAAGCAATTGTAAATCTGGAAATTAAAGAAAAAGAAATGACCAATTTAAATAATGAAGTAAAAAATTTGAATAAAGAAAAAAACCAGTTAATAACAAAAATTGAACAAATGCGTGCATCATCTGCTATTGAAATTTCAAAAAAAATTGGAAGCAGTAATTTAAATAAATTAAAAGTATTTTCACAAAAAACAATTAAAAATAATTTACAAGTTGATTAATAAAAAATTAAAAATGCTTAATATCAAAAAAAATTGATTATAATTTTGCATTTAAATTAATTTTAATATTATTTTGATTTACCGAAGATGGCAAGCAAACTTTAACGTCTACTTGTTTTTTTAAAAATAAAAAGCATTCAGGATATTTTGTTAATTTAAAATTTAATTTAATTTTATTTTCGCTTGTTAAAGTTTTTGTAAAAATAAAATTTGTTTTTTGGTTTTTGTTAATATCGCAAAATCCTTGACATTTATCTGTAACTTGAAAGCCCAAATTTGCCAAATTTGAATTTTGAGAAATTTCAATTTTTGTTGAACCCATGCCACAATCAACATTAATTTCAACAACTTTAAATTCATCTAAATATTCGTTGTCTATTTTAAAATAATTTAACTTTTCGTTGTTTCTGATGTAAACAACATTAAATATTTTTGTGCCGGGGCTTATAATCATTATTGCAGAAAACACAAGGCATACACCAGCAATAATAATTAAAAAAATAATAAGATTAGCAATAAATCCAAAAACAACTTTGTTTTTTGCCATATAAAAATCTCCTATAAATATTATATCATTTAAATATAATAATTGCAATTAAGTATAGACAATAAAAATAATTGACGTTTTCTATTGTTAATTATTGTCGAATAGTTTATAATAGAAAAATGTTTAAGTATGGCCCAAGTGAAAAAATTGTTTTGCCAATCGCTTTGGCCATTGTTTTTGCTATAACCATTTTGTTGTATTTTGTTTTAAGAAATAAATCTGACCGAATTAAAAATATTCCACTAACACTGATAGCATCTGTTTTAATTGTAATGGAAATTATAAAGCAAGCGTTCACGTTTTCTAACATTCCATATGATTTATGGAACATGCCATTTCATTTTTGCAGTATGTTTATGCTTTGGTTTGCAATTGCTCAATTTTGTACAGGACGTGCAAAACAATTTGGGCAATCAATGTCTTTTGTTTTTGGCGTTTGGCTTTTAATTTTGTTTTATTTTGATCCACAAAGTGTGATAGGTCCCAGTTGTAACAATGTTTTTGCTGACTATGGTTCTTTTCACACATTTTTTTATCATCATTTTGTTTTTTTATTTTTGTTTTTAATGATAGCATTAAAAACATATGTACCACAAAAAAAAGATTATTTTAATGTTTTAATTGGATATTCAACATTTTTTGTATGCGATTTATTTTTTGCAAATGCGCTAAACATAAATTATACAAATTTGTTATACAGTGATATTGGATTTATGGAGCAGTTTAGAGTTAATTCTGGGCAGATTTCTTATTTGCTTTTAATGTTTATTGGTGGAATACTTGTAAACGTTATTTTTATTTTATTGTATTATTTTATTTTTAAATTAATGAATAATAAAAAAGTACAAACAAAATTGTAAAGGAGAATTTATGAATTGGTTAGAAAATCTTTTAGTTAAATTAAATGCACAGATGCCACTTGTAACGCCCTATGGCTGGTTTCATTTATTGTGTTTGGGAATAATTATTATTGGTTGTGTTTTGCTTGGTGTTTTTGCAAAAAAACTTAGTGATAAACAAAACAAAATTTTGTTGATAACTTTTGGGCTTATTCTTATTATATTTGAAATTTATAAGCAGTTATTGTATTCATATTTTCCATCATCGGGAGAGTGGAGTTATAATTGGTATTTTTTTCCATTTCAGTTTTGTTCTGTTCCAATGTACTTAATGTTAATTTCAGGAATTGTTCCAAAGGGAAAGTTTCAAAACATGCTTAATGCATTTCTTGCAACGTATGGGCTTTTAGCGGGACTTTTGGTCATGTTATCTCCCGGAGATGTTTTTGGAACAACAATAGGAATGAATATTCAAACAGTGGTTTGGCATGGAAGTATGGTTATGGTTGGGGTGTATTTATTGGCAAGTGGAAGAATTGAATTAAAGCATAAAACAATTTTTAAAGCGCTGTATGTGTTTTTAGTTTGCATTGTAATTGCGCAAATTTTTAATTTGGTGGACAAAAATTTAAATATGTTTTTAATAAGCCCATACAACGGATGCAATTTGCCAGTGCTTTCAACTATTTTTAAAAATTGCCCATATTTAATATTTTTGTTAATTTATATTTTGGCATTTTCATTAGGAGCATACATTGTTTTACTATTTGCAATGATGATTAAATTAATTAAAAACAAAACAATGCAAAGAAAGAACAGCATGGAAATGCTTGCCAAAAGGCAAACAGACAAAAATCGTAACGCAAACAAAAAGTAGGTAAATAATGAAAAAATTAGAAGTGCTTGCTCCTGCTGGAAATTTTGAAAATCTTGAAATTGCAATAAATAGTGGTGCAAATGCAATATATTTTGGTGTAAAAAATTTTAATGCGCGTGCAAAAGCAAATAATTTTGAATTGAATGATTTAAAGCAAATTGTAAAATTTGCGCATTTACATCATGTAAAAATGTTTATGACATTAAATATTTTAATAAAAAATGAAGAAATTGAAGATGTTATAAAAGTTGTTGACAAGGCCTTGGAGTGTAAAGTAGATGCTTTTATTGTTCAGGATATTGGGTTGGCAACTTTACTTTTAAGTGCATATGATAACATAGTTTTGCATGCAAGCACGCAAATGGGCGTTCATAATTTGGCGGGTGCAAAAATATTGCAAAATTTGGGGTTTAAAAGAGTAATTTTAAGCAGAGAAACATCTTTGGAGGAAATAAAACTAATAAAAAAACACACTAATCTTGAAATAGAGTATTTTGTGCATGGTGCATTGTGTGTTGCCTTTTCGGGCAATTGTTATTTAAGTAGTTTGTGCTTTGGAGAAAGTGGAAATCGTGGAAAATGTTTGCAACCTTGCAGAATGTGTTACAAATGTGATTTAACAAAAGGATATTTTTTTTCGGCAAAAGATTTGTGCTATGCTGAAAAAATTAAACAATTACAAGAGGCGGGGGTTGATTCAGTAAAAATTGAAGGCAGGCTAAAACGTGGGGGATATGTTGCGCAAACGGTAAAAAGTTATAAAAAATTAATTAATTTTGAAGCAAATGTTTTAAAAGAAAAAAATGATTTAAAAAAAATATTTAACCGTGGCGAATTTAATGAAGGCGAATATTTGTTTGAAAATAATTTTGGAATAATAAACAAAAACCAGAATAATAATAGAGGTGAAAAAATTGGCGTTGTAAAAAGTTGCAAGCCTTTTAAAAACATTTATGAAATAATATTTCAAAGTAATGCAAAAATAAATGAAGGTGATGGTTTAAAATTTGTAGATTTAATTAACAATGAAATTAATATTGGTGTTGGAAATGTTGATGAAATGCTAAATAATAATTTTAAAATATTTTCCAAAAATTGCGTTAAAATTAATTCAAAAGTTTTTAGAACGCTAAATATTAATTACGAAAAGTCCTTAATTCCAAAAAAAAGTAAAATACCTGTTGAGGTAGAATTTTGTGCAATGTTAGGAAAAAAAATAACAATAAAACTTTTGGCATATGGAAAAGAAACAATTTTTGAAAGTGATGACATAACTCAGCAAGCAAAAAGCATGCCGTTATCCAAAGAAGAAGTTATCCACAATTTTAACAAAATTGTGGATAGCGAATTTGAAATCTCACAAATTAAAACGCAATTAGACAATGTTTTTATTGTTAAATCAAAATTAAACGATTTAAGAAAAAAAGCGTTTGAAATTTTGGAAAATAATATTTTACAAGATTTTGAAAGTGATTTGGTTAAAAAAAATAACTATTTTAATATAGATAAAAATATTACTAACAACAAAGAATTTTTTGGAAATTACAAAATTGTTAATAATATTGATCAATGCAAAAATCTTAAAGATTATTTTGTAATATTTTCACCAGAAGTTTTTAGTTTTGAAAATGTAAAAAATTTTTATGAACAATATAAAAAATTATATACAAAAAAAATTATATTTTTAAATTTACCAATAATGGCAACAAGCAAGGAAATAGAAATTATTGATTTAATTTTACAAAATTTTACACAGAGTGAAATTGGCGTTGTTGCAAATAATTTATGGGGATTAAAATATATTAACAAATATAATTTAATTGCAGGGTTTGGGCTAAATATTGCAAATAAATTTGCAAAAAATTTTTATTACAACAGCGGAGCATGCTTTTATTTTAATTCTGTTGAAAATTTTGTTTTAAACAAAAGCAGTGGTGGAAATTTTTGCGGATGTCCAACGGTTATGACTTTAAAACATTGTCCAGTAAAGGTGATTTATGATAATGATTGCAATAATTGCAAATTTTCAAAAAATATTAAATACCAATTGAATGATGGCAAAAGTTTTTATTTAAGAAGATATAAAATAATTAATTGTTATTTTGAACTTGTTTGGGATAAAAAAATTGAAGCAAATTCAAACTTTATTGTTTGTGATGAAAGATGATTAATTTTTACAGCCTTCCTGTGCAAGATTGACAACATCCACATTTGTGTTTGGCGCAACAGCCACAACCACCCAAATTTTTGCCAGGAAAGTAAGTTTTGTTTGATGGAGGAAAAGTTTTTGTTTCTGCTTGAAACAATTGCACATCATCTATCAAATAGTCATTTCCTTTTTCTGCGCCAGCGGTGTTTATAATTTGAATTGTAAGGCTTGTGCTGTTTTGATTAAAAAACACAAACCCGTTTTGATACCAAATTGGAATATCCTTTGCATCATATTGTCCAACTTGTTGATAAAAAATTTGATTGTTATTTTGGTCCAAAACTTTTATTGCAAGTTGAGGATTGGCATATCCACTTGTTTGATTAATTAAATTTAAAACCCAAACCGAAAACGCATATTGGGTGTTTTGCAAAACAGAAATTGTGGATGTGAAAACCAAAGAGTTTGGATTTGCACCATTAACTGTAAGAACTCTGCCTGTTTCAATTTTTGTTGTGTGATCCGAAACTTGCCACCAAGGGAAATAAGAACTCCCTCGTGTGTTCATAACACAAAACTGTCCGTCATTTGGAGTTATGCTGTTAACATAAACAAACCCAGGAGTTTGGGCAGGATAAGGATTAATTGGCGACACAGTGTTAATTGCCGTGCCTGCGGGCAACTCTCCAAAGTTTCCATTGTTTGCATCGGTTATAAGGTTTGCTCCAACAAAAAAGAAGTTTGAAAAGGATAGCGGAACGTTTCCAATGGCAGAATCAAAAAAAGAAACATTGCTTATATTGGATGCCATCATTGTAATATTAATCAAATTTGGCGTTGTTGCACAAAGTTCGGTTGCAAATGATGAAATAGGGACTGTTACAACTGAAATTGGCGGTTCGGCCTCCATTGGCTGAGCCATAACTGTTTCCTCGGTTAAATAGTTTATTGGAGAAGACAATCCATTTGTTCCCCAACATTCAATAACATAATAATTTCCTGCGGGAACATTTGTAAACATATATTTACCATTTACATCGGTTAATGCAACCGCACCCTTTCCTGTGGAATAATTAAACAGTGCGACAGGAATATTTTTTAGGCCTGTGCCCGAAACACCAGTTCGTGCAGGGTCATAATAAACAAAACCACTTAAATTAGGCATAATTTTCTCCTATATTAAATTTATTCTTTTTTTTATGTAAATGTTACAAAACATAAAAAAAATCATTTAAAAAATTAATTTTAAATGATTTTTTAAGTAAATATTTGTTATTTTCCGCAACAATTTTTATATTTTTTACCACTACCGCAAGGGCATGGCGAATTTCTGTTTGGCTTTTGCAAAGCCTCAACCGTAACTGGCTTTTGATTTGTGTTTGGAGCAGATGCATTTGGAGTAACATTAAATTTTATGTGGCTGTTAAGCAGTGCCGAAGATGTGTCCACTTTTATTGCATCAATCATATTATCAAAAAGTTCAAAGCCCTCTCGCTTGTAGGCAACAACAGGATCTTGATTTCCATATGCTCTAAGCCCAATTTCGTTTCTTAAAATTGTCATTTGGTCAATGTGGTCCATCCAGTGATTATCCACCATTCTTAACAAAACATAACGTTCAAAATCTTCAAAGTTAAGTCCGGCCTCTTGCACAACAGAAACTTTTTCATTATATCTTTTATCAATAATTTTAACAATTTTTTCAACAACGTCTGGAATATCACAATCTTCAACAAATTCTGGTGTTAAAAGATTTGTTTCTTTTGCAAAAAGTTTGTCTTCAAGTGAGTTGTTTGCGCCGTCTAATTTCCATTCAAAATAAGGCTTATCTGCATTTAAATAGGTGTTGCAAATTGTGCCAACAACATCAGGATACATTTGCATTACTTGGTCATGAACATTGATTCCGTCCAAAACTTTATTTCGTTCACCATAGATTATTGTTCTTTGTGCGTTCATTACATCATCAAATTGCAAAATTGTACGTCTTACAGAGTAATTTTGTGCTTCAATTCGTTTTTGTGCATTTTCAATTTGTTTGGAAAGCAATCGCATTTGAAGAGGAGTGTTGTCATCAATTTTTAAAAAGTCAGCAATTTTTTGCAATTTTTCGCCACCAAAGCGCATAATTAAATCATCTTCAAGTGAAAGAAAAAATATGCTTGATCCAGGGTCCCCCTGACGCCCTGCACGCCCACGTAACTGATTGTCAATACGTCGGCTCTCATGGCGTTCTGTTCCAATTATGTGCAGTCCTCCAACAGAAATAACTTTTGCCTTTTCTTCATCTGTTATTTTTTTAAAGTCGGCAAGATGTTTGTTAAAAGTGTCTCTTGCAAGTTGCAAATTTTCGTCATTTGAGGGTATGTAAGATGTTGCAAAAGAAATTTGTTCGTCTGTAAAGTTTTCGTCTTTCATTTTTTTCTTTGCCATAAATTCAGGATTTCCACCCAGCAAAATATCTGTTCCACGGCCTGCCATGTTTGTTGAAATTGTAACATTCCCAAATCTTCCAGCCTGAGCAACAATTTCGCTTTCACGTTCATGATTTTTTGCGTTTAAAATTGCGTGTTCAATTTTTTCACGCCTTAAAAGTTTGGAAAGTTCTTCACTTTTTTCAATGGTTGTTGTTCCAATAAGCATGGGCTGTCCAAGAGCATGACGCTCTTTAACTTCCTGTACAATAGCGTTTTGCTTGCCTTTTATGCTTCTGTAAACAATATCAGGCTCGTCTATTCTTTTGTTTATTTTGTTTGGCGGAATGCAAACAACGTCCAATTTGTATATGCCGTTAAATTCACTTTCTTCGGTTTTTGCAGTTCCAGTCATGCCCGAAAGTTTTTTGTATAGCCTAAACAAATTTTGAAAGGTAATTGTTGCAAGCGTTTTGTCTTCATCCTTAATTTTAACATTTTCTTTTGCTTCAATGGCTTGATGCAATCCTTCGGAAAAACGTCTGCCTTGCATTAATCTTCCAGTAAATTCATCAACAATAACAACTTCATCGTCTTTAACAATATAGTTTTCGTCAATTTTCATAATAAAATTTGCTTTAAGTGCATTCATTATGTGGTGGTTAAGTTCAATGCAATTTACGTCAGACAAATTTTCAACTTTAAAATACTTTTCTGCTTTTATTGTTCCGCTTTCTGTTAAATGAATAGATTTTTGCTTTGGTTCAATTTCAAAATCCTCATTTTTAACAAGTGTTTTTGCAAAATTGTTTGCAGAATGATAAACTTCGCTGGATTTCATGCCCCTGCCCGAAATAATAAGTGGCGTTCGCGCTTCATCAATTAAAATGCTGTCCACTTCATCAACAATGGCAAAATTAAAACCACGTTGAAAGCGTTGACTTTTGTTTGTTGCCATATTGTCACGCAAGTAATCAAATCCAAGTTCGTTGTTTGTGGAATAAGTTATGTCACAATCATATGCTTTGCGCTTTAAATCATCAGGAAGGCCAGTGTAAACAACTCCAACAGTAAGCCCTAAAAATTTGTGAACTTTTCCCATCCATTCGGCATGAAATTTTGCAAGATATTCGTTAACGGTTACAATGTGAACTCCGTTTCCTGCAAGAGCGTTAAGATATGCTGGAAGAGTGCAAACAAGGGTTTTTCCTTCACCTGTTTTCATTTCTGCAATTCTGCCTTGGTGCAATGCAATTCCGCCCAAAATTTGAACATGAAAGTGTTTCATTCCAAGCACACGCCAAGATGCCTCTCTGTTAACAGCAAATGCATCTGGCAAAAGGCTGTTTAAACTTTCACCTTTTGCATATCTGTCTTTTAAAATCTGAGTTGTTGCTTTGAGTTCTTCATCAGTTTTTGATGCATAAATTTTTTCTAATGCCTCAACTTTTGAAGCAGTTTTTTCTAGTTGTTTTAAATTGTGTTTATTTTCTGAACCAAAAGGCCACATGATAATCTCCCCTATAAGCATGTAGTATATATTAAGTGTAAACATTTTGCAAATATTTAAATGAAAATAGCAAAAAAACTTTTAATTATTTTTACTTGCATTTTACAACAAGCGCATACTATAATAAATATGTAATATATTTAAAAATATCAGGAGTTATGAAAAGAATAAAAGTTTTAATGACAATAATGGCTTTAATTGTTGTTGCACTTGCAATGGCTTTTGGAGTTTTGTCACAAACTTTTATGAAATCCAACATTTCAACATCTTTAATGTTTGATGTTATTGGTGTAAGAGTTGGAATTTCTGTTGAAATGACAGGTGCAAAAAACAGCGCAAACGGAAATT
>JAVVRP010000017.1:0-13860 GCA_036654655.1 Clostridia bacterium
GAATAATTTTGTTTTCAATTATTTCAATAACATTTTGACCATTAACAATGGCAAATTTGACGATTGAAGTGCAATTTTTGGGCAAAACAACAGCAGTTATTTTGCATTGAGTTTCATTTATGTCAATATCTATGTGTGATGGAACAATCAGGTCTTGTGCATATGGCGATGCAGAAATATGCTTGTCGTCTTTTTTGTTATCTTCGGGCAAGGTTGTGTCACCAGTCAAAATTTCTGTGGAGATGTCCTTTTTTAAGCAATTTGCAGGCTTTGAGCATGCAGAAAGGCAAAAAGTTGATAAAAAAATGACCGCTAATAGCCCCGATTTTAAAATACAATTAAAAAAAGAGTGGCTTTTTAAATTGGTTAAAAACTTCATATAGAAACATATTAAATATTATGTCATATTTTGTCAATCAAAAATACACTTTTTTACAAATAAATTGCAAAAAACATTTATTTTTTAAAGTTTAATTTAATAATTGCTTTTTAAATGCAATAATAGCATATATTCATTTTTTTTAAATAAAGTTTTCATTAATTTTTTTTGTAACAAAAAAAATTAAATTCAGTTTGTTTTAAATTAAATTTAAAGTTATTTTTAAAACTGTTAACGCAAATAAAATTTTTGTTTATTTTAAATTAAAATTTTGTTAAAAAAACAACATACTGTTATAATGAAAGGTTGACATTATTTAAGGGTTAAAAAACCACCGCATTACATTATGTGAAACAGTGGCTTTTTAATATATTATTTTTTGATTTTAAAATTTTTAACAAATTTAATTATTTATTTGCAACATATTATTTATTAAACACCAACTGTGTTAAGTTTTGATTGCATTGCACTTTCTAGTTTAGAAATGCTGTTAGTCATGTCTTTAACAGATTTATTAATTGCTAAAAGTTGTTCTGAGTTTACACCAGGGATGGCAAGCATTGCTTGAATTTTTTCACCTTCTGCATTTAAAATGTGTGAAATTCCAGTTTGTTCAAGCGCCACAGATTCAACAAGGCTTGAAACAGAAGTTTCAAATGGGTCAATTATAATACCGTAAGTTACTGCATCTAATTCACTTGTTATAATTCGCGTTGAAATGTTGTTTGGGCCTGTTGTAATGTAAACTGGACCACTTGCATGATTAACACTTGTGCCTGTGTCGGTTACAACTGTTGTGTTTAACCCACTAATGGCTGGGCCTGCTGTTGAACCTAAAACTGCTGGTAAATTTGTTAATAACAACCAAGGTGACCCATCGGTTGTTGAAATCCACTGCTCACCAATGTCTAACGTTTCAGTATCAGCAGCAATCCATTTAAACTTTTTTTGTATTACTCCATTTGAATCCTTAACAACAATATTTTTTATATTAATTATTTCATCTTTTGAGCCAACGGTGTTTGGTGTTTGAAATAATGCAACATCGTTAGGAATTGAAGTGTATCCTGTTTGGCCAAAAGCAGAAAGTGAATAAACTGGTGTGTGCACTGCTCTAATCAGCGATGCACCACTGCCGATTCCAACAACATTTATATCAAATTCCACTGTGTAACCACCAGGAATTGAGTTTATTACGTGCACTGGTGGAGCACCAACGGCATAAGTTGCACCCGTGCCATAAAATATCCAACCAATTTTATCTGCAAGAGGCCCACTTAAAGGGTTTGCAAATTGAACACTATTCATATTTTTTACCTCTTTTTTATGCGGTTATTTCACCGCTAAATAAATTTAATTTGTTTTGTAAAACCATTTCTAATTGACTCACAGAATTTATTGTTTCTTGAACCGATGCGTTAACTGCAAGCAATTGGTCAGCAGTTACTCCGTGAACGGCAAGCATTGCCTGAATTTTTTCGCCTTCTGCATTTAAAATATGAGAAAGCCCAGTTTGTTCTAAGGCAACAGATTCAATTAAATCATTAATTGCTTGTTCTGTTGTTCCTGTTCCAGGAACTATTACTGGCATTGACATAATGTTTATCTCCTTTGTTTTATATTTTTATAAAAATATAAAAGTTGTTTTTTAAATAAAACTTAATTTAATAATTTGTTTTTAATATTTTTTAAATTTGATATATGATCTTAATTTAAAGTGCTAATTAAATGGTTTGATATCCAACCACTTGATTTTTAACAACTTTAATTTTTTGTTTAAGAACACATTCTAGGTTGCTAATTGAATCAATTGTGTTTTGAACACTTGTGTTAACTGAAAGCATTTGTGCAGGAGTAATATTTGGCAGTGCAAGCATTGCCTGAATTTTTTCGCCTTCTGCATTTAAAATGTGTGACAGCGCTGCTTGTTCAAGTGCGACCGAAGAAACAACATCCGTGCTAGCACGGCTAAAATTGTATAATGGACGGCGTAAAAACACAGAATTACTGTTAATTGTGTTTGAAACAATATCTCCATTAGCACTTAAAAATGCAGGATACGACCCACTTGCAACATTTTTAACAGGTGAAACACCAGTTGTTGAAACTGCATGAAACTGAACAATTTTTGTTGAGTTGGGTGACATTGCGCCTAACGAAAAGCCTGTGTTTGGGTTGGCAGTTCCAAAACCAGTGCCACTTCCGTTAACGGTTACGCTTCCAGCAGTGAAAACAAGCGTTGGGTCAAGCAAATCTTTAAAGATTACATCACTTAAAGTTTCTGTTGATGAGTTATTAGTTACAGTAACAGTTATTGTAACATCTGTTCCTGGATGGATAACAGGTGGAGTTGCAGTTTTTTTAATTGTTAATAAGTTTTCAACAACTGCTTTAAACATGGAAATGTCATCAATTAAATAATCATTTCCATTTGCAGCAGGGCCTTCGCTTAAAATTCTAACAGTAACATTGCTGTTTCCCAAAGTGTTAAACATAAAACCGTTTTGATACCATACAGGTATTGGTGTTGCATCAACAGGGTTAACTTTTTGATAAAACAACACACTGCTATCAGGGGCTAAAACTTCTAGCGAAAGTTGTGGTTTTGAATATCCTGCTGCCGACATTAAATTCATTACCCAAGCTGATAATAAATAATTTGTATTTGTAGAAACAGGAACGTTTTGTGTAAAAATTGTTGCGCCTGGATTTGAACCATTAATAAGCAACATTCTTCCCGTTTCAACTTTTGAAGTGTGGTCAGAAACTTGCCACCAAGGAAAAGTTACAACTTTTCTGGTGTTAATAACTGTGTAATAACCATCTGATGGTTGGGGGTTTGTTGTGTAAATAAACCCTGGCGTAACTGTTGGATAAGGTGCTGAAACTGCGGTTGTGTTAACAATAGTTCCGCCTGGCACTGTTCCAAACGTTCCGTTGTCTGCGGCAGTAATTAAATTAGGCCCAACAAGTGCAACACCTGTTGATGTTAATGCTTTGTTGCCAACACTGGCATCGTAAAAGTTTTGGCCTGTTAAATCAGATGCAATCACCGTTACATTTAACAAGTTTGGCGTAACTGCGTTTAAGGCATCAGCAAGTGCTGGAACAGGCACAGTTACAATTGAAAGTGGAGGCTCTATTTCTGGTGGCAATGCCATCGGAATTGCTGAAAGAAAACTTACGGGAGTTGCGACACCTGCCGTGCCCCAAGTTTCAACAATTTTATAAGTCCCAGCAGGCACGTTGGTAAATAAATATGCTCCCGTTGCGTCCGTTAATGCAATCACTCCTGTGCCTGTTATGGTGTTAAAAAGGGCAACAGGAACATTTTTTAAACCAGTTCCCGGAATGCCTGTTCTTGAAGGATCGTAATAAACAAATCCTGATATATTAGACATTTTTTTCTCCTTTAATAATTTTGCAAGATTTATAATGAATTTGCAAAATTTATTTTTTTACTAAGCGTTAATTGTGCTAGAAAATAAATTTAATTTATTTTGTAAAATCATTTCAAGGTTTGTAACTGCATTAACAGTTGCTTGCACGCTTGCATTAACTGCCAAAAGTTGGTCTGCTGTTACGCCTGGCATTGCTACAAACGCTTGAATTTTTTCACCTTCTGCATTTAAAATGTGTGAAAGTCCGGTTTCTTCCAAAGCAACTGACGATATAATATCGGAAATTGCCTGTGTTCTTGTTACCGTTCCCGGTACTATTACTGGCATTGACATATTATTTTCTCCTTTAACTTTTAATTAGAAAGAAGTTTTTCTCTTTCTACTTCATAATATGAAAAATAGAAAAATAAGTGATTACACATATTTAAAAAATACTAAAAATTTTTTAGTAATTAATAATTTATTAAAACAAACAAAACAATTTTTTATGTATCGTGTTTTATTTGCTATTATATTATATGATAAAAAATAATATTGGCTTTACTTATATGATTGTCAATAAAAAATAACACAAATTGTTTTAATTGAATATTATTTATCATAATGCAAAAATAAATAGCATTAATTAAGGAGATATATAATGGCAGAAAATATTAACAAAGAAGTAACGGCAGAAAATCAAACTTGTCCAGCAGTTGGTTATCAATCGGCAACAATATGTGTTCCTGTAACAATAACACCTTTTGCAAAAACTGGAATAACAGTTACAAAATGTTGTGGAAACGCAACAGTTTTGCCAGGCAGAAACACTTGCGGTGGCATTAAAAACGGTATTTGTGCATTTACAATCAGCCAAAACATTTGTGTTGAAGTGCCTGTTGATTTTGGTGCAACAGCAACTGTTGGTGACACTTTTGTTAGTTGCAACGGTGCATCAAGTGAAGATATTTGCACTAATTGCGATAAAATAAATGTTGAAGAACCTATTAATCCACTTGCATAAAATTTAATAAAGGAGAATTTATTGCTTTCAAATTGTAATATCATTTTAACTCAAAGCAAAAATAATTGTTGCAGTGCCGAACATATTGCATGTTACAAAAATGAAAATCCCGTGATGTGTGATGATAAAAATCCTGTGTTAAATGACAAAAATTTTATAAGTGCCGACAAAAATATTGCGTGCAACAATAAAGTATCTGTTTGTTGCAAAAACAAAAACTTTACATGTTGCAGTTCTTATTCGCAACTAGAAAATGTTAGCGTTTCTGTTGGCTTAAAAACATTTGCAAATGTTGGAGAAATTAAAACAGAGTGTTGTGGAGGTCCAAGTGTTTGCATAACAAGTTGCAAAAAGGATTATGACGGTTGTGATTATAATGTGGTTATAACACAAACAATTTGCACAAAAATACCAATAGAATATTGCACGCAAGCAAATGTTGGAGAAACAATTGTACAGTGTAAATGTAACAATTGATGCAGTTGAAATTTTAAATCACAAAAATGGATTTATATAAGTTCAGTATGTTGTTAACATTTGTGAACTTTATTTTGTTATTTTAAATTAAAAATATGTTAGTGGTGGCACAATAGTAAACGCTTTTTCATAGTATGTTGTAGAAAAAATTGATGGTTTGCTTTTAAATATATTACATAATTTTGGCTTTTAACAGGCAAAAGTTATGTAATATATTTATGGAGGTAAAAATTATGAGTATGCCCGTTATAACCCCTGGCACAATAACAAGGGGAGAGGCTGTTGGCAATATTATTGAATCTATCGCATCGCAAGAATCTGGACTTTCTCACATTTTAAATGCAGAAAGCGAAAAAATAATGGCGGTTGTGAATAATGGTGCTTCAACGGCAGAAGATTTGCTTGCAATTAATGAATCTGTTAAAAATGCAATCAGTGCTATCACTCGTCTTGAAATGCAACTACAAGCAAAATTAAATATGTTTAACAAAACAATTTGTCAGTAAATTACCGTGGTTAATTTATTTGCATGGTATAAACTTTTTTTTAATAAATTAAAATTTAAACTTGCAATAATTATTGTTAAAGATTTTTAAATAATAACCTACAAAAATTAAAATTATATAAACAAAACTAAAATATTTTTAAATAATTTGGTTTATAAAAATTAAATAAAGGAGAAAAATTATGTCATTTTCATATGCTAACCCTGGTTCTGGACCTAGTGCAGGCGGAATTGGCTGGTTTAATTTTGGAAATATTGTGTTAAATCCCGGCGATTCTTATCTTGGGCTAACCGGCACACTAAATGATGGCTCAACTGTAACGTTTGACCTTTCCGTGCCATCAACTTCATCAATGACTTTTGATGCAGTAGGCGCACCAGTTACAGGGCATTTTGGTTACACAAACTACACAGGGGTTCTTGGTAATGTACTTTTGCAAAACCGAAGAATAGGTACGCTTGACCCTGCTATCATTAATTTAAACAATATTGTTGTTAAGGACCCAGACGGAAATATTGTTACAAACTACACAACTTTGGTTTCGGATGCCGAAGAAACAAACGTGGGCGAACAATGGATTTGGAACACAGACGGTGGAGTTTGGCAACAATTTACGTTACTTGGTGGAACACCACCAACACTTACGGGATTAGGCACCACAACTGCAACAATAACTGGCAACTCTCAGGCTTTTGCGGGAGATTATGTTTTAAGCACTCAATCGCCTAAAAATTTAAATCTTTCACTAATAACTGCCGGGGGATTGGAGGCTCTTGCTGTTGGATTTGCGGTGACAAAGATTCAGGTTTGTAAAAACATTGGTGACCGTATTAATTCTGCCGACCAATTTGTGCTTAACATTGCTGGTTCGCCTAACAACCAAGTTATCACAACTGGTTCTGTTGATGGCATGCAATCGCCTTGCGCAATTGTTTATGGCAATGCGGGAAACACTTACACCATTAGTGAACAAATGGCGCCTGGTAGCGTTAGCCCACTTTCGGCCTACACTCAAACAATTTCTGCTGTAAACATTTCGGCTGGTGGCAGTGTGCCCCCTACGGGAAGTTTGCCAATAAACTTTACCCCCGCTCTTGGAGATATTGTTAAATATACAATTTTGAACTCTGCGCCCGAGGTGTTTAAAAAAAGCGTTGACAAAACGTTTGCTAAACCCGGTGACGTTTTAACTTACACTGTAACAGGAATAAATCCAAATAACTATCCTATTTCGGGAGTTGTGTTCACCGACCCACTTCCTGCTGGCACAACGTATATTGGAAATCTTGTGGTAAGCGTTCCATACACGGGAACAAATCCTGCAAGTGGCTTAACTCTTACCATGCCTGCAAACAGCACGGTAACCGCATCTTATCAGGTTCAGGTTTTGCCTAACGCTCCCATTACAAACCCAATTGTTAATATTGCATCTGCCGTTGTTCCTGGTGGAACATCGGGCAGTACTAATCCGGTTTCAACGCAAATTAATTATGCAGATTTAACAACCGCAGGCAATGTTGTTAAATCCGTGGTTCCTGCGTTTGCTCAGTTTGGTGACACTTTAACGTACACCATCACATTGCATAACACAGGCAATGTTCCCGCAAACAACGTTGTTGTAACTGATATTATCCCAATTGGAACAACCTATGTTGCAGGCTCAACCACAGCAACCGTGCCATTTACAGGCAACCCAACAAGCGTTATCACACTTACAAACCCAATTCCCGCTGGCGGAGTTGTTACCATAACATTTAAGGTAAAACTTGCAAACAATGCCCCTGTCATTAACCCTATTCCAAACAGTGCCAAGGTTGATTACGCGTACACCGTGGACCCAAGCGACCCTAACGGAGTAACAGCAAGTGGAAACAGTAACACAGTGGCAACACCAGTTTCCACTGCTAAACTTTCATTAGTAAAATCTGCCAGCGAAAGCCTTGGCTATGTTGGAGATTTAATAACTTACAATATTGCAGTAACAAACACAGGCAATGTTCCCGCAGATAATGTTGTAATATCTGACCCAATTCCAAGCGGTACAACTTATGTTTCAGGTTCGCTCAACGTGTCCGTGCCGTACACTGGCACTTTGCCAACAATTAATCTTACAAGCAACATTTTGCCAGGGCAAACCATTACTCTGTCTTATCAAGTAAAGGTAAATGCCATCCCTAATCCTAACCCAATTGTGAACATTGCAAAGGCAGATTTCACTTTTACCACTAACCCAAGTTCGCCTAACTCAGTATCGGGCAAAAGCGAAAGCAATGGTGCAAGCACAATAATTTTTACAAATAACTATCGCCAGCAAATAAGCGACCTGATTGCATCAATAGCGCTAGAAGAAACCGCTCTTGGAAATATAGCAAACGCAGAAGGTGCTAAAATACAAAAGTTTTTAGCCATGCCAAATATTACAAACCAACAACTTCTTTGCTTAAATAAAAGCGTTACCGATATGACAAACGCAACAACTTTGTTAGAATCAGTTTTGATGCAAAAATTAAGTGTTGTTGATTGCCAAATAGATGGCTCACCAAAATGCTAAATTTTTAAAATAAAAATTTTAACTTTAAAACTTTTATGTTTAATTACGTACAAAAGATATATCTTAACCCATAAATTATATTTGCAAAAAATATGTTAAAAATATTTGAGAAAAATATTAATAATTCAAATTACTTGTTAAAATAAAAATATTTCCATTACTTACATTTTAAAAATGTTTGTTTTGGAAATATTTTATTTTAAAACTTTTTAAGGTACTTTTTTAAGTAACAATTTTTAAATTGTGTTTATAAATAATTGCACTGTCAGTTTTCAAAAAACTCATTTTCAAGACAAAGACACAACAAGTGATATAATTTAATATGATCTTCTTGCACTTCAAAGCATTCGCTTTTTGGGCTAATTAATGAAACATTTGCTTGTTCAACAACTTTTCCGCCATTACCACCAAGAAGACCAACAACTTTAATTCCTTTCATTTTTGCCACTTCACAAGCATGCAAAACATTTTTAGAATTTCCACTTGTAGACACAGCCAAAAGGACATCTCCATTATCACCTAAAACGTTTAATAGTTGTGCAAAGACATACTCAAAATTGCAATCATTTGCAAACGCGCTGTTTAGGGCAGAAAAACTTGTAAGTGGAATGCATTTGATGCCACCTTGCAATGAAGAAAATAATTTTTGATTAGATTCACATATTTTTGTATCCCCAATTTTTTCTATCGTTCTTTTCAACTTGAAAGATTTTAAAAGTTCTCCTGAAATATGTTCACAATCAGAACAACTTCCTCCATTTCCGCAACAAAGAATTTTTTTGCCGTTTGCAATGCAGTTTATCAAAACTGTCATTGTTTTTTCAATGTCTTTTTTCATATGTGCTAAGTTTTCGTTATTTTGAATAAATTTTTCAATTTGGCTTTTTGTTGTATTTTTCATGTTTTAAATTCCTTTTATTTTAATTTTATTAAAATTGATATTAACCTATACTTTATTTTTTAAAATTTTTTTTACGGCAGAAAGAAGGTTTCGCGCTCTCTTGTCCGGCTTAACTTTCTTCTTGCATTTGGCATTTGACTTAACTAATATCGTTTTTAAGTTTGCATTTCTGCCAGTGTCAACATCGGCATCGGTATCTCCCACAATATAACATTTTGATAAGTCTAAATTAAAATCTTTTTTAGCCTTTTCAATCAACCCTGTTTTAGGTTTTCTGCAAGAGCAATCAAACTTTAAACTTGAAACTTCTCCATCAAACCCTTTGTCAGGATGGTGTGGACAATAATATATGGCATCAACAAATGCTCCGTTTTCGCCCAAGATCGTTTTTAATTTGTTGTGAATTTCTTCTAAAATTGAAATGGAGCATTCGCCCCTTGCAACGACTGGTTGATTTGTGACTACTATTGCTAAATATTGTGATTTGTTTAACAACCTAATTGCCTTAATTGCATTTTTTAAAACAATCAAGTCTTCCGTTTTAGAAACAAATCCAATATATTTGTTTATGGTTCCGTCTCTATCAAGAAAAACACATTTTTGCAAATTAATTAAGTTTTTCTTTTCTGGCAAGTTGTTTTTTAAATCTTTTTCTGCACCATAAAGTCTTTCGGGAGTTCCAACATCTTTTAAATATTCAGGAGAAAAATAAGCGTAAACATTTTTATTTTCACCTATCAAGGAAGCTAAAAAATCTTTTTCGAAGTTGGCCTTTTTTGGGCAATCAAAATAATCGAGCGCTTTATTGTTTAAAATAAACAACCCGCCATTTACTAAATTATCATAATAATAGTTTCTTTTTTTTGCTTTATAATCAAATTTTATTACTTTGCAGTTTTCATCAGCCACAACTAAATCACTATCATATGGGTGAATATTGCTGTGAGCAAACAGAGTTGCTATTGCATTTTTTGTTTTATGAAATTCAAGCATTTTAAAAATATTAACATCAAAAAGCAAATCTCCTGAACACACAATAAAATCATCCTTTATTTCATTTTTAACATAAAACAAGGCCCCTGCTGAACCAAGAGGTTGCTTTTCTTCAATGTAATGAATTTTAACTCCATAATCTTCCCCATTTTTAAAATAATTTTTAATCACCTCTGAAAGATGGGATACACTTATAAAAAATTCGTCAACCTCATACTTTTTTAGTTGCAAAATAATTCGTTCCAGCAAAGGAACTCCCAAAACCTCAACCATTGGTTTTGGCACAACGTTTTTTGTTATCGCAGAAAGTCTTGTTCCCTTTCCGCCAGCCATAATAAATGCTTTCACAAAATCAACTCCTAAATAATCCAACTTTCAACACCAACATCAGTAAATCCAACTGGAAATGTTTGACCAGCCAATGTTTTTAATGCATCAAGCATTTTTTGTCTGTTAATTGGATTAATGTTAATCATCATAAACCCACCCCCGCCGGCGCCAGAGATTTTAACAGCCTTTGCCCCATTTGCATTGACATAATCAACAACGCGTTCTATTTCTGGGTTTGTTATTGAATTTGATGTCTTTTTTTTGTTTTCCCAAGCGGTTTTTAAGATGTTTGAAAAATCATTAAATGAGCCATAAATAATGGCATTTTTCATTTCTAATGAACTTTGTTTTATTAAGTGCATTGCATCTATTGTTTGAACATTTTTATTTGAAGTGTTTTTAATCTGCTCAGAAATAATTTTAGATGAACTTCTGCTCCTGCCATTGTAGTAAAGAATTAAAGAACTTTCCAGTTCATTTATTATGTCTTTATTAAGCCTTAAAGAATTAATTACCACGCTTCCATTTTGCAAAAATTCCATGAAATTGAATCCACCAAAAACGGCGCAATATTGATCTTGTTTGCCACCTTTCAAATTTAAATCATTTCTTTCAATATCATATGCAAGTTGCGCTTTTTCATAGTTTGACAAATCAATTTTTAGCCACTTACAAAAAGCCTCTAAAATTGCAACAACCATTGTTGAAGAAGTTCCAAGGCCAGAGCCACTTGGAGCATCGTTTGAAGTGTACATTTCAAATGACAAAGGTTTGTTGTTGTTAAAATCTTTGACAATTCTGTTGTAAACACCTTTGTGCAAAATGAGTTTTTCATCTTCAATTGGCAAAAAACTTTTGCTTTCAATTTCAATGTTATTCTGATTATCATAAGCAACAATTTTTATAATATTATTGTCAGTTGGAATTATTGTGCAATGTGCATACATGTTAATTGTAGCATTAAAAACAGCACCTCCATAAAAGTCACTATATGACAATAAATCTGTTCCGCCACCAGCAAAACCAAGTCTAAGTGGTGCTCTACTTCTTATTTCCATGTGTTCCCCCTTTTTTAACAATTTCTTTAAGTCTTTCTTCCAGTTGCGTAGTGCAGTCTTTCCAATTTATGTATAAATCTCTTGTTGCGTTTTTGCCAACTTGTTTCAAGTTGCAAGGATTTCTTAAAGAATCACAAATTTTGTCAGCAAATGCTTCGATTGAATCTTTCGATAAAAATCCATTTACCCCATCTATTACGCCAGCGCCAGCGCACGAATTTTCAATAAACAAACCCGGCGTTGAATAAGACGCTGCCTCAACTTTAACGAGGCCGAAATTGTCATAAATGGAAGGAAAAAGAAGAAGATCACTTCGCGCAAAATATTGTGGGACTTCTTCGCGTTTTATAAATCCAGCAAAAATAACTTCATTCTCACTAAAACCAAGAGTCTTGCAAAGTTTTTTTAACTGATTTGTTTCAGATCCCTTGCCAACAATAAAAAACTTTATAGCAAAGCCACGGGATTTAACAAGTTTTAAACTTTTTAAAATAAAATCTATTCTTTTAAGTTTCATTATCCTGCCAACATAAATTAAAACAAGATCCTTTTCTTTTAAATTAAATTTAATGTTTGCTTTTTCACGCAAGCCTTCCACATCATCACATTTTTGAAGTTCAGTTCCATATGGCAAAATTGAAATTTTTCCATTATATCCATAAGACCTTGCCTGCATGGCAACTTGATCAGAGCAAACAAAAATTTCATCAAACTTATTATAAAGTTTGCCAAGACGTCTTACAAAAAATTCTGCTAAACAATTAATTTTTAAAACATCTTTAAAAATCGGTCGCATATTTGAGTGAAATGTTGCGACTGCTGGAATATTTTGTTTTTTTGCAATTTTTAATGCAAACTTAGCCATTCCAAACGGAGAGTGAACATGCACAATGTCATATTTTTTAGACATTGTTTCCTTTTTAAATTTTCTATCAAATTTAGCAAGACCATAAAAACTGTTTATAATGGGAATTCTGATGCTTTTACATCTTTTAATCACGTATGGGAAAATATCCACATAATCTTTTCTGTTTTTGGGAACAGCAACTGTTAAATCGTGCGTTTTACACAAATTTAAACAATAATTATGCACGCAATTTATTACCCCGTCAACGTCAGGCAAATAACAATCTATTGCTTCTAAAATTGAAATTTTCATTTGTTTGTTATCCATTTAAACCTCTTTTAAACTTTTTGATTTATATAGAAACTTTAATTATGATTCCTACATGTTTATCATAAAATACATTTTATCAGTTTTGTTTAACGAATACTATAATTTATATATATCATTATAAATTCAACTTGTCAAATCATTTACCTTGTTGTTTTTTACAAAATAAAAATTAATAAATTTAGCACATTTTTGCGCACTGTTTTGCATTATTATTTCTTGTCGTCTAACATTTTATATTTACAAATTATCTTCATTTATTTTCAAAAAAACTAAATTTGTTTATGCAATTTTTTTTATATTGTTAAATAAAGTGGTGTGGCTCCAATTTTTTGCATTTTCTGGACTTACAAATTTCATTATATTTTCATCATTTTCAAGTTAACTTTTTTAAAATTTTATTTTTTATATTTATTGCCACAGCGACCCAAATTTTTAATAAGTGTTTAATATATCACTTGTGACAAAACAATAGTTAAACAAAAAAATAATTTTTAAAAAAATAAAAAAAGTTATGTAAATTAGTTGCATTATTTCAAATTTAAATAATTGACAAATAAAATTTCTTATGATATTCTAAGGACGGCTCAAATGGAGAAGTACTCAAGAGGTCGAAGAGGGCACACTGCTAACGTGTTAGGGCTGTAAAAGGCCGCCAGGGTTCAAATCCCTGCTTCTCCGCCAAAATCAGATTGTAGGGAAAACTCCCTGCAAT
The DNA here is from genome assembly GCA_036654655.1 of Clostridia bacterium. Taxonomy (GTDB): domain Bacteria; phylum Bacillota; class Clostridia; order Christensenellales; family UBA1242; genus JAVVRP01. The sequence continues at coordinate 13,489 of JAVVRP010000017.1, forward strand.
CTTTTTTTATTGTTTTTTCTTGTGCGTTTAAAATTGTTTGTTTATTATTTTTGTTTTCAATTTGAGATGGGGCTGACAGCATATTGCTATCAGCCTTGTTTTTGTCCTTAAATTCGTCTTGTGCCCCGTCACTATTGTCTTCGTCTTGTATTTGCTTGTTTATGTTGTTTTTGCCACCACAAGCGCTGCTATCGTGGTCGTTGTTGCCTTTACAAGTGGCGTTGTTGTTTTTATCGCCATCAAAGTTGTCATTTTTAAAGTAAATCTCTTTTTGTGGGTCACGGCTTGTGTTGTATATTATTATAATTTTGTTATCATATAAAATAACTCGTTTAATAAATTTTGTAAAAAACTCTTTCTTTTGCTTGTTAG
>JAVVRP010000018.1:0-12385 GCA_036654655.1 Clostridia bacterium
GACGGGGACCCGCACAAGCAGCGGAGCATGTCGTTTAATTCGACGAAACTCGAAAAACCTTACCAAGACTTGACATTGGATGCATATCCTTGAAAGAGGAGAAATGATAGCAATATCACATCTAAACAGATGGTGCATGGTTGTCGTCAGCTCGTGTCGTGAGATGTTGGGTTAAGTCCCGCAACGAGCGCAACCCTTATCGTTAGTTACCAGCATTAAGTTGGGCACTCTAGCGAGACTGCCGTGGATAACACGGAGGAAGGTGGGGATGACGTCAAATCATCATGCTTCTTACGTCTTGGGCTACAGACGTGCTACAATGGTTGGAACAAAGAGATGCAAAACAGTAATGTGAAGCAAACCTCAAAAAACCAATCTCAGTTCGGATTGTGGGCTGAAACTCGCCCACATGAAGTCGGAGTTGCTAGTAATCCCAAATCAGAATGTTGGGGTGAATGCGTTCCCGGGTCTTGTACACACCGCCTGTCACGCCATGGGAGTTGGGGGGACCCAAAGCCGGTGAGCTAACCACGCAAGTGGGGGCAACCGTCTAAGGTAAATCCAGCGACTGGGGTGAAGTCATAACAAGGTAGCGGTATCGGAAGGTGCCGCTGGATCACCTCCTTTTAAAGAGAAAATGAGGATGAAATAAGCCTCACATAACCTTAATTTACAAATTGATGTAATTATCAGTTTGTAAAAAAAATTGCAATTTTATTGCAAATCAAAAAAAAACGAAAACCGTGATAAGTTTTCAAAATAGATGAATTTCAAAAACATTTTAGAGATCGAAAAAATTTTCGATAAAAAATACCAGAAACCCATTCCTATTTAAGTTTAAAAAAAAGAACGTTCGCAAGAACGTTTTTTTTTATTCAAATTTTTAATAAACTGTTATATTTTATATTCAAAATTAAATGTTGCCTTTGGATTTTCGCGTGCAAATGCAGATATGTCAAGTTTTAAAAAATCTAACGGAAGGGGCACTTCAAAAACCTCGCTAAGCGTTGCAAAACTGTTTGTTGGCGTGGTTTTGAGTTCAATAACAACAGTGTGGTCAAGAGCATTGTTTGCATCAAATTTAACCGAGTATAAGCGTGCAAAAACATTTCCTGAGGCGGTTGTTGCAAACTCATAAACAGATTGAATTTTAGGTTGGTTTTTTGTTTCAGTTTTTGTTACAGAAATTTTAAGATAAGATTTGTTTTTATTAAAATCCACATAAATTTTATATGAAGATTCGCCAACAACAATAACCTCAAATTTATCTTCAATTTTTTTAATTTCATATGTTTTTGTGTTGGTTGGTGCGTCCAAGTCTTTAACCAAATATTCAACACTTGCAGGTTCTTTTTCGCTGTTAGTTTGTTTTGTAACAGTTAATTTTTGTTTGCCAAAACTTGCAGGACCAGACGGATTTGCCAGGTTCCAATTTCCATCATAAGAAAACATAATTGGGGTAGAACTTGTTTCATTTTCGCTTGTTGTAATTGCAGAAATAATTTGTGTTATAAATTTAAATCCGTTAATTTCTTCCTTAAATTTTAAAATACCATTAGCAGAAGTTGCAGAAGGTGACTGAGCATTTGCTGCATAGCCATATATTTCAAAAAAATTTTTAGCATTATCCCAGTAAAAATTGTTAACGCTTTTTGTTGTTGCAGAAAGTTTAACACCAATATTTCCGCACGAGCATAGCAAGATTCCGCAAGTTAAAACGCAAAAAGCAAGTAAAGCCTTTTTGCAAATTTTTTTAAAAAAACTATTTTTTTCACTTTTCATTATTCACCTCTTTTGTGTTACATTCTATTTTTTTAAAAGTAGGTTTTGCAAACAAGGCAATTAAGCAAACAACAATTCCAGTAAATAAAATTGAAAACATGTACCAACTTTCTGCTCTTGCAACGTGCTTGTAAAGTTTTATGTAAGTTGTTGAAATTTGTGCTGGATTAAAAGTCCATTGATGCACCCAAATTCCGCCCTGAATTTGCAACAAGGAGTAATTATCGGTTTCTGCAACTTTTGCAGAGTGCAACCGATTTGAATTAGAAAAAATGTTGTAACTTAAAACTGGTGTTTCAAGCAATGCTGTTTTAACATTTCCAAACGCATTTTTCTTTAAATTTTCAATTATATTTAAAAGTTTGTTGCCAAGCAAAATTGTTGAGTCTTCATCAGGAATTTGCATGGCAAATTTTGACAAGCCTGTTTCGGTTACATTATGAACAAACAACGTTGATAATATTTGTTTTGAAACGCTGGGCGATGTGCAGTTAGAATAAAAATATGCCAAGTTTTGTTGGTTAGAAAATTCTAACGAAAGCCAAATTGCCATTTTTTCTTGATCATTTCCACATGTAATTTTAAGTCCGTTTTTTGCAGAAACAAGTTCGTCACCAACAAGATTTGTGCCACAAGATTTGGCATAACTTTGTTCCATGTTTATTTTTTGGACAATTAAAAAGTTTTTTGCAAGATTTTCAAAATTTTGTATTTCAGCAGGCAAAATTCCTTTTGCAATCCATGCGTCCTTATTGTATTTAAACCAATAGTTTTCATAAACAGCGCCGTTATATGTTTGCGTTGAAAACATAACAGCATCACTGTTTTCAAGCAAATTTTGTTTGTTTGTACTGTTATTTGGCGTTGCCGTGCTGTTTATGGCACATGTACTTTGAGCAAATGTATTTGAAAAAACATTTTGCCCCACAAAAATTAGCGATATGCCCAAAATGGCAATCATAAAACCTATATTTATTTTTTTCATACTCATATGATATCATATTTTTCAAAAAATACAAAAATGTTTATTAACTTTTTTATTTTTTATTTTTTTAATAAATTTTTACACTCAAACAAAATTTTAAATGTTTAAATGTATTTTAAAACATAAAAACATAATCTTAAAAAGTTTTGATAATTAAGTTAAAATACTTGTCTTTTTTCTGTATATTTTGTATAATATTAATAAAAAATAGTATTAGGAGTTTTAATATGTTTAAAAAACTTGCAAAATTTGGAGCAGTTGGTATTACATGTTTCACTCTTTGTTTATGTGCAATGCTTTTTGCACAAACAATTAATGTTAAATCTGCAAACTTAACGGAAACAACTTCCGCACAGATAAGCCAGCCTTCAAGTTTTAACAATAATGAAAATAATAATAAAACGCCAAACAACTTACCTTTAAGTTATTCTGCAAACAACGCAAGTAACATTGCAATTGCAGAGCAACTTTCAGAAAAGTGGGGGGCGTCACAATATGCCGAGCCAACAGCCGAGCCAACAATTAAAGGTTATGGAACACAAGAATCTCCATTTTTAATTGATTCGGCAGAAAAACTTGCAAAAGTTGCCACAAATGTTAATGCCGGCACAAACGCATCTAGTTACTATAAACTTACAAATAACATAAATCTTTCTGGCAAAATTTGGACTCCAATAGGGAGTGGCAATCCATTTTCAGGCTTTTTTGATGGAAATGGTTACAGCATCACAGGGTTAACAATAAACAGCATTTCTTATGGTTTTGGTAATTATGCTGGCTTGTTTGGGTATGTTAAAAATAATGATAATTACATTAAAAACATGTCCTTAAAACAAGTTTTAATTTCATCCACAAGTACAACAAATGTTGGTGGGCTTGTTGGCAGTAGTTTTGCTGGAGAAGGCGGTACAAAAACTTTAACAATTTCTCAAATTGCAATAGAGAGTGGAATTATACAAAGTAATTATTTCTATAACACTTATATCGGCGGGATTGTTGGGTCGGGTGATTTAAAAACAACAATAGAATCATGTTTTGTTTCTGCAATTGTAAAAAACATGGGAACCGAGAGAGAACCTGTATATACCTCTTATGCCATTGCGGGTGGCAGTGCAACTGTTAAAAATTGTTATGGCACGGCGGATGTTTTTAACAAAGGCAAAAAAATCACGGCATATAACAACATGGGCACAGATTTAATTGCAAAAGGTGCAAAAAATAGTTTTCATACACAAGGGACGTCCTTATCATTTACAGATCCATTTAAAACCGATCCATGGTTTTATGATAGCACAACTTGCAAGCATCCAGTTTTAAAAGGTGTAGGCAATAATTATATAAAAGCAACAGTTAATAATGCTGGTACAATAACCTTTAATGAAAAGGCACTGTCAAAAACTGAGCCATTTGAACAACTTAAAATTATTGGCACTGATTATTCATATACAGCAAAAGGCTTTGTTGGAAATTCAACCTTTTCTTTTAATGGCGAAACTTTATACACAACAACAAGTGCAATAACAAATGCATATAATATTAAATTAAAAGCAAATGGAACCCAAACAACAAGCGAATCGGAAATAACAATAATAAATAATCGTCAAGGAAATTTGGAATTTAAATTTAATTCATTAAGTATTGGAATTTACAATTCATATAACAAAGATTTTCAAAACTTTGCCTTAAAATCAACTGTAAATCCAAGCGCAGAAAAGTTGTATAACAAGGCTGACAAAACTGAAACAACATGTGCATACAAAGAAACAAAAGAAAGTAAGTTATATTTTGGAACAAGTGGAACCATTTTAATAACAATACCCCAAGTTTTTGAGTTAAACCAACCTTTTGACATAACCGTTACTCTTTATGGAGAGTTTTCAAAACAATATAATTTTTTAAGTAGTGATGAAATTGCTGTTGTAAAAGGACTTACTAATGGCGCCCCATCAAATTTGGAGAGCGCATTTTTGGCTTCCGGAGAACCTAAAACCTGCACCTACACATACACCTATGCCACTGCATTTAGCGAAATTAAAATTTTTGTTACCGACCAACGATTGGTAAAAGTTGTTTATCCAGAAAATGCAGTGTTAAAAGATGGAACCACTTCACCAATTTCAATTACAAACATAGAGGGAACAAGTTGTGGAAATTATGCTCTTGCAAGATATAACAAAACATTTAATTTAAGTGGCAGAAGTTTGCCATTTCCATCTGTTAATCAAGCATATTCCATTCGTGGTTTAATTTTTAAGGGCTATGTTCAGTCTGCAAGCATAATTGCAATAGGGTCGAATCAAAGTCAGTATTTCAATAATTTAGAAAACATTTGGGTAGACGTTTTAAAAGAATTTACGTTAAGTGCACATTTTAATTATGCGGGTTACAACATTTCTGTTACTGCAACAACAAAAAATGTGGAAAGAACAAATGTTGAACCATATTTTGGGCTTACGCACAGTAGTTTAGAATCAATTACATCCACTGATGGAAAAGTTAGGTTTGAAGGGATTGGCTATAAAAATTGGTTTATAATAAATTCAACAAACAGCGCATATAACCTTGAAAGCGTTGAGATAATTGCAAATGGAACAAAAACAACAATTTGGGTTGGAGATTGGGGAACAAATCCTGTTTCTGGCATTACAGATTCAAATAATTTGTTAATTCAAGCAGATAAAAAAGATGTTACACAAGGGATAAAATTTACAATTCTTGGTTTGTTTTCTAATTTTGCCGATTATAAATTAAATTTTAATTTGGCTGAAAAAGCAGATTTTAACAGGACTTTAAATGCAAAATTTGTTGACAATGCAACCAGCAATGACGTGGGCGGTTTAACTTTTCAAATTTCGGAAGATAACAAGACATGGCAAAACGCAGACCCTTGCCCAATTAATGTTAATGCATACACGGGACTATACATAAAAATTGGTGCCAACCCAGATGGCTATACAAGTGAAATTGCAGGATATGACCAAAGGTTAGAAAAAGTTGGTACGCGTGTTTTTTATATTAAAAGTATTGACAATTTTTTTGGAAATAATGTTGCGGGCGAACAAATGCTTAATTTCAGAATAAACAATAGTTCAACAAGTTACACGGTTGAATTAGAATTTTATGATTTAAACGATAATAAAATAACAACAATGTTGGATGATTACGGAAAAAATATTGATATAATTAGTATAATTAAGTCTTATGTAAATAGATATGAAACAAGCAATGCCAGTGGGTTTGGCATAAAGGCAGGAAATGATGTTGATGTGGTTTTATCTTCATATAAGCACACAATTTACAGTGTAAGTAGTACACATAAAGTAGAGCAAACAAATACGGATGTGGATAACTTTGAAAGAATTAGCACCTTTCGAGATGTTGGAAAAACCAGTTTTTCATGCAAAAACTTGTTAGGCGGTATTGGTGATCCAGCAAATGTTAAAATAATAATAAAAATTACACTAGAATTAAGAACTTATGATGTTTTTTTAAAAAGAGATATAACTGGTACCAGTAATTGTAAAGTTAGATTTGACAATGGCGATAATACATATGGACGTTGGGTAGATAGCAGTAACAGTTATGCAGAAAAGACAGGATTGAATTTTGGAAACAAATTTTATATTCAAGTTTTTTCCGGAACAAGTAAATTTGTTGGTTTTAAAATTAACGGTAAAACAATTACTGCTTCACAAGTTGCTGTGGTTGATTACATAGAAAACAAAACAACATATCAAACACAAGTTTATACTTTTGACTATGATAAAAATTTTGCAGATTTTGGAAGCGAGCCAATAATTTGGGCTTATTTTAATCAAGATGCAATAACTTATAAGTTTAAGCAACAACTAGAAAATCCTGAGGGACACACATATAATGGAGTGCAAATTGGTGTAGGCAATTTTAGCATGCCAAATGGATACAATGTGCAAGTAAAAATAAACAGTACAAAACCCACAAGTTTAGCGGACTGTTCAATTCCACCACGAACAAGCCCTAAATTTACCTTTTTGCCATCAGGAGCAAATCAAAATTGGGAATTTGCAGGATTTTTGCCAAAAGGTGGAACTTCAACAATTACTGGAAACACACTTACTCCAACCGATAACAATATAACGGAATACACTCTTATTTTCAAATGTAAAAAAATAACAGTAAATTTAAATCAAGATAATGGGGCAGTCGCATCCACAAAAGAAATTTACTATAACTTTTCTTGTGGCACAGAAATGCCAGTTAAAAATTATTACACATTTAATGGCTACAAGATTGATGGAAAAACAGATATTGTTTTTGATAAAGATGGCAAATTAGACATGGATGTTTCAAATCAAATTTTTATTAATAATGACGGTTCGGGTTACATAAACGCAACTGCACAGTGGGACCCAAGCATTTATACTTTTAAATTTGAGGGAGAAACAGAAGAAGTAACATATGCGTATGGATCAAATAACACCTCTGGCAATGCTCCAATTCCGGCAAATAATAATGGCTATCAGTTTATTGGCTGGGGGATAGCAAATAACACAATTTTTAATGGTACAGGAATTTTTGACAAAGTAGCATTTGATACTTTTATAACAACATCACAATCAACAACAATCACTCTTTCGGCATTATGGAGTGCAAATAGCGTTACCATTACCTATGATGCATTAAGTGGTATTTTTGAAAATAGTCCGCAAACAAGCACAATAACCATTGAAAGTGCAACTCAAACAGGCTTAAAAGAATACAAAGTTCCAAACTTTAAAATTGTAAGAGAGGGTTACACTTTTGCTGGATGGAAAATGGGCGAAACAAAGATAATGGATTTATACAATGTTCCCATTTCAGGAAGTGGGCAAACAAGAAGCGTTGTCGGGTTGTGTTTTTGGAACAGCAACTGGGGGCTAACTGCAAAATTAGATGCAATTTGGAATAGCGTGCAGTTTAATATTGTGTATGATGTAAATGGTGGTGAGTATGGGGGAACAAGTAAACCTGCAAACGTGCAACTTATAGAGTCTGCAATAAATTTTGATAGTAGAAACTATCAAGTTCCAGAATCAAAGTCTGGCACAGTTGTTGACATACAAGCAAGCACACCAACAAAAACAGGACACACATTTTTGGGCTGGGCGGACAAGTCAAACACCAAATTTAACGCGCCAAATAGCACATGGGCACCCATTGATTTTTACATTAATGCAAGTGCTTATAACTCTGCAACAATAATAGATGGAAAGTTACATGTTACTGGAATAAGTTTTAAAAAAACTGATGCAATGTTTTTAAAAGCGGTTTGGAAAGCAAATAAATATGATTTAACTTTTAATGCAAATGGTGGTGTGTTTGCTGGCGGTTCCACAACACTTTTAGGAAAGGCCACTTATGGCTCAGATGTGTACACAGTGCCAGAGTCTCCAACAAGGCAACTTTTTGTATTTATGGGTTGGGCAAAAAAGAGTGACGCAACAGTGGCAGATTTTATTGACGCAAACAGCACAACAGGAAAAGAAATTTGGGCAAATCAACTTACAACTGTTTATGCGGTGTGGAAAAACGCAACTTATTTGGTTGACGTTAACAAGCAAATAACAAAAAATGGTGAAAAAGTTGGTTTGAGTGAACTACTTTTAAAGGTTGATTTTATTGCAAATTCAACAATAATAACTGATACATTTAACATAGTTCAATGGCATACGCTTAGTGGTGTTTCAAAAATTGGGACAACATCTTGCACAACTTTGCTTATTGGAGATTTTTCACAAAATCTGCGTGATGCAATAAAGTTGCAAAACATTTTGCCAAATGAAAAAATTGAAGTTGTTATAAATTATGAAGTGTTCAGTTACACATTAAAATTTACTGGAAATAACGTAAGTAACAATGTAAAATTTTATCACACAGACTTAGAATTATTTACGCCAGTTGACACAAAAGCAGGTTATTCGTTTTTGGGCTGGCTTGTAAGTGGAACAACCACACCAATAATTTTTGCAGGTGGAAATGTTTTATCAGACAAACTTGTAAATTACATTATTAACAACAACGCAATCCAAAACGGAAGCATAATTGAATTTGTGCCACAGTTTGCAGAAAATAAATTTGAGTTTGCACTTTTGCAAAATGGTGTTGTAAAATCAAATGGTGCTTTTGCAAATTATCCTGAATATTCAACATTAAAAGCAGGAATAACTGTAAATTTTAAGCCAGACGGCACATACGATGGAACAGACACCAACAAATTTGCAAATGTAGAATCTGGGCTTGCATTTTTGGGTTGGTATTATAAAACAAGCGGTACAAAAATACTTGATAATATTGGGAACTATTCTTCCACAGACTTTATAAACTTTTTTAATGGTGCAGAAAAAAACAGTAATGGATATGTTGAACTTATTCCAGTTTTTGAAATAGTCGCACCAAATTTTGCGGTTGAAAACATTTCAAAGGTGTATGATACAACAACAACTGCATGTCATTTAAAAGCCACAAATTACAACAACAAATTAAATTACAAATTTGTGTGGAAAAAAGGTTTAGAAACAAAAAAAGAGGAACAGCCATTAAGTGGAATTAGTTTTTATAATTTTGTTAATGTTGTTGATTCTGGATTGTGGAGTTTAACAATAACCGTTTGGTTTTCATCAAATGCAATTGTTTCCGAGGAAAAGGCTTTAACTCAAAACTTTACTGTTGCAATTGCTTCAAAACAAATTAACATTTCAAATAATGTATATAACAAAACATACGATAAAAACAATCTTTTATCAGTTATTGTTAAAGGTGTTGGTGACCAAGATATAAAATTAACCGGAAATTATACAAGTGTAAACGCAAACGCAACATTAATCATTTCATCATTAAAATTAGAAGATAATTTAGAGTTTTTTGCAAGTAATTATTCATTAAAAATGGATGGTGTTTCAGGCAAAATTTTGCCAAAAGAAATTACTGTAAGCCAAAGTTTTACCGCAAAATTAAATGTAAATGGCGGTGACATTGAAATTAGATTTACACAAAGTTCTTTGGATGGAGAAATATCGGTTTTGTTAACAGTTTGTGAAATGCCTCCAAAAACATATTTAACAAATGAAATTAAAAAAAGTGTAACAATAACAAGCGTTGGTGGAAGTGCTAACATTGATTTAATTAATAACTATGTAATTTTATTTTCAAATGCAAGCACAATCACCTTGGAAACTTTGGATGGTTCTGCTCTACAAAATCCTCTTTTTGCAAGCGTGGGAACATTTAACAAAAATAATTTTACATTTTCAAGCGCAAACCCAACAAATAGTGAAAGCATAATTCTTTTAACCCCAAAAACAGGACTTAAATTTGGCACAACAAACAATTTTGAGTTTACAATTAACTCTTACACAAAAGTTGATGGTGTTTTGGCGGAAACAACAAAACCCACAAACATATTCAATGCAGGAAAATATTTTGTTACACTAAAAAATGTTAGTTTTAAAGGATATTCTCCAATTAATGTTTCTCTTGAAATAACAATAAATCAAATGAATATTGTTGTAAACGGAAATATTGATAAGCAATATGACGGAACAAATCAAGTTTTACAAACAACTATTTTAGGTTTAAACATAATAAAAGCAGATAATTCAACATCTCTGCCAAACACAAATTATGAAATAATATCAAGTGGCACATACGCAAGAAGCAGTGCAGAACAACTTTCTTGCATTGTAACTTTAATTGCAACAAATAATTATAAAATTAGCGGGGAAAACAACGGTTTTATTTTAAAACGAGATATAACAATATTTGGTGCTGAAATTCTTTTGCAAAAATTTTATGATGGCAAAGCATATGTACTTAATTTAAACAAAAGCATAACAATTAATGTTAATGGAAATAGTAGTCCAATTTCGTGCACTGGTTCATTGGAGTTTACAAAAATTGTAGACGCGGGGCAATACAAGTTAAGTGAAGAATTAAACAAAAACTTTTATACAATAAATTCTGGTGAAAACAGTTTAAAAAACTTTAACATAATTTTTGATACATCTTGCAATGTTACCATAAAACGTGCGGTGCTTTGGCTTGAATCCAACAAAGTTGCAACCGACGCAAATAATCAAAGTTTTGTTTATAAAAACGAACCTTATGCAATACAAGGCATTATTGGAGAGGGTGCAATTTTATCCAAAAACGAACCATCTTTTATATATTATATTTTCAAATCTGTCGACGGAGTTGCACAAGGCCAAATTCCAACAGATACAAAAATATTTGATTACAAATATTATTCTTTTAAATCAAATGATGGAACAGGTGCAACAGAATTATCTCCAATAAATATTGGAAAATATTATGCAGAAATTACAATATCAAACACCAATTTTGAATTTTATGGGGCAGAAAGTGTTGTAAAAAGTTATTTTGTGATAACACCAAAAAGCCTTACAGTAAAATTAACTGATGTGCCTTATATCTATGATGGAAACATTGTTAAATTAAATTTAACAAATGAATCGCTTTTTATTTTTGGAACGCAAACAAATGTTGGTTCGTATTTTTCAACAGGACTATGTGTTAATCATGTTGTGTCTGGAACAGTTCAAACAAACGGAGCGGATGTTGGAGAATACAATAATCTAACAAACAATTTAACATCTGTTTTAACAATAAAAAATGGCGAAATCAATACTACTCAAAACTATTCAATAACAGTGGTTGGCAAAATTGTTATCTCAAAATCAACAGAAAACTTAACAATTGTTTTAAAAAGTACTTCTGCGGAAAGGGTTTATAATGCCCAAAATCAAGGTTTAACAAAAGATGACTTTACTTTTAGTGTAGCGCCAATAAGTACTATAATAACATACAGAAGCGTTAAAAATGGAAGCACAGCCACGCCAAAAGATTCGGGAATTTACAATTTTACAATAACAGCAACTTTTTCAAATTATGATCCCGTAACGTTTAGTGGAGTTTACAGTATTTTACAAAAAGATTTAATTTTATCTAACAGCAACACAAACTGGGACAAAATTTATGATGGAAGCAGTTTGGTAAATGGAACTATTAACAAAACAGTTGAAAGTGGCAATCCTGCAATGGAAAGTGAAATTTCAAAAATTATCATAACAGGAAATTATTCTTACGCATCGGTTGGTGCAGGTTTAAAAATAAATTTTGCATTAAGTGGAGAAGGAAGTCAAAATTACAGCACACCAATAAATATTTCTGGAAATATATATGTAAAAGAAGTGGTGATCAGTTTTACAACTGCACCAGTTGCAATTTATGGAAAAACAAACCTTTCATATAAATATTTAACAAATATTACATTTGATAAAAACAACATGATAACTGGGCAAGAAGTAACAGGTGAGAGCACAATAGGCATTAATTATAGTGCAGTTGGCACTTATAATTTTTCTGGCATCTCAAATTTTTCTGTAAACGAAAATGTAAGTTGGAACAATTGGCAAGTTCATGACAATAAAAACAACATAGTGGACGAAACTGGGAAATCATTGCAACTTAACTATAAATTTATTTTTGCGCAGGGAAGTACACTTACAATAAACAAGGCAGAAATTAATGTAAAATTATCTTCTGTTGCAACAAATAATGTTTACGATGGCAAAGAAAAAACCA
>JAVVRP010000019.1:0-9180 GCA_036654655.1 Clostridia bacterium
ACTCCTGATATTTTTAAATATATTACATATTTATTATAGTATGCGCTTGTTGTAAAATGCAAGTAAAAATAATTAAATGATTTTTGCAAATGAATATGTAAAATAAAAAAACAGACTAATTAAAATCTGTTTTTTATGTTTTATTAAGTTTTACATTATGGTTGTGTTTGAATCATTTTCCAAATAGAATATGCAATCTTTATAAATTGCCCAGTTTGTTACCGATTTGTACGTGTCAACAACGGTTTGATTTACTTGAATTTTGTAACCGCCAACTGGGTTGTAAATAATTGGAAACAGCGGACCAGTTTTTTGAAATGCATTTGTTCCAAGAGTTGGAGGAACCATTGCATACAATTTTATTTTAACTGGGCAATAACAAAAAGCGGAATCTCCAATTGAACTAATTGTTGCTGGCAACACAATGCTTTTTATGTTTATTGGGGTTTCTGCTACAACGTTGTAAAATGCGTTTGCCAAAATTTGTGTAACGCCATATGGCAATTCTAAATTTATTACAGTTTTTGCCCCTGCACCAATTGCATCTAAATCATATGTTGTTCCTGCAATTGTAATTTTTGGAGGCAATGAAAAATCTTGTGATGCAGAATTAATTTTTGTTATGGTTAATTTTATTCCATTAATTGAATATCCAATTCCGCCAACCGCTGGGTCATTTGTTAGTTCAAAAATTGTTGGTATAAAAAGCGGATATTTGCTTGTTTTTGCATATAGAGTTTGATTTTCGGATGGTGTGTAATTATATCCAATTTGCTTTGTGCACTGAACGTCCGTAAACCAAGATAAAAGATATTGTGATGATGATATGGTTTTTTGAGAGTCAAGGGTGTATTGAGTTGTCGTTATTACTGGCATTTCTTGCACAACAGAATTTGGAGCATTTTTAATGGCAAATTCGGCAATTTTTACTTTTAACTTAAATGGCAATGCCGACGATTGAGTTGCCATGTTAATTGTTTTTAATGCATAAGTTGTTTTTGCTTCTGCCGTGCCTGTTGCTGATAAAACTCCAACGCTTGTTGGCATATCTGCAATTCCTGTGCTGTACGACCTTTCTGCAATTGTGGAAAGTGAAGATGTTACAAGTTCGTTACCTGAGGTGTCAATTTCCATCATGGAAACTTCTATTCTTTTATTTAATGTGTAATTTTTTACAATCACCTTAATTTCTATTGGTGTTTGAACTTTGTTATGAAAAAACAAAGATGGCGTGATTGCCCACGTGCCAAGATCTGGTGCTGGTGCTCCTGTTTGTGAATATGCATAAATCTGTTTTGTGATAACACCATTTGCGTCCACCGTTCCGCCTACTGTTTCACCGTCCGCTGGTGTAAAGTTATCGTTTGCAGAACTTTTTTTAGCACCTGTGATAACGGCAGTTACATCTACCTGTAAGCCTGCCAAGTCAAATGATAGGCTTGCATTAACATTTGATTGAAGAACTTTTGCCGACATTACACCATAAACCATTGCTGTTGTTCCAAGCGCCAACGCAATTATGGTTGCCAGCATTTTTGCACGTTTCATTTTTGGTCCTCCCATTTTTTTACATTATATCAAATTATATTTACAAATAGCAAACGTTTTAATTACATTATTTACATATATTTTTTTAATAATTACAATATTTTTTAAATATTTTTAAATTTTGGGAATATTTTTATTTATTTTGTCATATACTGTTGACAAGAGCAAAAATAAAGAGTATGCTCATGAATGGAAATCCATAAAAATATATCAAATTCAATTGGTCCAATTGTTAGGTCACAAGTTTTCGATGTTTTTCAAATTTCCAAATTTTATAGGAGGAATCATGGAAGACATCAAACTCGTTTGCAAAGACTGCGGAAAAGAATTCTTTTTCACCGTTGGCGAGCAAGAATTCTACGCTCAAAAAGGTTTTGAAAACAAACCTACACGTTGCGCAGATTGCCGTAGAGCATTCAAACAACAACGCAATAACAACCGTTACGGAAGATAATTGTGTTAAACAAAAAACCCTTCTCAAATTGAGAAGGGTTTTTTGTTGTTTTTTTTTAATTTTGTTTTAAAATTAAATATAATGCAACACCAGTTGCTACACTAACATTTAGCGAATTAACTTTTCCAAACATTGGCAAAGACAATATTTCATCGCAACTTTTTTTAATTTGTTGGCTAATTCCAAAGCCTTCACTGCCAGCAACAAGTGCTATTTTTCCGCTAAGACCTTTTTGTTTTAAAATATCTTTACCATCGGCTTCAAGCCCATACACCCAAAATCCTGCCGATTTTATTTTTTGAATGCTTTGGCTTAAATTTGTTACTCTTGAAACTTTTATGTTGTTAACTGCGCCTGCACTTGTTTTTAAAACCGTGTCATTAACTGCACATGCTCTGTGAAGAGGAATAACAACCCCATGCACTCCAATTGCTTCTGCTGTTCTTAAAATTGCCCCCAAATTATGTGGATCTTCTATTCCATCCAAAATTAAAATTATGCTGTTTTCACCCGCTTGTTCTAGCATTTTGTTAAAATCTGTGTATTCAAATTCAACGCATAAAGCCACAAAACCCTGATGTTTTTCTGTTCCGCAAAGTTCGTTAAGTTTGCGTTTATCGGCAAAATTAACAAAAACTCCATTACTTTTTGCAAGAAATATTATTTCTCTGCTGGAATTGTCCATCAATCCATTTTCAACATATAGTTTGTTAATTGTGTCGCCCTTTCTTATTGCTTCTGCAATCGGATTTTTTCCATAAATTATCATTCAAGGCTCCTTTTTTTAATATTTTAACAATTCAAACATTCGGTCATGATTTCCGCTAAGCCATAGCCAACCAATTAATGCTTCATAAGCGGTTGCTTTGGAATAATCTTCTGCCTGAGCATGTTTGGGTTTTGATTTTGATTTTACATTTCTTGCACGTCTTACAACATCATCTTCATCTTGATACAAAAAAGAACTGATTATATCCAACTTGTTTGCCTGTGATTTTGCACAACAAAGTTCTATTGCATTTTTGTGTTGCATCCCTACTGCTAAATTTTGATCATGAACAATTTTGTTTCTTACAAACAATGTGTGTACCGCATCTCCAACAAAAGCCAAAACCAAAGAACTTGTTTCTAAAAGTTTTACTCTGCTAATTGGTTGTTCAAAAAAGTTTTCCATTTTTCTCCCCATTGTATTTATGCTAAAATAATAAAATAATATTGTTTATATTGAATAAAAACTCTTGATTTTTTTAATTTTACCATTTTATCCACAACATGTCAATCCACAAATTAAAGTTGTCATGGGGTTTGACAAAAGTTATCCACAATTCCACAGTTGCATATTCATACATTTTAAAAAATATTTATTCAAATACAACGTATTTTACGGCATTTTAGGTATTTTTGTCGTTTTGTAAAAAAGTTATCCACTTTTCCACAAAAACTGTCTCATAAAATTGACTTTAAAAAATAATTTATGCCACAAAGTTTAAGTATATGTTGATAACTTTTTAAAAAAGTCAATGCTTTTTGCAAAAATAAAACAGTTTATGCAAATTTTTGTACAAAAAAAACAATCCCTTTTGGAATTGTTTTTTTAAATTATTATATTACTTATCGTCATCGTCTAGCGAGTCATCAAAATCTAAGCCATCTTCATCTTCGTCAATTTCTTCCTCATCATCTTCTTCTTCATCTTCCTCTTCTACTTCTGTTTCATCTTCTGCAAATTCAAAGTCGTCATCCAAAACATCAACATCTTCCAAGTCTTCTTCAATTGGAGATAATCCATTTTCTTCTGGGCTTTCATATTCATAATCATCATCTTCGTCAGAGTCAACAAGTTTTATGGCGTCTTCATCATCGTCTGCATGCTCTGCAAGGCATGTTGCACACATAACTTCATCCGGTTGAATATAATTGATTTTGCACACTGGGCAAAGTTCTAAAAGAAAATCGTCTTCATAACCAGAACCGCCTTGCATGTCTTGTTTACAAATAGCACACATTTTTTCTTTTTTTTCAATGTAATTTAATTCACATCTTGGGCAACGAATATACACTTTTTTTGTAGGAGTTTTTATGCCTTCTTTTTTTGTTGTTTTGCTATCTTTCATGTTTACCTCACGCATTTTCCTTTTTTGGTAAAATTATTAAAAATCTTCTTGGCTCCGTTCCTTTGCTTATTGTTGAAACACTTGTACTGTTTTGCAATGCTTTATGAATAATTCTTCTTTCATTTGCTGGCATATTGTCCAATTTTGCACTATTTCCGGTGCGCGCAACTTTTTCGGCAACTTTTTGGGCAAGTTCAATTAAACTGTTTTCACGCCTTTTACAATAATTGCCAATATCCAAACGCAATCTAACACCATGCCCAACAATTTTTTGAACATATGACAGCATAATACTTTGCCATGCGTTAAGTGCATTTCCCCGATAGCCAATCATAACTTCAAGCCCTTCGCCCGTTACAGAAAAGCACACCGCTCCTTCTGTTTCTTCGCAAACAATTTTTCCTTTAACTTCAACTGCTTTAAAAGCATTTTCCAAAAATTCTGTTCCTGCTTTTTCAATTTTTTCGCGTTTTTCTTTTTCTAGTGGAGGATATACTTTTGGAATAAATTCTTCCAACGTTTCTTGATTGTTTTCAGCATTTTTGTTTAAAAATGTGTGCGTTACTGCCAATTGCTCTGCTTGCGGTGGAAGTTCCTTACGCTTTATGGGTTCTTCTTTTTCTGCGTACTGCGGATATTTGCTTTTTGCCTCTGCGCTTATTGTTACACAAACTTTTGCTTTTCTTAAAAACCCGCCCGCATCCAAAATTTTTATGTCAACATCATCACGTGATACACCAATTTCAAAAAGTGCATTTTCAATTGCTTGTTCAACGTTTTTTCCAAGTCCTATTTGCTCTTTCATTTGTTTACTATTCTCCCTTTTGTAAATTTTGTTTTGCTTGCCTTTTTGTTTTCTGTTTTAAAAATTATGTAATCCACAAGTGGCGTTGTGGCAAGCATCCAAAGTTGACCTGCTATAATATATATTGAAAAAACTGAGTTGTAAAAAAATGTGAAAAACCCAAGAATTAACGGCATTATAATTAACATCATTTTGTTTTGGGCAATTGGAGCAACACCTTCGCCCTTTTTTTCAAACAAGTTTTTTCTTGCCATAAACTGAGATGCAACTGCCAAACCAACTGTAAGAATTACCAAAACAAAATATCCGTTCACTCTTCCAACGTTTTTTCTTAGTGGATCCATTATGGAATTGTATTCTTTTTCATAAATTGCTTTAAGTTGTTCTGCCGTTTGAGTGTTGGTTGCAGTGAATGTAAGGCGCGCAATGCTTTCATATTCCTTAAATGTTGGCACGCTGTTTTTGAGTGGGCTGTCCGAAATCCAAACATTGTCTATCCACAAAAAACTGTCCTTGACTTTATTGTATTCAACAGCAATTGCATTGTTGCGTTCTTCTTCTGTGTTACCCGCCACAACTTGTTGTGTGTAAACTGCTTTAAGAGATTCGTACTGCGTTTGAATTTTGTAAGATGCCATGTTGTTAAGCCCGTTAAACAGCGTTAAAAAAACCACCATTGTTGAAGCAAAAAACACCAACATAAAAACACAAGAACCGCCCATGCTGATATTGTTTTTTTTGTAAACTTCGCTTGTTTTTTGATTTAACAAAGCCTTATCATTTGCGTATGCTTTTTGAATTGAATCCAACTCTGGCTTCATTAATGCCTGCATTTTTGAATTTTTGCGGTTTATTTTTTTGTTAAAAAAATCTAGTGGCAAAAACAATGTTTTAATGCAAAGTGTAAGCAAAATGATAACAACTGCATAATTTGCAATTTTTGACTCAAAAGCAAAAATTATGTTTTCCCAAAGCCCCTTAGGAACCGTAACTAATGTATTAATTAAACCAGCCATTTAAATGCTCCTTTTATGTTGTTTGGAACAGGATCAAACCCGCCCTTGTTATGTGGTGCACACCTTAACAATCTTTTAAATGCAAGCCAGCCACCACCAAAAAAACCAAAATTTTTTATTGCTGTTTTAGCATATGCCGAACAACTTGGAAAAAATCTGCAAGTGTGAGGAAGAAATGGTGAAATGCATTTTTGCCAAAACCAAACAAATCCAAGAGCCAGCATTTTGAAAGGATAAAATACAATTTCAATAAACTTCATTTGTAACCTTTTGTTGTTTTTGAACCAACTTATTTTATACTTATTTAAAATATTCTGCAAACAAAAAATATTTTAATTTTCTATCCAACAATTAGCCTTTTTTAAAATGTTTTGCACTTCACTTTTCATCTGTGCATATTGTAACAAATTTGCAGGTGGCTTTGCAACAAAAACATAATTGTTTTGTTGCAAAAAATTTTGTATGTAATCTAACAAAATCATCTTCATACGTCTGCGAATTTTGTTTCTGTCAACGGCACCACCAACTTTTTTGCTTATTGAAAATCCAACCTTAAATGGTTGCAATTTTGTTTTAACAAAAATTAGTGCAAAGTTCGCTGTGTGAACCTGCACTCCTTTTTTGTATACGTATGCATATTGTCTATTTTTTTTTAGCAGATGTGTTTTAAGCATATTCACTCCATTTTAAAAGAGTTTCACAAAAATTTTGAGTTTGTGTTATGCAGACAAACGTTTTCTGCCTCTTGCCATTCTGCGTTTAAGAACCTTTCTGCCACTTGTTGATTTCATTCTTTGGCGAAATCCATGAACTTTGCTTCTTATTCTTTTTTTTGGCTGATATGTTCGTTTCATATCATACTCCTTTTGTTAACGTGTTAGCATTATATTATCAATCTTGCATATTGTCAAGAACTAATAAGTTTTTACATTATCTCACCACCACCGCCACCGCCACCGCCACCAGGACGATATTTTACAATATGTAATTTTGACCATTCTGGATCAGCATTATATTCAAAGAAAATTAAATTTGGCACATATATTGTTAAACTAGCATGACATCCTACAAAGGCATTTGAGTACATTTCTATCATAGTTGAATCATTTTCCACAGTTATTGTCCTTAGCGCTGAACAACTTCTAAACGCATCTGCACCAATTGATGTTACAGATGAAAAACTACTTATGTTAATTCTTTGACAGAAAGCAAATACTTCAAATGGCAAACTTCCAATACCTGATGGAATGCTACTTATTGTAAGTGCCTTACAATTGTAAAACGCGCTTGCACCCAAACTTCTTAAACTTCCTGGCAATGTCCCTAATGCCAAATTTATACAATTATAAAATGCCGAAGCGCCAATTTCAGTAATTCCATTTGGCAACGAAGTTCCTAGCGTTAAGTTTGAACAACCTTTAAATGCAGAATTTAATATTTTTTTAACAGTGCTTGGTAAAGCATTTGCAGAAACAGTTAAATCGGTGCATCCACTAAACGCATTTTTTCCAATTATTGTTATTCCTGCTGGCAAAACTATTCCCGCCATTCCTGTTTGCCCCATAAATGCGTTATCGCCAAGTTCTGTTAATGTTGATGGAAAAACATACTGGCTTGTAGGTTTAAGGGCCGACGCTGGCAAACATGGATATACTGTTGAACCAATAAGTGGCGAAGCAATTCCTTTTACTGTGTAAATTGTTTGTTGATAATTTATTATTGATGGAATTGTGTAAGGCAATGATTGGGTTTTTATTTGAGTTATCCAAACATTGTTTCCTGTTTCACCCGCAATGTTTGGCCTTACATAAAATTCAATCATATTTGGAATCGTTTGAATTGGGGCACTTGCAGTTAACGATTCTCTTTTTATAATGGTTAAATCAATATACTCTTCCCCAGTTTTTCCATATATTTTTTTTGTTGTGGTAGGCGTGTATTCATGTGAAATTTGTGTTGTGCAAGCAGATTCTGCGTACCAAACCAAATTATACCTTGTTCCATTATCGCTGTTTCCAAAAATGTTTGGTAGCGTGTAAGCAGTGTTTGCGTCCACTTGCCTGCCGGTTACAAGTTGATTAACTCCGCCAACACTGCTAATTTTGCTCGAATTAAAATATCCACTCCAAATTGATGCCGTTTCATAGTCCAAAACTTTTCCATTTGGAACAACAAAAGATAAGTCTGCTGGGGAACTCATAAATGTTTTTATGGTTATTGATATAATTGATTGAGAAGTAATTTTTACATAAGAAAGATTTGTGCAACCTCTTAATGCAAGTTCATCTATTCTTGTTAAATTTGGGGGTAATTTTAATGTCCTGATTTTAACACAGTTTTGAAATACGCCAGAATTAAGTTCTGTAACACCATTTGGAATTAAATCAATTGATACATTTGAGCAACCAGCAAATGCACCGTTGCCTAATGTATTTAAATTTGCTGGTAAGGCAGAAAGCATCATGTTGGAACAATTATTAAATGCACTTCCTTCAATACGTGTAATTGCATTATGCAAAGCAAAGTTTGTTATTCCTGCACAACCATTAAATGCGGAAGATTCAATTGATGTTACGCCCGATGGAATTGAAGAAATTGTTATTTTTGAACAACCATTAAATGCATTCGCCCCCAACACAGTCATGCTTGCTGGCAAGGCGGAAAGTAACATGTTGGAACAATCAACAAATGCACTTTCTCCAATTTTTGTTAAATTGGATGGCAAAGTAATGTTTGTTAGGGCTGTTTGCCTAAAATATGCATTATCTCCAATTTCTGTCATGCTGGATGGCAAAATAAATTGATTTCCACCCGTTAACACAGAGTTTGGCAAACATTGATATACTGTTGAACCAACCTTTGGTGAAGCATAACCCTTTACAGCGTAATTTACACCACCATATGCAATTGTTGATGGCAAAGTGCATGGATAACTGTATGGATTTACTTGTGTTATCCAAACATTATTTCCTGTTTCTCCCGCAATATTTGGCCTTACATAAAATTCTATGTTCCCCAATGACTCAACATCTGGGACAACGCTGGTTAAACTGTTTCTTTTAACAAATGTGTATTCGCCATACAAATTTTTTGTTTTTCCATATATATTTTTTGTTGTGGTTGAGGTGTAGTTGTAAGAAATTTGTGTTGTGCAAGCAGGTTCTGCATACCAAGCCAAATTATACTTTGTTGCATTATCGCTGTTTACAAAAATTTTGGGTAATGCACAAGCAGTGTTTGCAT
>JAVVRP010000020.1:0-7543 GCA_036654655.1 Clostridia bacterium
TATTTTGTCAATCAAAAATACACTTTTTTACAAATAAATTGCAAAAAACATTTATTTTTTAAAGTTTAATTTAATAAATTTAATGTTTATTAAATAAAGACATTATTTTTTTAATTTTATTACGTGTTGGCTTGTGTCACTTAATCGTAATAATTACTAAATAATTTCTTTAACACTAAAAATAAAATAATATAAAGCCGTGTCCGCAGATATTTGACCAGACTTAAATCCATATTCCACTTCCGCCAAAAGTTCGTTTATTAATTTTAATTTTTTTTGCGAAAAACTTTGTATTTGATCTCTGGCAATGGTTATTGCAAAAGGCTTTACTTTAAGCAATAGTGAAAGTTCGGCATCGGTGTCTTTGCTTAAACTTGAAAGAAACATTCTTCTAAATGTTGATATAATTGTGGCCAAAATTGATTGCGGTGCGTTGTTTTTTAACAAAGTGTTTAATGTGCTTATTGCATTTTCATACTTTTTTTTAAAAATGTAAGTTGACAATTCAAAAACGTTTGCCTCCAAACTTTTTGGAACTAAAAGTTCTATGTCTTCCATCATAATTTCTTTGCGAATGCCAACGAAGTCACAAAGTTTTTTACACTCATTCCAAATTTTGCCAAGCGAAAAAGAAGACAATTCTATTAGCCTGTTTTTAACCTCTATGCTTGCCGTTTTGTTATATGGCAAAAGCCACGTATCAATAATTTTTTGAAGTTCATAATTTTTTAATTTATTACACTCAACAATTGTTGAAAATTTATTTAAAAAGCCAAATTTTTCATTGCCCCATAAAATAAGAGTTGAATATACATTTGGATTTTCAAAATATTTTATGATATCTTTTTTATCAGATTCACAAAAATCGGCATCCCTAACCAAAATTAACCGTCTGTCAGCACCAAATGGCATTGATTCCAATTCTGTTAACAATTTTGATGCAGACAATTTTTCATCATCAAGTGTTATAAAATTCATCATTTCATTTGAAAAACAACATTTTTGTTTTATAAGTTGAATGCAATTAGAAAATAAAAATTCATCTGCACCAATTAAAAGATATGCTGAATCCAATTTTTTTTTAAGTTCGGTTTCAAGTTGCTGTGAAGTTATGGTTTTCATATCAATATTTTAGCATTAATTTGCATTTTTTGCAAGAAAAGAAAATAATGATTCAAAACTCTTTTCTTTTTTTATTGTTTTGTGGATAATTCAAACAAAAATCAAATATTTTGTTTGACATTATTTAAAACAAATATTATGATTGCTTTATCATGTTAAACATTGAAATTATTAATATAATTTTTATTTTTCTTTTGGCAAGAGAAATTGCTTTTAATGTTGCAATTCCATTAATAGAAAGAAAAAAAAGTTTATTTTATGCTGGAAGTTTGTTTTTGGTTTCTATATTTTGCGCTTTGAATTATTATTTTGGATCTGGTAGCATTGTATTTTTAATTTTACGCTTTATTCTTTATATGGTTTTAATTTATTTTTCATTATACTTAATGTTAAAAAAGTTTAATATTTTATTTTCAAAATACGAAAAAATTATAGCGGGTATTTTTGCAGGGCTTTTGTGTGTTATTTTAATTTTGTTTACAGTGTTTGGATTGTGGCAAATTTATGATAATATGTTAGCATATAACACAATTTATCCAATAACTTTTGTGCTTTTATTGCCTATTATTTATGGGTTTATCAAAGTTCTTTGCACAAAAAAGTTGGAAAATAAAATTGACTATGCTTACTTTTTGTATGTTATCTTATTTTTCTGTTTAGATTTTTTTATTCCAAATTTTCATATTTTTACACTTGCATTTACGCTTGCATTGTTTTCCCTAAGTGTAAATCTAAAATTGCAAGCAAATTCTTATGATTTTTTAACAAAGGTAAAAAACAGAAATACTTTTGACAAGTTTGTGGCAAAATTTAAACCGCAAGATGGCATAATATTTTTTATGGATATGGACAGGTTAAAATCTATTAATGATAAATTTGGACATCACCAAGGCGATGTTTCAATTGCAAATTTTGCCGAACTAATTAATAATTGCGCAGAGAACACGGACAAAATATTTAGAATTGGTGGGGATGAGTTTGCAGTTTTTTCGGAAAACATTAATTCTCAATTTGAGAATAAACTTAAAAATGCGATTATTTGCTATTCACGCACGCATAAAATTCCAATAAGCATAAGCATTGGCAGTGCAATAACAACCCCAAGTTGTAATATAGAAAATGTTTTAAATCAAGCAGATAAAAACATGTATAAAAACAAAAGTTTAAAAAATAACAATTACTTTAAATAAATTTTTTTGTTAACTTATAAAATATTGGCAAATTTTCTTGCATAGTATATTGTATGAAAATGACATTTTTTATGCAAAAGAAAATAAAACGAGCAATACATAAAGACAAAAAGCAAATAGTTGCGGGAGTTTTAATTTTAGCATTGCTTAGTGTTGCAGTTGCATTTGTTTCATGCGGAACTCCGTTTCTTCAAAAAGTTGCAAAAGAAGTAACAAATTATAAAATGAATTTAGAGTATATTGCGGAAGAAAAAAGTATTTCAGGCACTTGTAGTGTAGATTTTTTTAACAATTTGGATGTTGTTGTTGAGCAAATTCCTTTTCATTTGCATCCAAATGCGTACAGAGAAGATGCAACTTTAAAACCAGTTGGGCTTGCTGATCAAGCCTTTGCTTTTCCGCATGGGAAAAGTTTTGGTGACATAAAAATACAAAATGTAAAAAATGGAATAACAAATTTGAAAAACAAAATATGTGGTGATGACCAAAATATTTTACTGGTTGACCTTGGCCAAAAAGTTTATCCAGATTCCAGATTTGAAGTTGAGATAACTTTTACAACCAAACTTGCCAATATTAATCATAGATTAGGTTATGGGGATAACACAATAAATTTATGCAACTTTTTTCCAATTGTTTGCGCTATGAAAAATAACACTTTTGTACAGCATCCATACAATTCAAATGGTGATCCATTTTTTAGCGAAGTTTCAAATTACGATGTTTCAATTTCTTATCCCAGTTCACTTGCGCTTGCTTCAACAGGAACAAGCACAACCACACAGTTTAATTCAATCAAAACTTCAAATATAACTGGAAAATCAGTTCGTGATTTTGCAATTATTATTTCTTCCAATTTTGAAATTGCAACACAAAATTACAACGGAATTCAAGTTTCTTATTATGGTAATGGCAAAATGCCTGCAACAAAAATGCTAAATATTGCTGTTGACGCCGTAAAAGATTTTGAATTTATGTTTGGAAAATATCCATATCCAAGTTTGGCAGTTGTTAATGCAGATTTTTGTCATGGCGGTATGGAGTACCCAATGCTTGTTATGATTTCAAGTTCAATTAATGATGTAAGCACATATGAAATGGTTATTGTGCATGAAATTGCTCATCAGTGGTGGTACGGTGTTGTTGGCAATGATCAATTTAATCATGGGTGGCTTGATGAAGGATTGGCAGAATATTCCACAGCACTTTTTTATAAGGATAAAAACAAAACAATAACTTATGAACAATTAATTGCAAATGCCACAAATAATTATACAACATTTGTAAAGGCATATAAAAACGTTTTGGAAAAAGTTGACACAAGTATTGATAGGCCAATAGATAAATTTAAAACAAGCCAAGAATATGTTAACATGGCTTATGTAAAGTCTATGTTAATGTTTGAATCTTTGCATAATTTAATTGGTGATAAAAAGTTTTTTAAAACATTAAAAATTTATTATAATGAAAATGCTTTTAAAATATCTTCACCTGAAATTCTGATGGCAACATTTAAAAATGAAACAAGAACAGACCTTGACACTTTTTTTGATAGTTGGATTAATGGAAAAGTTGAAATATTAGCAACATAAAGAATTATTTATTAATATTAAAATTAAAAAAATAAATTTTATTATGTAATTTTTATAATTTCATTGTTAAATAACCATTTTATTTTATTTGTGTTATAACACACTATATTTAACTTACACAAAAGGGTTTGTGCTTTCAAAAGCAGATTCAACTGCAAGTGCATATTGGATTAAAAAAATTGACACCAAAGATTACCTGTTTATGGAATGGAAATCTGGCGACTACATTTTCGGAAATATGAAACCAAATTTATATGTTTTTGAAAAGGAATAAAAATATTAAAATAATAAAAAAAGCGTGAGTTTCGGTTAGAAATTCACGCTTTTTGGTGCTCTCGGCGGGAATCGAACCCACAACAATGCCGTAGGAGAAAACAAACTCCCGATAAATCTTTTATGTTATCCCCCCATTCCGTCCATTTTGTCAATTATATTCACGATATATCTTTTGCTCTATCCGTTTTGCCTAAAACTGGCAATAACTTTTAATATATCCTATTCTACCTTGGTGTGTTTTGGTGTATTTTTGCGTTAAAAAATAAATAGAATTTTATTTTAATATTAACAAAAATAATAAAATTTGGCATAGTGATGTACAAATGCCACATATCGCGTGCTATACTATCTTCGTTTACAAAAGGTTGAAGGATTTAAAGTTATTAAGCCTTTTTGCATTATTAAAGGAGATATGATATAATATGGGAATATTTGATGACATTAAAGAAACTATTAGTAATATTTTTATCGATTAACAGCCAATTATACCAAATCTAAAATATGGAGAGAATATCATTTAGGAATGACAAAATCACATTGTTTTATTTGTATAAAAAGAAATAATAAAATTTATAAAAAAAACAATGAACCAACATTGCCTGAACATGAAAGATGCGTATGCTATTTAGATTGGCTTAGAAGTGTAGCGAGAGGTCAAGCAACAAAACTAGGTATAAATGGGGCTGATTACTATTTGGTAAACTTTTCAAAGTTGCCAAACTATTATATCACAAAAGAAGAAGCGACAAAATTAGGATGGACAGCATGGCTTGGCAATTTGGATTCAGTTGCTCCTGGGAAGATGATTGGGGGAGATTTATTTTTAAATCGTGAAAAAAAATTACCAGAAGCACCAGGGCGAGTATGGTATGAATGCGATATTGATTATAATGGTGGTTATCGCAATAATTATAGATTAATATATTCGAATGATGGCTTGATTTTTAAAACGGATAGTCATTATTTAAGATACATTTCGGTGGAATAAGGAGTAAAAATATGAAATATGAATTTAATAGAAATGAATTTGATTGGGCTGAGGGATTTTATAATGTTTTGCAAAAAAAATTTGGATTGCCTGATTGGTTCGGGAAAAATGTAGATGCTTTATGGGATATGTTAACTGGTTTTGTTCAAACTCCGTGTGAAGTTGTGTTTATAGGCTTTAATAAAAAAGAAAATGATTACAATAAAAATGCAATATCTTTAATTTTAGATTGCTTTATAGACGCAATGAGAAAGTATCCAGAAAAGTTTAAAGTTTCATTTAAAAATTAATATATTCTATTTGCGACTATTGTTAAAATGAAAAATATTATTATAAAGAGGTTTATAAATAATTTCTTTTTATGAATTTTTTTTGTAATACATTTAAAAAACTATAAATTAAATAATTTTAAATATATTACAGTTAACTTTTACCAATAAAAAAGCGTGAGTTTCGGTTAGAAATTCACGCTTTTTGGTGCTCTCGGCGGGAATCGAACCCACAACAATGCCGTAGGAGAAAACAAACTCCCGATAAATCTTTTATGTTATCCCCCATTCCGTCCATTTTGTCAATTATATTCACGATATATCTTTTGCGCTATCCGTTTTGCCTAAAACTGGCAATAACTTTTAATATATTCTATTTTACTTGGTGTGTTTTGGGTGTATTTTTGCGTTAAGAAAAGTCTCTATTTTCATGTTCAATACATAAATTTAGGCTAATAAAAAATGAAATTAACTAGGCATTTTAAAAAAATTATGATTTTTAGTATAATAAATTTAATTATTGTGTTATATTATTTAAAATTAATCACTATTCAAATATTGTTGTTTCCCCGTCCAATTGTGTTTAAGTGATTAAAATTATAAATATTCTAAAAGTCTATTGACTCTCCTGTTAACTGTAATGTTAAAGTGTGGTCAGCAAAGGAGAAAAGGTATGATAAAAATTGGAGATTTTGCAAAGGCGACTGGCGTTTCAGTAAAGACACTCCGCTTTTATGAAGATTGCGGCTTGTTAGTCCCTATCATGGTAGACAAATTTACCGGATATCGATACTATGACAGCAAGAACGCAGAGAGAGTTTTTGAAATTTGCTATTTAAAAAACTTAGGTTTTTCTCTTAAAGAAATACGCAATCTAAGTGACAAAGTGGTTGAACAAAAATTAAGCCAAGTTCAAATGCAAATTAAAAAACTTCAAGAAACTATCAAAACACTTTCCACCTTTAGCCAAAATAAAGGAGAAGTTGTTATGAAAAAATTTGTAAACGATGCTGAACTAATCGGGAAATGGGAGTTTAAAGCACTTGTGAAAACACCAGAAGATTTTGCAAAAGGGAATGTAATTAAAAATCACGACTACAACATAACTATTCTACACTTTTTACCAAATGGCGAGCAATATTGGGTGGTTAGTTGGACAAAAGGCACAATAACTTTTAACGGTGGAGATGGGAAACAAGAATATTCTTATAATATTAAAGATGATTTGCTTTTTATTCAATTAAAAGATTTTCAAACTGGCGAACCAACCGAAATTGCGGTGTATAGCAAAACCGACAGCAAGTCATACACGCCAGCAGAACTTGCCAAAAAAGATAATATTGATTTGCCCTTTATTGAAGATAAAAAACTTAATGGAATTTGGAAAGTAAAAGATTTTGTCCACAATGAAGCCCAATTTTCTCCAAACAAGAAGTATTGGAAAAACAGTTTGTTTTTTAAAAAACTTATTGCAAATGCAGATGGAAAAATAATTTCTGTAATGGGAAATACTAAACCAGAAGATTTTTTAACTTACACAAAAGGGTTTGTGCTTTCAAAAGCAGATTCAACCGCAAGTGCATATTGGGTTAAAAAAATTGACGCCAAATATTATCTGTTTATGGCATGGAAATCTGGCGACTACATTTTTGGAAATATGAAACCAAATTTATATGTTTTTGAAAAGGAATAAAAATATTAAAATAATAAAAAAGCGTGAGTTTCAGTTAGAAATTCACGCTTTTTGGTGTTCCCGGGCAGAATCGAACTGCCGACTGACCCTTAGGAGGGGCCTGTAATATCCGCTTTACTACGGAAACATATTTGTTTTTTTTAAGACGATTTTTTTAGTTCGGAAATATTGAAATTTTGTCGCTGGGTGTATGCAGGGTGTATTTTGCGATATGATGAATTGTTTTAGAGTGTAAATTCGAGTGTTTTTGCATCAATTTGATTGATTATGGCACTTTTTTATGGATAGAACGCAACCTTAGGAGGTCTTTGTAATATCCCTTTTACTATGAACTCAAATTAACAATATGGAGTATAACATAAAAATAATTTATAGTCAATTAGTAGCCACCTTATGAAAAAAATTTTTGATTT
>JAVVRP010000021.1:0-5247 GCA_036654655.1 Clostridia bacterium
TGATCGTTAATGGCTTATTTTGACGAATCTGATCAACAAATAATGGAATCACTGAACCACGTGATGCCATTACGTTACCATATCGAGTACAGCTAATAACGGTATCTAAACCCTCTAAGTTACGAGACTTCGCGACGATAACTTTTTCCATCATCGCTTTAGAAATACCCATTGCATTGATTGGGTAAACAGCCTTATCCGTACTTAAACAAACTATTCTTTTAACGTGGTTTTGGATCGCAGCTTCAAGTACGTTTTCTGTGCCAATTACGTTTGTCTTAACAGCTTCCATTGGGTGAAATTCGCAAGAAGGAACTTGCTTCAATGCAGCAGCGTGATAGATATAGTCCACACCACGTGTTGCATTTAAAATACTGTTGTAATCTCGCACATCCCCAATATAAAATTTTAACTTCGATGATTGATACTTTTTACGCATATCATCTTGCTTTTTTTCGTCACGACTGAAGATGCGAATTTCTTTTATATCAGTTTCTAGAAAGCGTTTTAAAACAGCATTTCCAAATGATCCTGTGCCACCTGTAATTAGTAAAACTTTATTTGTGAACATATTCAGCAATACCTTTCCCACTATATTTTTTCGACAATAACAACAAAAATGATAAAAAGAAGAAACCATTCATTCCTATAATCATACCTTTAGTGTTAAATAATACTCCTATTAAAAACCATAACATAATATAAATTTTATTTTTAAAAATAGAAGCAGACAAAACAAAAAGAATTAACAAAAACAAGAATATTAAAAAAACACCACCATAATTAAACATAATCACCCAACCAATGTCAGAGAATCGTCCATGAGTAACTACAGATGATGATACATTCTCCTGAAAACCAAAAAGAAAAGAAAAAAGATCAATTTTCTGAACAGCAAACATATGCTCTGATAATAAAGCACTAACCGTCCTCCCTCCCCCACCTGCTAAATACTCATCATAAAATCTAGGTAAATATTCCTGAATAACGACTTCACCCACAATATAATATAATATAATAACTAAAAAAAATGAAAGCAACTTTAAACTTGCATTTGCACCACCAAAAAGCAACCCTAAACCACCAGCAATTAAAACCATATTAGAATTAATTAATTGTGTTAGAAAAATTATGATTTTTAATAACAAATCTCTCTTTAAAACAAGAAAAGATATATAAACCATTAAAAATGGAGACATAAAATTAATTTCAGAAGAAAGCCCAAACCCTCGAGTTAACAAGTTTTGACCACTTAAATTTACAGAATCCTTCAATCCAAATATAGTATATAAAAAAATTTTTAGCGATGGGTTGATAAACATTATTATAAAAATTAAAGTTTGTAAAATAAAAGCATATTTTATTATTTTATTCAAATTAGATACATCATCACGAACAAATAAAACTTGCAAGAAATAGGCTGGGAAAAAAGAAAGAATACATATCAACAATATTCTGAAAGAAAAGGAAGCCTCTAAACTTATATTGTTTTGAAAATAATCCAACACACCACAATACAAAAATAACAATGTAAACAAAGCAAAAATTTTAATACTTTTTTTTGAAAAAATAATTCTAGTTCGAAGTGAATTAAAAAATAATAGCATCCCAAAAAAAGCAGGTATACATGCCAAATAAAAACTTGGATAAAACAAGGATAACCTGTAAAATGTGATAAAGAAAAAAAATACTCCAACAAACAACATTACCACACCCTCACCAACATAAAACCTTATTCATACCAGTTTTTTAAAATATTATTCTCGATTGCTAAATTTCGATCCCTAACACCTCGAACATATGATTGCAAAACGACATATCTATAAAAACCTTTTAGATATAAAAAACTGACGCCATCAATTTTCTGCAAAAACAAAATGACTAATTTGAACATCCATAAATTAAAAAACAAAATAAAAACTAAGTCACTTAAAATTGTTTTTTTGCAAAAAAAATCTTCTATTATTTTAATCTTTAATGATGTTTCTGAATATAAATCAGGATTCACCTTTTTAAGTGTTGCCATACCATCCCGAGAGCTATGATATATTTTTACACTATACTTCCCTATATCTCCGCCATACTCATAATGCATTATTTTTTGATGACCTTGAATAATTTTAAAACCATTAGCAATCAACTTAAAGCCATAATCATGATCTTCTGCACCATATCCAACAAAGTCCTCACCGTACTGTAAATTACTTTCAATCAACCGCTCTCTGCAAATTAAGTAATTCATTGCAACAAAAGACCATGCCGTTAATTCACTTTTTTCATTGATATTTTTCGGATGTTGTGAATCTCTATATTTATAATAATTACTACTATTAACTTGGGAATCTAAGAACCGAATCTCACCACAAATCACAACTCGATCACTTTTACTTATTTCTTTCACTTGCTGCAGACAATCCACAAGGAAACCTTCTGCTGGAATACAATCGTCATCTAAGAAAATAATATAATCCCCTTTTGCAAAAGAAGCTCCTACATTTCTCTTTTTAGCTAAAATGTTATCTGTCTGAATATGAACAACATCCAAACAATCATATTCAACTGAATTGCTCACAACATTATCTATACCCGCCCCACTAAAACTATCAGAAACAATTACTTGTAAAAAAATACCCGATTCTCTTGCTTGTTTTTGCAAGGCTTCTAGCAATAATTTTAATTCTTTGGGGCGCTTCCACACAGAAATCACAACTGAAAAAACCATATTTTTCCTAACCAAATCTAACGAATAAGCCTTATTTCAAATATAACAAACTTTCATTACATGTTTATTTAAAACCATATTTTTTAAAAAAAATTACCATTAACCCACCAACAACGATTTCTGTGATAAATAGTAGCATAATTACGCCATTTGCACCAAATTTTAAGCTAATAGGATATGCCATTAGCAAACAAATTCCTGAACCCACACCTACACTTTTGAATAAAATATTTGTTTTTCCTAATGCTACAAGACAAAAAGAACTAAAAGAACTATTAAAAGCTATCATGATAGGCGTAAGAGACATAATTTGAATAGCAAAAATCAAATCAGCATTACTTTTATTAAATAGAAAAAGTGAAATATAATGTGCAAACAAAAAACAAAAAACAGAGGCAATAGAAACAACAAAAACAACAAAAAGAATTTTAGATTTAATATAATTCAAAAAGTAAGATCTATCTTGTAGAGGAATTTTCAGAGCCATCATCTTAGAATATATAACTTGTATTAAAGGTGCAGCCATTCCAGCTGCGCCTTGCTTGATAACAGAAATTGCATTATAAACCGCGATTTCGCTTTTAGCTGCAACTAGACCCAATATAATTGGCGTAAAAATTGTATAAATACTTGTTGCGAATGTTGAAAAAAAGAATAGGCATCCCTTTTTTAAAATAAAAAAACTTTTAAAAAAAGAAAAACTCGTTATTTTTAACTGTCTTCCAAATAAAAATATACTACCTAAAAAAGATATAAAAAAATACTGTAGAGAAAAAAGAAATATACATATAAAAACTTCCCCTTTGCCAAATACTATTATTAAAAAAACAGTTAGAACTTTAGAAATAACCGAAATAACCGCAATAGCCTTAAATTGTGAAGTTATTTGCAAAAACCAAAATGGATTCAATATAGAAAAAACACATGATAGCAAAGCCAATAGCATCAGCTCTTTATCTAAAAAAACAAACCCTATTAATGAAAATACAGAAACTGTAAAGAGCAAAATTATTTTCGCACCAATAACAGAAAAATAATATTTTGATTTATCAATTACGCTTTCATAATCAGCTAAAGCATTAGCCGAGGAATAACCAAAACCATAATCAATAATCAATAAAAAAAATTGAGTAATAATAACACTTAGACCAAATAAACCAAATGAATCCATTCCCATTTTTAAAATCAAGTAAGGATAAATTAAAAGTGGAAATATATAATTACTCCCCTGCCCCACTAGAACATAAAAATAATTGGGGTTGATTTTAATTTTCACTACAAAAATCCCTTGATGCTTATAAATAGCACAACACACTTAACAGCTATTTAAAAATAATATAAACCTATTTTTTCAACAAAAATTTTTTATTGAACAATCAAAAACCACACTTTTTAATAAGAACAATCAAACCCACTTATTAAATTTTATCACCTTTCTTGATATTCAATACAATTTTTTGAAACACCCCACAATCCAAAAGCACAAAAACAAGTCTACTAAATTAAAACCAACTCTTTCCCAAGAATATATTTTTAGCCACATCAATAACTAAAAAGTTATTTATCACACGACAAAAGCATTCACACTCTAAGGTAAGTAGAAGTTTTATTTGAATGATGCAAATTCACCACCAAAAAACTATATCTTCATCAAATTATAGTCTACAATCCTTTTGCGATCTTATTCTAAGTTACAATGAATTACAAACAAAGGGTTTTTCTGTGAAGTACAAAAGCACCTTATTTTTTTTATCCACCTGCCTTTTACTACCTTTATCTGGTTGCGCGATCACTTCGGGTCTTCAGACATACGACTTGCCAGACCATGGTTCTTTTACCACAGATCAAGGTGCTGAACTCTCGGTTGTACAACTGACACAGGAAAATCTGCCTGCTTTAGCACTTGCACAAATAAATGCATCCACAAATGTCAATCAACTGTTCAATACCAAACATTCTATATATCGCTTAAGTCCAGGTGACATTTTATCCATACAGCTTTGGGCTTACCCAGAAATTACTCCACCCATTCAAGATGCAACCAATATCAAAGCTGTAGGTTATCCAATTGGCAGTGATGGCAACCTTTACCTCCCTTTAGTTGGGAGAGTTCATGCTGCGGGAAAAACTGTTTCAGAACTAAACCAAATACTCAGAACACAATTTTCTCATTATTTAAAAACACCTGATGTACTCGTTCGTATACTATCCTACGAAGGGAAGCGTTATTTTGTGAATGGTCAAGTCATGAAAAGCGGGCAATATACCTTAAATGATCAGCCTGTTAGCATTTATACTGCTTTAGGTATGGCAGGTGGTGTCAATACCGAGACAGGCGATAACACAGCTATTCAACTGATTCGTAATGGCCGAACATTTAATCTTAATAGTATTGAGCTTGAGAAACGCGGATATTCCTTACATCAATTATTGATTCAACCTAACGATACAATTTTTGTAAATACAAAACAAAATCAGAAATTATATGTCATGGGTGAATCCAGTAAAAGCCAAGCACTTGCTTT
>JAVVRP010000022.1:0-5115 GCA_036654655.1 Clostridia bacterium
TAAAAATCAAAAACCATGAAAATATACAGTTAAAAAGCAAATAATTAAACAATAGCACAAATTAAATTAATAAAATAATTATTAAATAACAATTAAATTAACTAAACAATAACTAAACAATAACTAAACAATAATTAAATTAATCAAATAACAATTAAAATAATAATTAAACAACAATTAAATTAATTAAAATAGCAGTTTAATAATCATAAAATATAATTTAAATAAATAAAGAGGTTAAACATGAAAAAAATTTTAATAGGATTATCGTGGCCTTATGCAAATGGAGAACTTCATATTGGGCATGTGGGATCATCTGTTCCTGCCGATGTGCTTGCAAGATTCCATAGACAATGTGGAGATGATGTTTGCTTTGTTAGTGGGTCAGATTGTTATGGCACGCCAATTTCAATTCAGGCACAAAGCATGCATGTAAGCCCAGTTGAAATTTCAAATATGTATCATGAAAAATTTGTTGATATTTTTAAAAAACTAGATTTTTCTTTTGAAAATTTTTTTAAAACAACTGATGAACGGCATATAAACTTTTCTCAAAATTTTCATAAAGAATTAAGTAAAACAAATTATATTTATAACAAAAAAACCATGCAATTGCATTGCAATAACTGTCACAGATTTTTGCCAGATAGATATGTAGAGGGGTTATGCCCTTTTTGCAAAAAGCCTGCAAAGGGAGACAGTTGTGAATATTGTGGTAAAATTTTGGAGGCAGAAAACTTGTTAAATCCAAAATGCAAAATTTGTAATTCCGAACCAGTGTTAAAAGCCACGGAACAAATATATTTAGATTTGCCCCAACTTCAATTACAATTAGAAAATTTTTATGATAAAAGAAAAGATACTTGGAGCCAAAATGCACAAGGGATGACAAATAGATATTTAACCGAGGGATTGCGTGAGCGCCCAATAACCAGAAATCTTGATTGGGGAGTCCCTCTTTTTGGTGAAAATGAAAACAGTGAAAAAAGAATTTATAATTGGGCAGAAAATGTGCTTGGATATCTTTCTGGTTGCAAAGTATATTGTGACAATAACGGAAAAAACTGGCTAGATTTTTGGAAAAATAAAAATGCAAAACATTATTATGTTCATGCAAAAGATAATATTCCGTTTCATACAATAATATTTCCGGGCTTGTTATTAGCAAATCCAAATGAATATCATTTGCCAGACACAGTTTTATCTTATGAATATGTAACAATGGAAGGCGAAAAAATTTCCAAGTCAAAAGGGACGGCGCTTACAGCGCGAGAACTTTTGGAAGAATTTAATGCAGATTTTGTAAGATATTATTTTGCAAAAAACATTAATGACAAAAAAGACACTAATTTTTCCTTTACAGATTTTGTAACTTCAATTAATGGAGAATTAATTAACAATTTTGCCAATTTTGTTAACAGAACGCTTTCTTTTGTTAAAAACAAATTTAATGGAGAAGTAAAAGTTTATGAAAATAATGTTGAAACAATGGAATTAATACGTTCTGCTTATGAAAAAGTTGCAACAAATATTCAGCAAGGAAAAACTTCAACAGCATTAAAAAATATTTTTGAACTTGTTTCGTATGCCAACAAAAAATTTGATGCAAATGCTCCTTGG
The DNA here is from genome assembly GCA_036654655.1 of Clostridia bacterium. Taxonomy (GTDB): domain Bacteria; phylum Bacillota; class Clostridia; order Christensenellales; family UBA1242; genus JAVVRP01. The sequence goes on from JAVVRP010000022.1 coordinate 1,621, forward strand.
CAAACAATAAAAACAGATCCAGAACTTTGTGAAAAGCAATGTTTTGAATTTGTAACCATAATTTTAAATCTTGCAAACATGCTTTTGCCATTTATTCCAAATGGTGCATGCAAAATTTTGGAATGGATGGGCGACATAAAAAATGAATGGGGCGTAAAAACTTTTAAAAACAATGTAAAATTGGGAGATTTTTGTCCGTTATATCAAAGATTGGATATGGAAAATGTAAAGTTAAAGTTTAAAAACTATTTTAAATAAAATAAGTTGCATATTATTGTGTAATTTAACATTAAAATAAATAATATAAAAATAAGTAGTATAAAAAAAATTTTTATGCTAAAATAAAACTAAACAAAGTATGGAAGTTTTAAAAGGATGAAAAGATGATAAAAATTGTTACGGATTCAACCGGGGGAATTCCAGAAAATTATGCAAATGAAAATGATATTAAAATTGTTCCGTTAAAAGTTCTTGTTGGCGAAAAGGAATATGAAGAAAATTTTAATGACCTTAAATTAGATATGTACACAGAAGTTGCAAAAACAAAGCAATATCCAAAAACCAGCCAACCCAGTTATGAAAAGTTTTTACAATATTTTAATGACCTTACTTTAAATGGCGATCAAGTTTTGTGTTTAACAATGGCAGCATCGCTTTCGGGAACTTTTAGTTGTGCAAATTTAGCAAGGCAAAGTTGCAACAACCCCGACAAAGTTTTTGTTGTGGACAGCGGAAGTGCTGTTCACACAATTTATGGGCTTATTGAAGAAGTGTGCAAGATGATTAAATTAAATTTTAGCGTGGAATCAATTTTAAAAAAAATTGAGCAATTAAAAGAAAACAGTGGAGTTGCCTTTATTCCAGACACCCTTGGATATTTGCAAAAGGGCGGAAGGATTGGTAAAGTTCAAGCAATTTTAGGAACAGTGTTAAACATAAAGCCAATAATTCTTTTCAGGCACGCAGAAGTAACAAATCCTAAAAAAAGTTTAGGGTTAACGCGTGCAATAGCAGATTTGGTTGAAATGATTTCGGGCAAGGTTAAAAAGTTGTTTATAATTCAAGTTGGCAACTCTCCATTTTTTCAAAAAATGAAAGATGCCGTGCTTGCAAAATTTGCAAATGTGGCATTTGAAGATGGATATGTTGGGCCAGTTGTTGGTGCACACGTAGGACCTTCAATAGGTGTTGCTTGGATAAGTGAATAAAATTAAATTATACAAAAGTGGAGAAAATTATGAGTTTTTTAGATTGGATTTCAGGGAAAAACAACCCATCAATTCCTAAAAGTGAATATCTTTATGGAACAAGGCACATTATTGTTTTGCTAACCGTGTTAGCATTGGTGGTTGTGCTATCCATCATTTTAAAAAATAAATCTGACAAAACAAAAAATATATTTTTTAAAGTTTGTGTTAGTATATTTTTGGCATTTGAAATTTTGTCCAGAGTTTTTAACTTAATTTTTACGGATGACTATTCATTAGAACATATTGTAAAAATAATTTTGCCTCTTCACTTTTGTTCTGTAATGGTGTGGATAATAATTATTGCATTGTTAACAAACAACAAGCCGTTTATTAATTATGCAGTTATTGGAGGCTTGCTTGCAACCACCGCATATTTGCTTTTTCCAGCGGTGGGGCTTAACAAAACATTTTTATCATTTGATGCATTATACAGCATTTGCTCTCATTCTCTTGGATGGGTTGTTTGCATATTGTTAATCACAACAGGTTATGCAAAATTTGATTTTAAAAAAATATGGCAACCATATGCTATAACAGTAGCCATAATTGGTTATGCAGCGCTTTTTAATTTTGTAATATTCCCGGGTTCCGATTATATGTATATGAGAGAAAACCCTTTATCATTTAATTCGGCAATTCCATATCAAATAATATTTTTGGCTGTTATTGCCATTTATATTTTAATGTTCTACCTCATTTCATTTGGTGTTAAAAAGTGCAAAAAAACCAACAAAAAAAGCAACCCTTAACGGTTACTTTGGTGCGAAGATTTGAACCTCAGTTGAACACTATTTTATATTGTTATAACCAAATTGTCTTTTCATTATTTCTAATGCATTATTATGAATGTTTTGTTTTTTTGAAGAACTTGCACATAAGTCAGACAAAATGATTGGTTTTATGTTATTATCAAATAGATTAAAAGCTATTGCTAAACAACAGGCATCGGTGTCTGTCCCGCAAATTTCCATTTCCGTAATCCCCAAATCCCTAAAACATTTAAAATTTTTATTAGAAAGTCCGTAGCAATTTTTGGTTAAAATATTTGCTTTCTTGGAAACATCACAAATAATCTCTTGCTCTTCTTTTTTTGTGATTCCATTCCATTTTAATATTTTTGTGTAAGGGCTGTCACTATTGTTTATACATTTTGTAAAAAAAATATTATCAAAATCATTTTGTTTTAAGTAGTTATTTATTTTTTCTACTATGTGCATATTATTTTCATTTATAAAACCTTTTTGCATATCTACAATAATAATATTCCTCATATTCACTCCTAAAAAAATGGACTCTTAAACCCACTACGGGTTCAACTGAGTCCGATTTGGTGCACCCGGAGGGATTCGAACCCCCGACAACTCGGTTCGTAGCCTAAACAAACCCTTATGGCATAAGGGTTTACGAGTATTTGACACTAAATTTGACACTAAGTTTTTTAGCATTTTGACTCAGTTTTTTGACTCATAAAAATTATAAAAAAATAGACTTTTAATTGTCTATCTTTTTATATTTTATTTTTACTTAAATATTTTTGTTAATGATTGATATTACTTTTTTGTAATTTTTTAATTTTCTGGTACAAGTCCCAAGATATATTGATTAATGAGTTTTTATCAAGTTTCTCGAAATACTCAAAAGGGTATTCTTCCTTAGGGTTAAATTGCATCGGCAAGTTCTCTTCCTGCTCGTCTAGGCTCTGTTGGTTTTCTTCAAGTACTTTATCAGCACCGCCATTGCCATTTTTTAAGGCTTTTACATATTCGCGTATTTCTTTAACTGTTGACTTAAAAGATAAATCTTTCTTAAAAGCATTATCAATTTGCTCATTTGACAATGGTAACAATTCTTGCATTTTTGATATAGTTAAATTTTTAAAAAAATCAAATTTATAATACATTGCGCCGTTAATTTTGTTATCCTCACTTGGAGTGACGACGTCGTCACTAGAAAATACATAAATAAATTTATCAATAATTTTAGCCAATCTATATATATAACTTTCAGTAAACCCGAAAAACTTTTGCAAAATTGTAATAACTGTATATTCAGAATTTACCCAATTGCAATTTAAATATGATAAATTATAAAAACAACCATACGTACCGCAAGAGAATACGCCACGCACTGCGCATAAAAATTTATAAGTATTGCTATAATTGTCATTCAAAATATCTTGGATATCTTTTATATACACGTTCATGTTAGAATTTTTAAACTCTATTCCCGGGAAATACTCAACATA
>JAVVRP010000023.1:0-3171 GCA_036654655.1 Clostridia bacterium
ATTTCTAAAATTTCAGCATATGTGTTGTTTTGTTCACTTTTGTAATAATTTGTTGTTACAAGCAAACTTGTTAGTTGCTGAGGTGTTAATGTTTTATCCCCATTTTTTACACTTGCAACAATTGCAACATTTTTGTTTGTTGCATCATAAATTAAACTTGATGGCAAGGTAAAGGCTATTTCTATTTGTGCCTTGTTTATTATTGCTGTTCCAACAAACACAAATGAATAATTTGATGCACTTGCTCCTCCGCCTGTTACTGTTAATGAGGTTAACACTGCACTATTGGCTATTGTGTTTGCATTGCCTGTTGTTATTGTGTATGTGTTTGCATTTTTTATGTTTGCAAAACTTACACTTCCTGCAAGTGTTTCTCCGCTTACCATATTGCTTGCCACAAACCCACTTGCAGTCACCGGAATGGATATGTCTGCTCCGTCATAGTACTTGCTCCAATTTGTTGCTGTTAGCGTTACTTGTTTTGCGGTTATGCTTGCTTCAAAATTTTGGATGGCTAGGTTATAATTTCCATCGGCGTTGCCTGTTAATGACATTGTTATTATGCTGTTTCCTACATTTGCACTTGTGTATTGCCCTGTTATTCCAATAGCATCTGTTCCGTATTTTACAAGATCCACATTGCCGGTTGTAAACAGTTTTAACTGGCCTGTTATTGTTTTTGAACCATCATATGTTTTTGTTATTATATGGTTGCTTGCCCATGCAGATGTGCCATCTCCAACATACACAGTTAATTTGTTTATGGTTAACGTTCCTGTAAAGTTTATGTTTGAATATGAATCTTTAACACTTACACCACTTGCATTTGTTATGGTGTAATTTAATGTAACATCACTTGTTACAGCAATGTTATAAGATTTTGAATTCTTGCTGTTGGTTGATGTGTTTACTGTTAATGTTTCACCGCTTTTTAGCCATATTAACTCTGCGCTTGTAAAGGATGTTTGCTTTGCAAAAATTTCTCCGTCATATGTTTTAATGGCTGTTCCAAGTGAAATTGTTTTTGTTGCACTATCTTTAACAATGTTTATTGTTCCTTCAATAATAACTGTTTCATATTGGTTTGTTACATTTGCATTTGCACCATCATATATTGCATATTCTGCAATTGTTTGTAAGGAATTGTTTATGTTGTATGAGCCTACTGCACTTCCAATTGTTGTTGCTTTAAGTTCTATTTTATGCCCCATGCAAAGCCATGCTAAATCTGTTTTTGTTATTGTTTGTGAGTTCGCAATACCATCATAAATATGGTCTTCAAAAACAAATGTTGTTGACGCTTCTGTTGGTCTTTTTGTTATTTGATATTCAATTAACTTTATGCCAAAAATTTCATAGTTGTTTGCATTGTTTATTAAAATGTTTGCTTCAACCTTATAATACCCCACGTTTTTCATTTCTAAAATTTCAGCATATGTGTTGTTTTGTTCACTTTTGTAATAATTTGTTGTTACAAGCAAACTTGTTAGTTGCTGAGGTGTTAATGTTTTATCCCCATTTTTTACACTTGCAACAATTGCAACATTTTTGTTTGTTGCATCATAAATTAAACTTGATGGCAAGGTAAAGGCTATTTCTATTTGTGCCTTGTTTATTATTGCTGTTCCAACAAACACAAATGAATAATTTGATGCACTTGCTCCTCCGCCTGTTACTGTTAATGAGGTTAACACTGCACTATTGGCTATTGTGTTTGCATTGCCTGTTGTTATTGTGTATGTGTTTGCATTTTTTATGTTTGCAAAACTTACACTTCCTGCAAGTGTTTCTCCGCTTACCATATTGCTTGCAACAAACCCACTTGCAGTCACTGGAATGGATATGTCTGCTCCGTCATAGTACTTGCTCCAATTTGTTGCTGTTAGCGTTACTTGTTTTGCGGTTATATTCCCTACATATGCGCCAATAATTTGATAATTGTTTTTGGATATCTCTGCAATATTTTTGTCAAATGCAAATGTTATTGCAATTCCTGTGTTAACAAACGCACTTGCATATGTTCCATTTATTTGCATTGATTTAAGTTCTGTTTCAACTGCCACAATGTTTTCGCCTTGTGGCATGCATTCAACTTTTGAGTTAAACGTGGTTGTTCCATCATATACTTTGTTCCAACTTAATGAAGTTAACAATATTTCACGTGGTTTTACAAGCAAGGTTGCTTGATAACTTGAAGGAGAATAAGTTTTTCCTGGATCAGACAATGTAACTGTAATTTTATACATTCCTACGCTGATTGCTTCCGTAATTGAAATTCCATCTTTTGTTAGGTCAACTGTTATTGCTGTTGTGTTTGGCAAATAAAATTCATACACAGAATTTTCCATAGTAACTGCAAAATCTGCAACTGCCTTATTTTGCACACTTTTTTGTAAATTGCTTAATCTTTTAGAAATTCCTGTTGTGTCTTTTAAAGAAGGTAACTTTAAAATTTGTGGTTGCCCACTATATGTTGATTCCCAACCAGAGTACAAAACATTTTGAACTGGCATAGAAACAATTTCCATTGTTCCGTTTAACACAATGCTATAATTATTTGCCGTGGTCCCTGTTATTGTTGACACACTTTTTATAACTCCCGCATGGTGTGCAGAATTATAGCCCGAAAGAACATACATTCCAACTTCTGATTTATCCCCGTGCGAAGTATTATCAATTGTTGTTAAAACAACACTAATTCCATGCCCTAACACCATCCCGTCAACTGTTATTGCATTTGTTGTTCCGTCGTGTTTAAGTATGGTTGTTGATTGTGTTATTGTTTGAACGTAAGCAACACCTAATTTAAAATATTTGCTCAAACTCCCAAAATTAACTACAATTTCCTTTGGAGTTATATTCATTGAACATGTTATTTTTAAAATGCTTAATCCAGTTGTATTTACTGGATCTGTTGTTACGTTAAGCGCTCCAAAGTTTTTTACCATGCTTGTTATCACATAGTTTTTTGCACTTTCTGCTGTTAGTTCAAAAATTACTGTGCTTGTTCCAACATTAACAAACCCTCCTGTGTTTACAACATTTTTCCAAACTGGGGTCCCTCCGCCATTAACAATTTCGCTTGACATTGTTATGGTTTTTTCTTTGCCATCGTAAACATTATTTGTTGCAACAGAAGATAATTTTACATTAATTTCTGCCTTGTTTATT
>JAVVRP010000024.1:0-966 GCA_036654655.1 Clostridia bacterium
CGTAGGCAATAGCCTACATCTTATATATAAATATTATTAATTTTCTTCCATAATCATAGAGATAATATCATTTAATTCTTCATCCGTATGGTCTTGTATCTCAAGTTTACCTTTTTTCTTGCGTTTTGATATATTTACTTTTGTTCCAAATATATTTGTTAGCCTATCTTCAGCATCTTTTATATATATATCTTTATTTTTTTCTGGTGATTTTTTAATTTCTTTATTTTCACTTATTTTTTTAGCTAAATCTTCTATGGCTCTTACAGATAATCCTTCATCAAATATCCTTTTTGCTAATTCAATTTGCTTTTGTGGATTTTCTACTCTAAGAAGAGCTTTTCCATGACCTTGGGTTATGTCTCCACACTCAATCATTTCTATTACTTGCTTTTGTAATTGTAATAATCTGATTGTATTTGTTATATGAGGTCTACTTTTACCTACTGCTTCTGATATTTCTTCTTGTGTAACTTTATAATTATCTATTAGACTTCTGTATGCTATTGCTTCTTCTATTGCATTTAAATCTTCTCTTTGCAAATTTTCAATTAATGCAATTTCCATTATATCCTTTAGAGGTATATCTTTTATAACAGCTGGTATTTCTGTTTTTCCTGCTAAAAGTGAAGCCCTGTATCTTCTTTCTCCCGCTATAATCATATAGTTTTCTTCATCTACAGGTTTTAAAACTATTGGTTGTAAAACCCCAACACTTTTTATTGAGTCTGATAATGTTTTTAATTTTGCATTATCAAATTCTTTTCTTGGTTGATTTTTATTTGGTCTAATATTACTTAATTTTATTTCAATTATATCCTTTTTATCTATTTCTTCATTAATTTGTGGAATTAGAGCACTAAGTCCTTTACCTAATCTCTTACTTCTTTTCGGCATATAATCTTCCATCTTATATTACATCCTCCTCTAATTGAATAAATTCTTCTGCTAATTCTTGGTATGCTG
>JAVVRP010000025.1:0-889 GCA_036654655.1 Clostridia bacterium
TTCAGACTCGCTTTCGCTTCGGCTCCGAATCTTAAATTCTTAACCTTGCCGGAGAAAGTAACTCGTAGGTTCATTATGCAAAAGGCACGCCGTCACAACACGAAGTTGCTCCGACCGCTTGTAGGCGCACGGTTTCAGGGTCTATTTCACTCCGTTATTCACGGTTCTTTTCACCTTTCCTTCACAGTACTGGTTCACTATCGGTCTCTCAGGAGTATTTAGCCTTGCCGGATGGTCCCGGCGGATTCGGTCAGGATTTCTCGTGTCCCGACTTACTCAGGGTTCTGCTACGATTTATAAACTTACATGTACGGGATTATCACCCTCTATGATTGCTTTTTCCTAAGCATTCCATTTCGTTTATTTCATCGATTTTGCAGCCCTACAACCCCATAATTGCCGAAACAATTATGGTTTAGGCTGTTCCCCGGTCGCTCGCCGCTACTGGGGGAATCACGTTTGTTTTCTTTTCCTGCAGGTACTTAGATGTTTCAGTTCCCTGCGTTCGCTTACCTTACGGTATAATACATCTTCAATGTAATGAGTTGTCTCATTCGGACATCTTCGGATTAAAGGTTATTTGCACCTACCCGAAGCTTTTCGCAGCTTATCACGTCCTTCATCGCCTCTGAGAGCCTAGGCATCCACCATACGCCCTTATTGATTTACTTTAATTCTATACTTTGCTACTCGGAAATTCAAATTTTTATATTTGGATCTCTTCTTTTTGTTGCTCTGTTTTTGTTGTGGAATTTATTTCTTCCATTAACTTTCCAGCATGTCAAAGAACTGTGTCCTCGAAAGGACTTTGGACAGGTTAAAAGGATTCGGACCTTTTCGTGTTCCAAAAACCTGTTGATTAAAAGGTGTGCACAGCAAGTGCTTTTTA
>JAVVRP010000026.1:0-493 GCA_036654655.1 Clostridia bacterium
AGAGCATGACCCTACTTCAAAATATTTTTTTTGTCTTGGGCTCCATGCTTCAACATCACATGATTTAACTTTTAAGTCTGCAAGGTCTCCACTACAACACTCTAAAGTTCTAACTGGTATATCTAAACTTCTAAATAACTCTACTGTCATTTTCCACATTTTTTCATACCAATCTTTTGAATCTTCTGGTTTACACAAAACTACCATTTCTTGTTTTTCAAATTGATGAACTCTATAAATTCCTCTTTCTTCAATTCCGTGTGCTCCAACTTCTTTTCGAAAACATGGAGAATAAGAAGTCATAGTTATTGGTAACTCACTTTCTTTAATAATTTGATCTTTAAATTTACCAATCATAGAGTGTTCACTTGTACCAATTAAATATAAATCTTCTCCTTCAATTTTATACATCATGGCATCCATTTCACTAAATGACATAACACCTGTTACAACATCACTTCTAATCATAAATGGTGGTATGCAGTAAATAAAG
>JAVVRP010000026.1:503-841 GCA_036654655.1 Clostridia bacterium
CTTTATCAATCATAAAGTCTCTTGCATAACTTAAAAGTGCAGAATGAAGTCTTGCAATGTCTCCCATTAAATAATAAAAACCATTACCACTAGTTCTTCCACTACTATCTTTATCCCAACCATTAAATAATTCCATTATTTCAGCATGATATGGTATTTCATAAGATGGAACAAAAGGCTCTCCAAATTTTTCATTTTCAACATTACAAGTATCATTTTCACCAATTGGAACACTTCCATCTATTATGTTTGGAATAACCATCATTTTACTCTTTATTTCTTCTTCTAACCTTACTTCTTCATTTTCAAGGAAAGTTATTCTTTCTCCCATATCACTT
>JAVVRP010000027.1:0-501 GCA_036654655.1 Clostridia bacterium
CCTTAGCTGTTAGTCTGGATTCTTCTCCTCTTGGCCACGGACATTAGCACCCATAGCCTCACTCCCGAGTATATATTATAGCATTCGGAGTTTGTCAGGATTTGGCAGGCGGTGAAGCCCCCGTATCCTATCAGTAGCTCTACCTCTATAATACTTACCTCGAGGCTGTTCCTAAAAACATTTCGGGGAGTACGAGCTATCTCTCAGTTTGATTAGCCTTTCACCCCTACCCACAAGTCATCCGGAGACTTTTCAACGTCTATCGGTTCGGTCCTCCATGTCGTGTTACCGACACTTCAACCTGCTCATGGGTAGATCACAAAGTTTCGCGTCTACTTCCTCTGACTATTCGCCCTATTCAGACTCGCTTTCGCTTCGGTTCCACGTCTATAACGCTTAACCTCGCCAGAGAAATGTAACTCGTAGGCTCATTATGCAAAAGGCACGCCGTCACAACATTACGTTGCTCCGACCGCTTGTAAGCGCACGGTTTCAGGATCT
>JAVVRP010000027.1:511-836 GCA_036654655.1 Clostridia bacterium
CACGGTACTGGTTCACTATCGGTCTCTTAGGAGTATTTAGCCTTGGCAGATGGTGCTGCCGGTTTCAGACAGAATTTCTCCGGTTCCGTCCTACTCAGGATACTGATAGGTATAATCATCATGTCATCTACGGGACTGTCACCCTCTACGGCATACCTTTCCAGGTATTTCTATTATAATGATTAAGTCCACGTCTCAGTCCTACAACCCCACACGGGCCGTAACCCCTGTGGTTTGGGCTTCTCCGCGTTCGCTCGCCACTACTTGCGGAATAACTTAATTGTTCTCTTCTCCTGTGGGTACTTAGATGTTTCAGTTCCCCACG
>JAVVRP010000028.1:0-829 GCA_036654655.1 Clostridia bacterium
TTATCTGGTTTTACCGATTTTATGTTTCTTTATCGATGCAGGCTGGTATTCATTGGTGGCAGTGGCATTATCGGCTGAAGGTCCAAGAAAAGTTTATTTAAAGTCTAAAGCTATTTTTGACCGAATTGCAGGTGGGGTCATGACCTTACTGGGCTTAAAACTCATTTTTGGTATGAAGTAGTTTTTGCGTCATTCGCATATCGCGTTATTTTATCATTTTTAGAGCGAAGCAATACATCAGGTATTGCTTTAAATTTTTGAAAATGAATACGAAAATTAAAAAATAAGCTGTAGAAAATAAAAGACCGACGATTCGAGTGATGTGAAATCGTCGGTCAAAAAATCTGTTGCAAATTTTAGCTCGGGCTGCTGTTCCATACTAAAACTTGAAACTTACTAAGTTTATTGCTTTAGGAAAAGTTCACCGAAAATTTTGTAGATGCCGGTACAAATTAACGGGTTTATGAACTTCTTACCTTATATAACGCAAGGGTTTACAGATTGGTTGACAATAAAATGAAAAAAAACTCATTTTTTTTTATAATGGTGATCTAAACGTTGTTTACGTAGGTACATAGTGTCACTAAATCGATATTTTTTATGGTTTTTTTTATTCTGCTTTATTTTTACCTGTATCTGCGGTGTTTTAGCCGCTTTATTGCCTACAGGTATGGGCGGTATTCTGACCGTAATACCGTATTTAACGGCAATGATTTTAGTACTTTATAAGTTTTTAAAACAACAGCAACGTGCACCAAGCAATCAAGAGCGGAAAAAAATAAGCTTAGGATTTAGCCTGATTTTCTGGGGCTATAACCTTGCCTTTTTG
>JAVVRP010000029.1:0-262 GCA_036654655.1 Clostridia bacterium
GAGCGAAATGGCAGCAGCCTAAACCGGAGATGTTACGGCATCTTCGGGGTTGTAGGACTGCGACATTCGACAATCAACGAACTGGAATGGTATGGAAATGCCGACCGCAGAGAGTGAAAGTCTCGTACGGGTAAGTTAGATTGAAGATAGCAGAATCCTGAGTAGGGCGGGACACGAGGAATCCTGTCTGAATCCACCGGGACCACCCGGTAAGGCTAAATACTCCCAAGAGACCGATAGTGAACCAGTACCGTGAGGGAAA
>JAVVRP010000029.1:272-712 GCA_036654655.1 Clostridia bacterium
AATAGGGGAGTGAAAAAGAACCTGAAACCATACGCTTACAACCTGTCGGAGCCGCTTAGTGCGGTGACGGCGTGCCTATTGAATAATGAGCCTACGAGTTACTAATCACTAGCGAGGTTAAGTGCGAGGACGCACGGAGCCGAAGCGAAAGCGAGTCTGAATAGGGCGTTTAGTTAGTGGTTGTAGACGCGAAACCTTGCGATCTACCCTTGAGCAGGATGAAGGTTGGGTAAAACCAACTGGAGGTCCGAACGAATAAGCGTTGAAAAGCTTCTCGATGACTTGAGGGTAGGGGTGAAAGGCTAATCAAGCTGGGAAATAGCTCGTACTCCCCGAAATGCCTTTAGGGGCAGCGTTGTAATAGAGAGTCTACTGGAGGTAGAGCTACTGATTGGATGCGGGGGCTTCACCGCCTACCAAATCCTGACAAACTCCGAATG
>JAVVRP010000030.1:0-691 GCA_036654655.1 Clostridia bacterium
TGCGTATAATCCATTAAGATTTTCATCTCCATAAATCCATGCTCCACCATGAAGCACGATAAGAAGAGGCTTTAAATCTTCTTTGTTTCTATTAATATAGAAGTTTTGTTTAAGAAGAGTTGAAGTGGTAGAAAATGTTTCAGGAAAGACATCAATATCTTTAACGTTAGATTGAGACTTTATAAATGGTTCATCATGGATTCTCATTTTTTCTTTAAGATCTAGAATTTGCTTTGTTAAGTATTTATTAAACATATTGTTACCTCTTTATTATTATAAATAATTAGAATGTTAATACAAATGAATGTAAATATATTATTAATTGTGGTATATTATTTAAGTCGCTGGTATGGCGGAATGGTAGACGCGCTAGACTTAGAATCTAGTGGGTAATCCCGTGCAAGTTCAAGTCTTGTTACCAGCACCAATAAATAATAAAACGAACTCATTAGATGGGTTCGTTTTTTTCTTTAAAGTTATTTTTATTAACGGGATTACCTTTTTGTTTGTTTATATATTTTAATAATAACAATTATAATTCCGATTAAACTAGATATAGATAAAATTGTTAAGATGATTACTGTTATTATTGCATCAGGTAGTCTCATAAAAGAATTCATAGACATTAAACCAATAATATTATTCTTCAAATGAGACACTATCACTATTTAATAATTTATCTTATTATTTG
>JAVVRP010000031.1:0-685 GCA_036654655.1 Clostridia bacterium
GACAAAAATCAATCTCGTGCTAATTTCTTCTTCCACCCCGTGAGCGGGGCACACCGAAAGAGGCGACCGCCCGAAAGCGACTTTGAAGAAAAGCGCTGGAAGGAAAAAGAAAAAGAGTCAACTTGGCCGGGTGAAAAAGTTTTAAGAGAGATGACTGGAGACGGTCATTGATCGGAGCGAAAAGCTGATGAAAAAGGGAATGACTTCCGAGACGCTAAGAGGAAAGTGAAGATTACTTGAGAAAGTAAGAAACACGGAACCCAAGGGCTAACCGCCTGAGAGGAGCGAAAGGAGGCAGAATGGGAAGGAAAGGTCGTGACGCGCGCCGTGCAAGTAAATTGGAACGAAGAAGCCTGGAGACAAATCAGGTGGAGTGAAGGTCGAAAAAGCATGGCGCATATGATAAGTTGAGAAACGAATCATAGGTCCAGCAATTTCAAAAAAATTAAATATATGGAGAGTTTGATTCTGGCTCAGAACGAACGCTGGCGGCGTGGATAAGACATGCAAGTTGAACGAAGACATCATAGCTTGCTAAGATGTTTTAGTGGCGGACGGGTGAGTAACGCGTGAGTAACCTGCCTTTCAGAGGGGGACAACGTTTGGAAACGAACGCTAATACCGCATGATGTAGCACTCCGGCATCGGAGAGCTACCAAAGATTTATCGCTGAAAGATGGACTCG
>JAVVRP010000032.1:0-645 GCA_036654655.1 Clostridia bacterium
AAGTTGTTACATTAACAGTGCCAACTTTTGCGGGAATTGCAAAGTCTGCTGTTGTTGTGTTAATGTTTGTTATTGCATTACCTGACATTGTTATTGCGCTGTCAGGCAAAAGCGGATACTTGCTTGTTTTTGCGTACAAAGTTTGAGGGGTTGATGGGGTGTAATTGTTATAAGGCACTTGGTTTGTGTGCTGTGAGTCTGAATACCAAGACAAAAGATATTTTGTTGTGCCGTTTGTTCCCGTTGCTTCACATGGCAAGTTATATATGTCATAATTGTTGGCTTGTATGGTTGCACCTGGTATGTTTGTGTTTGGGCTTACACCTGTTGGGGCAGCGGGGGTAATAATTTTAGGTGGGTCTTCCCCAATTTCCACCTTTAATGTAATTGGAAGTGTGCTTGCAGGGGCCTGATTCAGGTTTTTAAGCGTGTAAGTTATTGTTGCAGTTACTGGTGCTGATGGGGTTATTGCACCCGCACTTTCGGTTGCTTCACTTGCTATGGCAGAAACTGAATTGCTTGTTGCAATTGAAGATAGTTTTGAAGTTGCGGATGTGAGTTCAGTTGAACCATCAACTTCGGTTATTTTTACTTCAAGTTTTTTGCCCTTGGTGTAATTTGTTACTGTAACACTAAAAACAATTG
>JAVVRP010000033.1:0-609 GCA_036654655.1 Clostridia bacterium
CAATAGTTTTTAAAGTTAATGTTTTAAATTACACCGTTGGCAAAAAGTTGGACGTTTCCATAACAGAAGTTGATGCAAACGGAAACCCGCTTGCAACATCGGTTGTTAATTCCACAGCAACAAGGCAAGAAAACCCCGCAGTGGCACAAGAACCAATATTAAACGGAAACGAAGTGACATTAAATCCAAGTGGCGGAAGCGTTCAGGCAACATTAAGTTACACGTTAAGGTCACTTAATCAGCCCGCACTTGGAGTTACCCCACTTAAATTAAAAGTGGAAATTAAGGAAGCAATGATAAATTCCATTGTAACCACACAAAATGTTTCCACATCATCCACAACCAACTTGCCATATTCATATTCTGTGCCAGTTAATGGCGTGCAAACACCATATTTGTTAACATGGTATATGGACGAAGCCTGCACAACGCCAGCGGAGTATAATTATACTCCAATTTCCAACCAAACCCTGTATGGCAAAACAAGCAAGTATCCGCTTTTGCCTGACAGCGCAATAACAATGTCAGGTAGTGCAATAACAAACATTAACACAACAACAGCAGACTTTGCAATTCCCGCAAAAGTTGGCACTGTTAATGTAACAACTT
>JAVVRP010000034.1:0-239 GCA_036654655.1 Clostridia bacterium
CCTTTTAACACTTTCCAATAATTTCTTGCACTATTATAATCATTGTCGGTTAAAACTGCACAAACATCAACAACACTAAAAAAACATTCTTCTTTTTCAGCATCCCAATTTGTTCTAATTTTTTTGTTTTCAAAAATTTTTAATTCGCCCGCCATTTTATCCCCTAACTTTTATAGTTCTTTTGATTGGCTCATTATATCATAAAAGATTTAATTACACAAAAGTTTTAACTATAGAAA
>JAVVRP010000034.1:249-609 GCA_036654655.1 Clostridia bacterium
TTACTGCTGCCGAAAAAAATCCCGATGAATATATAGTGCGAACAACTCCAAATTCGCAGTTGAGTTTATTTGACGAAGAGGACAATTAATGCACACTGAACATGTTTAGGAAAAATAAAAAACTATAAAAGTGCATTAGCCATTTATAGTTATTTTAGTTATTTAATCCCACTCTGCTATTAAAATGATCTTGTCGGCTTTGTATAGGCGTTCTATGTTGTTTAGATTTGTGCCGCCAAAATCAGATTGTAGGGAAAACTCCCTGCAATCTTTTTTTATTGTTTTTTCTTGTTCATTTAAAATTGTTTGTTTATTATTTTTGTTTTCAATTTGAGATGGGGCTGACAGCATATGCTATCA
>JAVVRP010000035.1:0-579 GCA_036654655.1 Clostridia bacterium
TTTTTAGATATAACAGGAAATTTTTCCAAATATCGGGATCACCTTTGGAAAAAATTAAAATGCCGACTAACAAAAAAACAAGGTTATAGCCCCAGAAAATCAAACTAAACCCCAAGGTTATTTTTTTCCGCTCTTGATCGCTTGGTGCACGTTGTTGTTGTTTTAAAAACTTATAAAGCACTAAAATCATTGCCGTTAAATACGGAATGACGGTCAAAATACCGCCCATACCTGTAGGCAGTAAAGCGGCTAAAACACCGCAAATACAGGTAAAAATAAAGCAAAATAAAAAAAACCATAAAAAATATCGACTTAGTGACACTATGCACCTACGTAACAACGTTTAGATCACCATTATAAAAAAAAATGAGTTTTTTTTCATTTTATTGTCAACCAATCTGTAAACCCCTACGTTATATAAGGTAAGAAGTTCATAAACCCGTTAATTTGTACCGGCATCCACAATATTTTCGGTGAACTTTTCCTAAAGCAATAAACTTAGTGAGTTTCAAGTTTTAATACGGAACAGCAGTCCTCATTAAAACTTGCAACAGATTTTTTGACCGACGATTTCACATC
>JAVVRP010000036.1:0-574 GCA_036654655.1 Clostridia bacterium
TCCAACAATAATATCTACTCCAGTTTTTAGAGCATCAACTTGCTTTTTTACCGATGTACCTCCATAAACAGCTAAGCTTTTAATTCCAATTTGTTTACCAAGTTGTAGTATTGTATTGTTAATTTGTTCTGCAAGTTCTCTAGTAGGAGCTATAATAAGAGCTCTTACTCCTTTTCCTTTTCCTTTTGTTGTAGCTATTTTTTCTAGTATTGGTAATACAAAGGCTGCAGTTTTCCCTGTACCAGTTTTAGCAAGACCAAGTATATCAATACCGTTTAATATAGTAGGGATAGCGGCTGCTTGTATAGGTGTAGCTTCTTTATAACCAACAGCATCTATTTGTGCAATTATTTCATTTTTAAAATTAAATTCTTTAAAGTTCATCTTTTCTCCATTTAAATATTTTATGTTTATCCATTATTATAACATTGTTTTAAAAAAAATAATATAAATAAAAAAAAAGGACTCAATTTAAGTCCTTTAAAATTACTTTTTAGAAAGAAGATCTCTTATCTCAGTAAGTAGAATTTCTTCTTTAGTAGGAGCTGGAGGAACTGCAGGAGTATCATCTTTT
>JAVVRP010000037.1:0-571 GCA_036654655.1 Clostridia bacterium
TTTGTTAACCACAATAAATGGCTCAAGCTTTTCATTGACCTTTTGGAAGGTATTAAACATCTTCAACACGAATGGCAATACTTCAACGTCTGCTTGGCTTGGTTGAGTCGGTACAATCAATTTATCTGCAACTTGTAAGGCACTACGGAACTCTTCACTGTCACGCCCAGCGACATCTAGGACCACGTATTTATATTTCTTTTGCAGATCGAGCAGGACCTTCTTCAAGTCGCCTTTATGGTGTTCAGTATCAATCTGATTTTCTGTTCTACGCTTTGACCATTTAACAGCAGATTGTTGATCATCAGCATCAACTAGAACTGTATCCCCTTTCTTACTTAACGCTACAGCTAGGTTAGTTGCAAGGGTTGTTTTACCAACTCCACCCTTTTGATTCGCAATACAGACAATCATTTTTCTTATACTCAAATACCTTTAACAATAGCTCTATTTTAGTTTTAAAAATAAATATAATCCAGTTAAATAATTCTCTATTTTGTAATAGGTTAGAGTACAATTTGTGACTTAGATTTAGGGGGATGTATGGATAATAAAAAAGAAGTGGTTTACG
>JAVVRP010000038.1:0-559 GCA_036654655.1 Clostridia bacterium
GCATTTCCCCGCCCCGGGGTTGTGCCCACTTTTTTTGTTTGTGGTGTGGCATTAATTTAATTTTTTTATTTTAATTTTAAAAAGTTAACTAAAAAATAAAATACTTTTAAATAAGCCAAAAAATTCTGTTGACAAAAAATAAAAAAAAATGTTAAACTACAAAAAACGAAATAAAAAAATAAATTGTAAAAACAGCCACAATAAATTAAAAAAAAGAGGTGTAAACGTGAAAAGAGCAAAAATTTTAACAACAATTTTGGCATTTGTGCTTGGAGCAACCACCATAATATTTGGTGCTTGTACCACTTCTCTTACTGCTAATTGTGCAACCCTAAACTTGAACAAGCCAAGAGATGTGAATGCAACAATAACAGCGCAAATAACGGGCGCAAAAGCCGATGCAAACAACAATAACCTTGCAACAAGCCCAGCCCTTGGCACAGTTGGCGCCGATGGCACAGTAAGCAAAACAATTTATTCTTACAATTCAGATGGTTCCCAACAACCGTTACTTTCAACATGGGGTATTGGCAAAATTTATTTTAGCAAATCCACAGAG
>JAVVRP010000039.1:0-279 GCA_036654655.1 Clostridia bacterium
CGGCTTACAGAACGCTCCCCTACCACTTGACTAAAAGTCAAATCCGCAGCTTCGGCACATAGTTTTAGCCCAGTTACATCTTCCGCGCAGGCCGACTCGACTAGTGAGCTATTACGCTTTCTTTAAAGGGTGGCTGCTTCTAAGCCAACCTCCTAGCTGTCTATGCCTTCCCACATCGTTTCCCACTTAACTATGATTTTGGGGCCTTAGCTGGCGGTCTGGATTGTTTTCCTCTTGACTACGGACGTTAGCACCCGCAGTCTGTCTCCCGGATAGTAC
>JAVVRP010000039.1:289-555 GCA_036654655.1 Clostridia bacterium
ATCGGTTTGGTAAGTCGGGATGACCCCCTAGCCGAAACAGTGCTCTACCCCCAATGGTATTCGTCCGAGGCGCTACCTAAATAGCTTTCGGGGAGAACCAGCTATCACCAGGCTTGATTAGCCTTTCACCCCTATCCACAAGTCATCCCCTGGCTTTTCAACGACAGTGGGTTCGGTCCTCCAGTTAGTGTTACCCAACCTTCAACCTGCTCATGGATAGATCGCCTGGTTTCGGGTCTATACCCAGCAACTAAACGCCCTATTAA
>JAVVRP010000040.1:0-555 GCA_036654655.1 Clostridia bacterium
TCGCTCGCCACTACTTGCGGAATCATTATTATTTTCTTCTCCTATGGGTACTTAGATGTTTCAGTTCCCCACGTTCGCCCCATCCTAAGATGGTGACTGGCCTTCAGCCAGCCGGGTTGCCCCATTCGGAAATCTTCGGATCAATTGTCATTTGCACATCCCCGAAGCTTATCGCAGCTTATCACGTCCTTCTTCGCCTCCGAGAGCCAAGGCATCCACCGTACGCCCTTACTTACTTTCTTCCAACCTTACGTGTTTACGTATTGGTTCGATATATAAGTCGCTCTATTTCGTATTCTACTTTACTTTTCTTTTTCCAACATGTCAAAGATCTTTGCCTTACGGCTTTCGTTAAGAGAACGGACTCGAACCGCTTACCTTTCGGTATTTAAACCGAACGCTCATCCCTTGAGCTTCATCTTAGATCTATATTTCTGATTTTCGATAATCTTTCGCTTCTCCGTTTCGGGCTGCGAAATTACAAAGTGTACGTGGGTAAAGCAAGGTCATTAACAAACCTTGACTTTAAAAAATCTCTCCAGAAAGGAGGTGTTC
>JAVVRP010000041.1:0-527 GCA_036654655.1 Clostridia bacterium
AGTCTGAACCAGCCAAGTCGCGTGAAGGATGAAGGTCTTATGGATTGTAAACTTCTTTTATACGGGAATAAAAAATGCCACGTGTGGCATATTGCATGTACCGTATGAATAAGGATCGGCTAACTCCGTGCCAGCAGCCGCGGTAATACGGAGGATCCGAGCGTTATCCGGATTTATTGGGTTTAAAGGGTGCGTAGGCTGTTCGATAAGTCAGCGGTGAAATACATGTGCTCAACACATGAACTGCCGTTGATACTGTCGAGCTAGAATGGGGATGCTGTTGGCGGAATGTGTAGTGTAGCGGTGAAATGCATAGATATTACACAGAACACCAATTGCGAAGGCAGCTGACAAATCCCTAATTGACGCTGAGGCGCGAAAGTGTGGGGAGCAAACAGGATTAGATACCCTGGTAGTCCACACAGTAAACGATGGATGCTAGGTGTAGGGGGTATCGACCCCTTCTGTGCCGGAGTAAACACAATAAGCATTCCGCCTGGGGAGTACGGCCGCAAGGTTGAAACTCA
>JAVVRP010000042.1:0-522 GCA_036654655.1 Clostridia bacterium
AGAACAGCATTGCTGCCATTCCAATTTAAGTTTCCACAACTTGCTATCGAGCCACTGTTACATGGCTCTAAATTCTCTGTTGCTTGCTTTTTATGTTTGGAATTATTATTGTCGTTATTCAGTTTTCAAGGTGCAGCTTCCGGTTCCTGTTGAAACCAGATATTAACGTTCATGCTTATGAGCGTTAATATCTGAATTCATCTAACCATATAAACTATATGAAGATGTAATCTCTTTCGCCACGCACAATCTCGATTGAAGTTCTCTTTGATTACTTTCTCTTTCAAGAGAAAGTAATTGGTGGGCCTAGATGGACTCGAACCATCGACCTCACGATTATCAGTCGTGCGCTCTAGCCAGCTGAGCTATAGGCCCATATGGTGGAGATTATCGGGATCGAACCGATGACCCCCTGCTTGCAAAGCAGGTGCTCTCCCAGCTTAGCTAAACCCCCGTAGGATGTGTACCCTCTAAATTAAACAATATGACATACTTTATACTTCCACCAAAACGTTCTGACCT
>JAVVRP010000043.1:0-514 GCA_036654655.1 Clostridia bacterium
GGAGCAAAGGTTTTAAGGGCTAAAATTAATATGGCCTCTCCCAATATTAACTTCAGAGATCCAATACTTTATAGAATTCATCATGCAAGTCATTATAGAACAGGAGACAAGTGGTGCATATATCCAATGTATGATTTTGCACATCCACTTCAAGATGCTTATGAAGGAATTACTCATTCTCTATGCTCTCAAGAATTTAAAGATCATAGACCTCTTTATGAATGGTTCTTAAATGAGTTAGATTATGTAGAGCCTCCAAAGCAGAGAGAATTTGGTAGACTTAACTTAACTGGAGTTGTAACTAGTAAAAGATATTTAAGAGAGCTAGTTTTTAATAATTACGTGGATGGATGGGATGATCCAAGGCTTCCTACTTTTAAAGGCTTGAGACGTAGAGGGTTTACCCCAGAGAGTATCAAAGCTTTCTTAGGTGAAATTGGCGTTGGCAAAAGTGAAAGCACCATTGATATATCTATGCTAGAATATTGCTTAAGAAATGATTTAAAAACAAAGG
>JAVVRP010000044.1:0-513 GCA_036654655.1 Clostridia bacterium
ATTACCAATTTTTGTTAAGTTTGTTGGAAAAATAACACTTGTTAACTTGTAACACGCCCTAAATGCTTCTGCTTCAATTTTTAACAAACTTTGTGGAAATATTACTTCTAACAATTCCCCGTTATTTTTAAACGCACCTGAACCTATTGAATCAACCCCCTGTGGCAATTCTAAATTTTTTATAACTTTGTTAAATCCATTAATTTGTGTAACACAATAATTTATTCCCACAATTTGAATTAGTGCAGGAAAAGAATATTCTGTTAAACTGCCGGCATTAACACCCCACACTGCCACATCCGTTGCATTAAGTTTTTTGTATATTACTCCTGGGCTGTCCACTGTTGTGCTTGCATCTATGTATTCCACAAAATTTGTTGGAACAAAAAGCGGATACTTGCTTGTTTTGCCATACAGGGTTTGGTTGGAAATTGGGGTATAATTATACTCCGCTGGCGTTGTGCAGGCTTCGTCCATATACCATGTTAACAAATATGGTGTTTGCACGCCATT
>JAVVRP010000045.1:0-500 GCA_036654655.1 Clostridia bacterium
CGAATTTCTTTTATATCAGTTTCTAGAAAGCGTTTTAAAACAGCATTTCCAAATGATCCTGTGCCACCTGTGATTAGTAAAACTTTATTTGAAAACATAGATTTTCTCTCAACGACGCAATAATTGTTTAGTCATATAATTAATCTTTTCACCTACAGCCACTTCAGAAGCCTCCTGCTGAATAAAGTTTTGAGCTCTAGAAGCAACTAAATTTCTTTCTATGGGATCTGTTTCCATCACCCTTAAAATAGCTTGCTGTATACCGATACCGGATTCATCATCAATATAATAGAAGAATTCTTCATAGCATGAAGGAATACTAGATATCCTTGTCGTCAATATCGGTGTTCCTGTTGCTAAATATTCAATAAGTTTTGAAGGAAAAGATAAACCTGTGAATTCTAGAGAAGTTGGTCTAGGATTAATTAATAGATCAGCATTTAAAAGCTCTGGAATCAACTCTTCATTACTTAAGAAACCACCATATTCCACTCTCGAGT